>SBEH01000001.1:243775-432461 GCA_009668945.1 Actinomycetota bacterium
GCCGAGACCGAGCCGCCCGCCGTGACCGAACCGCCGACGACCGGGCCCACCGAGCGGCAACCGGGCCTGATCGTCGAGATCACCGGCTCGCCAGGCGCCTACGTGATGCGCATCGACTACGTGCAGTGGCTTACCGGGGATGCGGCGGCCGCGGCGGCCACGGCACACGGTGACGAATCCCCGCCGCCCAACGACTATTACGTCGTGAACGACAACCCGAAGATCAGAGAGTTCCCGATCCAGTCGGGCATTCCCGTCTTCGTCGTCACCACCGACGATGGATACTCGGATCCTGACGGGCACACGATCACGCTCGACCAGTGGGTGGCCGCGCTGAGCGGATCGCACGCCGAGGCCTTCATGGCGACGATCTACTGGGTGCAGGTGACGAACGGGACCGTCACGTCGATCGAGGCGCAGTACGTGCCGTAGCCAGCGGTGTCGCCCGCGCGGTCCCTTCGCGAAGCCACGCGCGCCAACAAACTGACCCTGCGGGTTCACGACGGGTGCCGGATGCGTCACAGTGGTCGTGGAACCGTCCCCTAGCCGTCCGGATCAGATGTCAGGAGACGCAATGGCCGAAGCGACCCGATCGACCCGACCGCGGAAGCGTGCTCTTCCCAAGTGGACGGTGCCCGCCGCAGTCCTTCTGCTGGCGCTCCTGGTGGGCGGAATCGTCTGGTTCGCGACGTCCGCGGAGCCCCCGGCCGCCGAGGAGACGACTGCCGAGTCCACCGAAGAGACCGCGCCCGCCGAGAGCGCATCAAGCACGGCGGCCACCGAGAGCGTGGAGCCCACTCCTACTTCGGGAACCGAGACCGGGCCTTCCTTCACCCGGTTCGCCCGCGTCCGTGCGGTCAGGGGTTCCGCCGGTTCGTGGAAGGGCGACTTCGACTTCTTCGACATCTTCGTCGAGGAGGAGGCGACTGCGTACGCGTCGTCTCACGGCATGACCGTCCCGCCGAATGGGATCCTCTACGTGGACGAAAGCGACGCGATCGAGACCTACCCGATCGCCGACGACGCGGTGGTGCGCTATTGCACCGGCGGAGTCGAGAACCTGACGATGGTCCCTGCGACCGTCGCCGCCCTGAAATCGTGGACAGGTGGCGACATGGGCGCGATGCCGGACTCCATGACCGATCAGTGGGTAGTGACCGTGGCAAACGGCACGGTCAACCGTATCGACATGCTGGCGATTGCGGACTAGTCGCGTCCGGCGGCTGCGGCCTTAGCGCCTGCGCTTCTTCACGCCGTGGGCGCTCCCACGGCGGGCGCCCTGTTTCAAGCGCGCCAAGACTTCGTCTGTGGTGGCCGCCTCGATCTCCGACTTGAGCTTCACGACTTGATCTCGCAGTCGCGCCGCAGCCTCGAAGTCGAGCGACTCCGCGGCCACGTGCATGTCCTCCTCCATCGCCGCGACGATGCGGGCAAGCTCGGCGCGCGGCATCTCGGACAGCTCGCGCGCCACGTCGACTGCCGGCTCGAGTCCCGCCTGTGTCTCGCGCACGTACTGTGCGATATCGTGTATCGCCTTCCGGATGGTCCGCGGCTCGATGCCGTGCTTCTCGTTGAATGCCAGCTGGAGATTGCGACGGCGGTCGGTCTCCTCTATGGCGGTACGCATCGACTCCGTGACCTTGTCGGCGTAGAGGATGACCTCGCCCGACACGTTGCGCGCTGCCCGACCGATCGTCTGGATGAGCGACCTGTGGTTGCGCAAGAAGCCCTCCTTGTCGGCATCGAGGATCGCCACGAGGGCGACTTCGGGCAGATCGAGGCCTTCACGTAGCAGGTTGATGCCAACGAGACAGTCGATCACGCCCGCCCTCAAGTCGCGGAGAATCTCCACCCGCTCGAGCGTGCCGATGTCCGAGTGCATGTATCGGACCTTCAGACCGTGCTCGAAGAGGTAGTCTGCGAGGTCCTCGGCCATCTTCTTTGTGAGCGTGGTGACGAGTGTGCGCTCGTTGCGCTCGGCTCGCTCCCGAACCTCGCTCATGAGGTCGTCGATCTGCCCGTGCGTGGGCCGCACCTCGATCGCGGGGTCGACCAGTCCTGTGGGGCGGATGATCTGCTCGACCACCTTCTGCGCCGCGCGCATCTCGAAATCGCCTGGCGTGGCCGAGACGAATACGGTCTGCGGCACGCGCGCCCGGAACTCCTCGAACTTGAGCGGCCGGTTGTCGAGCGCACTCGGCAGCCGGAAGCCGTGCTCCACGAGCGTGATCTTGCGCGACCGGTCGCCCTCGTACATCCCGTGCAGCTGGGGCACGGTCACGTGGCTCTCATCGATGATGCAGAGGAAGTCATCGCCGAAGTAGTCGATCAGGGTGTGCGGCGGCTCTCCGGGACGGCGGCCGTCCAAGTGGCGGGAGTAGTTCTCGATACCATTGCAGAACCCCATCTCCTCGAGCATCTCGAGGTCGTAGGACGTCCGCATCTCGAGGCGCTGCGCCTCGAGCAGTTTGCCCTCGGCGTTCAGCTGACCGAGGCGCTCGTTGAGTTCCTCGCGAATCGTCGCCACGGAGGCCCTGAGCTTCTCGGCCGGTGTGACGTAGTGGGTCGCAGGCCAGATCGGAGTCGCGCTGAAGCGGTTCACGATCTCGCCGGTGAGATGGTCGACCTCGGTGATCGATTCGATCTCATCGCCGAAGAACTCCACGCGCACCGGCACGTCGGCGTACGGCGGGAAGATGTCGAGCACATCCCCACGTACGCGGAACATACCGCGTTGCAGGTCGTAGTCGTTGCGGTCGTACTGGATGTCGATGAGATCGCGGATGAGCTGGTCGCGGTCGTAGGTGGCCGACTCGGAGAGGAAGACCGCCATCCCGGCGTAGTCTTCAGGCGAGCCGATACCGTAGATGCACGAGACGCTCGCCACGACAACCACGTCGCGCCGGGAAAGGAGCGCCGCAGTGGCGGCGTGGCGCAGCTTCTCCACCTCTGCGTTGATGCTTGCGTCCTTCTCGATGAAGGTGTCGGTGGACGGCACGTACGCCTCGGGCTGGTAGTAGTCATAGTACGAAACGAAGTACATGGCCGCGTTGTCGGGCATGACGTCGCGGATCTCGCTCGCCAGCTGCGCGGCGAGCGTCTTGTTGGGTGCGAGGATGAGCGTCGGCTTCTGCACGGCCTCGATGAGCTTGGCCATCGTGAAGGTCTTGCCCGAGCCGGTGACGCCGAGGAGCGTTTGGTCCTTCAGTCCTGAGCGCACACCGTCGGCCAGGGCGGCGATCGCGCTCGGCTGATCGCCCGCCGGTTCGAACTCGGATACGACCTTCAGCTCGCGCATCGAACGGCCCTACACATCCCTTGGCAGGATCTCAGTTTCCCAGAAGGCTCTGACAGCCTCGCGGAACTCGTCGAGACTGCCGTCGTTCTCGATGACGTAGTCGGCGATCTCGCGCCGCTCGGCATCGCCGGCCTGCCGCGCCATGCGGTTCTCCGCGTCCTCACGCGACATGCCGCGAGCGACGGCCCGTTCGAGCCGCGCCTCCTCGCTCGAGGAGATGGCGAGGACGGCGTCGACCGGCTCGAGGAACAGCGGGGACTCGGCCAGAAGCGGGATGACCAGCACGACCGCTCGTGGCGGCTCGCCCTGCAATGCGAGCGTGTCGAGCGCACCCGCGACGGCGGCCAGGACCGCCGGGTGGACTATCGCGTTGAGGCGCGCCGTTGCCTCCTCCGACGCGAACGCGGCCGAGGCCAGCGTGGCCCTGTCGATGCTGCCGTCTTCGGCGAGCACGGAGTCCCCGAATGCCGAGACCGCGCGATCGCGGACGGCCGACGCCTGGTCGAGCAGCGTCTTGGCGACGTCGTCGAGATCGATGACGACCGCGCCGGCATCAGCGAACACTTCGGCCGCGGTCGACTTTCCCGATCCCAGCCCCCCGGTCAGTGCCAAGACGTACATACTTGCCTCCCGATGGTTCGGGGCCGCACCTCGCATCCGCGAAGTCCGGCCCCGTGAGTTGTGCGTGCGTCGGTGTCGGACGCTATTCTTCTGCGGGCTCGCCCTCTTCGGCGTCGGCCTCTGGCTCCTCCGCGGCGTCGGCCTGTGGCTCCTCCGCGGCCTCGACCTCTGGCTCCTCCGCGGCCTCGGCCTGTGGCTCCTCCGCGGCCTCGACCTCTGGCTCCTCCGCGGCCTCGGGCTCCTCCGCGGCCTCGTTGACCTCGACTTCCGGCTCCCCGGCTTCCGCCGCTTCAACCGGCTCGATGGCCTCCTCGCCCTCGGCGCCCTCCACGTCCTCGCGAGGCATGATGCCGGCGGGATCGGGCAGGCCGAGCTCCTCGTTGGCAGCGCGGATGGAGAGCGAGATGCGACGGCGCTCCAGGTCGACGTCCATGATCTTGATCTTGATGTCGTCGCCGACAGCCACGACGTCTTCCGGCTTCTCGACGTGACCGCGCGCCATCTCGGAGATGTGCACCAGGCCCTCGACGTTGTTGCCGATCTCCACGAACGCGCCGAATGGGACGATCTTGGTGACCTTGCCGTCCATGATCGTGCCGACCTGGAACTCCTTGACCATCTGCTTCCACGGGTCGTCCTGGGTCTGCTTGAGACCGAGCGAGATGCGCTCGCGGGAGAGATCGACGTCCAGCACCTGCACCTCGACCTTGTCACCCACAGCGACGACCTCGGACGGGTGGTTGACGTGGCTCCACGAGAGCTCGGAGATGTGCACCAGACCGTCGATGCCGCCGAGGTCCACGAACGCGCCGAAGTCGACGATCGAGGAGACAACGCCGGGGAGGATCATGCCCTTGACCAGCTTGTTGAGGATGTCCTGGCGCTCCTGCTTGCGGTCCTCTTCGAGCACCACGCGGCGAGAAAGCACGACATTGTTGCGGTTGCGGTCCATCTCTATGACGCGCGACTCGAGACGCTCGCCGAGGAACATGTGCAGGTCCTTCACGCGGCGGAGATCGACGAGCGAGGCGGGCAAGAAGCCGCGCAGGCCGATGTCGAGGATGAGACCTCCCTTGACGACCTCGATGACCTCGCCCTCGACGACCTCGCCGGCCTCGAACTTCTTCTCGATGTCATTCCAGGCGCGCTCGTACGCAGCACGCTTCTTGGAGAGGATTAGGCGCCCGTCCTTGTCTTCCTTCTGGAGGACCAGGGCCTCGATCTCGTCGCCGAGGTTCACGATGTCGGCGGGATTGGCATCCTTGCGGATCGAGAGCTCGCGCGCCGGGATGACGCCTTCGGACTTGTAGCCGATGTCGAGAAGGACCTCGTCCCGCTCGACCTGGACCACGGTACCGGTCACCAGGTCACCGTCGTCGAAGTCGGTGATGGTGCCATCGATGAGGGCGTGCATCTCCTCGTCGGTGTACTCGTGCTCGTCTTGCTCGATGTAGCTGTCGTTCTCGTCTACCACTGTGGTGGCCCCTCTCGTGCTTGGTGGGGCCCCGGGTGCCATGCGTCTCGGTCGCTTTGCTTTCCGGTCGGTCATTGCTCTCGGGGGCCTACATTGCGTCGCTTCGCGCGGGCGCGCGTAGCCTGTGCATGGTACCACCAGGTGCCGTGTGTTGGATAGCCGAAACCTGGAGCCGAACGCTCCGCCTACTTCGCGTCCGCCCAGTTCGCACCCGATCCTACGCTCACCTCGAGCGGCACGCGCAGTTTGGCCACTCCGGTCATCGCCTCGCGCACCATCGCCGAGAGTCGCTCGAGTTCGTCCGGCGGCGCCTCGAAGACGAGTTCGTCGTGCACCTGCAGCACCATGCGCGCTTCGAAGTGCTCGTCCCGCAGCCGCCGGTCGACCTCGATCATCGCGAGCTTCATCAGGTCGGCTGCGGTTCCCTGCATCGGGTGGTTCATGGCGGTGCGTTCGCCGAAGGCCTTCAGGTTGAAGTTGCCGCTCCTCAGTTCGGGTATCGGCCGGCGACGTCCGAACAGCGTCTCGGCATAGCCGGTCTTGTGCGCCTCAGCCACCGTCTCGTCCAAGAACGCGCGAACGCGAGGGTAGGCCGCGAAATACCGGTCGATAGTCGCCTGCGCCTCGGCATAACCGATGCCCAGGGAGTCGCCAAGCCCGTGCGCGGAGATGCCGTACACGATGCCGAAGTTCACGGCCTTCGCCTTGCGCCGCATGTCGTGGTCCACTGCCTCCGGCGCCACGCCGAAGACGCGCGAGGCGGTGGCGGCATGGAAGTCCGCGCCCGACGTGAACGCGTCGACAAGCCCAACGTCTCTAGAGAGATGCGCGAGGATGCGCAGCTCGATCTGCGAGTAGTCCGCGCCGACCATGAGGTCGTCCGCGCGTGCAGGCACGAAAGCCGCACGGATGCGGCGCCCGAGCTCGGTGCGGACCGGGATGTTCTGGAGGTTGGGGCTGCTGCTCGACAGGCGTCCGGTGGCGGCTACCGTCTGGTTGAAGGTGGTGTGCAGCCGGCCGTCCTCTGCCACCAGCCGTGGCAGTGCGTCGATGTAAGTGCTGGTGAGCTTCGTGAGCTCGCGGTACGCGACGATCTTGCCGGCGATCGGGTGCAGCGGCGCGAGCGCGGCGAGCACGCTCGCGTCAGTGGAGTAGCCGGTCTTCGTCTTCTTCTGCGTTGGCAGCTGAAGCTTGTCGAACAGTACCTCGCCGAGCTGTTTGGGCGAGTCGATCGTGAACTCCCGCCCAGCGAGCTCGTAGATCTCGGCAGAGAGCACCGCGATGTCGCGGTGCGTCTCGACGGAAAGTGCGTCGAGCACCGTCCGGTCGAGGCCGACGCCGGCCTCCTCCATCCGCACCAGAACCGGCAGCAGCGGCATCTCGATCGCTTCGAGGCAGCGGGTGGCGCCCCAGGCTTCGATCTTGTCTGACAGCACGGGCGCGAGCTCCGCCGCCGCACGCGCCTCGGCGGCGGCGTCACCTGGCTCGACGCTCCGCCCGAGGTACTCCGCTGCTACCGAGACGATGCCGAAGTCGGACCTGTTGGCCGCCAACAGGTACGCCGCGATGCCGCAGTCGAAGAGCCTGGCCGGATCGACGCCTTCGGCGGCACTGCCGGCAGTGGCTGCCGATCCCGGAGGGCACGCGCTTTCGATCAGCGCCTTCGCGTCGCCGGCGCTCACTCGCAGCCCGATCACGGCCGCGTCCCATGCCGACTGCGCGGCCTCGCCGCGAAGCACCGCAACCTTCCGGTCGTACGCGAGCGCGAGCGCGCGCTCCTCGGGGAAGAGACACGCGGCGTCGCCCGAACCGGCTGCGAAGCCGACGAACGCCACCGGCGGAGCCACGACGAGTCGCTCGACCCACGCGGGGACCTCCGCGTCTGGCAAGATCTGCCACTCGTCGGCGGCGTCATCAACGCGAGCAGGGTCGGCCTCGGAGGCGGAGGGTCGCGCCCCGCGGATCCGTGGGATCAGCGACGTGAACGCCAGCTCCGTGAGCGCGCTGAGCGCAGTCTGCTCGTCCCACCGTCCCCATCGGACCGAGTCGAGATCGAGATCGAACGGTACGTCGCGCCGGATGGTGGCCACGACCCTGCTCGCGAGAGCCGCATCGCGGTGCTCGCGCAGGTTCTCGCCGAGCTTGCCGGGGATCTCGCTCGCGTGCTCCAGCACGGCGTCGAGCGTGCCGTACTCCTGCAACAGCTTCGCGGCGGTCTTCTCACCCACGCCCGGGATGCCAGGGATGTTGTCGGAGGTGTCACCCTTGAGACCGAGGAAGTCGGGGACCTGCTCGGGCGACACACCGTAGCGTTCGACCACGGCGTCCCTGTCGTAGAGCACGATGTCGGTGATGCCCTTCTTCGTGCTGACTACGCTCACCGAGTCGTTCACGAGCTGTAGCGCGTCCTTGTCGCCGGTGACGAGCAACACCCGCGTCCCCGCTGCCGCGCCGCGCTCGGCCAGCGTGCCGAGGATGTCGTCTCCCTCCCACCCCTCCTCCTCGACGATAGGAACGCCCAGCGCGCAGAGCAGTTCCTTGATCATTGGGAACTGCGCCTTGAGGTCGGGGTCGGTGGGCGGACGATGGATCTTGTACTGCTCGAGCGCCTCGGTGCGAAACGCCGGCTTGCCTCGGTCGAATGCCACGACGACGCCGTCCGGCGCCAGGCCGGCCGCCATCTTGAACAGCATCGACATGAAGCCGAACGCGGCGTTGGTGGGCCGACCGTCGGGCGCGGTCATGGTGGTAGGGAGGCCGTGGAACGCACGGTGCATGAGGGAGTTGCCGTCGACGACGGCAAGCGTGCGTTCTGGCATCGGCGGCCTTTCGGGTACCAACTCGGCGAGCGACATCCGGCTGCGCACCGGACGTTTGGATTCTACCCGACAGGAGTGATGTGGGCTTCTTCAACTGGGCGGCACCGGCGGAGGCGAGTCGCTACCGCCGCCAGAGGTAGCCGACGTTGCGCACCGTTTCCAGGCGCCGTGAGTACTCGGGGCCGAGCTTCGAGCGCACGCGCCGGACGTGTACGTCCACCGTCCTCGCGCCGCCGAAGTAGTCGGTGCCCCAGACGCGGCTCAGTAGGACTTCCCGGCTGTACACGCGGTTCGGGTGGGTCACCAGGAACTCGAAGAGCGCGTACTCGAGGTAGGTGAAGTCGACAGGCTCCCCGTGAACGTGCGCCTGGTAGGTGGCGAGGTTCAGGGTGAGGTCCTCAAGACGCACGACATCTTCGGCGGCAACTTCCTCGCCCGGCCACAGGAGCGCACGCACCCGGGCGGCAAGTTCGGCCGCGGAGGCGGCGCGTGCGACGAAGTCGGAGGCGCAGCGCACCGGCATGCGCAGGTGCTCGAATCCGTCGGGCTCGATCACGAGCAAGAGCCGGACATCGGAACCTGCTGCCGACGCTGTCTCAGCCAAGGCCACGACCTCATCGGGAGAGCGACCCGCGTCGACCACCGCGAGATCGCCGGGATCTGCCTCGAGGCGCACCGCGAGATCGGCCGTCGGGCAGTACTCGATGGCGACGTCAAGCGTCCCGATCCCGGATTCGATCCACGCCCGAGCGTGCAGGTCATCTGCGACTACCACCACCCGCTTCAGATGCACGGCCAACCTCCTCTCGATCGCCCCTAACGGCAGCGCCGGGCGGATAAGGACCGCCCGGCGCCATTGCCGTTTCGCTTCCCGGACGGACCTGCGCCCGTCACGGCTAGTGCGCTACAGGATGGACAGGTACTTGTCCTGCTCCCATGGTGACACATAGGCGACGTACTCGCTCCACTCCTTCTTCTTGTTGGCCACGAAGAAGCTGTGGATGTGCTCGCCAAGGACTTCCTTCATGAGTTCGGACTTCTCAAACAGCTCGATAGCCTCGCCGAGGTCCTTCGGCAGGGTCTTGATGCCGGCGGCGTCAAGCTCCGCATCGGACATGTGGAAGATGTTGTTCGTCGCCTCGGGCGCAAGGGTGAGTCCCTCTTCGATGCCCTTGAGACCGGCGCCCAGCATGACCGCGAAGGCAAGGTACGGGTTGGCCGACGGATCCGGCATGCGCAGCTCGACGCGGGTCGCGACTTCCTTGCCCGGCTTGTACATCGGCACGCGGACCATGGCCGAGCGGTTGCGGCGAGCCCAGCAGACGTACACCGGGGCCTCATAGCCCGGAACCAGGCGCTTGTAGGAGTTCACGAACTGGTTCGTGACCGCGCAGAACTCGGGAGCGTACTTGAGCAGGCCTGCGATGTAGGACTTGCCAACCGCCGAGAGGTGGTAGCCCTCGGGATCGTTCGCGTCGAACATCGCGTTGCCATCCTTGGTGAACAGGCTCTGGTGTACGTGCATGCCTGAACCGTTCTGTCCCTGGATCGGCTTGGGCATGAAGGTGGCGTACACGCCGTTGGCGTACGCGATCTCCTTCACGGTGAGGCGGTATGTCATGACGTTGTCGGCCATGGTGAGCGCATCGGCGTAGCGCAGGTCGATCTCGTGCTGCGACGGGGCGACCTCGTGGTGCGAGTACTCGACCGGGATGCCCAGCTTCTCAAGCGCCAGCACGGTCTCGCGGCGAAGGTCGCTCGCGACATCAAGCGGCGTCAGGTCGAAGTAGCCGCCCTGGTCGAGGATCTCGGTGCCGTCGGCGTCGGCGAAGTAGAAGAACTCGAGTTCGGGACCGACGTACATGGTGTAGCCCATGTCGGCGGCCTTCTTGAGAACACGCTTGAGCGCGTAGCGGGGATCACCCTCGAAAGGCGTGCCGTCGGGGTTCAGCACGTCGCAGAACATGCGACCGGTACCGCCACCCTCGCCTGCAGCGCGCCACGGCAGCATCTGGAACGTCGCGGGGTCGGGGAACGCGACCATGTCGGACTCCTCGATGCGGGTGAAACCGTCGATCGAGGAGCCATCAAAGCCCATGCCCTCCTCGAATGCGCCCTCAAGCTCGCTGTCGGTCACCGCGAAGCTCTTGAGGAAACCGAGCACGTCGGTGAACCAGAAACGGATGAAGCGCGTACCGCGCTCCTCAACGCTCTTCAGTACGAAGTCCTTGTCCATCGCCTTAGCCATGACTCCCGAATCCTCCTCGATCATTCCTGAAGGTCTCATGCAGCGTACGAGCGCAATGTTTCGTGCGTGTTTCGCCAGGCGCAACGGCGCGAGAATCTTGGGCGCCGGCTGGGCGACGTTCCTCTGTACCCGCCGCTTGTGCGACAGTGACGTTCACAGACCTACTGAGCGCCACGGCCCCGCGTTGGAGGAGTCCCTATGGCCGACAAACCCAGTCTGCTCCAGGGCGCACGCATCGAGCTTAGGCCACTCGACAAGTCGAACATCCCGCTCGTCTTGTCCTGGCTCTTCGACCCCGAGGTCAACCGCTACATGATCTCCGGCCACGAGCCCATCACCGCCGAGGAGGAAGCCGCCTGGTACGACACGATGGCGGCGTCGGACACCGACCTGGTGATGCAGATCCACATCCACGAGACCGGCGAGTATATCGGCAACACCGGCATGCACCACGTCGACACCAGGCACGGCGGCGCCGAACTCGGCATCATGATCGGCGCGAAGGACCACTGGGGCCTCGGATACGGCCGCGACGCCATCGTGACGCTTCTCCGCCACGCCTTCAACACCCTCGGCCTGCACCGCGTGTGCCTGCGCTGCCATCCCGACAACGCCAAAGGGATCGCGGCGTACGAGGCCGTAGGCTTCACGCGCATAGGCCGCGAACGAGACGCGGTACTCATCGAAGGCGAGTACCAGGACCACCTCGTCTTCGACATGCTCGAAGCCGAGTTCCGCGAGCGGCATAGCGCTTAGCGCCCCGCTGCCGCACACGCGCGAGGCCTACATCGACGCGTAGAGCTTCGCGTACGGCCGGTGGCTCATCGGCACGATCCGCGTGAACGGCTGGGACAGGATCTCCGCTGCGTCCATGCCCATCGCCCCCGCGTAGTCCTCGATGATCGGCCTCAGCTCGGCCATCGCGTCCTCGTCGGCCTCGGTCACACCCACCTCCGCACCGACTTGCCACGACTCGACCGTCCCGCGGATGTAGATGACTCCGCCGTGCATGCCCGCGCCGAGGAACCCGCCCGCGATCCGCTGCGCGGCATCCCGCGTGTTTATGCCGAGGAGCACGAGCATGCCGCCGGCCATGTACTCGCCGAAGAAGTCGCGCGCCTTGCCGCCACACACGAGCACCGGGATGTTCTTCTCGTAGGCCTTCATGTGGATGCCTACGCGGTACCCGACATCGCCCTTGACGTAGACGTTGCCGCCGCGCATGCCGTAGCCGAGCACGTCGCCCGCGTCGCCGTGCACCACGACGCGGCCCGAGCTCATGGTGTTCCCGACGCCATCCTGGGCGTTGCCGAACACCTCGATCTCGGCACCGTCGGTGAACATCGCCAGGTCGTTGCCTGCACACCCGTTGACCTCGAGCTTCACGCCTGACACACGCAGACCGCAGCCGACATATCGCTGACCGTTGACGCCGTTCAGCACGATTCGTTTCGCCCCGCCCGAGACCTCATCGCGGATTGCGTCGTTCAGCTGCTGGTAGTAGATGCCGGTCGCGTCGACGGTCACCACGTCACCGTCGCGAGTCACACTCGGCGCCTGCTGGCGGTAGCCCTCGATCACGCCCGCGGGGGGTGCTACCGTTGCTGCTTTCGTCATCATCTCGGCACTCCCCTTACAGTCCGGCCGGCTTCACGCCGAGGATGCGACAGGTCTGTTCGTCCAGGCCGATCGAACGCAAACGCTCGCGACTGCCGCGTAGGCTTTCGACGGCGTTCACGCCGAGCGCGCCCAGGATCTCTTGCAGCTCGTGGCTCCACGCATGGATGAGATTCGTGAGCCGATCGGCACCCCACTCGGGGTCGATGCGCCGCGTGAGTTCGGGCTTCTGCGTCGTGATGCCCCACGAGCACTTGCCGGTGTGGCAGCTCTGGCACAGGTGACAGCCGAGCGCCAGCAGCGACGCCGTGCCGATCGCCACCACGTCCGCGCCGAGAGCGATCGCCTTCGCCGCGTCTGCCGAGGAGCGGATAGAGCCCGCCGCGATGATCGACGCCTGATTCCGGATGCCCTCGTCGCGCAGGCGCTGGTCAACCGCCGCCACCGCAATCGCCACGGGGATGCCGATGTGGTCGCGAATGACCGCCGGCGCTGCACCGGTGCCGCCGCGAAAGCCGTCGAGGTAGATGTAGTCCGCTCCGGCGCGCACGATACCCGACGCGATCGCCGCGACGTTGTGCACCGCCGCGATCTTCACGCCCACGGGCTTGTAGCCGCTCGCCTCCTTGAGCGCATAGATGAGCTGGCGCAGGTCCTCGATCGAGTAGATGTCGTGGTGCGGTGCCGGCGAGATGGCATCGCTTCCCTGCGGGATCATGCGGGTGGCCGAGACCTCGCGGTCGATCTTCTCGCCCGGAAGGTGCCCTCCGATGCCCGGCTTGGCGCCCTGCCCGATCTTGATCTCGATAGCCGCGCCACGCTGCAGGTACTCCGGAGACACGCCGAAGCGGCCCGAGGCCACCTGGACTATCACGTTGTCCTGGTAGGGGTAGAGGTCTTCGTGCAGGCCGCCCTCACCCGTGTTCATGAGGATGCCGCACCGCTGCGCCGCAAGCGCGAGAGAGCGGTGGACGTTCAGGGATACCGAGCCGTAGCTCATCGGCGCGAAGATGATCGGCACGTCGAGCTTGACGTTGCGCTCGAGCCCGGCGCTCGAAGCCAGCTTGTAGCCGCCCCGCCCGTCGGGCTCCGCAGAAACGCTGTCCGACTTGCGGCCCAGGTATGTGCGTAGCTCCATCGGCTCGCGGAGCGGGTCTATCGATGGGTTGGTCACCTGGCACGCGTCGAGCACGAGCTTGTCGAAGATGCGCTCGTAGGGCTTCGGGTTGCCCATCGAGGTCAGCAGCACGCCGCCGGTCTCCGACTGCTTCCAGACGGCCTTGCGGGCGTCCGTGGACCAGTTGTCGTTATCGCGGAACGCGAGCGTGTTCTTCTCGATCGTGATGCAGTGCGCCGGACAGAACGTGACGCACCGGTGGCACGCACGGCACTTCTCATCGTGCGGGATCGGGCGCTCGTTGAAGTCGTATACGCCCCAACCGCACTGCTGCACGCATCGCCCGCACTTGTGGCACTTGTCGTAGTCGATCTTCACCCGGAACTCGGGCTGTACAAAGGTCTGCTGCATGCTAGACCGTCACCTCCTCGGCGTCACAGGCGGGTTCTACGGCCGTGACGGCGCAGGAGATCTGAGCCGCACCGAGGTGCAGGTCGCCGTGAATCGGCCAGTCCATGCCCTTTACGCGGCCGATGACCGGCTCCCCTGCCTTCGGCGTCCACACCTCGTCCGGATCGGGAAGGACCGTGCGGATCGCGCTCTCTTCGGAGGCGACCATGAGCTTGCTGCCACATCTCGCCGCCACGAGCGGGCGGAGCTTGATGCGGTCATTCAACGCCACCATTCCGCCGTTGAAGCCGAGTACGATCGCGAAGGGACCGTTGAGCATGCCCGGCCCGTAGACCGCACGGAGCGAGCGCATGAGCGCGGCCTCGTCTTCGGGCATGCGGTCGATCTCGTCCCACAGCGGCGCGGCAAGCGCCTTGCACGCCAGTGAGACCGGCAGCTTGTGGCGGCGCAGGAGCAGGTCGAACAGGTACGCGGCCACTTCCGTGTCCGTACCGAGCGAGCACGTGTAGCCGAACTGCTCGAGATAGCGGCTGTTGATGCCGTAGCTCGAGATCTCACCGTTGTGCACGATCGACCAGTCGAGCAGCGTGAATGGGTGCGCGCCGCCCCACCAGCCCGGCGTGTTCGTGGGGAAGCGGTTGTGCGCGACCCAGGTGTGCCCGGCGTACTCCTCGAGGCGGAAGTAGTGGCCGATCTCCTCGGGAAAGCCGACGCCCTTGAATGCGCCCATGTTCTTGCCCGAGGAGGCCACGAACGCGCCGTCCACACGCGAGTTAACGAGCATGACCACGCTCACGACGTAGTCCTCGGCGCTCTGCTCGCGCTCGTCCAGGATGTGCTGGTGCGGGGTCATGAAGTAGCGCCACAGAAGCGGCGCGTCGGTGATGCCCTTCACCGGCCGGGTAGGCATCGGCTCGGCGACCTCGATCAGGAAGTGCTGGTCGAGGATGGCCTCGGCCTCCTCCTTCGCCTTGAGGTCGTGGTACATCATGTGGAAGCAGAAGTGGTCGGCGAACTCGGGGTAGATGCCGTAGCCGGCATACCCGCCGCCGAGGCCGTTTCCGCGGTCGCGCTGGACGGCCATGGCGAGAATGGCCTCCTCGCCGCTCATGAGCGCGCCGCTCTCGTCGCAGAGCCCCATGAGGCCGCAGCCGCCATGGATCTTGAAAGGCGACTCCTCGCGGTACCTCGCGGGATCGAACCCGTCGTATCGGCTCAGGTCGTAGGGCATCTCGCTCACTCCTCTTCCGCGGCGACAGGCACGAACGCGACCGTCGCGGTGGTGTCGGGCTCCGTCCCGGCGAGCAGGCGCGCTATCGCATCGCCGCCGCCCTCGGGAAGGGACTCCAGGCCGAGCTTCTTCCGCGCGCTCTCGCGCGGCTTTCCGAGCGCGCCGGTCTTGAGGAACTCCGAGTACGCGGCTGCCACCGACTCGGGACCGGTTCCTCGCTCCATCGCGAGCTCCTTGAGCTGCCGGAAGACCTCGGCCATGCCAATGCGGCTGTGGCACATCTCCTGGCACGTGTAGCACTCCAGACACTTCCAGAGCTGCGTCTCGGCAAGCGCCTCGTCGATCCGGCCCGCGAGCAAGTCCGCGATGATGTCGTTCGGCTGGAACGTAGGGTCGATCTTGCACACCGGGCAGTCGTCCTTGCACGCCCGGCACGAGTCGCACTTCACGAGCATCGCAACATCGAAGTGCTGGCCGAGCGCACGCTTGTCCTCGGCGCGTGACTCCCACTTGGCGAGGAACGGCTCGACGCTGACGCGGTGCATGTCCAGGCCAAGCTCATCCGGGGCGTGCCCCATCGCCAGCGCGATCAGCTCCGAGAGGTAGAACACCGGGACGTTCACGTCCTCGTTCGCGCGCTGGAGCGCCGCCTGGTTGAGGTCGAACTGCTGGAAGCAGCTGGGGCAGACAATGACGAGCGCGTCCACGCCCTCGTTCTGGAGGTCGTAGAGCTTCCTGCGGCAGAATGCGAGCGAACCTTCGCGCTCGCCTACGCGGTCGAGCGCGCCGCCGCAGCACTGCATCTTGGTTGCGTAGTCCACAACGCGCGCGCCGAGCGCCGCGACGAGCTCCTCGACCTTCGTGGGATTGAGCGGATCGTCCCAGCGCACCGCCGGTTGCGGACGGAGGAGGTGGCAGCCGTAGTGCACGGCCACGCGCATGCCCCACAGCGGCTTGGTGACCTTCGCGCCGAGCGATCCGGCACCGACGGTGTCGGACAGCCATTCGGCGAAGTGCAGGACCTCGAGGTCGCCGGTGTAGCGAAGGTCTTCTGATGCGAGCCGGTCGTTGATGCGCTCGCGGCTCCGCCAGTCCTTCGCGAGGTGGCTCGAGGCCTCCTTGAACGTCGAGTAGCAGCCGTTGCACGGCGTGACCACGCCGAGGCCTGCCTTCTCCACGATCGCGAGGTTGCGTGCCGCGGCGGTGTAGAACGCATCCTCGTCGTTGGCCTTCACGAGCGTGCCCTCGGGGCAGCACGTGTGACCGGCGAGCTCATGCACGCTCGCGCCGAGGTCGTCGAAGACCACCCGCGTCGACTTCTCGATGAACGGGAACCTCGCGGGGATGGTGCATCCCCAGAAGACCGCGAACTCCCTCACGTGACCACCTTCTCGCTCTCAGGCCCGTAGACCCTGCGCCGCTCCGGGTGGTCGCGCCTCGGCAGAAACGAAGACGCCCACCCGGACCGCCGTCGGATCCGATGTGAGCGTCGTTGCTCGGGTTCTCTTGAAGGCTCGCCGTTGAGCCGTAGGCGGATTCTAGCAGACGCAGCGCCAGAACGGAAGTGCGCGCCGAAACACAGGAGAAACTCGCCGGCCCTGTGCGAGTGCCTACCCTTCGGCGTCGGAGGCCAGTATCACCGCTTCGGCGACTTGCTTCAAGGACATCCGCTTGTCCATCGCGAGCTTCTGCAGGCGGCGGAACGCCTCGGGCTCGGTCATGCCCTTGGCCATGAGCACGCCCTTGGCGCGGTCGATGGACTTGCGGGTCTCAAGCCGGTCGTTCAGGTCCTCTACCTCCGCCTCGAGCGCTCGGGCCTCGGCGAAGCGCGACACCGCCACCGTCATTGCCGGCATGATGTCGCTCTTGGAGAACGGCTTGATGAGGTAGGCCATAGCACCCGCGGCCGTCGCCTCGTCGACGTAGGCCTGCTGCGAGAACGCGGTGACCATCACGACCGGTGAGATGCGTCCCTCCCCGATTGCGCGCGCCGCCTCAAGACCGCCGGTACCCGGCATCTTCACGTCCATGAACACGATGTCGGGCCGCAGGTCGCGTGCGAGCGCGATCGCTTCGGCCCCGTCGCGCGCCTCGCCGACGACCTCGTGGCCCTCCTCGGTGAGCATCTCGCGCAGGTCCATGCGGATGATGGCTTCGTCTTCCGCGATGAGCACACGCATGGTCGGCGGTTCAGCTCCTCTCCGGAACAGGGACACGCACTGACACAAGCGTACCCGCTGCGGTGCCGAAGGACAGAGTACCGCGCAGATCGTCTTCGACGATGGTGCGCACGATATCCAGTCCGAGGTTGGCCGAGACGTTCACGGCGAACCCCGCCGGCAGGCCCTTCCCGGAGTCTTGAACCGACAACGACACCTGCGAGGGCGTGCCGCGCATCGTCACAGCGACGGTACCGGTGCCCGACTGGCCGATGCCGTGCTCGATCGCGTTATGCACGAGTTCGACGGCCACGAGCGCGAGCGACGTAGCCACCGGCGCGGGTACGAGCCCAGTCTCGCCCTCGACCGAAATCCGGATCTGCCCTTCCTTAGCGATCAGGCCGCGCCCCACCATGTCCACCACAGTGCGCACCGCCGCCGAGAGATCCACCGACTCCTCGGTGGACTCCGCGAGCATTTCGTGCACGACAGCCATCGACGACACCCGCTCGACGGCCTCCTCGAGCGCATGCGCCGCCTCTCCGCTCGTCGACCGGCGCGCCTGGATGCGCAGGAGTGAGGCGATCGTCTGCAAGTTGTTCTTCACGCGGTGGTGCACCTCGCGGATCGTCGCTTCCTTCACACGGAGTTCCTGCTCGCGCCGTAGGGCGTCGGTGACGTCCTCCACGAGCACCAGGGCGCCCTCGGCAAGCGCGATCGTGCGGTACCGCAGCGCGCGTCCACGCACCTCGATCGTCATCTCGCGCGCGGCGCCGGTGCCGAGCACCGGGGTGACGGCTGTCGCCCCACCCGGAAGTGCCGAGGCCGGGCTGCCCACGAGCGCGCCCTCGGTGCCCGCCAGCCGCATGATGTTGACCGCGTTCGGGCTCGCGTACGTGACCTCGCCGCTCGACGCGACTTCGATCACCCCGTCACCGGCGAGTCGGGTCGTCGAGTACGGCATGTCGAACTCCAGGTCGGTGATCGGACCCGCCTGAAGCCGCTCGAGCACGAGACCCGCAAGCCGCATGAACGCGATCTCCATCTTGCCCGGTGCCTCGGCCACGCTCTGTCCGAGGTGCCGGACCACGACGGCGTACGGCTTCGAGGCCGGGCCGACCGGGTAGCCCGTCGACGTGAACGCGATCCCCCGTCGCGTACGGCGCCTGGTTCCGCACGCGAGCACACCCCCGTCGAGCGCGTCGTACGCCTCCGGCTCGTCATCGCGCGGCACCGACTCACCAACGCGAGTGACCGGAACGGCGGCGGCCGCGGTCATCGGACGGGCGTCGGCCATCACACGGAGCACTCCGTCATCGCCCGGGACGAGCAGCGCGACGTCGCCGTAGCCGAGGTCTGCCGCCAGCTGCAGGTTCGCAGAGACGTTCTCGACGTGTGCGCGCTGTTCCGAAGACAGCGAAGCCGGTCCTGCTTGTGGCTGCTTGGGTGCGTTCATACTTCGGGATTATACGCACGCGGCCCGCCGCCGCCGGGCCGGGAACCGGAATCTGGTGAGCCCCGGGTGTCGCGACTATCATCATCATGTTCGCACCCCCGATGACCGATGTATCGGGTAGAATCGTCTCGACGGTGGGGCACCAGGGGAGGGTCCGGATGGCGTTCGGCACGTCAACCACGTACATCTACGCATATGTAGCGTTCGCGTTCGTGTATCTTGTCGCGAGCTTCACGTTCGTCGCGTCGGCATTCCGCGTCAGCACCGGCCTCTCGCGCGCACGTGCGTCAACGGATGCGGTGACCGAAACGTCCGCGGCGGCAGTCGGAAGCGTGCTCGATCACGGGCAGAAGATCGTGGACTACGCGCAGCTCGCCACGCTGCTGCCACTGGTCTACATCGTCGGCAGCATGTTCCTCGGCACAGTCATCACCCGCGACGTCGGGCTCGCACGCACGGTGAACGTCGGATGGGTGCTGTTCACGGTCGTCTGCGGCGTTGCCTCGGTGGCGCTCACCGCGCTCGGGATGCGCGAGTCTGGCGCCATCGGCCACGGCTCCGACCTTCCCGAGAACCTCACCGGTCGCGCACCGGAGGCACTCCAGCGCGTCGGCACGCGACTCGGCGTGAGTGCAGCACTGCTGCTGCTCGTCACAGTCTTCACGATGCTCAACCTCTGGTCGATCATCTCGAGCCTCGATGCGCTGTCGGCGGTGGACTTCCTCTTGTAGCGCCCTCGCCGAGCCTTCGCGCGCTACTATGTTCGAGCGTGGCGTTGGCGCTTCCCTGCCCGGGTGGCGGAATTGGCAGACGCGTCGGTCTCAAAAACCGATGGCCGAAAGGTCGTGCGGGTTCGATTCCCGCCCCGGGCACCACATCATGAGCGCGTTCGAACGGGGATAATCCAGCCAAGAACACCCTGGAACTGGAGCGGAGGAGCGCGTGCCGGTCGACCTGAGGACATATGCACTCGGCCTGCCGAAGGCCGAACTCCATCTCCACCTTGAGGGCACGCTCGAGCCCGAGATGATGCTCGCGCTGGCTCAGCGCAACGGGGTCGAAGTCCGCTACGAATCGGCCGAGGCGGCCCGTGCCGCCTACGAGTTCCATGACCTGCAGTCGTTCCTCGACCTGTACTACGCCGGGTGTGCGGCGCTCGTCACAGAGGACGACTTCTACGACCTGACATGGGCGTACCTCACTCGCGCCGCCCAGGAGGGCATCGTCCATGTCGAGCCGTTCTTCGATCCGCAGACGCACACAGACCGCGGCGTGTTGTTCGGCACCGTGGTGCAGGGCATCCTTCGAGCGCTCGAGGACGGCCAGGAGCTCTACGGCATCACGTACCGCCTCATCATGTCGTTCCTCAGGGATCGGCCCGTCGAGAGCGCCATGCGCACGCTCGAGCACGCCCGGCTCTACCGCCGTCGCATCGCGGGCGTCGGTCTGGACTCCGCGGAGATGGGACATCAGCCCGAGGACTTCGCCGAGGTCTTCGACATCGCGCGCGAGCGCGGCTACCACGTCGTCGCGCACGCAGGAGAGGAGGGCCCTCCCGCGTACATCGCCGGCGCCCTCGACGTGCTAGGAGCCGAGCGCATCGATCATGGCGACGCCTGCCTGCAGAGTCCCGCGCTGCTGTCGCGGCTGGCGCGGGATCGCGTGCCTCTGACCATATGCCCGCTGTCCAATGTCCGCCTGAGAGTGGTGCCCGACATGGCCTCCCACCCGCTGAAGAAGCTGATGGACTCGGAGTTGCTCGTAACGGTCAACTCGGACGATCCCGCATACTTCGGCGGCTACCTCACCGACAACTACCTCGCCGCTGCCGAAGCGCTGGGGCTATCCGCCGCCCAGCTGACGGACCTGGCGGCGAACTCGTTTGCCGCTTCCTTCCTCGACGACGACGAGAAGGACGCGCGGATCCTCGAGGTGCGACACTACGCGGCGCACACGCCCGTCGAGTGATACGAACACACGTTCGCTTTCTGTCCCGGAACCTGCTAGCATCGGAGGCGATTCCCGACCCTTCCGGAGGTTCCCGATGCGCACCCCGAGCGCAACGCCCTGCGCGCAACCGCCACCGGCCGCCAACACCGAAGCGTCCGCCCTCCGTGGTCTGAACGAGGCGCAGCGCGCTGCAGCCACGCACGGCAGCGGACCGCTGCTGATCGTCGCTGGAGCGGGTACGGGCAAGACGACCACGCTGGCTCACCGGGTCGCCCACCTCATCGCCGAAGGCATGTCCCCGGGACGCATCCTGTTGCTCACCTTCACCCGGCGCGCCGCCGAGGAGATGCTGCGCCGGGTCGACTCACTGCTGCGCACGTCGGCCGGCCCGGACGGCATGCCCTCCGCGGTCTCGGGCGCGCGTGCGTGGGGCGGCACGTTCCACGCGGTGGCAACACGCCTGCTGCGCATCCACGGCGAGTCGATCGGGCTCCCGCCGGGCTTCACTATCCTCGACCGGCCGGACTCCGAGGACCTCATGCACGCGGTCCGGACCTCGCTCGACATCGGGACGAAGGCCAGGCGGTTCCCGCAGAAGGCGACGTGCCTCGACATCTACTCTCGGTGCGTGAACGCCGCCGAACCGCTCGACTGCGTCCTCAAGACACGCTTCCCTTGGTGCCGCGACGATGCCGACGACCTCAAGCGGCTCTTCGCCGGCTACGTCGACCGCAAGGAGTCGCGACACGTGCTCGACTACGACGACCTCTTGCTGTTCTGGCGCGGGATGCTCGCCGATCCGGCTCTCGGTGAGATCGTCCGCGGTCACTTCGATGCGGTGTTGGTGGACGAGTACCAGGACACCAACGCCCTGCAGGCCGACATCGTGGCGCTGCTGCGACCTGACGGCACCGGCATCACCGCGGTCGGCGACGATGCCCAGGCGATCTACGGCTTCCGCGCCGCCACCGTCCGCAACATCCTCGACTTCCCCGCCCGCTTCGAGGGTGCGACCGTGCTAGCTCTTGAGCAGAACTACCGCAGCACGGCACCTGTGCTCGATGCGACGAACGCCGTGATCGCCGAGGCCGCCGAGCGGTACGAGAAGAACCTCTGGACGGCACGCGAGGGCGGCTCGGCACCGGCGTTGGTGACCTGCCGTGACGAACACGAACAGACCGCGTACGTCATAGAGCGCATCCTCGGCCACCGCGAGGAGGGAACGCCACTGAAGGAGCAGGCCGTCCTGTTCCGCGCGATGCACCACTCGATGGAACTCGAACTCGAGCTGCAGCGTCGCAACATCCCCTTCGTCAAGTACGGCGGTCTCAAGTTCGTGGAGATGGCGCACGTGAAGGATCTCGTCGCTTTCCTCCGCCTCGCGGAGAACCCGAACGACGAAATCGCGGCGCTCCGGGTGCTCGGTCTGCTGCCGGGAATCGGTCCGCGCACGGCATCCACGCTCACCGAGGTGCTCACCGCCAGCGGAGGCGACTTCGAGGCGTGGGTGGGTTCCGACGTCCCGTCCCCGGCGCGGCCGCTGTGGCCCGCGTTCGTAGCGCTCATGCGCGCGCTCGCAAGCGCGCCCGCCGACGAGGTCGGACCGCAGCTATCGGCGGCGCGTACGTTCTACGCCCCTCTCGCCGAGCAGCGCTACGACAACGCCCAGGCGCGCTTGGCGGACCTCGAGCAGGTGGAGATGCTGGGCTCCCGCTTCGCCAGCCGCAGCTCGTTTCTGACCGAGCTCACCCTCGACGCGCCCCAGTGGACGGGCGGCTTCGCGGGGCCGCCGCTGCTCGACGAGGACTACCTCATCCTCTCTACTATGCACTCGGCCAAGGGGCTGGAGTTCGACGTGGTGTACGTCATCCACGCCGCCGACGGCAGCATCCCGTCGGACATGTCCACCGGCAGCGTCGAGGAGATCGAGGAGGAGCGGAGGCTCTTCTACGTCGCCTGCACGCGCGCTCGCGATGCGCTGTACGTGACGCACCCTCTGCGCTACTACGCGGCCGGTCGCGGCCGCTCCGACGCGTATGGGTACGCGCAACGCACGCGATTCGTCCCCGACCGCCTGCGACCGCTGTTCGCCGAGTGCCAGGCAGCGCCTTCTGAGGGCGACATTGACGCCCCGGCGGCCGTTGCCACGACCACGGCGGACATCCGCGCGAGCGTCCGCGCGATGTGGGGGTGAGGCTCGCTCAGGCTTCTCGCGCTCCCTACCGCGCGCCTGCGGCATGTGTCACTCTGATTTCCGAACGTGCGAATGGGGGTGCCGGGTGACGCATGCGGTCGAGGTCGAGGGTCTGACCCGCGAGTACATCATGGGTGGCGAGCCGCTTGTCGTCCTGCGTGGCGTGACACTCTCCATAGAGCCCGGCGAGATCGTGTGCGTCATGGGCCCGTCGGGATCGGGCAAGTCCACACTCCTCAACATCGTCGGGGGCCTCGACCGTCCCACGGCGGGAACCGTGCGGATAGAGGGTGCGGACCTCGCCGAGATGGACGACGAACGTCTCGCGATCTACCGCCGAAAGCAGGTCGGCTTCCTGTTCCAATCGTTCAATCTCATTCCGACCATGACCGCGCGCCGCAATGTCGAACTCCCCCTGCTCTTCGCCGGCGCATCGCCCGCCGAGCGTACGCAGCGCGCAGTTGCCGCGCTCGAGTCCGTCGGCCTCGGCCATCGGATCGACCACAAGCCCACGGAACTCTCGGGCGGCGAACAGCAGCGGGCGGCGATGGCCAGAGCGATCGTGAACGAACCGGCGATCGTGCTTGCCGACGAACCGACGGGCAACCTCGACTCGCGCACCGGCCACGAGATTCTCGGCCTGATGCGCGAGATGAACGACGCGGGCCGCACGCTGCTCATCACCACCCATGACCGCGCCATCGCCGAGTCGGTGGCCGACCGGATCATCACCATCGTCGACGGATCGATCGAGAGCATCGAGCAAGGAGGCACCTCGTGAGTCATGTCCGAAAGGTACGGATCGCTGCGCTGCTTCTCACCGCAACGCTGGTGGTGAGCCCGGCCGCCGCCTACGCCGATCACGAGTCGGACCCGGCGACCGACACGACCCTGCCCCCCACCACCGGCGGCGCGCCGGCAGTCACCCCCACTCCGGCTCCCGTGGTCGTCGTGCGCGCATACGCCACCTCGCCCGAGCGCGTCACGGTGGGCTCTGCATTCGACCTGACGCTCACGCTGTACAACGCTACGAACCGTCGCGCGGACAACGTGGTCGTCTCGCTCGGACAGGCCGCTGCGGGCGCGACCGCGACTCCTGCGGGCCTCGCCGTCCTCGGCACCGGCAACGCGAAGTACCTCGGCACGCTCAAAGGCCAGAAAGAGGCGTCGGTCGCCTTCCGCGTCATGGTACCGCCCGGGACCACTCCCGGCGCGCTCACCGTGCCGGTGACCGTGAGCTTCGAGCACCAGAACGCGCGGCAGGAAGTCGCGTACACGATAGGAGTGCTCGCCGAGCGCGATGCCGTGCTCACGCTTGTCTCCGCGGAGCTGCCCGACTCCGTGATGGTCGGCGAGACTTTCGACGCAAGCTTCGAGATCGGCAACGCGAGCGGCTACGCGCTTTCCGGCGTCGTCATGAGCGTCGAGGCCGAAGGCGCCGCTATCACCGACGGCACGCTGTTCCTCGGCTCGATGGATGCGGCCACAACCGAAGCCATCGACGTCACCGTCACCCCGGAGAAGCCAGGCCCGCTCGAAGTCACCGTGATGGTGAAGTACCGCGACGACTTCGGCCGCGAGCAGACCTTCTCTGACACGCGCACGGTGCAGGTGGACGACGCGCCCGAGGTCGGGCCGGTCGATGGCGAAGTCGAGCAGCCGGCCGAGGAACGGGACGGCGGCAACTGGTTCGTCCGGTTCATACGTGCGCTCTTCGGACTGGGCTCGTAAACATGCGCTTCCGCGACCTATCCTTCCTCGTCGTCTCGAACCTGAGGCGGATGAAGCTGAGGCTCGCGCTAACCTCGCTCGGCGTCGTCATCGGCACCGCGGCGATTGTGCTCATGCTCTCTCTCGGCATAGGACTGCAGGCGAACATGACGGCGTCGCTCGGGGATCTGGGCGCGGCCACACACATCAACGTCATGGGCGGCGGAATGGGTCCGATGGGCACCGAGGGCGTCGTGCTGAACGACGAGATGGTCGAGCAGTTCGGGGCGATCGAACACGTCGAGGCAGTGCTTCCGAGCACGTATGTCTTCTCCATCCAGGACGTGCGCTACCGCCGCTACCAGGCCTACCTCAACACCATGGGCGTACCGATGGACGCCTTCGAGAAGTTCGGCTACGAGCTCGAGGAGGGCCGCCTGCCGCGCAACAACAAGGAGATTCTTCTAGGTGCGGTGATTCCCACCTCGTTCAGCTTTGCGAGCGATGACCTGTTCATGGGTGGCACCACGCCGACCGCGCCTGAACTCGACTTGCTCGGCAAGCGGCTCACTGCCAAGGTCGTGACGTACCCCACCGAGGACGAGTACAAGAGCGACCCGAACGCGCCGGCCAAAGAGGAGAAGCGCAAGTTCACCGTGGTGGGCATCCTCGCGCCGAGCGACATGCAGACCGACCAGACCGCGTACGTGACGATGGACGCGGCAATCGACCTGAACGACCTGGACAAGCGCAAGGTTTCCTACGAGAACGTGATCGTGAAGGCGGATTCGGTGAACTCCGTGGCCGAGGTGGAGCAAACCATCATGGACATGGGCTTCTACACCTTCTCCGCGCGTTCGATACAAGACCAGCTCAAGTCGGTCTTCCTCATCATCCAGGGCGTGCTCGGAGCACTCGGCGCCATCGCGATGCTCGTTGCCGCGCTGGGCATCACCAACACGATGACCATGTCTATCTACGAGCGCACACGTGAGATCGGGATCATGAAGGCCGTTGGCGCGTCGAACCGCCAGATCAAGCGCGTATTCCTCGGCGAGGCCGCGATCATCGGCATGCTGGGAGGAACCGGCGGCCTGCTCTTCTCGGCAGCCGGAGCTGCGCTGGCGAACCTCTTCGTGCAGGCACTCATCGCTTCGCAGACCGCCACCACTGGCGGCGTCAGCACCGAGACGACCTCGTTCTTCCAGATACCGGTGTGGCTGGCGATCTTCGCGATCGCCTTCGCCGCCGGGGTCGGCCTCCTGGCCGGCGTGCTTCCGGCGGTCCGTGCCGCCAATCTCGACCCCTTGACGGCCCTTCGACACGAGTGATGGAGGAGTGACATGCGCGGAATCCTCAGCATGCTTCTCGGCCTGGTGAGGCCAGGAAAGGGCATCGACAACGCAGGCGACGCGGTGAAGTGGCTGTGGATCCCCTTCGCAGCGCTCCTCATCGTCTCGGTGGCGATCAAGGTGTCCATCGCCACGCCGATGTTGCTGGAGGCGCAGATCGCGCAGGCCGATGCCGCCTTCCAGAAGGACATGGAGTCCTGGCCGGAGGAAGAGAGAAAGAACTACGAGAAGCAGCAGGCCGAGGCTGAGGCAAGCGGTGACTTCACGCAGGAAGACCCGATGGCGGCGGCTGGCGGGATCGCCTCGACGGCCGCGCTCGTCTTCGGCGTGCTCGGCGCAGGTGTTGCGATCGTCTACATCGCCACGTTCTTCTTCGTCGCCGCCAAGACGTGGGCCAACCCGGTGAAGTACACGACGATGCTCACTGTGGCCGCACTCGTGATGACACCACAGGCGCTACGCAACGTGATCCAGGCAGCCTACATGAGCGCGACCGGGATCTGGCTCCAGCACGCGGGTTTGGGCGCACTGGTCGCGCCAGCCGACATCACCCAAGCTCCCGGTGCGGCCTATGCCGTCCTCTCTCAGATCGACATCTTCGTGCTCTGGAGCCTAGTTCTGCTGCTGGGAGCGCTCCGCTCCAGGACGGTGGGCATCGAGAAGAAGCGTGCACTCACCTCGCTGGGCGTGTTCGTAGTGATCACCGGCCTGCTGCAAGCCGTGCCCACCCTGATCTCGGGCCTGTTCATGGGCGGCGGGGGCGGGAGTGTCCGCGCGATGTAGCGGGCGCGGCGACCCCCGTCAGCCCAGCAGGTCCAGGATCGTCGCGCTCGCCTCGAGCACGCTCACGTGCATGAACGCCTCCTCGAGGCTAGCTCCGCGCGCGAAGGGCCCGTGCGTCCGCAGTACCGCGATGGGCGCGCTCCGGAGTGCATCGGAAAGCACCGTGGCGGCCTCGGGCGAGGCGATCGTCGTGGCGGCGCTCACCACCGGCACCGTTCCGAGCACGTAGAGACCTTCCGAATCGGCAGGCTCGATCGTGTCGTGGGCGAAGCTGCGTGCGACCGTGTGCGGCGGGTGTGCATGCACGATCGCGCGCGCGTCGGTGGCAGCGTAGATGGCGCGGTGCACCACGAGCTCGCGGCTGCACCGCTCGTCCGCGGCACAGGGCTCGATACCGGTCTCGATGAGGTCGTCTTCAGTGAGGCGGCCGAGCATCGATCCGCGACGGGTGATGATCACCCGCGAACCGTCGCGGATGCTCATGTTGCCCCCGTGGCTCGTAGTGAGCCCGGCCACGAAGAGGTCGCGGCCGACGTCGCGGAAAATGCGGATCAGCTCACGGTCGATCATCGAGGGGGCCCCCTGCGCACTTCCCGTCCGACAGCATTCCCTGGTACTCGAGGGCACGCGCAAGGCGGTAGAAGTCGCTGTCGCGGTCGATGAAGCGTACGCGGGTCTTCATGGTCTCGGCGTCGATGAGCATGTCGAACGGCACGTACTTGAGCGAAAGCTGGTCCTCCACGCTCACCATCACGCCCGAGAGGCCGAGCTCCACGAGCGCACGGTACGCGCCAACGCCGAGTTGTGTGCCCAGCAGCACGTCGAACGCGCTCGGCTCGGCGCAGCGCGCCTCGTAGCCGATCTGCTTGCTGCGGACCTTCACGCGGATGCCAGTGCGCTCCTCGTACACGCGCTCCATCTCCTCGGCGAGCACGCGGCCCACCTGCGCGTCGCCGAGCTTCAGGTTGCCGTGCTCGTCCACCGTCTTGGGACGCAGGTCCTCGGGCAGATGGTCTGCGAGACCCTCGGCGATACAGATGATGCCGTAGCGCCGCCCGTCCGACTCGCGCTTGAGCATGAGATCGACCAGCTCCTCGGCTTCGGCGCGCGCATCGAAGAGGTCGTCGTAGTCCTCCACCGACATCATCCGCGTGGCCTCGCCGGCGATGCCCGAGGCGTACGTCAGCCAGCCGGCTTTGCGCCCCATGATCTCGAGCACGTACCAGACCTGCGTGGAGCGCGCGTCCGCGCCGAGATTGCGGATCTCGGTTGCGGCGAAGTGTGCCGCCGAGAAGAAGCCGAACGTCCAGTCGATTCCGAAGTAGTCGTTGTCTATCGTCTTCGGCAGGTGCACGACCTTGATGGGCCTCAAGCCTCCGACCACGTTCTGCATCTCCTTGATGTAGTTCGCTGTCTTGAGCGTGTCATCGCCGCCGATGGAGACGAGCGCGTCGATCTGGTACGCCTCGAACGCCGCGTACACGGCGCGAAGCTTCGCGTTGCGCTTCTCGTCGCCGAGTTCGGCGATCGAACCGACGGGCTTGCCGGGGTTGGCACGCGACGTACGCAAGATGATGTCCTTGCGGTTGCGGATCGCCGAGACGTCGTCGCGCGTGAGCCGGATGAAGTTGCAGTCCTCGATGAGCGGGTTGTCAGCCGAGTAGCTCTCGAGACCCTCGTATCCGTCGTAGAAGCCGATGACCTCGATGCCGCTGTTGAGGAACGAGAGCGCCGCGGCGGAGATCACGGCGTTGGCGGCAGGCGCCGGCCCCCCACTGAACAGCATGCCTACGCGCTTGATGTCGCTTCCCCCACCCATGGCTAACTCCCTCTCGTCCTGACGCCGGCGCGAGATCGCGCGGCAGCTACTTGCTCTCCTCGCTGAACACGCCGATCGCACGCAATCTCTCGTACCTGCGCTCCGTCAGATCGCCCGGGTCGACTGCGGCAAGCGACGCAAGGGCGGACTCGACCCGAAGGCCGACGTCGGCGATCACCCGCGCGGGATCCCGATGCGCGCCGCCGAGCGGCTCCGGCACGATCTCGTCGGCGATCCCAAGCCGGACGAGGTCATCGGGAGTGAGCGCAAGCGCGGATGCCGACTCGGGTGCACGCGCTGCGTCCTTGTACAGGATGACCGCGCACATCTCCGGCGATATCACGGAGTAGTAGGCGTTCTCGAGCATGATGAGGCGGTCGCCGAATCCGATGGCGAGCGCACCCCCGCTTCCCCCTTCGCCGATCCCGACGACCACAACGGGCACGGGAAGGTCCGACAGCGTGGCCAGGCACTGCGCGATCGCCCACGCCTGGCCGCGCTCCTCGTCTTCGAGACCCGGAGCGGCGCCGGCGGTGTCCAGGAACGTGACCACCGGCAGGCCGAACTTCGCAGCCGTGCGCATCGCGCGCTCGGCCTTCCGGAATCCCTCCGGATGCGGACTGCCGAAGTTGCGGGCGACGTTCTCTTTGGTCGTACGTCCTTTGCGGTGACCGATGACCATGACGCGGTGCTCGCCGATGGTGGCAAGCGCGGTCACTATCGCCTGATCGTCGCCGAAGGCGCGATCGCCGCACAGCTCGACCACGTCGGTGAAGAGCGCTTCGAGGTAGTCGACGGTCTTCGGACGATCGGGGTGGCGGCTGACCTGGACCTTCTCCCACGGCGAGAGGGCCGAGTACAGGGTCTCTCGCAGCTGCTCGACCTCGCGCTCGAGGTCCGCGATCTCGGCCCCAAGTTCGGGGAGCGCGGCCATGTCCAGACGGCTGAGCTCGGCGAGCTTGTCCTCGAGTTCCGCGAGCGGCCTCTCGAACTCCATCACGTAGCGAGCCATCAGGCATCACCGCCCGCAACCGGCGGCATCAGGTACCCGAGCACGGTGGAGACACGGTCCCGCAGGTCGCCGCGCGCGACGACCTCGTCGACCATGCCGTGGTCCACGAGCGACTCGGCGGTCTGGAATCCCTTTGGAAGCGAGCGGCGGATCGTCTGCTCCACCAGGCGAGGACCCGCGAATCCGACGTGCGCACCAGGTTCCGCGAAGGTCACGTCCGCCAGAGCGGTGAAGCTCGCGGTGACGCCCCCGTATGTGGGATCCACCAGCACGGCGACGTACGGCAGTCCCGCACGGGCGAGCCGCTCGGCGGCGGCTGCGGTCTTGGCCATCTGCATGAGCGAGAGCATGCCCTCCTGCATCCGCGCACCCCCGGACGCGATGACGAGCACCACGCCACGACGCTCGGCAAGTGCGAGTTCGAACACGCGGGTGATCTTCTCGCCCACAGCCGAGCCCATCGACGCGCCGATGAACCGGAAGTCGAGTGCGCCTACCGCGACGGCCTGCCCGCCGATAGCCGCGCGGCCTGTGACGGCTGCCTCCGAAAGACCGGTGGTTGCCCGGGCCTTCTCAAGGCTTTCCGAATATGGCTTGGCGGCAGCGAACCGCAGCGGATCGACCGATCCCACGCCCGCGTCAGTCTCGCCGAAGCTGCCTTCGTCCACAAGCGCCTCGATGCGATCCCGGGCTATGAGCTCGAAGTGATAGCCGCAGTGCGGACACACGGAGAGCGCCTTGGCGACCTCGCCCTGGTACAGGGTCTTGCCGCAATCCGGGCACTTGCGCCAGACGCCGTCCGGGAGTCCGTCGGCGGCAGTACCGGTCGAGACCGTGTACTTGCGGCTCTCCCGCTGTCTGAACCAGTCGTTGATCGGCATGCTGCTCCGCGAAGTCCGGCGAGTGCTCAGGGGGTAATGATAGCGCGGCACCGCCGGTGAGGCGATGCCGCGCTGCATGCGAGACCTGCAGTCCTAGAGCGAGAACTCCTTCTCGCCGTTGAACACTGCCAGGGCGTCGGCCACGCTCCAGTCGCCGAGCGTGATGGCGCTTATCGCCTTCGTCAGCCGGACCGCCTCGTCCAGCGAGCGCTGGTGGATGTTGCGGCCGGTGGCGTTGCCCTTCGCCCCGCCGACGTGAATCTGCTCCCAGAGCTGGGTGAGGAACGTCTGCGCATCGACGGTCGACCCGCCGGCGCACACCAGACCGGTTCGGCCGGCTGCGGCCGCGGCCTCCTTCAGCTTCTCCGCGGACGAGGCGGCCTCGTCACCCTTCGGCGGGTTCACCTTCACGAAATCGCTTCCAAGGCAGCACGCCGCGCCCGCCGCGCCCGCGATGAGGTGCGCGTCCTTCTCGTCGGCCACAGCGCGTCCGCGCGGGTATATCCACAGTACGACGACAAGACCCACGGAGTGTGCGTCGGCGATAAGCTGACCCGCCTCCATCATCATCTGCGACTCGTACTCGCTGCCGAGGTAGATCGTGTAGCCCACGCCCACGACGTTCACGCCGTTGTCACGCAGGTCGAGCACGGTCTGGATGTCGTAGAGCTGCGGCGAGTAGGGGTCGTCCTGGTGCTTGGCCGGGTCTTTCGCCGAGGTCTTCACCAGGTGGGTCTTGGAGTTCATCTTCACGAGGTAGTTGATGTCCGGGTAGTCGGCCGCGTAGTGCGCCACGAGTCCGCGCTGGCCTGCCAGCACGCCGCAGATGCCCTGGCTACCGATGCGGAACAGATGCTCCGGCTCGGCATCCGAAGGGTCGATCCCTTCGCCGTAGAAGTCGTCGTTCAGGTGCTCGACCTTCTGGTCGCAGGCGTAGAGCATCAGGCGGCCGGTGTTCTGCGTGGCCTTGAGGTAGTTGTCGACGTACGTCTGCCGGGCGTCCGCGGGGACGTCGGCGGGCACGTGGACCTGATCACGGGTGATGCTGGGCATGGACTCCTCCTCTGACAGCATGAATCTGGCGAACCGCGATACCCCCTGAGCCGCAAGTGGACGACACGCCGGCGCGACTCTGCGTAGTACAGGTTATGCCACCAATCGGCCGAACGCTATCGGCTACGGTCGCTTCTCCATCCGCACGTGCGGCACGCCGGTGCGCCCTGATGGGAACACGCCGCTCACGGTGGCGTAGCCGAGGCGGCGGTAGAACGGCTCGGCCGAGACGCGAGCGTTCAGCCACAGGAGCTGCAGCCCAATCCGGGTGGCCTCGGCGTCGATCTCTTCCATGAGCGCGCGCCCGATGCCGCTGCGCTGGAGATGTGGCCACACGCTGACCTGCCGGATGTGTGCTGTGCCGTCGGTGGCCACAAGCATGCACGCGTAGCCCGCCACGCGGCAGTCCCGGGAAACGATCACGTGTCGCCGGTCCTCGCCTTCGTCGTCCCAGCGGTCGTCGCGGGCGATGCCGAAGGGGGCGAACAGCGCCTCGTGCCTCAGCTCGTGGACCTCGGCCATCCGCGGATCGCCGGCGGCGACCCACTCCGGCCTGAAGACGCTCACGCGCTTCCCCGGTACCGGTTCGTGATCGGCATCCGTCGGTCGCGACCGAACGCCTTCAGGGTCACCCGCGTGCCGGGCGCCGCCTGGCGGCGCTTGTACTCGGCGGCATCGACCATTCCGATCACCCGCTCGACAGTGACCGCATCGAAGCCCTGCGCCACGAGGTCGTCCGCGCACAGGTCCTGCTCGACGTAGCCCGCGAGGATACCGTCGAGCACCTCGTAGGGCGGAAGTGTGTCCTGATCGGTCTGACCGGGGCGGAGCTCGGCCGATGGAGGCTTGGCGATCGACTCGTCCGGGATGACCGCGCCGTGCGAGTTCCGCCACTCCGCAAGGTCCCACACCGCTGTCTTGAACACGTCCTTGATGGGCGCGAACCCGCCGACCATGTCGCCGTAGAGAGTGGAGTATCCCACCGAGATCTCGCTCTTGTTGCCCGTTGCCAGCACTAGCCATCCCAGCTTGTTCGAGAGCGCCATCAGCAGCGTTCCTCGCACGCGCGCCTGCAGGTTCTCCTCGGTCACGTCTTCTGGAAGCTCGCCGAAGGCCGGCTCGAGCGCGTCCAGGAACGACTCGAACGGCGAGCCGATCGGCAGCGTCAGAGCGTCGATTCCCAGGTTCGCCGCGAGCGCCAGTGCGTCGCGCACGCTCCCCTCGCTCGAGTACGGGCCGGGCATGAGCACCCCATGCACGTGGTCCGCGCCGAGTGCGTCCGCGGCAAGCGCGGCCACCACCGCCGAATCGATGCCGCCCGAAAGGCCGACCACCACGTCGCTGAACCCGTTCTTGCGGACGTAGTCGGCCAGCCCGAGCTTGAGCGCATGGTACGTCTCGGCGGGACCCTCCGGCACAGGACTGAGTGCCCCCGGTGTCAGGCTGCGTCCCGCGGCCGCCAAGGCGGCTTCCCTGCCCACGTCCGCGACGATCACGCCTTCGGTGAACGCGGGCGCGCGGGCGATCAGCCTGCCGCCGGGCTCGAGTACCACCGATCGGCCGTCGAAGACGAGCTCGTCCTGGCCGCCGACCAGGTTGCAGTAGGCCACCCAGATCTCGTCGGCAGCGGTGCGCGAACGCAGCATCGCCTCGCGTTCGCTGCCCTTGCCGGCATGGAAGGGCGACGCCGAGAGGTTCAGCACCACCTCGACGCCCTCGCTGGCGAGGTGAGCCGTCGTTTCGGGGACCCAGATGTCCTCACAGATGGTGACGGCGCAGCGCTCGCCCGCGAGATCGAACACGGCTTCGGAACAACCGGGCTCGAAATAGCGCTCCTCGTCGAACACTCCGTAGTTCGGCAGAAGCCGCTTGTGGTAGACGATCTCGATGCGACCGTCGCGCACGAGTGCGGCGGCGTTGCCTAGCCCGCCCTCGATGCGGTCGACGAACCCGATGACGGCCGGCACGCGCGCCTCGGCCGCGAAGCGGTCAAGTGCCCCCAAGGCGCGGTCCACGAAGTCCGGGCGCGCGAGCAGATCCTCCGGGGGATACCCCGTGAGGGCAAGCTCGGGGAAGAGCACGAGGTCGACGCCTTCGGCCTCGGCCACCGCCTTGAGGCACCTGTCCAGGTTGCCGTCGATGTCCCCCACGGTGGCGTTGATCTGTGCGAGTGCGATGCGCATGGGCCGAGTCTACCACCACAGTCGGACGCCGCTTCCGCGCAACCCGCTCGCGCCCGGGTTATTGGTACACTACGAGCGGACCCGGGGAAGGAGCCCGATGCGCCCGCTCGTTCGCCTCAGCCACGTCGCACTGCTCCTTGCACTCCTGGCCGTGCTTGTCGCGTGCACCACCGGCGGAACAACCGCCACTAGCACGTCGGAGATCGCCCCTGACGAGAGTCCGGTCCCTGAAGGCATGCCGGTGATGTACGAGTTCTACACCGACTCTTGACCCAGCTGCCTGGACATGGCGTCCGTCGTCGACGGACTGACGGGTGAGTACGAGGGCATAGTCGCTATTCGGAAGTACGACGTGCAGGACAGCGAAGCGGGAGCCAGCCTCGCCGACGAGCACGGCGTCGAGTTCGTGCCCACGTTCGTCTTCGTGAATAGCGACGGCGAGCGCGTCGATGTCATCATCGGCGAAGTCCCCGAGCAGAAGCTCAGAGACACGCTCGACAAGCTGAAGTAGCGCCGGCGGGCGGACGTCATGCCCGCAGCGACAGGGATGCGCGGTCGGGGGACCGCGGGAGGGGTGGAGTCGTGGCTGTTGAGACACCGAACGGCACCGAGTTTTCGATCGCGGCGAAGGCGTACCTGTGCTCGGGCCGTTTCCTGCCGGTCGCGGGCATGATGTTCGGCTACACCTCGCCGCAGGGACCGAAGGTCGACAACCGCACGCTGTCCAAAGGCATCTTCGGCCTTACGCTCGACTGGCTGCAGACTAACAACTACGCGCAGGTGTGGCAGGCCGAGGAGAAGATCGGCTTCCAGCGCGTGCCCGTGCTGATGGTACGCGCTGTGTATTCGGCCGCGCCCGGTCATTCGGGCAAGTTCCTCGAGGCCACGAAGTGGGCGGACGCGAGCCTTGTCACGATAGGCCAGCGTCTTCTGCGGCGGACCCAGGCGCCATTGATCGAGTACCTTGACGACATCTCCGCCGAATTCGTTCCTGCAGGCGTGCTCACTCGCGGCGGCTACGCGGCGCATGGCAACGTCTGGAACGCGGAGTGGCTCACCTACCTGCAGGAGGCGTGGCTTCCTGAGGTCTGGGAGGCATGGCAGCGCGTCCACGCGCGGCCTGACTGGCCCATCATGGAGCGCAACCTCATGCATGCATGCGCGTTGGAGCAGAGCAGCGACCGCGACGATGACTGACGTACCGAAGTACCTCCGGGAGCCTCCGGTCCTTCGCCCGGCGATCGTCGGTTGCCTGGAGCGCCGTGGCGGTGTCACCGAAGCCGAGGTCCTGGCGACCGTCATGCTCCTCATCGCCGAAGGTGCGCTCGAGCCGCGCGACAGCAAGAGGCGCGTCACCACCATCGCCGCAGCGCACGATATCGACGTGACCGAACTGCGGCCGGCGCTGGACAAGTGGGATTCCCTCGACTCACTCGACAAGGAGCTCGTCACGTTCCTGTTCGGCGCGCTCGGCGGCGCCGGCGTGCTGTCGCTCCCCGACCTCCAGGCGGCGGCCCGGCACCGTCCGGCGGCCTTCAAGGCAGGACTCCAGCACTGGAAGTCGCTCGTGGTGGCCCGCGCCGAAGATCTGGGCCTGTTGCGTAGCGGCTCCCGCACGATCGCCGGCAAGGCGGCGCACGAGCAGCACGAGGCGTTCAAGCGCTACCTGCACGACTTCGGCACGCTTGAGGACGAGCCGCCCATCGCTGTGGAGCTCTGGGGCCCGTATCTCGCGTTCGCGGTGCTCTTCAGCCTCGGTGACCGCGTGGCACGCGAACTCGGCCTCGATTCGCCGAGTGTGGCAGCCAGCCCGAACCTCGCCGTGTGGAAGGTCTGGTTCGGCCTCGGCTAGGCGCGGACCGCCGCGGCGAGTTCGCGCACGAACGCCTCGACCTCGCCTGCGTCCCTTTGTCGCTTCACGACCGCGCTGCCGACGATCACTCCGTCTGCGATCGCCGCGACCTGCGCAGCCTGTTCCGGCGTGCCCACCCCGAAACCGACCGCGACCGGTAACGGTGTGTACGCCCGGATCCGCCCGACCAGGTCCGCAAGACCGAGAGCGAGCGTCTCTCGCTCCCCAGTCACTCCTGTCGCGCTCACGCAGTAGATGAACCCCTGCGAGGCGGCGGTCACGACCGCGATGCGCTCCTCGGTGGAGGTGGGGGCGACGAGGAACACCGTGTCGAGCCCCTCCGAGACGCGCTTCCACGCAGCGCCGGCCTCCGGGGGCATGTCCGGCACGATCACGCCCGCCGCTCCCGCCTCGCGCATCCGGGCTGCTGCCTCGGCCAGGCCGAGGCGCATGAGCGGGTTGAGGTACGTCATCACGACCAGAGGCGGCGCCTCCTCAACGCCGGGATCGGCCGTGAACGCCTCGGCGACCTGCAGCGCGTGGATGAGCCCGAAGCCGCCCTCCTGCTCGCGCGCCACCTTGGCGGCCTCTGCGATGACCGGCCCGTCCGCGAGCGGGTCGCCGTAGGGAACCCCGAGCTCGATGACGTCGGCGCCACCGCGCGCGGCCGCGCGCAACGCTTCAAGCGACGAGTCACGGTCGGGGTATCCGGCCATCAGGTACGTGACGAGCGCCGGCCGGCCCTTCCGGAAGGCGGCGGTCAGGCGGGACTCACTCACCGAGGCCGGCCTCGCGCACGATGTCCATGTCCTTGTCCCCGCGGCCGGAGACGGTGACCACCACCGTCGCGTCCTCGCCCAGCTCGGCGGCCAGACGCGGCAGCAGCGCGAGCGCATGGCTGCTCTCGATCGCCGGGATGATGCCCTCTGTGCGTGTGAGCAGCGCGAACGCCTCAAGCGCCTCGATGTCGGTGACGCTCTCGTAGCGAACGAGTCCCTCGTCCTTGAGGTAGCTGTGCTCCGGGCCGACGCCAGGATAGTCGAGACCCGCAGAGATGGAGTACGCCTCAAGCGGGTTGCCGGCCTCGTCCTGGAGCAGGTACGAGTAGAAGCCGTGGAGCACGCCGGGCGATCCCTTCGAAAGCGCTGCCCCGTGCTTGTCGGTCTCGAGCCCCAGACCCGCGGCCTCGGCGCCGACGAGTAGCGGACGCTCCTCGACCGGGACGTCACGAAGGAACGGGTAGAAGGTGCCGATGGCATTGGAGCCGCCGCCGACGCACGCCACGACCGCGTCCACAGGCGGCAACGCCTTCTCCTCAAGCTGCGCGATGATCTCCGACCCGATGATGCTCTGGAAGTCGCGCACCATTCGGGGATACGGATGCGGCCCCACAGCCGAGCCGATGACGTAGAACGTGTCCTCCACACGCTCGACCCAGTGCCGGAGCGCCGCCGTGACCGCGTCGGCAAGCGTGCCGGTGCCATCCGAGACGGGAACGACCTCCGCGCCCAGCAGGCGCATCTTGTAGACGTTGAGCGCCTGCCGGCGGATATCTTCGGTGCCCATGAAGACCGCGCATTCCAGGCCCATGAGCGCGGCTGTGGTCGCAGTGGCCACGCCGTGCTGTCCGGCTCCGGTCTCGGCGATCACGCGCGTCTTGCCCATCCGCCTGGCCAGCAGGCACTGTCCGATCGTGTTGTTGATCTTGTGCGCGCCCGTGTGGTTCAGGTCCTCGCGCTTCAAGTACACCGCGCGGAGCCGGTGCGCATCTGCCAGACGGTCGGCGCGGTACAGCGGCGTCGGCCTGCCGACGTAGTCGTGCAGCAGGTAGGCGAACTCCTCCAGGAACGCTGCGTCGGCTATCGCCTCTTCATATGCCACCGCGAGTTCGCCCAGCGCCGGGACCACCGTCTCCGGCACGAAGGTTCCGCCGTACGGGCCGTAGAAGCCCTGTGCGTCGGGCGTGGAATAGGCCATCTCGGCCGAAGGAAGGAAGACCTCAGTCATTCGCGAACCTCCGCGCTAGCGTTTCTGCCCGAACATCACTTGCCGTACACCTCGTGGTCGGCCGCACGCACCGCCGCGATGAACTCCTCGATGCGCTGGTGGTCCTTGATCCCGGGGCTGGTCTCCACGCCGCTGCTCACATCGACGGCGAAGGGACGCAACAGGCGCACGACCTCGCCGACGTTTCCAGCGTGCAGCCCGCCTGCTACCACGAACGGCGCGCATTCAGGCAAGTGGCCGATAACCGAATTCCAGTCGAATGCGACGCCCGTGCCTCCCTGCTCGCCCGGCACCAGCGTGTCCAGCAGGAACAACGACACCACATTGCAGTAGCGTTGCGCCTCGGCGGGATCGAAACCCGGCCCGACACGCAGCGCCTTGACCACCGGGACGCCCATCGCTTCGCAGGTCTCCGGTGTCTCGCTCCCGTGCAGCTGCACGGCCGTCAGGTCGAGCCGGACCACGGCTTCGCGCATCTCGTCCACCGAGGCGTCGACGAACACGCCGACCCGCGCGACGTGCGCAGGCACCGGCGCGAAGACCTCCGCGGCCTGCTCCAGGGTGACCCGGCGCTTCGAGGGTGCCAGCACGACGCCGAGGGCGTCCGCGCCCGCCGCCGAAGCGGCGAGCGCGTCGCCGGCCCTCGTCAGTCCGCAGATCTTGATCTTCGTGCGCTTCATGCCCCGCTACTCCTCGAGCGTCGTCCCCGCGGCGAAGTCGAAGTCCTTGAGCTCGCCGGCGTTGTACGCGGCGTAGGCCGCCAGATCGAAGTGCCCGTGACCGGAGAGGTTGAAGAGGATCACGCGGTCCTCGCCAGCCGCCTGTGCCGCCTTGGCCTCGTTGACCGCGGCAAGGATGGCATGGCTGCTCTCGGGCGCAGGCAGGATGCCCTCGGCGCGGGCGAACTGCACCGCTGCCTCGAAGCATGCGATCTGATCGACCGCAACCGCCTCGGCCTCGCCCTCGTGCACGAGCTGGCTTACGAGCGGGGAGTCACCGTGGTAGCGCAGGCCGCCCGCATGGATGCCCGCGGGGACGAAGTCGTGGCCGAGCGTGTACATCAGCAGCTGCGGCGTCATGCCGGCCTCGTCACCGAGGTCGTAGCGGTACTCTCCGGCGGTGAGCGTCGGGCATGCCTTCGGCTCGACCGCGAGCAGACGCGCGTTGCTCTTGCCCTCGAGCTTGCGGCGGTAGTACGGGAACGCCAGTCCCGCGAAGTTGCTGCCGCCACCCACGCAGCCGATGACGACGTCGGGCTCCTCATCGGCGAGCTTCATCTGCTCGATGGCCTCCAGGCCGATCACGGTCTGGTGCAGGCACACGTGGTTGAGCACGCTGCCGAGCGAGTAGTGTGTGCCCGCATCCTTCGCAGCGACCTCGACGGCTTCAGAGATGGCGATGCCGAGCGACCCGGTAGAGTCGGGATCCATCGAGAGCACGTGGCGGCCGGCGTCGGTCAGGTTCGTCGGCGAGGCATGGACCGTGGCGCCGTAGGTCTCCATCAGGATGCGGCGATACGGCTTCTGCTCGTAGCTCACCTTGACCATGAAGACCTCGACGTCGATGCCGTAGAGCGCACCGGCGATGGAAAGCGCGCTTCCCCATTGGCCCGCACCGGTCTCCGTCGAGATCTTGGTGATGCCTTCCTGCTTGTTGTAGTACGCCTGCGGGATAGCGGTGTTCGGCTTGTGTGAACCGGCGGGCGACACGCCCTCGTACTTGTAGAAGATCTTCACGCCCGCGGGCAGGCCGAGTACGCGCTCTAGTTGACGGGCACGCAGTAGCGGTGACGGCCTGTACGCCTTGTACACGTCGATGACCGCACCGGGGATGTCGATGTAGCGCTCCGGCGACATCTCCTGCTTGATGCACTCCATCGGGAAGATCTGGGCGAGTCCCTGTCCGATCTCGTCCATCGTGAGCTCGTTGCCGTCGGGTCCGACCATCTTCGGCGGCGCCGGCGGGGTCTTGAGGTCGGGGATGATGTTGTACCAGGCCTCGGGGATCCTGGTCTCGTCCAGCCCGAACCTCGTCTTGTCGCTGCCCATCTCCTGCTCCTTCCTCCGGGGCGCCTGCCCCGAAACCGTTCTGCCCGCCGCAGCGGGCGTTTCCCCTGCTATAGCTCGGGCATGCCTCGAGGCACGCCCGTTAGCTCAACCAGTACGTCTTCGGGGTACGCGCTGCGCATGAGAGTCTCCCCCACCAGCACCGCGTGGGCGCCGGCGGCGGCGGCGCGCTCCACGTCGGCGCGTGTCTTGATGCCGCTTGCCGCAACGAGTGTGGCGCCGTACCGCGCCGCCTCCTCCACAAGCTCGAAGCCCCGTGCGGTATCCACCTCGAGAGTCTTGAGATCGCGGCTGTTCACCGCAACGACGCCGTTGCGCACGCCGAGTGCGATGGCCAGCTCGTCGGCGCTGGCGATCTCGACGACGGGGGTGAGTCCGAGCGTCTCGGCTGTATCGGCGAAGTCGCGCGTCAGGTTTCCGAGCACGCTCACCATCAGCAGGACCGCGTCGGCGCCGTGCCCTCGCGCGACGAACAGCTGCACCGGGTCCACGACGAAGTCCTTGCACAGCACCGGGACGTCGACGGCATCCGCCACATCGGAGAGGTCCGTCCACGACCCGCCGAACGAGTCCGGCTCGGTGAGCACGCTGATCGCCGCCGCGCCGCCGTCCTGGTAGTGGAGCGCCTGCTTCGACGCCTCGCACTGCAAGGCGATGGGTCCGGCGCTCGGGGACGCTTTCTTCACCTCCGCGATCACCGCGACGTCGGTCCGTTCCCGAAGCGCAGCCGCGAAGTCCCGCGGCGGCCGCGCGCAACACGCGAGGCGCTCGCGATCGGCACCCGAGAGCGAGCCGTACTCGGCGTTGATGCGCTCGCGTCGTCGCGACATCGTGGTCTCGAGGAAGTTCACGACGCCTCCCCCGCACCCGATGCGGCAAGCCGCCGCGACACGGTCACGAGCGATTCGAGGGCAGACAGAGCGCGGCCCGAGTCCAACGACTCGCGGGCGCGAACGACACCGGCGGCGAGGTCTGCAACCTCTCCCGCAGCGAGCAGCGCCGCGGCCGCGTTCATGAGCACGACATCGCGCCGCGGGCCGTGCTCCCCGCCGAGGACGGCCCGCACCATCACGGCGTTCGCGGCCGCATCGCCGCCGGCGATATCGGCGAGCGTCGAGCGGGCGATGCCCACCTCCTCCGGCGTCACGACGTACGAGCGCACTCCACCGCGCTCCGCGTCGAACTCGGCCACCGTAGTCGGTCCGCTCGCCGAGGCCTCATCCATCCCCGGATGGCCATTCACAACGAGCACGCGCTCGGCGCCGAGACGCCCGGCGACCTCGGCGAGCACCGTCGCGAGCCGTGCGTCGTACACGCCGAGCAGCTGCCGCTTGGCTCCTGCGGGGTTCGTGAGCGGCCCGAGGATGTTGAAGACCGTTCGTATGCCGATCTCGCGACGCGGGCCGCCTGCGTGCCGCATGCTCGCGTGGAGCGCCTGCGCGAAGAGGAAGCCGACGCCGCACTCGTCGATGCAGCGCGCCATGCCTGCGGCGTCAAGCGAGATGTCGACCCCGAGTGCCTCCAGCACGTCCGCCGACCCCGCGCTCGAGGAGACCGCGCGGTTGCCGTGCTTGGCGACCGGCACGCCGGCGCCGGCGACCACGAACGCGGTCGTCGTGGAGACATTGAACGTGTGCAGCCCGTCGCCGCCTGTGCCGCATGTGTCGATGTAGCGCGAGACGGTGGGGCGCACGGGCGTTGCACGCGCGCGCATCGCGCGCGCGAAGCCGGTGATCTCGTCGACCGTCTCGCCCTTCATCCGCATCCCCACCACGAGCGCGGAGATCTGCGCGGGCGTCGCCTCGCCGTCCATGATGATGCCTATGACTCGCTCGGCTTCGTCCTCGTCGAGCGCATCCCCGCCGGTCACACGCGCAATAGCGCCCGGGACGGTGGTGACTTCGGCGAGACGCGCCGAGGAGCGCGCCGTTCCGCCGGCGGCCGCGATCGCCGCCGGAGCGTCTTCGGCGCTGCGGGCAAGAGGCACCTCGCCGCAGACGTCGAGGAAGTTCGCGAGAAGCTTCGCGCCCTCCGGCGTCAGCACGCTCTCGGGATGGAACTGCACGCCGAAGACCGGCTTGTCCGAGTGCCGGATGCCCATGATGACGCCGTCGGCGGTGCGTGCCTGCACGACCAGCGGCGCGACGATGCTGTCGGCGTCCACGCACAGCGAGTGATAGCGCGTGGCGGTGAAGGGACTCTCGATCCCCGCGAAGAGCGTCTGGCCGTCGTGAGAGATCTCGTCCGTCTTGCCGTGCACCGGCTTCGGCGCGCGGCGCACACTCGCGCCGAAGACTTCGGCGATCACCTGATGGCCGAGGCAGACGCCGAGCACCGGCACTCCGGCCTCCACCGCGGCGCGGACAACCCCCGCCGAAACGCCCGCGTCTGCCGGCGTGCCCGGCCCGGGCGAGATGACGACACCTGCCGGCGCCAGCGCGAGCGCCTCCTTCGCGGTCACGGCGTCGTTGCGGCGGACATCGACCACGGCGCCAAGCGCCGCGAGCAGTTGGACGAGGTTGTAGGTGAACGAGTCGTAGTTGTCGATGACGAGGATCATGTCTGCGCCTCCTCGTGCATCCCGGCCGCGAGTTCTAGCGCGTGGTGCAGCGCACGTGCCTTGTGCAGGCACTCCTCGTACTCGCGCTCGGGGTCGGAGTCTGCGACGATGCCGGCGCCGCTCTGCAGATATGCCCTGCCACCGGCGATCACGAACGTGCGGATGGTGATGCACATGTCCATCGCGCCATCCAGGCCGAAGTAGCCGACGGTGCCCGCGTACGGGCCGCGCGCCGCCGGCTCGAGCTCGGCGATGAGCTCCATGGCCCGCACCTTCGGCGCACCGCTGACCGTGCCCGCGGGGAAGGTGGCGCGCAACGCGTCGAACGCATCGCGCCCTTCCGCGAGCGTCCCCGTGACGTTGCTGACGATGTGCATCACGTGGGAGTAGTACTCGACCTCCATGAGTTCGTCGACGGTCACGCTGCCCGGCGCGCTCACGCGGCCCAGGTCGTTGCGCCCGAGGTCGACGAGCATGACATGCTCCGCGCGCTCCTTCTCGTCGGCGAGCAGGTCCGCGCGAAGCCGTCCGTCGTCTGCCGCGTCCAGACCCCGCGGCCGCGTGCCCGCGAGCGGGCGGGTGAGCACCTCATCGCCCTCGACGCGAACGAGAGGTTCCGGACTCGAGCCCACGAGCGTGACGTCGCGAGTGCGGACGTAGAACATGTAGGGACTCGGGTTCACCGCCCGCAGCACGCGATAGAGGTCGAGCCCGTCACCCGCATATGGGGCGCTGAACCGCTGCGAGAGCACGATCTGGAAGATGTCGCCGGCGGCGATGTGCTCCTTGCCTGCCGCGACGGCGGCGATGTACTCCTCGCGTGTGCTGTGCTCGCGCAGCGGGACTTCCGCGGTCACGCCGACCGCGCCGAGCTCGGCGCCGCGCGGGCCATCATCGATGCGGTGCAGACAAGCATCGATCCGCTTGAGCGCCGCCTCGTACGCCAGCTCCGGCGCGCCGCCCGGACGCACCGGCGCGATGACCTGCAGCACGCGGCGCGCATGGTCGAACGCCACCACCATGTCGGCGGTCATGAAGACCGCGTCCGGCACCGGGAACTCCTCGCATGCGTGCCGGGGCACGCGTTCGAAGCCGCTTGCGGCCTCGTAGCCGACGAAGCCGACCGCTCCGCCGACGAACAGCGGGAGTCCCGGCACGCGTGCGACGCGGCCAGCCTTGAGGCGGTCGGCCACCACGGCGAGCGGGTCCTCGGCACGCATTCCGTGGACGCCGCCGTTCTCCACCACGACTTCGCCGCGACGCGCGGTGACGACCTCGCTGTCGCCTACGCCGAGGAAGCTGTAGCGTCCGAGCCGCTCGCCCCCGATGACGCTCTCGAGCAGGAACGCGTGCTCGGCGCCTTCGGCAAGCGCCATGAACGCCGAGATCGGCGTGGCGAGATCGGCGTACACCTCGCGCGCTACGGGCACGACGTCATGGTCGGCGGCCAGCCGAACGAACTCGTCCTTGCCAGGCAGGATCACCTGCTGCACTCCTTCCGGTGCCCGGGAATACAAAAAGCCCTCGTCCTCTAAGGGACGAGAGCCTTCACTCCCGCGGTACCACCCTTGTTGCCGGGACTTGCGTCCCGGCCACTCATCCGTCAGTACTCGGCCAACCCGCGGCCTCCATACCCGGTCCCCGCTATCGGTGGGCGTCCGCCGGAACTAGTAGGCGCGAATCCGCCGTTGCTCCGGAGCCTCGAGGGTCCATTCCTGCCGGTCGCTCACGTCGGGTTCACACCTTCCCCGACTCTCTGGGCTTGCGCGATCGGAGTACTACTCCCCGTCACAGGCTGTGTATTCGGTTGCCGTGCACTCTAGCAGGGTCGAGCGCGGGCGCGCAAGCGGCTCTACCCGATTAGCCGGACACCCGGGAATCCCGCATGCGCCGACATGACCACCACACACACGCCTAGCGCACGCGGGTCAAACGTCTACGGCACCTCGGGCATGGTCACGGGCTGGTAGTCCTTGTCGCCGAGGCAGTAGAACGACCCGTCCCGCGAGCCGATGTAAATCCTCCCCTGCCACACGATCGGTGTCGACTCGAAGCTGCCCGCGGCGTAGCTCGCAATCTTCGTGACGCCAACCGTCCACTGTCGGCCTGAGCGGTCGGTGAGCGGCACGCCGCCGGGGGCCTGGTAGTCGATCTTGTAGACGTTCACCTTCGCGCCGTAGCCGGCCTGGATTATGTAGTCGTCCACCATGATCGGCGTGGAGATGCCTCCGCCGACGTTGTCCTTGAACACGAGTTTCGGCTTCGGCACCGTGGTGCCCTGCGGGCTCGTGGCGGTCCCGTCGGTCTCGTCCTGGGAGACCACGTAGAGGTTGCCGTCGATCGCCGTGAACGCCGCGAGTGCCGGGCGCGCCAGACCGCTGCCGTACTCGTCGTTCACGCACACCGAGCCGATCACCCCGCCCAGCCAGTCGGCGAAAGAGCGGTCCCCGGTCGGGAAGTACCACGCGGTCGCCTCGCCCGGCGGCTTACGCGGGTCGAGCTTGAGCACGCCGCCGTTGGCGGATATGTACTGCTTCTCCACGGCTTGGAGCAGGTATCCGTCTTCGGTGACCACGGGCGAACCGTCGAGGTCGGAGCCAATCCAGTAGTCCCAGACCACGGAGAGGTCAGCGGTCGAGAGACCGTACACGTCGCCTGCGCCGCTCGCGATGTACAGCGTGTCGCCGATCGCCGAGGCCGAACTCTCGAGTACGAGGTTGCCGCCGTGCCCTGCCGCGTTCGAGCCGAGGAGAAGCTGCTGCGCTTTCACCACCGGCCACCGATAGCCGCCGCGCTCCTCGGTCCTCGTGGGGTCGACCGCGTACACGTAACCGGTCTCGATCGCGATGAACAGCGTGTCGCCGATCATGATCGGGCTCGAGTCGGCGTCGCGGCTGTAGCTCTTGGAGGTGGGCGAGGTCATGCGCCAGAGCTCTTCGCCCGTCTCGAAGTCCACGCAGCGCACCGGCGCGATCGTCGGGTCGCCCATCGAGCGCGGGAACCCGCGTCTCGAGCCGCAGACCACCGCGAGCTTGCCGGTGTCAGGCATCCGCAACACGGTGGGACTCCCCTTGATCACGTCGTCGAACGTGTACGCCCAGAGTTCCTTGCCGGTCTCGGCATCGATCTTCACGAGGTTGTGGTCGAAACCGCCCACGATCAGGTACAGCTTCCCCCCCTCGCGCACGAGCGCGGGCTGCCCGGTCCAGCCGGTGCCGGCCCAGGTGACCGTCCCTGCGGAGCTGGCCGTGCCGCCCGTGGTGCCACTGCCGATCGGGACCCTCCAGATGAGTTCGAGCGTCTCGGGCACCGGTCCCTCGCCGTAGTAGCGGCGCGTCTCGTTGCCGAGGAAAGAGGCGACCTTGATACCGTCCGTATACGGGTTCGGCCCGTCGGGCTGCGGCAGCGTGACGGTCACCGTCGGAAGGATCGAGGGGTAGTCGGCAGGGCTAGCGGTCTGCGACGGCGGTTCGCTTTCGGCCTGACATCCGAGGAGGGCAGCCGCAAGCGCAAGCGCTGCGATCGCGATCCACGAGTGCCGCACCTCATCCCCCTCCGCGCGAGTGCCGACGGCTCATTGTCGCCCGCGTTCCGGCGTGCATCAAGCGTCGAAGTCGGCGTCGTCTATGCTCTCGGCGAGTTCGATCCGGGGAGGAGGCGGCGCGAGCGCGCCCATGCCGGCCTGCGACCAGCCGGGTACGTTCGGCCTCGGCACGAAGGCCGCACCTTCGGCACCGAGCGTCTCGCGAAGCCGTGCGACACGCCGCATCTCCGGATCGTCCTCCGGCGCGAATCCAGAACCCGCCCAGCAGAAGAAGACTTGCGAGTACGCGTCACCGGCGGTCGGCACGTAGTTGTTGCGCTCGAGCACGTGCTCGATGGCGTCGAGCATCGCACGCGGGTCCTTGAGCAGCATCATCCCCTCCGCGTCCGCCTTCTCGGCGGCGCTCCACGCCGCCTTGCGGTGGTACCACGAGAGGATCTCGGAGAGCACGACCGCGATCCCGTACGCGAAGAACGTGCCCGCACGCCAGTCCTCGTCGAATCGCTTGCGCCCGGCGAACGGGTTCTCGGGATCGGTGCTCCGCTCCTTCTTCTTCGGCTCGAACTTGAGGTCGTAGTCGCGCATCGCCCAGATCGGGCCGACGAGCGCCGAGACCGCGGTGGCCCAAAGCGTGTCGGCCGAGAGCACGCGCGCCATGAGGTTAGCGAACACCGCCCGCTGCTCGTCTACCGGTATGCGCTCGAGCATCCCGCGCGTCACACCCACGCGCACGCGCGCAAGCGAGCGCCCGAGCGCGAACGCGTTCACCCCGTCGGCGTCGATCACGTAGAACTGCGGCGTCTGCGGCAGCCCCGCCGCGATCGCGATATCGCGCAGCACGCTCTTGGTCGGGAGCAGCGTGCCGCCCTTCGGCATCTGCGCGCCGAGCCGGCGGATGAGCGACTCCTCCGAGCGGAGGAGCCGCGTGACCGACCACGCCCACGAGATCGCGAGCGCAATCGCGGGCAGCGCGCCGAAGATGAACATCACCAGCCTATCGAACGATCCCGCCGGAAGAAGCGGCATCGCATCGACCGCTACTGCAAGCAGCCCGAACCCGAAGGTGGCGATCACCGCTGCCAGTGCGATGAAGAGGCTCAGCGCGAGCACGCTCGTGAACGCGATCATGAACAGCGCGAACTTCCAGCGGTTACGCGGGATGCGCGCCTGGATCGGCTCGATGCGGTTCACCCGGACTCCGGGTGCCACCGCGTTCTGCAGGGCCGGTGACGGACGTCGGGCCACGGGAAGCCCCTAGTGCCGTCGGCCGTCGAGTTCGGCCGCAAGGTCGTCGAGCGTGAGACCCTTGCGGACCATCACCACGAAGACGTGGTAGAGCAGGTCGGCGATCTCGTAGCCTAGGTGTCTGGCGTCGTCGTCCTTGGCGGCCATGATCACCTCGCCCGCCTCCTCGGCGATCTTCTTGAGCAGGGAGTCCTCGGGTCCTCCAAGCAGCTTCGCGGTGTAGCTGCCCTCAGGCATCTCACGCTGCCGCTCCTCTATCAGCCCGAACAGACCGACGACGACTTCGCCGAGCGTGGGTGCCGCCGGCCGGGTGCCCTCGCCCTGGAGCGCGCGGTAGAAGCAGCTCCGCTCGCCGGTATGACATGCGCCCGGACCCGCCTGGTCCACCGCCACGAGCAGGCAGTCGGCGTCGCAGTCGTAGCGGATCTCGCGGACCGCCTGCACGTTGCCCGAGCTCTCCCCCTTCTGCCAGTACTTCTGCCGGGAGCGGCTCCAGAACCACGTGAAGCCGGTTTCGAGCGTCTTCGCCAGCGACTCGGCGTTCATGTACGCGACCATCAGCACCTCGCCGGTGCCCACCTGTTGAACCACGGCCGGAATGAGACCAGCGTCGTCGTACCTCAGGTCCCCGATTCCCAGTGCGTCCCGCTCTCTGTCCACCCGGATCCTCCGTCCGCGAACGCTCACCTAGAAGCCGATGCTGCCGTCCTCCGGCGATGTGCCGTCCAACCGTTTGGGCCGCTTGTGAAGCGATGTCGTGCCGAATACCATCCCGATCATCCATGGTACGGCGAGCATCACGACCGAACTCACCCAGGTCGCGGCATCGAGCATGACGTCTGCGATCTCGCGAGTGAAGTCGACCATCGCGAACGACAGCACGAAGCCGATCGCCGACAACACGCCGAGCACGACTCCGGCCCAGGCGCTTCGGGTCCAGATGATCGCGGCAGCCGAACCCAGCGGCACAGCCATCCACCACGCCAGCGTGAGGATGCGACCGTCGATCATGGTCATGAACTGGTTGTTCAGCAGCGGAGCTGTGGCCGCGATCCCTACCACGCTGATCGGGAACAGCGCCGCCTTGGCGATGCCTGTGATGGTCTGCCGGGTTGCGCTCATCTTGACTACAGCCTCACCGGGACGCCGGCGGAAGCCATCGCCTCCTTCACCTGACGGATCGAGAACTCGCCGAAGTGGAAGACACTCGCGGCGAGCACCGCGTCCGCATCGGCCTCGAGGACGACTTCGGCGAAGTGGTCGAGCTCACCCGCTCCTCCGCTCGCGATCACCGGGATGTTCACGTGCGAGGTTACGGCGCGCGTGAGGTCGATGTCGAAGCCGTCCTTCGTGCCGTCGGCATCCATGCTCGTGAGGAGCACCTCACCTGCGCCGAGCCGCTCGGCCTCGACCGCCCATGCGACAGCGTCAAGCCAGGTGTTCGTGCGTCCGCCCGCGACGAAGACCTCCCAGCGCGCGGGCGCGGAGCCGGGCACCCGCCTCGCATCTATGGCGACGACGATGCATTGCGAGCCGTAGATGCGCGACGTCTCCGTCAGCAGCGCTGGAGCGGCCACAGCCGCCGAGTTCATCGAGATCTTATCGGCGCCAGCGGCGAGCATCGCCCGGATGTCGGCCGCCGAGCGCATCCCGCCGCCGACCGTGTAGGGGATGAAGACCTCCTCGGCGGTACGCGCCGCCACGTCCAGCATCGACGGCCGTTCCTCGTGCGTCGCGGTGATATCGAGGAATACGAGTTCGTCTGCGCCTTCGCGATCGTAGACCGCGGCGAGCTCGACCGGGTCGCCCGCGTCGACCAGGTTCACGAAGTTCACGCCCTTCACGACACGCCCCTCGTGAACGTCCAGACACGGTATGACCCGCTTGGTGAGCATCTGCCGGCTAGACCCCCCCGGCTATGCGAGCCGACTTGAGCGCGTCTTCGAGCGTGAAGTTGCCCTCGTACAGCGCTCGCCCGACGATGACTCCCTCGATCTGCGAACCGAGGGTCGCCAGCTCGCGGATGTCGCCGAGGCTCGAAACGCCGCCCGAGGCGATGATCGGCACCGACACGTGGGCCGCAAGCGCCCGGTAGGCGCCGAAGTTCAGTCCCGTCTGCATGCCGTCCCGGCCGATGTCCGTGTACGCGACGCGCTTCACGCCGAGTGCCTGCAGCTCGAGCACGAGCTCCGCGGCGCCGCGGTCCGTGCCCTCGGCCCAGCCCTGGATGGCGACCTTGCCGTCGCGCGCGTCAACCGCCCCGACCACGCCGGCGTACTTCTCGCACGCCTCACGTACCAGCTCGGGCTCCGTGATCGTGGCGGTGCCGAGCACCGCCCGTCGGACGCCCGAGGCGAAGAGACGGTCGAGCGTCTCCATGCTGCGGATCCCGCCGCCGGTCTGCACCGACGCGCCCAACCCGGCGATCATCTCCACGATCGCGATGTTCTTGGGCTCGCCGAGCACGGCTCCGTCCAGGTCGACCACGTGGATCCATTCGGCACCGGCGTTGATGAAGCGCTCGGCCTGGTCGATAGGATCGTCGTTGTACACCGTCACGGCGTCGAGCCGTCCCTGCAGCAGCCGCACGGCCTTGCCATCGAGGATGTCTATTGCCGGAAAGACGATCATCGATGCCGCCCTTCTCTCGCGATCTCACCGAAGTTGCCGAGCAGCAGCAGCCCCGCCGCGGACGACTTCTCCGGGTGGAACTGCACCGCGTACACCGATTCCCGTTCTACTGCAGCAGCGAATCCAACGCCATACTCCGCCGTCCCGACCACGCATGCCGGATCCGCCGGCACGAGGTGGTACGAGTGCACGAAGTAGAACGCAGTGTTCTCGGGGATGCCGGCGAAGAGCGCGCTCGCCCGCGGATACGCAACCGTGTTCCACCCGATGTGCGGCACCTTCACGCCGCCCGGCAGGCGCTCGCACGTCCCGCCGAGCACGCCGAGGCCTTCCCACTCGCCGTCCTCGAGCCCGACGTCGGCCAGGAGCTGCATGCCGAGGCAGATGCCGAGGAACGGCACGCCGCGGCCGATCCGCTCGAGGACCGCCTCGCGCATGCCGGTCTCGCGCAGGTGCGCCGCGGCGTCGCGGAACGCGCCCACGCCGGGCAGGACGACACCCTCCGCCGAGGCCACGACGGACGGGTCGGACGTCACGAGGACATCGGCCACCCCCGCGTGCTCGAAGCCCTTCTGCACGCTGCGCAGGTTGCCCATCCCGTAGTCGACGATCGCGATCATCGCACCGGCGCTCCGCCTGTCCTGCGACCTGACTGTCTCACAGCAGCCCCTTCGTGGACGGCACTCCGCTCACCCGCGGGTCGACCTCGACCGCTTCGGCGACCGCGCGCGCCACCGCCTTGAAGGCGGCCTCGATGATGTGGTGCGCATTCTCGCCCGCGAAGGCCATGACGTGAAGCGTGATGCCGGCGTTTGCCGATAGCGCGATCATGAACTCCTTGGCAAGCGTCGTGTCGAACGTCCCGATGACCTCGATCGGCACATCGACCGCGTAGTGCAGCTGCCCGCGACCGGAGACATCCACGGCGGCGAGCACCATCGCCTCGTCCATCGGCACGATCGCCGAGCCGAAGCGCCGTATGCCGCTCTTGTCGCCGAGCGCGCTAGCTATCGCCTGCCCGAGCACGATGCCGACATCCTCCACGGTGTGGTGCGCGTCTACAGCCAGGTCTCCCGACGCCGTCAGGTCGAGCCCTACGAGCGCGTGCTTCCCGAAGGCGGCGAGCATGTGGTCGAAGAACGGGACGCCCGTCGAGACCGAGACCGTACCGCCGTCGAGGTCGAGATCGACCGCCACGTTCGTCTCTGAGGTACTCCGCTCGATCGTCGCCTTGCGCGTCACATCACTCACCCGCCTTCCGGACACGGCCCGTCGCAGAGGCGCTCATGCCGAAGTGGTCGGCTGCGCGCTTGCCCGCCATGATCTCGTCCATCGCCTTCAGGAACCGCTCGATTTCCTCGTCGGACCCCACCGTCACGCGCAGGCAGTCCTCCAGCCCCGGCGTTCGCGAGAAGTCGCGGACGAGGACCGAGTGGTCGTGCAGCAAGTCGCGCCACACCGCCGATGCGTGCGCCACGCGGAAGAGCACGAAGTTCGCCTCGGACGGGAACACCTCCACGCCGGTGATCGCGCTCAGTCCGTGCAGCAGCCGGTCGCGGTTGCGCATCGCCTCGCGTATCCCAGCCTCGAAGACCATGCGCTCCCGGAACGTGAGAGCCGCCGCCGCCTGCGTGAACCGGTTGACCGAGTACGGCTGACGGACCTTCGTGAGCTCGCGGACGACGTCCTCGTGCGCGAGCAAGTAGCCCGCGCGCAGGCCCGCAAGCGAGAACGCCTTCGAGAACGTGCGCAGGATCACCAGGTTGTGGTGCCGCTCCATGTGCGGCCTCATGGTCTGCCGGCTGAACTCGAAGTACGCTTCATCGACGAGGACGAGCGCATCGGTGGCCTTGAGCAGGTCGATGAGCAGAGTCTCCGGAACCATCGTCCCCGTCGGGTTGTTCGGATTCGAGACCACGATGATGTCGGGATCGCGCTCGCGGACGACGTCCATCAGGAGTTCGCCGTCCACCGAGAAGTCGGCGAGCCTCGGTACCTCGATGACGTTCGTGCCGGTCATGCGCGCATCGATCCCGTACATCGAGAACGTGGGCGGCATGTCCACGAGCACGCGCCCGGGACCTCCCCAGCCGAGCACGATGTCGAGGATCAGCTCGTCGCCGCCGTTGCCCACCAGCACGTTAGACGGCTCGAGCCCGTTCGCCTCGGCGATCAGGGTACGCAGGTGCGTGCTCATCGGGTCGGGATAGCGGTTGAAGTCGATATCCCCGCGCACCCTGTCCGCGAGCTTGTCCAGAATCTCCCCGGGCAGGTTGTGCGGGTTCTCGTTCGCCGAGAGACGCACGTCGGCACGCACGTCCTTCGCGTCGTAGGCGGCGATGTTCTCGAGTTCGGGGCGCGGGGGCCTCAGCTTCTTCATGACACGTCACCGTCCATGCCGAATGCCGCCGCAAGCCTCAGCGCGACCGCGCGTGCGTGAGCATCGAGCCCCTCGGCCTCGGCGATCGTGATCACCGTGGCCCCGTCGGACTCCAGCGCCTCCAGCGAGTACGAAACCACCGAGGACTTCTTCACGAAGTCGTCGACGGAAAGCGGCCCGGAGAAGCGGGCGGTGCCTGCCGTGGGCAGGACGTGGTTCGGGCCGGCAACGTAGTCGCCGACACTCTCCGGCGTCCACGGCCCGAGGAAGATCGCACCGGCGTTCCTGATAGCGCCGAGCAGCTCCAGCGGGTCGGCCATCATCACCTCGAGGTGCTCGGGCGCGATGAGGTTGGCCACGTCGAGAGCGACGTCGACGTCGGGGCAGATCACGACCACCCCGTTGTCGGCAAGCGAGCGGGAGATGACCTCCGCACGGGGAGAGGTGGACAGCAGCTCTTCGAGCGCGGCTTCGACTTCGGCCGGCAACGTAGCATCGGTCGTCACGAGATAGGTCGCCGCACGCGGATCGTGCTCGGCTTGCGCCATGAGATCGATCGCCACGAATGCCGGCTCGGCGGTCTCGTCGGCGAGGATGAGGACTTCCGAAGGCCCGGCGAGCATGTCGATTCCGACGTCGCCCATCACGAGCTTCTTCGCGGCCGTGACGTACGCGTTGCCGGGCCCGGTCACCTTGTCCACCGGTGGGATCGTCTGCGTGCCGTACGCGAGCGCTGCGATCGCCTGCGCACCGCCGGCCTTGTAGATCTCCGTGAGCCCCACCTCGGCGGCAGCGGCGAGCGTGTGCGGGTTCACGCGCCCGTCGGCGTCCGGCGGCACCACCATCGCGATCTCCTCGACGCCGGCGACGATCGCCGGAATCGCGTTCATGAGCACCGATGACGGGTAGCATGCGCGTCCGCCGGGCACGTAGATGCCCACACGCCGAAGCGGTGTGACCTTCTGCCCGAGGAATACGCCGCGCTCATCCGCGGTGAACCACGACTGCGTGACCTGCCTGCGGTGGAACTCCTCGATCGAGTATGCAGCCTCGGCGATGGCGGCCAGGAACTCGTCGCCCACCTCGGCTACGGCGGCCTCGATCTCCTCCTCGCTCACGCGCAGCTCGGTGAGCGTGGCCCGGTCGAACTGCGCCGCGTAGTCGATGAGCGCCGCGTTGCCGCGTGCCTTCACGTCGTCGATGATGCGCTGCGCCACGCCGAGCACCTCGGCGTCGATGCCGCCGGTACGCGGGACGTCCGCGCTTTCCAGCCTGCGCCCCCTGGCGAGCTCGATCCGTCGCATCATGTCCCCTCAGTCCTCCTACTCCGCCGCTGCCGCGGCGAGCGCTTCGGCGATGCCGGTCACGCGCCTGCTGTCGGTCTTGAGACTCACCGGGTTGGCGATGAACCTCGCCGTAGAGTCGAGCACGTCCTCCACGATGCGAAGCCGGTTCTCCGCGAGGGTCCGTCCGGTGGCCGTGATGTCCACGACCTGGTCGGCAAGCCCGATGAGCGGCGCCAGTTCGATGTTGCCCGAAAGCTTCACGAGTTCCACCTGGATGCCCTTGGACGCGTAGTGCAACTCGGTGATGCGCGGGTATTTGGTCGCCACCCTGATCACGCCGAGGTGCCGGTACAGATCGGCGACGGTGCGCGACGCACCTTCCGGCTCGGCCACCACGAAGCGGCACGCGCCGAACCGCAGGTCGGCCATCTCCACCACGTCGAGTGCGGATTCCAGCAGTACGTCCTTGCCTGCGATCGCTGCGTCCACACCGCCGTAGGCGACGTACACGGGGATGTCGGCCGGCTTGCCGATGATGTACTCGATGTCGCCGGCGAGAAGTGTGAGCTGCCTGCCCGGATCCGAGAGTCCGGTGACATCGAGCCCCGCGCGCTCGAGCAGCGCGACCGAGCCCTCGTAGAGCGCACCTTTCGGCAGCGCCATCCGCAACCGCCGATCGCCCCCTGCGCGTCGTGCGATCACGAGCCCTCACCCCCGCGCGCCGCCCACGAGAGCCGGGGCGGTGAGGGCAGCGGATCGCCCAGCGCGCCTGCGGGCTCGCCGGCACGGTCGATGCGCGCGATGACGTCGCCTGACGCCTCGAGCGCTTCGGCGGCAGACCCGGCGTCAGCCTCGCGCACGAGCGCCGCGCCAGTGACGTCGCACGCGATCCTCACGCGCCACCCGGCGGCCCGCAGCCGCGCGGCCGCGCGGAACACGTCGGCCGGCCCCTCTCCGCCGAGCACGGCATCGAGCGGCTCGAGCGCCGGACTCGCGTCCTGCTCGGCGAGTGCGATCATCAGCCGCTCGAGTCCGAGGGCAAAGCCCGCCGCCGGCGCCGGCCGGTCGAAGGTGGAGAGCACCTCGTCGTACCGGCCTCCGCCCGCAAGCGGAAGGCCGAGCCCGGGCGAGTACGCCTCGATCTGGAGGCCGGTGTAGTACGCGAACGAACGCATGATCCCGAAGTCCAGCTGCATCCGACCCGCACGGCCGAGTGCTTCGAGTGTGGTCCAGGTCTCGCTCAGGTTGTCGAGCGCGCCCGCGCACCCGCATGTCCCCGCAAGCTCGACGCACCGCTCAAGAGCCTCACGCGCGCCTCTGAGACGCGGCACCTCCCGGAGCGCCCGGCTCAGCTCCGGCGCGAGGTCCTCGCGAGACGCGAGGCGGTCCAGCTCGACCAGATTGCGCGACTGCGCCGCGAAGATCGCGGCCGCCTGCCACTCGGCGGTGCCCCCCGCGCGAGCGAGCAGCGCACGCAGAACCTCCGCGGTACCGATGCCGACGGTGAACTCCTTGAGACCCGAGGCCTCGAGCGCGTCGATAAGCAGCAACACGACCTCGGTGTCCGCGGCCGCGCCGCGCGCGCCCACGAGCTCGACCCCGACCTGCGTGAACTCGCGCGCCTGACCGCGCAGCGATGCGTGCTCGCGGAAGACCGGCGCGCAGTAGCGGATGCGGTGCGGCCCCGGCGAGCCAGCCAGACGCGATGCCACAACGCGCGCGATGGGCACGGTCATCTCGGGACGCAGCGCAAGCAGACTTCCGTCGAGATCGAAGAACCGGAAGGCGGTCTGCTCGAGGTCGCCGCCCGATCCCGCCTCAAGCGTGCGGTACTCCTCGGCGACCGGCGTTTCCACCGGCTCGTAGCCCCACGCGGAGAATGCCGCCGCGATCGCCGATGTGACGGCCTCTCGCTCGCGTGCCTCGTCGAACAGGACATCGCGGAAACCGCGGGGCGTCACAGGCTGCATCGCATCTCACCTCCAGGACGCTGCGGGCGGGGCCGGCGTGCCTTGCCTAGTCCGGTCCGTTCGTCGTGCGCTTTAGTACGGTAGAGTGATACTGTAGCGCAGTATGACACGCAGTGCTGCAGCCCGTCAACTACGCGTCCCACACAGCGTCGCCACCGAGCAGTTCCTTGAGTTCCGCATGCAGGCCCGCGGCGGCCGAGTTCACCTTGTACTCGTCCCCCATCTTCAGCTGCTTGGTGCCCTCAGGCGTGCGCAGCTCGACCTGGACCGCATCGCGCCCGGGGTACCGCGCGAGTATCTCCTTGAACCGTTCGCCCCCGCCGTTGCCCAGAAGACCGAGGTCGGCGCGCACCATGAGCACGCCGGGCGAGCGCTCGAACTGCCCGTCGGCCGAGAGCGGCTCGACCTCGAGCACGATGAGCTTGAGCCCCCGCTCAGAGCGTTCGATCTTCGCCTTGATCCGCACCACTGCATCGGGGACTACGATGTCCCGGTACCTGTCGTAGTCCTTCGGGAACAAGACGCCTACCATCGTGCTCTCGAGATCCTCGAGGACGAAGGTGGCCATCATCTTGCCGGCCTTCGTGGCGATGCGCTCCACCGAGTTCACGATGCCGGCGAAGTACGCCACCTGCTTGTCGCGGAACTCGTCGGTGGCCGCAAGCGACATCGTGCGCGCCTGTATGATGACGTCCGCGATCTCGCGCAGCGGGTGGTCGGAGACGTATATGCCGAGCACGTCCTTCTCGAACTTGAGCTTCGGCCCCTTGTCCCATTCGTCGCCGTTGGGAGACGGCGCCGAGCTGGCCATGCCGTGATCCTCGGCGGCAAGCAGATCGAACATCGACGTCTGACCGGCGTCTGCGTCCTTCTGCTTCTTGACCGCCGCGTCCACCGCGGAATCGATCATCAGCATCAAGTGCTTGCGGGTGTACCCGGTCGAATCGAAGGCGCCGGCCTTGATGAGCGCCTCGACCATCTTCTTGTTGAGCTGCTTCATGTCCACGCGGTTGCAGAAGTCTTGCAGCGAGCCGTACGGGCCGCCCGTCTTGCGCTCGGCGACGATCGACTCCACAACTCCCTCGCCGACGCCCTTGATGCCGGCCAGGCCGAATCGGATCCCCTTCTCCACCGCCGTGAAGTCCTTGCCCGAGGAGTTCACGTCGGGTGGCAGGACCTTCATTCCGCCCTGGTTGCAGGCCGCCACGTACTTCACGATCGTTTCGCTCTTGCCCATGTAGCTCGTGAGCACGGCCGCCATGTACTCGAGCGGGTAGTGTGCCTTGAGGTAGGCGGTCTGGTACGCGAGAAGCCCGTAGGCGGCGGCGTGGCTCTTGTTGAACGCGTACTCGCCGAACTTGCGCATGTCGGACCATACCCGGCCGGCGATCACCGGGTCGTAGCGGCGTTCGGCGGCACCGGCCATGAACTCGGACTCCAGCGCGTCGACGATCTCCATCTTCTTCTTGCCCATGCCTTTGCGGAGCTTGTCCGCCTTGGCCGCCGAGAAGCCGCCCATCTCCATCGTGATGAGCATCGCCTGCTCCTGGTACACGATGGCCCCGTAAGTCTCCTCGAGGATGTGCTTGATGCGGTCGTCGTAGTAGCTGATCGCGGTCTTGCCGTGCTTGCGCGCGATGAAGTCGTTGATCGAATCCATCGGGCCGGGACGGAAGAGTGCAACCACCGCCACCAGATCGGCGAAGCATGTGGGCCTCAGGTCTCGAAGCACCCGTTTCATGCCCGGCGACTCCACCTGGAACACGCCGTCGGAGTCGGCGCGTTGCAGGAGCGACCAGGTCTTCTTATCGTCCATCGGGATAGCGTCAAGGTCGATCGTCACCCCGTGGTGCTGCTCGATCGCAGCCACGGCCTTCGCGAGCACTGTGAGCGTGCGCAGGCCCAGGAAGTCCATCTTCAGCAGGCCGAGGTCGGCGATGACCGAACCCTCGTACTGCGTGATGACCGAGCCGCCCTTGGTGTCGAGCTTGACCGGCGTGTAGTGGTGCAGCGGGTCGCGGCAGATCACGACCGCTGCGGCGTGGATGCCCTCACCCCTTACAACGTTCTCGAGGGAGAGAGCCGCGTCGATGATGCTCTTGTAGTCGGCGTTGGACTCGTAGCCCTCGCGCAGCTCGGCATTGTCGCGGAGCGCCACCTCGAGGTCCGTGAGGTGCTTGTCCTCGTCGCCCTTGCGGTCGATGCGTTCGGGAACGAGCTTGGCGACCTTGTCGGGCGTGGAATACGGGTAGCCGAGTACGCGCCCGGCGTCGCGGATCGCCGCGCGCGCCTTCATCGTCGAGTACGTGACCACCTGCGCCACGCGGTCGTCGCCGTACTTGTGGCGGACGTACTCGATCACGTCGAGCCTGCGCTCGTCGTCGAAGTCGATATCGATGTCGGGCATCTCCGTGCGTTCGGGGTTCAAGAACCGCTCGAACAGCAGCCCGTGCTCCAACGGGTCGAGGTTAGTGATGCCGAGCGCGTAGCTGATGATCGACCCGGCCGCCGAACCTCGGCCCGGCCCGACGCCGATGTTGTTGTCTTTGGCCCACTTCACGAAGTCGGCGACGATTAGGAAGTACGCCGAGAGCCCCTTGGTGGTGATGACCTCGAGTTCGGTCTCGAGCCGCTCACGCGCCTCGGCGGGTACCGGTAGGCCGTACCGCTTCTCGAGGCCGCGTGCGCACTGCGCGCGCAGGAACTCGTCCTCAGAGCTGCCGTCCTCCGGCTCGAACTTCGGCAAGATGATGCGGTCGAACTCAAGCGTGATGTCGCAGTCGTTCGCGATCGAGAGGGTGTTGGAAAGCGCCTCGGGATACCCGCCGAGTACCTGCTCCATCTCCTCCGCGCTCTTGAGGTAGAACTGGTCCGAGGAGAACCGCAAGCGGCTCGCATCGTCGATCGTGGATCCCGTGCCGACGCATAGCAGCAGGTCCTGGGCCTTATGGTCCGCGGCGAGCACGTAGTGGATGTCGTTCGTGCCCACGAGCCCGACGCCCATCTCCTCACCCATGCGGGCGATCTCGGCCGTGAGCTGCTTCTGCGTCACACCGTTGTCGGCGACGATACCCTGCTCCTGGATCTCGAGGTAGAAATCGCTGCCGAACAGGCCCGCGTACTTCTCGGCCCACCGGCGCGCCTCGGCGAGATCGCCCTGCTCGATCGACTTGCTCACGATGCCGCTCATGCACGCGGAGGTGCACACGAGTCCCTCGTGGTACTGCTCGAGGAGATCGAAGTCCACGCGCGGCTTGTAGTAGAACCCGCGCGTGGAGGCCTCGCTCACGATCGCCATGAGGTTGTGGTAGCCGGTCTCGTTCTTGGCGAGCAGCAGCAGGTGGTAGAGGTACTCCTTGCCCTCACGCTTCAGGCGCGAGTTCGGCGTGAAGTACGTCTCGCAGCCGATGATCGGCTTGATGCCGCGCTTGGTGGCCGCGCGGTAGAACTCCACCGCTCCGAACATCGCGCCGTGGTCGGTGAGCGCGAGCGCCTCCTGCCCCACGTCGACCGCCCGCTGGACGAGGCGTGAGATGCGCGCGTGACCGTCGAGCAGGGAGTACTCCGAGTGCGTATGCAGGTGGACGAAGCCCGGCATGGTCGCTAGCGGTCGCCACCTTCGGCGGGCGGCGCGTCGGCGCTCGAAAGCGGCCCGAGCCTGTCGAGTACCGTGCGGTAGCCCTCGGCGCCGTAGTTCAGGCTGCGGCTCACGCGGCTGATAGTGGTGGACGACGCGCCGGTGACCTCCTGGATGCGGGTGTAGTGGTACCCCGCGTCGAGCATGCGCGCGACTTCCAGGCGTTGTGCGAAGTCCTTGATCTCGCGGATCGTGGCTACGTCCTGCAAGAACGCGTAGCGTTCGTCGTCGGTCTCAAGCGCGCCGAATGCGCGCAGCAGCTCCTCTACGTCGGGGGTCCGGAGACGGTCGGATGGCATGGCTCGGAGGACTCCCCTCTAGATGGGCGCGGACCGCAAGATGGTGTGTTCATAGTAGCACCGCTCCCCGACATGCTGGGGTGCTGCGGGGCGGATGGCGGGCGGTTTCCGACAGGCGGTAGGGTAGCGCCCTCTCAGCCGATGAGCCGTACGCCGGGCACGCCGGCATGCGCACTCGCGTCTGCCGAGTACAGCTCGCAGCCGAGCCGCGCGGCGAGCGCCGGTGCGGCAGCGTCGTAGACGGTGCACTCGAGTGCCTCAGCTGTGGCGAGCGTGGCCTGGATGAGCTCGAAGTCGGCGCCGGCCACGAGCACGCCCAACGCGTGGAGGCGCGCCCAGAACTCACGCGCCACTCGGTGGCCTCGCCGACGGCGAGCCACATCGAGCACCTCGTGAGGGAAGACCGCCGGCACCACGATGCGGACCTCGCCCTCGGCCGCGTCTGTCAGGAGCGCCCGCGCCTCGTCGGATCCCGCCTCGGACTTGAGCCACTTCACGCCCACCGAAGCGTCCAGCACGATCGTGCGCTCGGTCATTGCCGCCCGCCCCCGAGCGGCCCCCGCGCCTCGCGGAGCATGTCGAGGGGAGGTGTGTCATCGAGCGGTGGCACCGACTCGAGCGAGTCCAGCAGCTCGAAGAGCGCCCGGGCCGCCTCATGCCTGCGGGCAGCCGCTGCAGCTTCCTCGCGTTCGCTCAGCCAGACTGCGGCGGCCTCGGCTACGACCGAACTCCGCGAGACGCCCTCTTCGGTGGAGAACCGGTCGATCGCCGCCACCAGATCGGCCGGAAGCGAGACCGTGATCTTCTCGACTGCCATCGTTCCTACCTTTCGGTCATACCGATTGGTAGGATACGCCGCTCGAGCCGCGCGCACAAGCCTAGACCACGCGGTTGATGAGGCTTCCCACGCCCTCGATGCGGATCTCCACCGCATCGCCGGCCACGAGCGGCCCGACGCCCGACGGGGTCCCGGTGAGCACGACGTCGCCGGGCAGCAGCGCCATGACGCCACTCACGAAGCTCACGAGCTGGAACGGATCGAAGATCATGTCCGAGGTGCGCGCCGACTGACGCACCTTGCCGTTCACGTAGGACTCGATCTTCAAGTCACGCGGATCTGCATCGGTCTCCACCCAGGGGCCGAGCGGACAGAACGTGTCGAAGCCCTTCGCCCGCGTCCACTGACCGTCCTTCTTCTGCAGGCTCCGGCTGGTGACGTCGTTCGCGCACGCGTAGCCGAGTATGTGTGCCGGAGCTTCCTCGGGGGAGACGTTGTGCGTCCGGCGCCCGAGGACCACGGCCAGCTCGGCCTCGTAATCGACGTTCTCGAGCCCCTCCGGAATACGGATCTCGGCGCCATGGCCGATGACCGACGTGGGGGGCTTCAGGAAGAGCACGGGCTCGTCGGGGATCTTGTGACCCATCTCCTTCGCGTGCTCGCGGTAGTTGATGCCCACGCAGACGACCTTCGTGGGGATGGACGGAGCGAGCAGTTGTGCGTGCGGCAGCGGGACGATGCCCTCGGTCTCCCACGCCGCGAACGGCTCGTCGGAGATCAGCGTGACCATGCTGTCGTCGGCAAGACCGTAGCGGACGTCTTCGTCATGGAATATGCGTACAACGCGCACTTGCGCCTCCGCCCGAGATCCCCGGGCGCCGTGGCGGTACCCGGTACGAGCGGAGTTCCACACGCGCATCGCCGAATCCTGCCTCACACACGCTGCGAGTTTCAGCCAGATTCAGGCAACGGCTCGTGGGACTGGGTGCCCTCGAGAGAGCGGGAACGGTCGATCCCTCGCGCGGTGAACCACGACCCTGCCGCCGCTATCGACACGAGGATGCCCCCGGCGATCAGCGTCTGCTGTATGCCGATGGTAGCCGCGAGCGCCGGCACGAACGCGAGCGGCAGCAGCTCGCCCGCGCTCCGGTGCCACTGCGCCGTGCCGACGATGCGCCCCACGTACTCGTGAGGCGAGTCGAGATGTATGAGCGTGCGCAGCAGCGGCTCGAACGCGCCGATGATCACACCCCAGGCGACCGCGCCGGCAGCGATGATCTTGAGATCCGTGGAGCCCACGTAGAGCATCGCGCCCAGACCGGTGAGTACCGTGAGCGCCGCCAGTCCCCGGGCGGTCGCCACGCGATTCGGCAGGCGCGGCAGCAGCGCCGCACCGGCGATAAGTCCGACACCGAACACCGCGTTCATCCAGCCGATCCACTCCACGCTCACACCTACGACGTCGCGGTAGAACAGCGGCTCGAGCGCGGAGAACGCGCCGAACCCGAACCACACCGCCGTCCCCAGCAGGATGAAGTACCGCAGCGACCGGGTCGTGTACGCGAGCTTCAGCCCTCCGGTGAAGTCCTTCCATGCATTGCCCGAAAGGTGAGGGCGCGGGCTCTCGTCGATGCGCGTCATTCCTGCCGCGATCATCGCAAGCACCGACGCGCACGCCATCACCAGGAACACCGACTGGCTGCCGAACGCGTTCGAGACAAGCGCGCCGACGGCCGGGCCGAGCACGAAGCCGACCGAACTCCCGCCCTCGATGTAGGCGTTGGCACGCTCGAGGTCCTTGCGTCCCTCGAAGAGGTACGGCGCGAACGAGGCGCCCGCGGTCCACGTCGGGATGCCGAAGAAGGAGAAGATCGCCGAGCAGACGACGAACAGCGGCAGCGAGCCCACGCCCATCATCGCGAGTATCGGCGGGATGCTGAGGAGTTCGGCGCCGACCATCACCTTGCGCGGGCCGAAGCGGTCGATGAGCACGCCCGCGACGAGCGAGCCGCCGATTGCGGCAAGCCCGTTGGCCGCCGACAGGATCGCAAGCTGCCGCGGCGTCGCCTCGAACGTGTACGCGGCGGTGCCCCACACGCCGATGAACCACACGGCGGTGCCACCCAGCCGGGATATGAAGCGCGCAGCAACGACAAGCGCGAGATTTCGATTCGAACGGAGCACGAGCGAACATCCTCTGGAATCAGCCGCTCCGGACGGCGCGGCAGTAGCAGTGTATACGAAACGCGAGCGCGATTATGCGCTACGACTCAGCGCGCGGATGCGACAGGCCGAACTCGATGGAGTCGACGAGCGCCTCCCACGACGCCTCGATGATGTTCTCCGAGACGCCGACGGTGCCCCAGCTCTTCTCCCCGTCCTCGCTCTCGATAAGCACGCGGGTGACCGCGCCGGTGCCCTTGCTCTCGTCGAGCACGCGCACCTTGAAGTCGGAGAGTTCGATTGCCGAAAGCGCCGGGTAGAACTTGCCGATCGCGATCCGGAGCGCGCCGTCGAGCGCGTTCACGGGACCGTTGCCCTCGGCGGTGGCGATGAAACGCTTGCCACCGACGTGGATCTTGACCGTCGCCTCGGTGGTGACCTTGCCGTCCTCGCGCTTCTCCATCAGGCAACGGAAGCTCTCGAGCGTGAAGAACGGCTCGTACGTGCCGAGCTCCTTCTTGAGCATCACCTCGAGTGAAGCGTCCGCCGTCTCGAACGAGTAGCCCTTGTGCTCCAGGTCCTTGATCCCGTCGAGCACGCGCGCCACGGTGGCCTGGTCGCCTGCCAGATCGATGCCGAGCTCCGCGGCCTTCATCGTGAGCGACGCGCGTCCCGCCAATTCGCTCACCACGACGCGCGCGAGATTACCCACGCGCGCAGGGTCGATGTGCTCGTATGCCTCCGGAAGCCGCGCTGCAGCGCTCGCGTGCACGCCGCCCTTGTGCGCGAACGCGCTCGCGCCCACGTAAGGCTGGTGCGGGTTCGGCGCGATATTCGCGGTCTCCGCGATGAAGTGCGAGACCTCTGTGAGCAGCCGCAGCTGGTCCGCCGACACGCAGTCGTCGCCCATCTTGAGCACGAGCCCGGCGATGATCGCCATGAGGTCGGCGTTGCCCGCGCGCTCGCCGTAGCCGTTCGCGGTGCCCTGCACGTGCGTGCAGCCTGCGTCGATGGCCACGAGCGAGTTCGCGACCGCGCACGCGCCGTCGTTGTGCGCATGGATGCCAAGCGTCACTCCCGGGAGCGCGCCTGCGACCTCGCGTACCACGCGCGCGACGGCCTGCGGCAACGTCCCGCCGTTCGTGTCACAGAGCACCACCGCGTCCGCGCCGGCTTCGGCAGCGGCACGACACACCGACAGCGCGTACCCGGCATTGGCGGCGTAGCCGTCGAAGAAGTGCTCGGCGTCGAAGAACACGGTGCGTCCGCCCGCTTTCAGATGCGCGACGCTGTCCCGTACCATCCGCAGGTTCTCGTCGAGCGTGGCGTGGAGTGCATCGGTGACGTGCACGTCCCAGCTCTTGCCGAAGATGCACAGCGCCTCGCAACCGGTGTCGAGCAGCGTGCGCAGCCCCTCGTCCTCGGAAGCGGCGACTCCCTTGCGGCAAGTGGTGCCGAACGCCGAGATCTTCGCGGTGGCGAGGCTGAGGCTCTTCGCGCGCTCGAAGAACTCGATGTCCTTGGGGTTGGAGCCCGGGAAGCCGCCTTCGATGTAGTGCACGCCGAGGTCGTCGAGACGGGCCGCGATTCGCAGCTTGTCGTCGACTGAAAGCGACATCCCCTCCCGCTGGGTGCCGTCGCGAAGCGTGGTGTCGTAGAGCGTGACCATGGTGCGGTCCTTCCGAAGCGAATCCCCTGGTAACGGTCCATTGTAACCGAGACTCGAACCGACCCACCGAATGAGCCATATGGCTCGGATTCTGAGCCAGTCGCGGCCGCCCCTAGTGCACCAGCTCGCAGCGCTGGGTGAGCGATCCCGCGGGGAAGACGAGTTCCATCGTCTCGGGACAGTCCGGACGCGCGATCTTGTACGACTGCGCGCAGACGGTGTAGACCTCCATTCCGGGATCCACGCCCGGCTGGGTGGTGGGCGGCGCCACGGGCGCCACGCTCACCGATGACACCTGCATGAAGGCCTTCCATATCTGTGCCGGGAAGCTGCCGCCGGTCACGCGGATGCCATGGACGTTGTCCATCGGCACCTGAGCCTGCGGGTAGCCGACCCACACTGCGGTGCTCAGGTCGCCGGACCATCCCACGATCCACGCGTCGCGCCACGACTGCGCGGTCCCGGTCTTCACCGCTCCCCACTGCCCGAAGTTCGCCTCCACCCCCGTGCCGCGCGTGAGTACCGCGTTCATCACGATCGCCATCGTGGTGGCGATCGGCTCGGAGATCGCCCGCGTGCCCTCGCGGTCCGGTGCGTACACGAGACTGCCTTCAGCGTCGGTCACCTTGAGCACGCCGGATGGCTGAACCGCCGTGCCGCCATTGGCGATCGTCCCGAACGCCGAAGCCATCTCCAGCGGCGACACGCCCTTGTTCAAGCCCCCGAGCGCGATCGCGGGGTCGGGGTCGATCGGCGACGTGATGCCCATGCGGTGCGCGACGTCTACGACCTTGTCCGCACCGATCGCCGTGATGATGCGGGCGTACACGGTGTTGATCGACCAGACAGTGGCCGTTTCGAGCGTGTACCAGCCGCCGGTGATCGAGTTCTCGTAGTTCTCGACGCGCCAGATCTCGTCCTTCACCGGCGTCTCGAACGGAGTCGCCTCCCAGGGCGAGTCCATCGTGTAGCCCTGCTCGAGCGCGGCGGCGAGCACGAAGGGCTTGAACGCCGAGCCGGTCTGCCGCTTGCCTTGCGTGGCCAGATCGAACTGCTCGGCGTTGAAGTCCCGCCCGCCCACGATCGCCACCACCGCGCCGTCGCGCCACCGAACCGCGGCGATCGCCACCTCGGGGTCGGCCGGATCGGGCAGGATCGTCCGGGCGGCCGTTTCCGCGGCGCGCTGGGCAGCGGGGTCGAGTGTCGTGTAGATCCGCAGACCGCCCTTGTACAGCCGCTCGGAGCCGAGCCGCTCGAGCAGGTCCCGGCGCACGTACTCGACGAAGTACGGGGCGAACTGCGGCGTCGCCGTGTTGGTGGCGGCGTCTTTCAGGTTCAGCGGCTCGGCGGCCGCGAGTGCGGCCTCTTCGGCGGTGACGTACTCCTGGTCGCGCATCTCGCGCAACACGAGATTCCTGCGCTCGGTGGCGTCGGCGGGATTCGCGAACGGGTCGTAGCGCGTCGGCGACTGAATACACCCGGCCAGCAGCGCCGACTGTGCCAGGGTAAGGTCCGAGGTCGTCACGCCGAAGAACCGCCGCGCCGCACTCTCCACGCCGTACGCGCCCCGGCCGAAGTACACGGTGTTGAGGTAGACACCGAGGACCTCGTCCTTGTCGGCACGTGTCTCGAGCTGCAGAGCGAGAAGCGCCTCCTCGATCTTGCGAGTGAGCGTGCGTTCGCCTTCGGTGAAGAGCAGCTTCACGGTCTGCTGGGTGATGGTCGAGCCGCCCTGGCGCACCTCGCCGGCCTGCGTGTTCACCGACAGCGCGCGGACGATGGCCTGCGTATCCACGCCCTTGTGCTCGTAGAAGCGCTTGTCCTCGATCGCCACGGTCGCATCCTTGAGCACCTGCGGGATGACGTCGTTCGGAACGACCGTGCGGTCCTCCGCGTCGTACCACTCGGCGAGCACCGTGCCATCGGCGGCGTAGACGATCGAGGTCTGGGCCACCTGGATGGCGTCGGGGTCGGCCTGCAGGTCAGGGAGAGTCGTGGTGAGGTGCATGAGGTACGCGCCGAAGCCGAGCAGTACCACAACGAGCACCGCGAGCGTGATCGAGACCGCTGCGAGCGCCTTGAGCAGCTTCGGCTTGATCGCCGGAGGCTGCCCGGGTTCGGGCGTGGGACGCGGCTCGCGCACGCGCGGGAGTATGCGGGTGGAGATCCTCATCGGTTGCTCACGCTGCAAGCACCGTGCCTCGAGCGCTTCACTTGCCGGCCTCCTCGAGGATGGCCTCGGCAGCCTCGACGGCGTTCTCCCGCGTGGGCTCCGGATCATCGATGGCAGATATGAGATCCAGCTGGACTCGCGCTTCGTCGTAGCGCCCGGTCTCTGCAAGGTACTGAGCATACTCCGCGCGAGCGATCGGATACGCGGGGTATCGCTTGAAGGCTTCCGCGAACGCGGAATCCACCTCCGCCGGGGTTCCCATGAAGTACTTGACCGCCCGAGCTCGCTCAAGTGCGTAGAACGGATCCCGCCTGTCAACGCGCACGGCTCGCGTGAGGCCTTGCATGTCCGCATCCTGCCAGCCCGCGCCGGGATCGTCAGTGGCGGCCCAGCCCGCGTGCAATGCGGAGAGGTAGGCCATCCGCGCATCGAACGGCCACAGCGCACTCATCCTCGCGGCACCTGAAGCAAGAGCCGGGGAGCGGTCCTCGCCGATGATGTCGTATGGCGCCCGGCAGACTGCGTTGAGCGCATACACCGCGCTTGCCAGTGCGACCACCGCTAGTCCGGCGGCCGCAGCCTGCTCACGCCACCCCTGGGGAAGCCTAGACAGAAGCGCTCGGTCACCGCCAGGGCGCGCGCAGAGACCCACCATGACTGCGAGAACGGGCAGCACGTGAAGATCCAGCGGTGCGTAGAGCCCCAGTACCAGAGCGCACACGACCGATGCCCCCGCTGCCCGTGCGTCATGATCGGATCTGTCGACCCACCAGGCACGGACGGCACTGGTGATGTACCAGAACCACAGCATCAGCCCGACAACACCCGTGGACACGAGGATCCACACCAGGAAGTTGTGCGGATCGGCCGCATTCGGACCCAGGAGAACCGAGTGCCCGGCGGCAGCCATCTCGGGCGTGCGCACCGCAGCAGACGCCGGCCAGTAGGCATCCGGCCCCCAGCCGGTCAGCGGGCGCTGCGCGGCTGCTACCAGACCCTGTGTCCACATCGCCACCCGTCCCCCGAGAGGCAGCGCGCTGTCGGCTTCCAGGAAGTGCCCTGGCAGAACGCTGAGGCCGCCTATCGCTACCAGCACGAGCACGGCGAGCGCGGCGGCCTTGCTCCTAGCGGGCGCGCGCCACCGGGTCGCCATCGCGAGGACCGCCCATAGACCGACCACGACTAGGGCGGCCCGCGACCGTATCGCGCCAAGCGCGAACAACGCTAGCCCGGCCGAGGCGAACCGCACCAGCCTCTCAGGCCTCGTGGCCTCGTGCGCCGGTGGAACCACCCATGGGAGAAGCAGCGCGATAGCGATTCCGAGATCGGATGAGTTCGGCAGAGTGCCGCCGCGTACGGTGTCGCCGGTGACCGCGAGGTGGATGAGGGCGTAGACCGACTCGGTGGACACGACGACCCACGCGTACCGCCTCAGAAGTGGAACGACTGAGGTACGCGCCGCGGCCGAAGCCAGGGCGATCGCAGTCAGCGCGGCCAGTGTCATCCAACCTAGTCTGTTGGTAGGATCGCCACTCAGCGCCGCCCACACACGGCCCGATAGCACCGAGGCAAGCAGCGTCCAGACGAGGAAGAGCACCCAGGCCAGCGAGCCGCCGAGTCTCGGTCGCCGAGACGACCGGGTCGCCAGCAACGCCACCGCAGCGCCCGCGCCTGCGACACCCGTCCACAGCGCTACCAAGTCCATGCGCAGGGTCTTCTCGGCAACCGCGGGAACGAACAATGCTCCGATACCCGCGACTATCACGAAGACGGCGAGGCGCGACGGCGTTCCGGCGAGCGCAGTCGAAGCAGACTCACGGTGACTCGGTGAAGGGCCTCTCTTCTTCGCTGACATGCACCGAATCCAATCGCCCTACACCTACACCCGGTCCAGCCACTCCTCGTACTCGGCCTCTTCGCCGCGGACGATGCGCGCGTACGCCTCCTGGAGCTCGCGCGTGATCGGTCCGGGCTCGCCGAGCGAGTAGCCGTCCACCGAGCGCACCGGCACGACCTCGGCGGCCGAGCCGGTCATGAAGAACTCGTCGGCGGCGTAGAGGTCGGTGCGCACGAGCGACTCTTCGATGACGGGATAGTCGAGATTGTCCGCGATCACCATGATCGAGTCGCGGGTGATGCCCTCGAGGATGCCGTCGGAAACCGGTGGGGTGGAGATCACGCCGTCGCGCACCACGAACAGGTTCTCGCCGGTGCCCTCGCAGACCCTGCCTTCTTCGTTGAGCAGAATGGCCTCGTTGTAGCCGTGGCGGTTGGCCTCGATGCGCGCGAAGCTGCTGTTGAGGTACTGGCCCGTGGCCTTGATGGCCGGCGGCGTGGAGTTGATGCCGCGCTGGCGCCAGCTCGACACGCCCACGTCCACGCCGTGCTTGAGGCCCTCCTCGCCGAGGTACGCTTCCCACGGCCAGGCGGCGATGAACATCTGCACCGGTGCGGGGACGGGGTCGAGGCCCATCACGCCGTATCCGCGGAAGACCACCGGGCGGATGTAGCAGCTCTTGAGCTTGTTCGCGCGGATGAGCTCGCGCTTGGCCTCCATGATCTCCTCGGCCGAATACGGGAGGTCCATGTAGAGCATCTTCGCGCTGCGGAGCAGCCGTTCGGCGTGATCGCGGCTGCGGAAGATCGCGGGGCCGTCGGCGGTCTCGTAGCACCGCTCGCCCTCGAAGACGCCGCTGCCGTAGTGGAGCGCGTGGGTGAGGACATGTACCTTCGCATCGGCCCAGGGCACGAGCGACCCGTCCATCCAGATGAATTCCATCTCCGGCAGCGCCATGTGAGACTCCCCTCCGGGCACGAGCGTGTCCCAGTAGTGTACCGCAGGGAAACGGGAGCGGTCAGACGATGTCGGAGAGCCAGGAGCGCAGGCCGACGGAGAGCGCAGGCATAGAGTGTATGGCAATCGCCCAGATCATCTCGGCGTCGATAGTGTCGTAGCCGTGCGCGAGACGGTTGCGCATACCGATGATCTTCGACAGGTCCGGAATCCGATCGCCTGCGTCGTCGCATATCCCATCGAGAGCATTCAGTGCCTCGCCGATGATGAGCAGCTCGCGCTCCACTGACGAGCGGTGCAAGCGGCTCGCGGTGAACGTCGCCGAGTCGATCTCGGCCGTGATCGCGGAGATCGCTTCGGCCGCATCTATCGCATCGGTCAGCAGCACCTTCGCACTACGCCGCATACACCGACACCTTGCTCGCGTCGAGTTCGTCGGCAAGGTACGGGTTGGTCACCGCGCTCACCATCACGAGGTCCACCCGGCGTCCGAGGATTGCCTCCAGTTCCTCGGCGAATGCCCAGTACGGGTGATCGAAGCCGGACTGCGGAACCGGGAGAAACTCGACCAGGAAGTCGATGTCACTGTCGGACGTGAAGTCCTCCCGAAGGGCCGAGCCGAATACATCAAGACGACTGACCGAATGGCGTGCGCACGCGGCCGTGATCTCCGTCGCATGCTGACGCAACAGTGCGCGCCCGTTCGATCGACCCCGTCCAAGCCACGCTTCCACGTCGGCCGCTCGCACACGCCACAACCTCCCCACCTTGAGCGCGGGGAGATCGCCTGCACGCACGCGGTTGTACACGGTGCGTTCCGACACGCCCAGATACCGGGCCACGGTCTCGATGCTGAGTAGTTCCTCCATGAGAATAGAGTAGCATCAATAGGAATCTATAGGAAGTTCCTACAGCGCCGCGCGCCTACTCCTCCGGTGGCTCGCCGCCCAGCACACGCTTGAGCACCGCCGGACGCGAAGCCAGCGCGACCCAGCCGAGGCTGACGCTCCACCAGAGCGTCGCTACGCGCGTGACGAGTGTCGCCGCCGACGCGGCGGCCGCCGGCATTCCGGTGGCGACGAGGATGCCGGCCATCGATGCCTCGGTGAGCCCGATACCGCCTGGCAGGAACGAGAACGCACCGGCGATGGTCGCCACCGCGTATACCGAGACACTCGCCGCCCAGCCGAGCGCGTCGAAGCCGAGCGCGCGAATGCACAGCACGAGGCCGATGCCCTCTAGCCCCCACGCGAGCAACGAGACCGGCACCGACCACGCGAGCGTGCGCCAGTGCAGCGCTCGCGAGAGCGTTTCGGCGATCGCCTGCGCGGAGCCCTCGTGCTTGCGCGACCACTCCTGCCGGCGCACGAGCTTGAGCGCGAGCGAGTGGAACCACGGCGCCCCCGCGAGCGCGGTACCGCCCACAATCACCGCCGTCCAGGCGACGAGCACCGGGGCCGAGCCGCCGAGGGCCGCCAGACCGCCGAGTGCGAGCACGCACACCGCGATGAGATCCGCCACCCGCTCGGCGAAGACGAGCGGGATGCCGTGGCTCATCGGCATGCCGCCAACCTCGCGCGCGAGCCACGGCTTGAGGACCTCCCCCACTCTGCCGGGCGTGACGCTCATCGTCTGACCGGCGACGTGGAGGTACAGCGCGTCGCGCGTGCGCACCGGATGTCCGAGCACGCGCATGAGCGCACCCCAGCGGAGCGCACGCACGACGAAACCTGCGAGGCCGAGCAGCAGCATCCACGCAAGCGTCGGCGGCGGGAAGCCGCGGAGCGCCGATGCAACCTCCGAGCCGTCGCCGAGTACGATGAGCACCGCGTACACCACGCCGCTCATAAGCGCTGCGATCAAGACCGCACGAATGAGGCGCCGCGGCCCAAAGATGCGCTCGCCAGAGCCGGACGCCGCGGCCATCAGCTAGCCCTGCAGCCGCTCCGCCACGAGCGAGCCCATCGCGTCGGTGCCGACGGTCTTCTGCGGCAGCGTGGAGCTGTCCGCGATGTCGCGGGTGCGCCACCCCTCGGCCAGCACGTTCTCGATGGCGGCCGCAAGCGCGTCGGCGGCCTCGTGCATCGAGAAGCTGTGCCGCAGCATGAGCTCCACCGATAGCAGCATCGCGAGCGGGTTCGCGATCCCCTGCCCCGCGATGTCGGGCGCCGAGCCGTGCGACGGCTCGTAGAGCGCGGTGCCGTCGCCGAGCGAGGCCGAGGCGAGCATGCCGAGCGAGCCCGTGAGCATCGATGCTTCGTCGGAGAGGATGTCGCCGAACATGTTCTCGGTGACCATCACGTCGAACTGCGCCGGATAGCGCACGAGCTGCATCGCCGAGTTGTCCACGAGCTGGTCGATGAGCTCCACATCCGCGTACTCCGCCGTGTGCAGGCGGTGCACGACCTCACGCCACAGCCGCGACGTCTCGAGCACGTTGGCCTTGTCCACCGAATGCACGCGGTTCCTGCGCGTTCTCGCCGCCTCGAATGCCTTGCGGGCGATGCGCTCGATCTCGAACTCGCGGTAGTCCATCGTGTCGTACGCGCGCATGCCCGCGGCGCCGTGCGCGCCCGCGCCCTCCACGCCCGTCTCACGCGCGCGAGCGCCGAAGTACAGGCCGCCGGTGAGCTCGCGGACGATGAGCATGTCCACGCCCTCGAGGAACTCGGGCTTGAGTGAGCTCGCATCGCGCAGCGCGTCGAAGATGCGCACCGGACGCAGGTTCGCGTACAGACCGAGCGCCTTTCGGATGCCGAGCAGCCCCTGCTCCGGCCGCGGCTTCGCCGGGTCGGTGGTGTCCCACTTCGGCCCGCCGATGGCGGCGAGCAGCACCGCGTCGGAGGCGTACGCGCAGGTGAGCGTGGCCTCGGGAAGCGCCGTGCCGGTGGCGTCGATGGCCGCGCCGCCGAGGAGCGCCTGCTCGAACTCGAACGTCACGCCGCAGCGGTCGCCGATGACGCCCAGGACCTTCAAGGCCTCGGCGGTGATCTCCGGTCCGATGCCGTCGCCCGGCAGCAGGCAGATGCGATAGGTGGTCACGAGCCTTCTCCCTCCGCTGCGGCGATGTCCGCCCTCAGCTGTTCCGCACGATCGTCGCCGGGGAAGTGCTCGTCGAGCCAGCCGAGCACGTCCCGGGCATCATCGTACCGCCCGGCATCCATGAGCGCGTACCCGTACGTGATTCCGGGCTCAGACCATGCCGGGTCGGTGTTCCAGTCCTCCGCCAGGAAGCCGATCGCGTCGCCGTACTGGCCGAGGCGGATTGAGGCGAAGCTTGCCGCGGTGCGGGCGGCAAGTCCGTGGGAGTAGATCACGATGCCGCGGCGAGCCACGTCGAGCGCACGCTCGGAAAAGGCCTGGGAGTACGGCAGCCGAAGCAGGGTGTCCGCGAATCCCTCGTACGTCAGGTACTCGGGGGGAGCGAAGGACACGAGGCTCTCGTACTCTGCGATCGCCGCATCGATACGCGCAGTATCGCCCGTGGTGATAGCGATGCCGCCTTTCAGATTGGCGCGATGCGCGCGGCATTCGAAGATCCACGGTGCAGCGGAGACCGCCCTGTCGACACGCGCGATCGACGGATCGCCGATCACGTCCATGGACCTGGCGAACCAGTACTCGGCGACGAGGCCGCGCACGCCGACGACGCTGGCGACTAGCGCGATCATGATAATCGCTACCGCCACGGCGCCAGGTGCTGCGCTGCCCTCGTCCCCGGCCTTCGCCCGCGCTCCGAGCATAACGCCGAACCCCAGCGCGGCGAGGACGTTGAGCGTGATGGCCGAAGGTCCGAAGATCAGGTACACGGAGTACCCCGCCATCGCGGCAAACCAGGCGGCGAAGACAGCGCGTCCCGAGCCGCTTCCACCGGCAAACGTCGTGCGTGCGGCCCGGAACATCACCAGCGCCCAGAACGCAAGCGCAACGAGCAGCGCGGGGATGCCGAGAGTCGCGCCTATCATGATGGGCGCGCTGTGGGCGTCGTCGGCGATCGTCGCGTAACCCCCCAGAGCCGCGTGATCCCCACCGCGAAACTCGTAGTGGGCGAGGCGGTAGGAGTCGGGTCCGACGCCGAGCACGGGATGCGCGGACATCGCATCGAGACCCATGTCCCAGATCTGAAGGCGTCCCGAGCCGGCTCCGGTCTGGCCCGAGAACGCTTCCTGGATCCGCCCGCCGATGCTGTCCGCCGCCGAGGCGCCCGCACCCGCCAGCACCGCGAGCGCAAACACAAGTGCCACAACATCCGCCCGCTGCAACCGAATGCGCGACCGAACCGCATGCGCGGCCAGGACAGCTAGCGCGACAGCCGCGCCGAGCCACGCGCCACGCACCTGCGCGAGCAGGAGCGCCGTCGCGGAGACACCGGCCGCACCCCACCAGAAGACCCGGAGCCACACGTGCTCCTCCTGAAGCGCGAGCCCGAGTGCGAGGGTGACGGGGAAGATCAGGTATCCGCCCAGGTAGTCCGGGTTGCCGAGTGTCGCGAATCCGCGCGCCAGCGCCCAGTCGGGCGCGCCCCAGTACGAGGGGTCGAGGCCTGCGACCTGAACGAGCGAGTACGCGGCGACAGGGATCCCGCCGACCACGACGGCGACGGCGAGGGCACGGACCACCGAGGGACTCCGCACCATCTGCACCGCGAGCAACATGATGCCGGCGACCACCGCCATCATCACGAAGCCCTGCCGGTACTGGTACGTGCCGAAGAACGCCGGCCAGCGATTCGGCGCGGCGACGGCCGAAACGAGAGCGAGCCCGAGAAGTGCCACTGCGAGCCACATCTCGCGCGCCCAGCGGATGCGCTCGCCTCGCGCGAAGACCCCGTAGGCCCACACGCCCGCCGCTGCGAGCAGCAGGAGTGAGACGAGCGCGGTCTTGACGTCGGAAAGGCCGTTTGCGGTGAGTGCCTGGGCCGCGCCGAGCGCGGTGAAGTTGGTGGTAGCGAGCGGGACGAGGAGTGGGAGGAGGGCGAGGGGAAGCAACGACCAGCGTGCTCTTGCCGATGTCGACGGCGCTTCTGTCACGGGCGTGCTCCCCTACCAACGGCTGTGGGTGCAGGATACACTAGGCACGCCCGCACCAGCCCACGGCACGGAGAAGAGCTCATGAGCAGCCTCGATCCCGAGCTCCTTCGCTTCCACGAACAGCTTGCCCGCGAAATCCGCGAGGATCTGTCGGGTGTGGAGGAGTTCGAGCGGGCCGCCGAGCTGCATCCGTACTTCAAGGGGTACTACGCCAACTGGTCTGGCGACGGCCTTCGTCCTAGACGCACCCGGAACGGCGCGCTGGCGCGCCGGCGACAGGTACCCGCCTTCGTCGCGCGGCTATCCGCCGAAGACGGCGAACTCCCAACGGTGCTGGACGTCGGCTGCGGCTTCGGATCTGACTCGCTCCTACTGTCCCTACTGGGCTGCAAGGTCACCGGTGTCGACGGCAGCGAGGCGATGGCGAAAGTGGCGGCACACCGCCACGAGATGTGGCGCCCTTTCCTGGGGGAGGGGGTCCCTCGGGCAACGTTCTTGTTCGGCCGGCTCGAGGACCTGGACGCGCTTGTACCCGGCAGCTTCGACGGAGCGTTCACGTCCGAGTGCCTGCACCACTGCGAGCCGGTGGAGAACGCGCTTCTGGCGATCAGGAGCCTGGTCCGGGACGGCGCCCGGGTGCTCGTGCTCGAGAGCAACGGCAGGTGTCTCGCGAACACGGTGATGCTGAAGCGTCTGCGCCAGCAGGGTGGCAAGCGGCGGGTGCTCGGCATTGTCGACGGGCGATACCGGCTCTACGGCAACGAGAACATCCGGGGGCCACGCATGTGGAGGCGCCTGTTCCGCGATTGCGGATTCCGCGTGAACCGGACGACCTACTCACGACACCTGGTGAGCGAGCTGATCGGCGGGTCCCCACGGCTGGATGCGATCCTGTGCCGGATGCCTGGCGCATCCTTTCTGACCATCCACGTGGCGTTCGATCTCGTACCGGAGGCCTCCTAGCCCAGCCGCCCTACTGCCTCCGCGACCTTCTCCGCAGCATGCCCGTCACCGTAGACCTCGGGCCGTTCGGCCGGTCGAGACACCGCTGCCACCGCCTCGCGAATGCGCCCAGGCTCCGTTCCTGCCAGCCGGTTCCAGCCCATCTCGACCGTCTCGACCCACTCGGTCTCGTCGCGCAGCGTGACGCACGGCACGCCGAAGAAGTACGCCTCCTTCTGCATGCCGCCCGAGTCGGTGAGAAGCGCCTCGGCGCCGCGCAGAAGGGCGATCATCTCGCCGTACGGTTGTGGCTCGATCGCGCGCACGTTCCCGCCCATGCGTCCCTCTAGCCCAAACTCGTGCAGATTGCCCGCGGTTCGAGGGTGCACGGGCCACAAGACCGGCCTGTCGAGCGAGCCGAATGCCTCGACCACATTCCCGAGGCGGACGGGGTCGTCGCTTGTCGCCGCGCGATGCACGGTTGCGAGATAGTAGCCGCCCTCGTGAAGTCCGTGTGCCGAGAGCACCTCGCCAACATCCGTACGCTCAGCGAACTCCCGCGCCGTGTCGAGCATGACATCGCCGACGAGCACGGCCCGCGAAGCCAACCCCTCTGCCGTGAGGTTCCCGATCGCCGCTGTCGTGGGGGCAAGCAGCAACGCGGACATGTGATCCACCACAACCCGGTTGATCTCCTCGGGCATGGAGCGGTTGAAGGAGCGCAGGCCCGCCTCCACGTGCGCCACCGGGATGTTCAGCTTCGCAGCGGCGAGTCCTCCGGCGAGCGTGGTGTTGGTGTCGCCATAAACGAGCACTGCGTCGGGCTCGATCTGTTGCAGCAGCTCTTCGAGCGCGGCAAGCATCTCGCCCGTCTGCCTGCCGTGACCGCCGGAGCCGATGCCTAGATTGTGGTCGGGCGCCGGGATGCCGAGTTCATCGAAGAACACCTGCGACATACCGTGGTCGTAGTGCTGGCCCGTGTGGATCAGCACCTCGTCATGCTCCGCCCGCAGCGCCCGGCAGACCGGGGCCGCCTTGATGAACTGGGGACGGGCACCGACTATCGAGGCGATCTTCACGGCTACGACAGCGCCTCTCGAAGCACGCGTGCGACCTCCTCCTGCTGTTCCCGCGTGATTCCCGGGAAGCACGGGATCGCAAAGGTCTCGGATTCTGCCGCTTCGGCCTCCGGCAGACTCCCCAGCGCATAGCCGAGGTCCGCGTAGACCTCCTGCAGGTGCAGCGAGCGCGGGTAGTAGATGGCGGTGCCGATACCCGCTGCCTTGAGCGCCTCCATCACGCGAGGCGCCTCGGGGGTTCGCACGATGTACAGGTGGTAGACGGGCTCTCCGTACGCCCGGCGCACCGGAACGGTGAGCGGCAAGTCGGCCAGCAGTTCGTCGTAGACTGCGGCAGCGGTCCGACGCTCCTCGTTCCAGCGGTCGAGGTGCGGCAGCTTGACCGACAGGATCGCAGCCTGAAGCGCATCCAGCCGGCTGTTGTGGCCGAGTGCGTCGTGGAAGTACTTCTTCGCTGTACCGTGGTTGCCGAGCTTGCGCGCTCGCGCTGCCAGATCGGCATCGTCAGTGGTTAGGATGCCGCCGTCCCCGGCGCCGCCCAAGTTCTTGGACGGGAAGAAGGAGAACGCCGCCGCGTCTCCCAGCGCGCCGGCGCGCTTGTCCCGATACGTCGCGCCGATCGCCTGGCATGCGTCCTCGATGACCTTGAGTCCGTGCTTGCGCGCAATCGCGTTGATCGCATCCATGTCCGCGCACTGGCCAAAGATGTGGACCGGCATGATCGCCTTGGTCCGTTCGGTGATAGCCGCTTCGACGAGCGTCGCATCGATGTTGTAGGTATCGCGCTCGATGTCCGCGAACACCGGAGTCGCTCCGACCTGGCTGATCGACTCGGCGGTGGCGAAGAACGTGAATGGCGAGGTGATGACCTCATCGCCCTCCCCGATTCCCATCGCTTCGAGGATGAGGATGAGCGCGTCGGTACCGTTCCCGCAGCCAACCGCGTGCGAGGTGCCGCAATACGCCGCAATGGCCTCTTCGAGCGCCTTGACCTTCGGCCCGCCGATGAACCCGGCGGTCGACATCACGTCGTGCATCGCGGCGTCGATCTCGGACTGCAGCTCGCGATACTGTGCGGGCAGGTCGAGAAGCGGTACTCCCATTCGTGGCTCTCCTTGCGTGTCGTGCGCCCGGTGGGCGCTACTGGTTCTCGAGAAGTTCGTCGTCCGGTACGGTACGCACCACCTTCGCGGGCGAGCCCATCACGAGCGTGCGGGCTGGCACGTCACGCGTGACAACCGAAGCGGTGGCCACGAACGCTTCCTCCCCGATCTCGATGCCGGGCAAGATGTGCGCGCCGCCACCAACACGTGCGCCGCGACGGATGGTGCAGCCCCGCATCAGCTTCAGGCGCTTCTCCGTCCGCCCCATGAAGTTGTCGTTCGTGGTGACTACCATCGGGGCGACGAACACGTCTTCCTCGATCGTCACGTACGCGGTGATGTAGGCGCCGGTCTGGATCTTCGTGCGGGAGCCGACGGTGGTGTCGTTCTCCACCGTGACGTTGCGGCCGATCACGACGTTGTTCCCCAGTCGGCAGCGCTCACGGATACCCGCGCCATCGGCCACAACGCATAGCTCGCCGATCGCCGTGCCGGCCATCAGCACCGTGTGGCTGCCAATCGAAGTGCCGATCCCGACGCTCAAGGGCTCCAGCGCGCCTCGCGACGCTGTGGACGTTGATGCCAGCTTCGGCGCCCTGCCGACAACGGCGAAGTCGCCCACGCTCACCCGCGCGGCCAGGCGCGTCCCCGCGTGCACGGTCACGTGGTTGCCGATCGTCACGTCGTTCCCGAGCACCACGTCATCCTCGATGACGGCGCATTCGCCAATCGCAACGCCCTCACCGATTCGCGCAGTGGTCGCAATCTTGGGCTCGCACATCTCACGCCTCCAGCGAGATGTCGACGGGGGCGCCGCCCGCGCGCATGGACGCGTCGACCGCCTCGAGGACCTGCACGACGCGAAGACCGTCGAGTCCGTCCGAGCGCGGCGTCGCTCCGGTCTGGCAGCACTCGACGAAGTGCTTCATCTCGACGAGCAGCGGCTCCTTGGCCGGAATGTGCGGCACGCGTATATCACCGAACCGCAGCATGAGGTCCTCGCCGTAGGCGAGCGCATCGGCCGGTGCCACGCCCTTGTCGTAGATCCAGACCTTGTCCGTGGCCTCCATGTCGTCGAAGACAGCCATCTTCTTCGAGCCAACGAGGGTGATGCGGCGCGTCTTGTGCGGATCGAGCCACGACACGTGGATGTTGGCGGTCTTGCCCGACGGGAAGTGCAGGTTCGCGAAGACCACGTCCTGCACGTCTTCGTGCAGGTAGCTCGCGCCATTGGCCGAGACGCGGTCCGGCGCTTCGCCGAGCAGGAACAGCACCATCGACACATCGTGGGGTGCGAGCGACCAGAACGCATTCTCGGCGGTCCGCACCTTCCCGAGATTCAATCGCTGCGCGTAAACGTAAAGGATCTCGCCGAGCTCCCCTGAGGCGACAAGATCACGCAGGTACTCGATCGAGGCGTGGTACTCCATGAGGTGGCCGACCATCAGTGTGAGATTGCGCTGGGCAGCGAGACGGAGCAGCTCGCGCGCATCCGCCGAGGTCAGTGTGAGCGGCTTCTCGACGAAGCAGTGCTTGCCCGCCTCCAGCGCCTGACGAGCCAGGGAGTGGTGCAGCGGCGCCGGTGCCGCGATCACGACGGCATCGATGTCGTGCTCCCCGAGCATCGTGTCGAGTGAATCCACAATCGCCGCGCTGGGGTGGGCCGTTGCCGCCTTCGCGCGGTTGGCCTCACTCGCGTCGCAGATCGCGACTAGTTCGGCGTCGGGCACGCGCGAGACGCTGCGGACAACGTTGGGGCCCCAGTAGCCGTAGCCGATGGCCCCGATTCGCACTGCATTCACGCGGGCTCCTCCCGTAGTCGGTGGTCGCACGCCACACTCCCCCGCAAGTCCCGCTCCCGGTATGCCGGTCGCTGCACATGCGAACACTCGGACACACTACATCAATCTCTGGTTCTCGTGGCTCCTGTCGTCCTCATACGCTCGACGGCATCCTCCACAATCTCCCTGCGTTGCTGGGAGCGAGCACGCCACGAGTAGCGGCTGACAGCGGCGTCCCGTCCGCGTGCGCCCATTGCACAAGCCTCGTCCGGATTCTGAGCCACCCACGCCGCAGCATTCGCGATCCCCTCCGCATCACCGGGAGTCACGAGTACTCCGCATTGATGCTCGTTGACTACTTCGGAGACTCCAATCACGTCGGAAGCCACGACCGGTACCCCGCAGGCCATCGACTCATAGAGCTTGAGAGGCGAGAACATGGTCTCCCTCTCAGGCGCGACCATGGGCACGAAGGAAACGGCCGAATGCGCCACGACCCCAGCCACCTCCGCATACGGCAGTCTGCCGAGATACACCACCTTGTCCGGCGTCTCTGCCGCAGCGGTCTCCACGGCTGCGCGCATCATGCCGTCGCCTACAAAGACCATCGGAAGTCCCTCAGGCCAGTTCGGCAAGCGAACCGCCTCAAGCAGCGTGCCGATACCCTGCCATGAGGGAAACTGACCGAAGAAGACCGCGAACTTGGGGGGTAGTCCTGCTCTTCGTGGCGCATTCGGCGAGAAGATAACCGTGTTCGCACCGTTGCCGTTGGTGACAATCCGATCGTGGCCGGTCTCCTCCCGGAGCCACTGAGAGAGCCCTTGAGCCACGGAAATGACCGCGGACGCACGTCGATACTGCCAGCGCATCATTCCCACGAACAGCGGACGGGCGAATCGAGTGATGGGCCAGGCGATGAACAGGTCCTCGTACGGTCCGTTGCACTCCTGGACCAAGGGCACGCCAGTTCGCAGAGCGCGGAATGCGGTAGGCCAGGCGAACGGATGCGCCCGGACATAGAGCGCGTCGTAGTCACGAAGGTGCCCTGCAAGCCGCCTCTGCACACGGAGCATCTCGAGTGTTCGACCGATTGCGCCCGGAGTCGCTCCCACCGGGTAGTCGACGAAGTAGCGGTCGACGCTCCAACCGCACTCCTCAAGCCCGCGGATAATCTCAGTCACGGCGGCCCAGGTGTCCTGCCCGTCGACGACGGCCTGGAGGCTAAGGTATGCGATGCTGAAGGCCATGCCGACTCCTGGGTGGGCTTCTCGGGCGCACTCGCGATTCCACGAGCGCGGCCGATCCAGTCGCACGGATCAGCCCGCATGCGCGTGTTGTCCCATGCGCGTTGTCATATTCTACTGTCTGGCGAGCGACTATACGAAAGCGCGTGGCCAGTGAACATCCTTGTTGTCTACTTCAATCGACACCACCCCATTCGCGCCAGCGCAGAGGACCATCTCTACTGCTTCCAGCGGGCATCTGAGCATCGATGCTACTACCTGAACGCGGCGCTCCCCTGGGTCCCGGCCTTCGTGAAGCGTTCACACTTCGACCTGGTGGTATTCCACAACATCTTCCTCTGGTGGCGCTACGAGCCGAAGCTCTTCCGACGCCTCTGTGATCGCGTGAAGTGGACCGCTGACCTGTCGTGTCCGAAGGCCATGCTTCCGCAGGACGAGCACTTGCAGGGCGACATTCTTGAGGAGTTCATCGAGCGGTTCCGAGTCACCCACGTGCTCTCATGCGCCGACTCTACCCAATGGCCACTCCTGTATCCGAGCACCGACCGCGAGCGCGTGCTCTTCTCGACGGTGCTGCCGGGGTACCTGTCGACTCGAACACTCGAGCGGATCTCTAGAATCGGCGCCCAAGACATCGCTCGCGACCTCAACATCGGCTACCGCGCGGTGCGCCTCGGACCCAGCCTGGGAAGCCACGCGCTTCTGAAGGTCACAATTGGAGAGGAGATTGCGCGACGAGCGGCGGACCTTGGCCTGGCTACCGACATTTCCAGCAACATCTACGACACCTTCCTCGGGGACAAGTGGTTCGAGTTCCTTCTTCGCTGCAAGTACACGGTCGGCGTCGAGGGCGGTGCGAGTGTCCGGGACGCTGACGGAAGCGTCCTCGAGGCTGCAACGGAGTACATGAAGCTGCACCCGCGAGCGGACTTCGAGGAAGTTGAGGCAGCTGTCTTCCCCGGCCGGGACGGCGAAATCGCGTATCACGCCATCTCTCCACGCCATCTGGAGTGCTGCGCTACGAGAACGTGCCAGATTCTCGTCGAAGGCGAGTACAGCGGAATCCTCACGCCGAATGTCCACTACATCCCACTCAAGCGGGACCTGAGCAACCTGGACGAAGTGCTACAGGCAGTTGTGCGCGACGACCTGCGAACCTCTCTCGCGGAGCAAGCGTTCAAGGACATCGTCGCCAGCGAGCGATACACGTACGAGTCCTTCGTGAAGACGGTCATAGCGCGCGTCTTCAGCAACGGTGCGCCTGGACCTCACACCCAGACCGGAACCGACAGGATCGGCTACTCCGAGGCCCGATTCTACGATTGGCTGCTGTGGGCATTTTGGGCCACGGCTTGGGCCATTCGCCGGCCAATCGAGCGAGCGTTCGGCCGAGAACGAGTGCGCGGCTGGGTCAACGCGGTTCGGCGGCGCCGCGGGGAGATTCAGTAGACATGGCGCGCATCCTTGTCGTCCACGAGTCCTCCGCGCTGCGCCTCCATGCCACGATCGAAGACCACCTCGCGAGCTTCCGCGATCATGCGGTCGGGCACGACGTGGAGTACCTCAACGCGGCACTCCACATCCCTCGCTCGATCCGCCGCGCCAAGTACGCACTGATCGTCTTCCACTACACGTTCCTGGCACGCCGAGTCTCACCGCGCTATTTCAACTGGCTGTGCGACCGCGTTTCGTTCCTCCGCGACAGCGCCGCAACGAAGGTGATCGTTCCGCAGGACGAGCAGAACCGCGGCGACTTGCTATGTCGCTTCATCAACGACTTCGGCGTCTCGCACGTCTTCTCGTGTGCGGGTCCCATCGATTGGCCGCGCATCTACCGCGAGATAGACGCACACCAAGTGGGGTTCGACACCGTTCTCACCGGCTACGTCTCCGAGCGGACCGATGCCCGCATCCAGCGCATGGCGGACGACATTCGCGAACGGTCGATTGCGATCGGCTACCGCGCGCGTGACCTCCTCCCCTGCCTTGGACGACACGCACGCCTCAAGGGCGACCTGGGTAGAGCGTTCCTGGCCGAGGCGCCGCGACATGGGGTGACCGTCGACATCTCGCTGGATCCTACCGACCGCATCGATGGCGATGCCTGGTTCGCGTTTCTGCTGCGCTGTCGATACACGATCGGGGTCGAGGGTGGTGCGAGCATTCTCGACTACGACGGCTCGCTCGAGGCTGCGACGCGCGAGTACATGCAGGCCGACCCGGGAGCGAGCTTCGAGGAGATTGAAGCCGCTTGCTTCCCCGGCGCCGAAGGTTCGCTGGAGCTCAGGGCGATATCGCCGCGACACCTTGAGGCGTGTATGACTCGCACCTGCCAGGTACTGGTGGACGGCGAGTACGGTAGCGTGCTGCGGCCCCACGAGCACTACATCCCGCTCAGAGCCGACATGAGCAACATGGCGGACGTCCTGGACACCATCGCCCGTGATGACCTTCGCGAGGCGATGGTGGAACGCGCATATCGTGATGTTGTCGAATCGGGCGAATGGTCGTACCAGCGGTTCGTGAACCTGGTCCTCGATCGTGCAGGGCTGCAGCTGCAGACAGAAGCGCCTGCCGACACCCGACCGATCCGTCGCCTGCTCGACTACCCGCAGCTCGCTCTGCGTGCTGTTCTTCACGGCACGCTCGACCGCCTGCTAAAGAAGCGCTGGTTCGCCAGACTGTACGCCCGCGTGCGCGGCTAGCCGCCCCTGCCAAGCGTTCGTCTATACTTGCCGCTGATACCGCAAGACCTCTCGGAAGCCGTGGTGTAGCTGCACGATGTGTGGAATCGCCGGACTCATCAGCCTGAACGACCGCCCCGTGGGCAATCCCGAGCGGCGTCTTGCGGTCATGTCCGACCTCATCCGTCACCGCGGGCCCGATGGTGAGGGTGTCTGGATCCACGAGGGCAACCGCCTCGGATTCGCACACACTCGGCTTGCGATCATCGACCTCACCACCGGCGATCAGCCGATGACCGACGGCAGGGGCAACTGGGTCGTCTATAACGGCGAGATCTACAACTACCGCGAACTGCGCACCGAGCTCGGCGTCGAACGCTTTCGGACAGCTTCCGACACAGAGGTGATCCTCGAGGCGTACCGCACGTGGGGCGACGACTGCGTGTCGCATCTACGCGGCATGTTCGCGTTCGCTCTCTGGGATGCGGAACGCTCTCGGCTCTTCTGTGCGCGAGATCGTTTCGGTATCAAGCCCTTCTACTACGCAGTGGCTGACGGCGTGTTCTACTTTGCGTCGGAAATCAAAGCGCTGCTCCCGTTCCTCCCGTCGATAGAGACGGACCGGGATGCCTTCAAGGACTACCTGGCCTTCCAGCTCTGCCTCGACGGCAAGACTCTCTTCGAGGGAGTTCGCGAACTCCTGCCCGGCCACGCCATCGAGATTCGCGGCTGCGACGTGCGTGTGTGGCGCTACTGGGAGATCTACTTCAACCTCGACTGGGACCACACGGACGACTACTTCGAACACGAGGTGCGTTCCCGCCTAGAGGAATCGGTTCGGATACACACACGCGCTGACGTTCCGATTGGCGCCTACGTGAGCGGCGGCATCGACTCAAGTGCGGTGGCTTCCATCGCTTCGAGTGCCGGCGACGACGAGTTCATCGGGTTCACTGGCACGTTCGCAGAGGGACCGCAGTACGACGAGAGCGAGTACGCCCGCATGGTAGCGGAGACTGCAGGATTCCCGCTGCACTCGGTGGAGATCACATCGCAGGACTTCATCGACAACATCCGCAAGGTGATCTACCACCTGGACTTCCCCGTGGCAGGCCCGGGTTCGTTCCCGCAGTACATGGTGTCGCAGCTGGCCGCGAAGCATCGCAAGGTGGTGCTCGGCGGGCAGGGCGGGGATGAGATCTTCGGGGGGTACGCGAGATACCTGGCCGCCTACTTCGAGCAGTGCATCAAGGCAGCCATCGACGGCACGATGGACAACGGGAACTTCGTGGTCACGTACGAGTCAATCATCCCGAACCTCACTACGCTGCGTGCCTACAAGCCGATGCTCCAGGATTTCTGGCATGAAGGCCTGTTCGGGCCAATGGACGAGCGCTACTTCCGCCTGATCAACCGAACGCACACGCTGGAGGGCGAAGTGCGCTGGGAGGCGCTGGGCGACTACTCACCGTTTGAGACGTTCAAATCGATCTTCAACGCTCCAAACGTTGGACACGAGTCGTACTTCGACATGATGAGCCACTTCGATTTCAAGACCCTGCTGCCGGCGCTACTGCAGGTCGAGGACCGTGTGAGCATGGCCCACGGTCTCGAGTCGAGAGTGCCGATCCTGGATCACACGATCGTCGAGTTGGCTGCCACTATTCCCGCGAACATCAAGTTCGAGGGCGGAACACTCAAGCGGGTGCTGCGCCACGCGGTGCAACCGTTCATCCCGGCTGCGATAGCGGCCCGCAAGGACAAGATGGGGTTCCCTACGCCGCTCGTGGAGTGGGTCAAGGGCGAAGCTCGAGACTTCGTCCACGACGTCTTCTCGTCCCAGGCTGCCCTGAGCCGCGAGCTGGTCGACAACAGCGTCGTCTTGCGCGGAGTCGGGGCTGAGACGGCGTTCGGGCGCAAAGCCTGGGGCCTGCTCTGCCTGGAGCTCTGGCAGCAGGAGTTCCACGACAAGGCGGCGAGCTACCGCGCATTAGGCGCAGGTTGCGGCTAGGCACAGCACGTGGCGCGCATCCTGGTCGTCTATCATCAAGCGCCATTCATGCCGATGCGAGCCACGGTACGCAGCCACCTACAGAGCATCGAATCGTACTCGGGTCATGAGTGCGTCTACCTGAACACGGCACGACCGCGGGCACCACGGTACCTGCGTCGATTCGACCCTGACGTCGTGTTCTTCCACTACACCTTCCTCAGCATGCGATCGGCGCCGGAGGTGTTTGAACTCGCGAAGGCGGTCGTCGACTACCTAAGGGAGAGTCCCGCGCGCAAGGTCGCCGTCCCGCAGGATGAACAGACGCGCAGCGATCTGCTGTGTGAGTTCATCAACAGCTTCGGCGTGGACGTGGTGCTCACCCCCGCTCCGGCCGAGGCCTGGCCGATGATCTACGAGGGAACCGATCGCAGCAGACTCACCCTTCGCACCGTCTTGACCGGCTACGTTGATGAATCGGCCGTGCGGCGTACTGCGAAGCTTGCCCGGCGCCATCATGAGCGCCCGATCGACATAGGGTACCGCTCCTGGGACCCATATCCGTTTTACGGACGTCACGGACGGCTGAAAGGCGAGATTGGGTATTTGTTCAGGCGGCGAGCGCCGGAGTATGGACTGCGCACCAACATCTCGAACGACTATGCCGACGCACTCTTCGGCGACGATTGGTTCAACTTCCTTCTCGACTGCAAGTACACAATCGGTGTTGAAGGCGGCACGAGCATGATCGATAGGGACGGAAGCATCGCCAGACGCACCTTGGCCTATCTGGACGAGCATCCAGATGCCAACTTCGAGGAGGTTGAGGCAGCATGCTTCCCCGGCATCGATGGCACGTTCCCGTACTACGCACTCTCGCCTCGGCACTTCGAGGCTGTGATGACAAGAACCTGTCAGATTCTTGTCGAGGGTCACTATGGAGGGGTACTCGAAGCCGGAAGACACTACATTCCGCTGAGGCGCGACCTGCGCAACCTGGACGAGGTGCTGACGATCGTCCGCCAGGACAACGTACGAGCCGAGCTTGTCGATGCGGCGTACGAGGACGTCGTAGCCTCCGGCGCGTGGACGTATCGACGCTTCGCGGATGAGGCGCTTGCTGCAGCACGGGTCGAACCGTTGGCCCACAGAGGCCGTGGGGCAACACGCCTCTGGAATCGGATTGACGAGGCGTTCCTGGCTCCCACGGTGGCGCTGGGTTCTCTCGTCCGCACCACCCGCGAAGGCGGCCCCCAAGCCACATGGGAGAAGACCAGACTCGTGGCCCGAAGCCGCCTCAGACGGCACGTGGTCTCATTGCGCCGACGCCTAGGCCGATCGCCCGGATGTTGGAGGAGCGACTAGATGCACTTGAGATCACGTGCGTTCAGGATGATCCGCGCCGGGATTCGTCTCCTGGTTGCTCGCGTGAACCGAAGTCTCACTAGACTCCACGAAATCGTGACACTCGGCCCTCTGACTCACATTGCCGTAGAAGATGCCCGCCCCCGGAATCTCGCGCAGAACGACGTGGAACGATACTGGTCATCACATGTCGTGAATGATGAGCGGTTCGAGACCGCTCGCGCTTCCACCGAGTACCTAGCATGGCGATTCGAGCAGTATCCCTTGTTCCGTGAGTTCATGGACCTATGGGGCGAGCACGACGGTCACGTCATTCTGGACTATGGCTGCGGCCCCGGCGACGACACCACCGGATTCCTCCTGAACACCAACGCTCTGCAGGTAGTCTCATGTGATGTAGGTCCACAGGCCCTCGAGCTGACGCGGAGCCGCCTGGCTCGCCACCGAATCGACCCCGCCCGTTCGAGGCTGCTCCTGGTCAGCGATCGGGATCCTCGAATCCCGTTGGGCAGCGGCGGGGTGGACCACGTCAACTGCGGCGGTGTGCTTCACCATACCTCGTACCCCGATGTGCTCCTTCAGGAGTTTCACCGGATCCTGAAGACTGGCGGCACGGCCAACGTCATGGTCTACGGCTACAACAGTGTCTACATTCACCTCTTCATCGCCTATCACCTTCAGGCTTGCGAGGGGCGCTCCCCCGGAATGGAACTCCGCAAGGCTTTCGAGGCCTACGCGGACGGCGAGGGCTGTCCAATCGCCGCATGCTATCTGCCAGACGAGTTCGCTCAGCTGTGCACCGACGCGGGATTCGAGACAGCGTTCATGGGGGGATATCTGTCGCAATCGGAGTTGCGATGGCTCAAGAACGACCTCGAGGCCGCCCTGGCGGATTCTCGCCTTCCGGAAGACAGCAGGAGGTTCCTTGGCGGCCTGCAGTACGACGATCTGGGGCTCCCGACATACGAAGGAAGGCATGCGGGTCTGAGCTACGTCTACCGACTGATGAAGCACTAGTCTCGGCTTGTTGCCTGCCGCACGTGACCGCTTCATACTGAGTACCCAACCCCGTGGCCCCAGGAGGTCATCGCAATGAGGATTCTCATCACCGGTGGTTCCGGCTTCATCGGTTCGCACCTCGCCGACCGGCTTCTTGCTCGCGGCGACGAAGTGCTAGTGATCGACAACTACGCGACCGGTCGCCGCGACAACCTCGCTCCGCAGGACCGCCTAACGGTAGTCGAGGGCACGATTGCCGACGCCGACCTCGTCACGGATACCTTCACCCGCTTCGGCCCCGACGTTGTCGTACACGCCGCAGCCTCGTACAAGGATCCCGACAACTGGCTCGAGGACGCTCTGACAAACGTGGCTGGCGGTGCGAACGTGTGCAAGGCCACCGCTACCTCCGGTTGTCAGCGCCTCATCTACTTCCAGACCGCTCTGTGCTACGGCCTGCATCCACTCGAGCAGCCGATCACCCTCGATCACCCACTCCGCCCGTTCGAGAGCAGCTACGCGATCTCGAAGACCGCAGCCGAGGAGTACATCGCGCTGTCCGGCCTCGACTTCATCTCATTCCGGCTGGCTAATGCCTACGGTCCCCGCAACCTGTCGGGCCCGCTCCCAACGTTCTATCAGCGCCTCACCGCCGGCAAGAGCGTCTTCGCGATGGATACGCGCCGCGACTTCATCTACGTGCAGGACCTGGTGGACTGCGTGATGAAGGCGATAGACGGAACCGGTCAGGGCTACTACCACATCTCGTCAGGCTCCGATTACAGCATCAAGGAGTTGCTCGAGGCCACGCTCAAGGCGCTCGAAATCACGCTGCCGGAGCTCGATATCCGACCGCGCGGGGCGGACGACGCCTTCACGATCCTGCTCGATCCGTCTAGAACGAACGCCGACTTCGGCTGGAAGATCACGACGCCGCTTGAGACCGGAGTTGCAGAGGCGATCGAGTACTACAGAGAGTACGGAATCGAGGAGACCTTCACCCACCTGCGACTCGAGGAGAAGTAGTGACCGAGTTCGGCGGCACCGCCGTCCTTGTCGTCGGTGGCGCCGGCTTCGTCGGCTCCAACCTCGTCAGAATGCTGCTCGACGCGGGCGCGGCGCGCATCGTCGTGGTTGACAATCTCCTTTCCGCCGAGCGGGAGAACCTGCCCGACGACCAGCGTGTGGACTTCCGACAGGGCTCCATTACCAACGACGCCATCTTGCAGGGCCTGTCCGACGAGTTCGACTACGTCTTCCATCTTGCGACCTACCACGGCAACCAGTCCTCGATCGCCAACCCTCTGGCCGATCACGAGAACAACACCCTCACCACGCTCAAGCTGCTTGAGCGCATTCACGGGTTCAAGCGGGTTCAGAAGGTCGTGTATTCCTCGGCTGGATGCACGGTGGCGGAGAAGACCTTCGATGAGGCGCACGCCACCACAGAGGACGCCCCCGTCGGGTTGTATCTAGACAGCCCGTACCAGATCTCGAAGATCGTCGGCGAATTCTACGGCAACTACTACTTCCGCCAGTACGGCGTACCCTTCGTGAAGGCTCGGTTCCAAAATGTCTACGGACCAGGAGAAGTGCTTGGCGCGGGCGAGTGGCGGGGTACCCCCGCAACCGTGTGGCGGAACGTGACGCCCACGTTCGTCTATCGCGCGCTCAAACACATGCCGCTCGTGGTTGAGAACGGCGGCATCGCCACCCGCGACTTCATATACGTCGACGACATCTGCAGGGGTCTGATGCTGTGCGCGCTGAAGGGCCAGGCCGGCGAGGTCTACAACCTCGCCAGCGGCGAAGAGACGTCGATACTCGAGCTCGCAAAGACCATCAATACACTGGCGGGGAATCCCGTTCCCGTCGAGGTCGGCGAGAAGCGCTGGTGGGACCGCTCCGGCAAGCGCTTCGGCAGCCCGGACAAGGCGCGCGAGCAGCTTGGCTTCTCCTGCGAGGTCGGCCTGTCCGAAGGACTTGGACGCACTGTCGAGTGGACCCGGGCGAACCTCGACCGCATCGACCGCACGATTACGAAGCATGCTGTGATGATGGCGAGCGCGGTCTAGGTCAGTCGCCAGTTGTGAAGTCGATGACCTCGGCGACGCCGGCATCCAGCGGCGTCGTAGCACGCCATCCCAGAATCGCCTCGGCTTTCGCGCAGTCGTATCGCATTCGGGCGATATCCCCAAGCACCATCGGCTTGCGCTGCGGCTCCACGGAAACGCCCAGCTGCTCGCTTACCGAGGCGTAGAGGGCATTCATGCTCGTCTCCACACCGGTACCCAGAATCATCGTCTCATGGCGCGCCGCGTCGTTGTCCATCGCCAGCACCAGTGCAGCCACAAGGTCCTTCACGAAGATCAGGTCCCTGGTCTGATCGCCGTCCCAGTAGATGGTCGGCGCCAATCCATTGCGCAGCTTCTCGACGAACTCCACCACGACCGGTTTCCATTCGTCCGTCGTTCGCTGACGCGGGCCATAGACCGTGGCGAAGCGGAAGATGACGTAGTCGAGGTCGAAGGACCTCCCATAGATCTTGAGAAACTCCTCAGCAGTGAGCTTGTCGAGGTCGTACGGGGTCTTGGGGTCGTCGCCGGTCGCCTCACTTATCGGGATGCTACTCGTGTCGTAGATGCCGCTGTTGCTGGAGAAGATGACTCTTGCATCACTGGCGAGCGCCAACTGGATCGCGTGAACCATTCCGATGACGTTGACCTCCACGTCGCGCTTCGGATTCGTGAAGCTCCGGCTGCGAGGCCAACAGGCGAGATTGTAGATGACGTCGAACTCCGGTGCCGGATCCGGAAACCACGTCGCCGGGGAGACTGTGATGTCGCGCTGTACGAACCGAATCCTGTCGATTGCTCCTGACAAGTTGTCGAGAGTGCCGTTGGACAGGTCGTCCACGACAGTCACGTCGTGTCTGCGCTCTACGAGCGCATCGACGAGATGGCTGCCCACGAACCCCGCTCCCCCTGTGACAAGTACCCTCACGTCAACACCCTTTCGTCGTGCGCTCCGCGAGTTGAAACGGCGGCACTCACCGTGGCAAGCCGAGCAGATCGCTGTAGATCCGGTCCATGCGCTGCGCTCCCGCCTGCGAGGAGTGCCACTTGAGCGCGAACTCTCTGCTGCGTCGCCCGATGTCCGCGCGCTTGTCTGGGTCCGCGATTAGTTCCGCAAGGACTTCGTGTACCGTTTCTGGAGTCGCGCTCACGACCGGCAGCTCCTCCGCGTACTCTGGAAGCTGCTCCCTTACCTGCGCCAGCCACTCAGGCCGGATGTAGCACACGAACGGCTTCCCCAGCATCATGGCTTCTCGCCCATTCGCTCCGAACCAGCCAAACGTGAGCATGTCTGCAACGATGTCCGCCTGCAGCTGGTAGTAGCGCATCTGCCTGCTGGGCACGTCAGAGAAGAACACGAGTTCCGTGTCGAAACCCTCGTCCTTCATCCGTTGCATGAGCGGCACGTAGATATGCGTGGACTTGATGTTACGTCGGTCTTCACCGTGCGTGCGCGCGCTGTAGTTGCCCACGGAGTGGTAGACCTTGACGGTCTCTGCGGGAACGGCGAGCCGGTAGTTGGAGGGGATCAGAACCCCCGGATCCCAATGGTCCGGATCCATGCAGTAGAACTCCGGCACCTCATGCACCCGCGGATCGCTATTGAAGTCCACGCGGTTACCGCCCGTGGTGCACTGGTAGTCCGCGAGTTCGTTCCTGATTCGGCCCCATTCGGCGTTCCGCTCATCACTGCATACCGTGGGGTCGTTCTTCCAACGGCAGACGTCGCATACGGGCTCTTCGCCCCATCCGGAGAAGCCACTCTGGGTCGCCCCGTCGAGGCAACCGTTGTTGGAGTACACGATCTTCTTGCCCCTCGACTTCAGCCAGCGCACCCCCTCGGTGGGATCGTCACCCCGGCTGAACGGCACCGTCATGCCCCACGCGTTCGAGAAGTGGACAACGTCGTAGTTGGCATCCACCCATCGGAGGAACCGCCTGAACCGAACGAGTCCGCTGGGGTTCCGTGTACGGAATCGGGTCTCCGTGAAGTCCTCCCCGTGGTAGAAGGACTGAGACTGAGGATTGGCGTCGGTATTGAGTACGTCCGCCCTCCAACCGAGCTTCCGCAATTCGCGGCTCAGATACCACGTGTGATAGAAGGAGTGGCCGCAGAAGAGAACCCGACCCTTGCCGGTGATGGGATCGGGAGTCTTCGGGAACATCATGTCGGTGTCGCGTCTCCGTCCCTGGCCTTCGGTCGCCGCGTCGAGTCTATCCGACAGAACGAGCACTTGTCTCCAGCAGCCTCGCCGTGCCCTCGAAGCCGCAGTTTGCCAGCGCATCCACTACAGAGAGACCCGGGGCGAACTCGGGTGCGCGGTACTGCGAATACACCGGATGCTCGAGCCGCTGGTAGACAAGATCGATGCCGGCATCGGTGAACTTCGCGTCTTCCTGATACCCCTCAGCACCACCGCCGGCCAGGTACGAGTCGCCGCCCGCGGACTTCACCATGGAGATCAGGAGGTCGGTCGCTGAGGCTTCAAGGTCGTCGAGCTCGCTCCCGCGCATGATCTCTGTTCTTCCTAGACCCAGGCAACTGCGAAGGCTCTCGATGGCGGCGATGTTGTAGTCGGCCAGCGAGTCGTCAGGATTCATCACCAGTTCATTCAGGATACCTGCGACGTCGTCGAAACAGGAGGCCTTGCCGTAGCTGACCTCGATTGTCTTCCAGACCTTCTCGCGCCAGTTCGATGAGCCGTCAAGCCGGATATCACTGATGGCAAGCGTGCCGTGATATGAGCGATCCACCGGGGCCGTCACCCATCTCGGCTCGCCGCCAACCATCATCTTCACGCGATTCGTCCAACACCCGCCGGTCTTCTGGAACTGGGCGTTGTCCATCAGGATGAAGACATCGGCACGGGCAATCTTGTCGAAGAAGCCAAGCCAAGGGAAGAAGTTCGGCTGGTGTATGGCGACGAGGCGGTTACGAGACATTGCCCGGAGCCTGCATCAACTCAGACGACATGAATGCGAGAACCGACTGAGTCACCGCTTCTTGAATGTCGCCGCACGACGCCGCCAGCTCACAGACCGCTGTCGGTGAGTCTGCCCCGATCCCGGAGATCTCGCACTGTCCTAACGTATCGCCATCGCGTTCGACTTCGAAGGTCACGCCCGACGTGGAGCGCGTGTCGATGGGGTGCAAGTTGTAGTCCCCGTACTCCAACTTCTTGCTGCCACCATCCGCAGAGTACTTGAGATGGACCACGCTGGATATCGGCAGGAAGGAGTCCAGGACCACCTTCCCGCGGTCGCTCTCGTAGAACGCGCCCGGATGCGGTGCGACCAGGGCTCGAATGAGGTTGTAGGTGTAGACGGATGGCTGATCCCAATCGATTGCCCCGTCCTCCGGCGTGCGTCGCGGGTAGCATCTCGCTCTTGACGAGTCCTGCGGCAGCCGACGGTTCGTCGCGGACAAGATTGCCGGGATCTCTCTTGCAAGCATCTCGGCCGTCGCCGAAATGCAGCGCCGGTGGATGTCGCACCAAGTGTCGGTGAAGCTGATGGGCACGCGAATCTGGGCTACTACGTCGCCCGCATCGAGATCAGCCGTCATGTAGTGCATTGTGACCCCAGTCTGTCTTTCGCCGTTGAGAAGGGCCCATTGAATCGGGTTGGCGCCTCTGTACTCGGGCAGAAGCGCGCCGTGGACGTTGATGGCGCCATAAGGGGGAATCGATAGGACATCCTCGCCCAGGAGCATCGAGTAGGAGCTGACCATGATCAGATCGGGCGCCATGCCTCGCACTTGGTCGATCCAGCCACAGTACGCCTCAGAGGCGCGACGCGGCTGCATCAAGAACGGGATCCCAGCCTTGTCGGCCAGCTTCTTCAGCATCGCATGCGACCCCGTGCGAATCTCCGCGGCCACAATTCCCAGGACCTCAACCGAGTGCAACGCATCTAGCAGCTGCGGTACGCCGATCTCGTCGCCGAAGATCAGTACCGAACTGACGGTGTTCATGCCGATCCCAAGTTCTGGCGCAGCCACCACTCGGTATTCAGCAGCGACCAGATGAGCAGTCGATGGTTCTGCTTGCCTTCCAGATGCTCGTCGATCGTCTCACTGACGACCCGGCGGTCCATCAGTTCGTAGATCGCGGCTCCTTCGACGGTGAGCGTGTCACGTACGTAGTCGATGCTGTCGCCCCGGAACCACGAGGCGTCCGGTGCCGAGAATCCTTGCTTAGCTGCGCGGACGACCTCGGCCGGGATGTAGCGCTCCATCGCCTTGCGCAGCAGTATCTTCCCGTCGCCGGTGCGCTGGTAGTAGTTCGCCGTCTTGTTGCCCGGCTCATTCTCGTTGAGGCGAACGACTTCAGCGAGGTTCCTGAGCTTCAGGTTGACCGGCACCTTCATGGCGAAGTCCACGAGGTCGTTGTCGAGGAAGGGCACCCGCGTCTCGAGTCCGTGGGCCATGCTGAGCTTGTCTTCGACCACCAACAGCCCGTGCAGGAAGGTCTTGGCCTCGAAGTAGAGCGAGAGGTTGATGCAGTCCTCTGGGCAAGTGACCGACTTCGGGTGATCGCTGAACACTCCCGCGAAGATATCGCGCGTCCAGACGTCGGCGACCTCGTCACCGATTGGAGCGAACATCTTGCGCAGCGTCGTGTTTGGCACCAGTCGCTGCCAGAAGGCGTAGTAGTTGTCTATGTAGCTCTCGAAGTCCGCGCTGGACACCGAGCGATAGTAGCGCCACGGATAGCCGCCGAAGAGCTCGTCGCCGCCCGCGCCCGAAAGGCAGACCTTCACGAACTTCGATGCTAGTTTGGCTGCATAGAAGTTCGGGTAGCTCTGCCCGACTCTGGGTTCTTCCAGGTGCCACGCGAGAGTGGGCAGCACGCGTTCCATGTCACCGCCCTTGAGCACCATCTCGTAGTGCTCTGTTTTGAAGACGTAGGACATGAACTCGGCATTCTGGCGCTCGTCGAAGGACAGCTCGAGGCCGGTCGCGGTCCTTAGATCGAAGCCGCAGGTGAACGTACTCAAGTACGGCAGTTCGCTGGCGGCGATCGCCGTGATGGAGCCTGAATCCATGCCGCCACTGAGATAGGAACCTACAGCGACGTCACTCACGAGCTGGCGCTTCACGGCCTGGCGGAACAGTCGGTCCAGCTCCTCGAGGTACTCCTCTTCACTCGCGGGGTTGTCCGGCTCGCTGAACGCGAAGTCCCAGAAGCGCACCGGCCTGAGCGTTTGCGTCGGCTCCCCAGCAGACACACGCGCCCAGCATCCCGCCGGGAAGAGGCGAACCCCGCTGAGCAGCGTCCTGTCGGTGAAGATGTTCTGGAACGTGAAGTATTCGTAGAGCGCCGCGTGGTCGAGCTCGGCCTTGAATGAAGGGTGCGCCCGCAAGGCTTTCTGCTCCGAACCGAACACGAATTGTCCGCCGAGGAACGCGTAGTACAGCGGCTTGATCCCGTAGCGGTCACGGGCAAGGAACAGCGAGCGGGCCTGCGCATCCCACAGGGCGAAGGCGAACATACCGTTCAGACGCGTGAGGCAGGACTCGCCCCACTCTTCATAGCCGTGCAAGATGACCTCGGCATCGGAGTGCGAGGCGAAGCTGTGACCCGCTGCCTCCAGCTCCTTGCGCAGCTCCTGGAAGTTGTAGATCTCGCCGTTGAAGACCAGGCGGAGGTTGCCGTCCTCGTTGCGCATCGGTTGGGCTGCCGCGTCGGTGAGGTCGATGATCGCCAGGCGCTTGTGGCCGAGAGCGACCGGCCCGTCCTCGAACGCCCCCGAGCCGTCGGGCCCCCTGTGGGCGATGGCATCCGACATCGCGGTCACGACGCCGGGCTCGATCCGACTGGATCCAAGCGCGAGTATCCCGGCTATCCCGCACACAGAGGCTCACTCGTCCTTCAGGTCGAACGAGATGTCCTGGCGCCACTGGTAGGCCCGCTCGCGGGCCAACATGCTGTCCTGAGCGAGGTCGAAGTTGTGACGGAACATCAGGTTCCACTTGTCGCGGATCGGCATGTCGGTCTCGGTCCACCACTCCGGATGGATCAGGAGCTGCAGTCGCGGGTACCTCCCTGCCGAGAAGACCTCGCACGCGCATCCTTCCCGCCAGACCGTGTTGCTGTCCGAGAGGTAGTAGAAGCCGGCGGTGTGCTCGCGGTCGTATGAGTTCAGCATCGTCGTCGAAATCCGGCCCTCAATCACGTCGGTCGACGGCTGGTGGAAGGTCACCACATCGATTGGGACTCCGAGACACTCCGATAGCAGCGCGGCCTCGGCATCTACCAGCGAGGAGACCGCGCCGACAGCGGCGTCGTGCCTGTGTTCGTCGAAGTGCAGGCCGAACCGATGCCCGAGGCTGCGAATGCGCCGGACGAGCTCCAGGTTCGGGGGCGCGAACAGGTTGTACATCGGCGAAGTGAGCATCAGGCAGTAGGTGCTGACGACTCCGAGGTCGTGCTCGATCTCGGCCATCTTGGCGGAGGCCACGAGGTCGTTATCGCAGTCGTGTCTCAGAATGCACGTTCGCACGTCGTCGCGTGCTCTCCACTCGTCGATCTCATCGAAGCCCACAAACCGGTAGCCCGAGTCGAGCCCGATCTGCAGGATCTCTCGGTAGTGCTCGTGGGTGAAGACCGAGTGTTCGTGGCCCAATGTCATCTTCGAACCTCGTCTGCCGCACGGGGCCGCGACCGCACGAAGACGTTGCCGTCTCCGCAGTCTGCGATCTCGTCGATCACCAAGTCGGCCCCAGAAAGGAGGTTCTCGGCCATCGGAATGTCGAGATGGAAGGCGTGGAACTGATCCATGGCACCCTCAGGGCGCTCCAGGTGCTTGAGGTACTTGGCTGAGCGGCCAGCGATGCCGATGCCCAGTCGTTCACGCGCGACGGCCCCGAGTAGCCGGAACTCACCGTTGACCAACATGCGAAGCGCAGTGTGGAGCTGCCTCCCGACACCACTGCGCTCCGCCGGTGCACAGTCGGCCTCCTCATCGCAATGGGGCACCAGCCCGAACCAGAGGTTCACGGAGCCGGACGGCTTCGTGACGCGCCGGGCTTCTCTGAGAACCATCCCCGGTGACATGACATGGTCCAGGGACGTCGCAAACAGCACTCTGTCGAACGTCGCATCCCGGAAGGGCAGGTACTCTCCTATCGCCATGGCGAACAGGAAGTCACGCCTTGCAGAGCCGACGAGCGGGTCGATCCCGACCAGCGTGCCGGCGAAGTCTGAGCCGTAACTCGGCAGCCGTTGAGGACCACACCCGACGTCCAGAACCATGCCCTCAAGCTTGCAGAACCCCGCGAACGCCCTGGCATCAGCACGTCGGCCAATCGAGAGATTCGCCTTCGGCGCACGCGCATACGAGACCTCACCGTTCTCCTGCAATCGCTCCCAGAGGCGCCACTTCTCCGCCAGCTCCTGGTCGGGGGCCGGATTCAGTATGAGATCGGGGTGACCGGTTCGAACTGGGTAGTTGCGCCTGCAGGCCGCACATTCAACAGATGAAGCAGCTGTCCTCAACTCACCGTGACACACCGGGCAAACCAGCAGGGACATCAGGTCCGTCTCTGTGCTCGCTTGGTTCACTGTCTATCGCCCGCGCTCATCACACATGGTCTCCTCGGCCTCGGCGGCGGTTTGCAGCCCATTATCGCGCTACTCTCGCCTCCGCGGAACGTAAGCCCGGCGCGGTACCACTTCTTCCGCATAACACGTAGATTGTCTACGTACACCGACTCGCGCGACGGAGGTCATGTGCCAACGACCATACTTCAGTGGTTCGAGCGCAACCTCAGAATCGCTGCAATCCGAGAGATGTTCTCGATGGTCGCAGTGAAACGCTCCGAAGTGTGGGGGCTGACGCTCCTAGCCTTGATCTACGCATTCACGGAAGGCGTCGGGCTATCGGTGCTGCTGCCGGTCCTGCAGTTCGCTGAGAATGGCGAGGTCGCTTCCACCAGCGGTGGAGGGCTGTTGTGGGACTGGCCCCGGATGCTCGCTCAGACGATAGGCGTCCCACTCAACCTCTCGACCCTCCTGATCATCGCGTTCATCCCTGTGCTGCTTCGGCAGGTCACGTTCTACCTCAACAACTGGTACTCGACGTTAGTGTCCAATAGAATCTCTGCCCGCATGCGGATAGACCTTTACCGCATGATAACGGAGGCCGACCCGGACTTCATGACATCACGTCCGCACGGCGACTTCACAGGCGCCATCCTCGGGCAGACTCATGCCGCAGGCCAGGGCGTTATTCAGGTCATGCGCCTGCTGTCGATAGCGCTCCAAGTCATCGTGTACGTGACGATGCTCGCCTACCTGTCGCTTCCTGTGACGGCGCTTGCGGTTGTCGCTGGTCTGACGGTATCGAGACTGCTGCGCACCAGCCTGACTAGAACGCGGCTTTTCGGGGCCGAAGCTACCGCAGTGGCCCAGACGTCGTATGCCGCAATCGCGGAGCGCCTCACCATCGCACGATTGGTGAAGATGCGCGGAGAAGAGGCTTCAGAGGTCGACAACGTCGCACGGCTGACATGGCGTTGGGCGCAGGCCAACGTGGCAATCGGCCGACTTGCTGGAACGATCGAAGTGATCGGCGATCCCCTGCTGATGCTCGGAGCGTTCGGCGCACTCTACTTGGGAGTCGCGGTTATCGGCCTCAGGCTGGCCGCCATGGGCATGCTCCTGTACGTCCTCACTAGACTCAACTCAAAGGTCAAGGAGTTCAACTCGTTCCGCCAGATCCTATCGAGCAATATGGGGAGCGTCTTCCTCGTGCGAGATCTGTTTGCGGCCGCGCAGGAAGCTGACACGATAGCCGGCGGTCGTGCCGAGTTCTCCGGCGTGACCGACGGGGTCGTCATGGAGTCCGTCTCATTCATCTTCCCCGGCGCCGAGTCGCCTGTTCTGAGTGATGTCACCGCCGAGATTCTTGCCGGGTCGTTCACCGCAATCGTCGGCCGCTCTGGCGCTGGCAAGTCCACGCTTGTCGAACTGCTGCCACGCCTTCGCGAAGCGACCTCGGGCACGGTCCTCTACGACGGCACCGACATTCGCGAGTTCGATCTTCGGAGCCTGCGCCGCGGGATCGGCTACCTCACCCAGGATCCGCTCCTCTTCAACGACTCCGTCCGAGCGAACCTGGTGTACGGCCTTGGACGCGAAGCGACGGATACGGAGATCACCGAAGCACTGGACGCCGCTCATGCGCAGTTTGCACGTGATCTCCCCGAAGGTCTGGAGACCAGGCTCGGCGACCGCGGAGTACGCCTATCCGGCGGCGAACGCCAGCGAATCGCACTGGCCCGCGTGCTGCTCGAGAAACCCTCACTCCTCATCCTCGACGAACCCACGAGCGCTCTCGACTCCGAGTCCGAGGGCTACATCCAGGAGACGCTTGCCTCCCTGCGAGGAACCACCACGATCATCGTAATCGCCCACCGCCTGGCAACGGTGGTCGCGGCCGACCAGCTGCTCGTGATGGAGGATGGGCGGATAGTGCAACGGGGCACGCACCGCGATCTCGTTAGCGTCGACGGCCCGTACAAGCACCTCTTCGAGTCGCAGATGTTCCGAGCGGAGTAGGCACATGCCCTCCGCCCTGTTCATCACCACCGTCGACATCACGCTCGAGGCGTTCCTGTTCCCCTTCGCCGGGCGCCTCCGCGCGCAGGGCTGGCGGTTGGACGCGCTCGCCCACGGCGCCACTGCCAACGAGCGAATCGCGGGCTCGTTCGACGCCCGCGACGAGGCCGCCTGGACTCGCAGCCCGCTTTCGCCCGGCAGCCTCACCTCGGCCCCTCACGTGCGTCGGATGGTGCGCGAGGGCGGCTACGACGTCGTGTGGGCGCACACGCCGGTGGCGGCCATGCTCACGCGCTACGCGCTTCGCAAGCACGTGCCCGGCCACCCTGCCGTGATCTACACCGCTCACGGCTTCCACTTCTACGAGGGCGGCTCTGCCCGCACCAACAGGCTCTATCGATCGATTGAGCGCCGCGCCGCCCGCTGGACCGACTTCCTCGTCACCATCAACCGCGAGGACTTCGACGCCGCCTGCACCTTCGGCACCATACGCGCGGACCGCGTCCGCTACATCCCAGGCATCGGCGTGGATGTGGACGCATACCGCTCCACGAGCCTCGCAGAGGCGCAGCAAGTGCGACGCGAGCTGAACGTGCCCGAGGATGCCGTACTCGTCACCATGATCGCCGAGTTCACCGCAAACAAGCGCCACGACCTCGCGCTCGACGCCCTCGCGCGCGTGCGCGACCCGCGCGTGGTGCTCGCACTCGTTGGCGACGGTCCGCTCGAGGCACACGTGCGCGCCGAGGTGGCACGCCGCGGCCTGGAGGCTCGCGTACGCCTCGCCGGCTACCGTCGCGACCTCCCCGCCATCCTCGCTGCGAGCGATGCCCTCCTGCTCTGCTCGGAGCGCGAGGGCCTCAACCGCTCCGTCCTCGAAGCGATGGCGGCCGGCATCCCGGTGATCGGCACGGCCACGCGCGGGATCGCCGACGCCGTTTCCGACGCCGAGGGCTGGATCGTGCCGAAGGACGATCCCGTCACTCTCGCCGCCGCCATCGACGAGGCCGCCGCCGACCCAGCCGAGCGCGACCGCCGGGGCGCCGCCGCGCACGAGCGCGCGGTGCGCGAGTTCGCGCTCGAGGGCGTGCTCGAGGCGTACGATGCGCTCTTCGCGGAGGCCCTCACTCTCGGCGCCGACACACCGCTCCCCGCGCGCATCCCCTACGACTCCGCCAAGCGCGCGCTCGACGTCGTTTTCGCCGTACTCCTGCTCGTGCTTCTCTCCCCTGTCCTGCTCCTGACCGCCCTCGTCTCGCTGCTCACCATGGGCTCGCCCGTCCTCTTCCGGCAGCAGCGCCCTGGTCGCTACGGTCGCATCTTCACGATGCTCAAGTTCCGCACGATGCGCGAAACGCCCGGAGCCACGGACGACGTCACGGCCGTGGCCTCCGATGCCGAGCGCCTCACCGGATTCGGCAGCTTCCTCCGCGCCACGTCCCTCGACGAGCTCCCGCAGCTCTGGAACATCCTCCGCGGCGAGATGAGCTTCATCGGCCCGCGTCCGTGGCTGGTGGAGTACCTGCCGCACTACACGCCTGCGCAGGCGCGCCGGCACGAGGTGCGCCCGGGCATCACCGGATGGGCGCAGGTGAACGGCCGCAACGAGCTTTCCTGGGACGAGCGGATCGCGCTCGACGTCCACTACGTCGACAACCGCTCCTTCGGCCTCGACCTGCGCATCCTCGGCCGGACGATCCTGGCGGTCCTGAAGCGCGAGGGCATCTCCGCCGAGGGCGAGGCTACGATGCGACCGTTCGTTGAGGCTTCGGCTCTAGAAGGCGATAATCAGTCGGAATCCGACGACGAACGGATGTGACATGCGCGTCATCGTGATAGGTGCGGGTGGGCACGCCAAAGTGGTCATCGATGCGATCGAGCGCAGCGGCGACGAGGTTGTCGCCGTGATCGACGAGACCGCGCGCACGAAGTCCCTGCTCGGCTACGAGGTATCGACACGCGTTCCCTCCGATGCCGATGGCTTCGTCATCGCCATCGGCGACAATGCGATGCGCATGGCGCGCTTCGAGCACTATCTCGCGACGGGCCTGCGGGCGGTCCCGGTGGTGCACCCGTCGGCGATCGTCGCCGACGACGTGCATCTGGGCGATGGCACCGTGGTCTTCGCGGGCGTGATCGTGAACCGCGGCACAACGGTCGGCGAGAACGTCATCCTCAACACCGGCTGCAGGATCGACCACGACTGCCGGATCGGCGATCACGCGCATATCGCACCGGGCGTGAGCCTGTCCGGAGGCGTCGCTGTGAGCGAAGGCGCGCTCGTGGGCGTCGGCGCGTGCGCCATCCCGGGCACCAGCATCGGCTCCTGGGCGACCGTCGGTGCCGGAGCCGCAGTGGTCGACCCCGTTCCGGACGGTGTCACGGCCGTGGGCGCTCCGGCCCGGGAGCGGCACGCCACCTAGCCATGCAATCGCGCCACCAAGTGGTTGCGTTTCCACCACCAAGTGGCGCATTATCCATGTATGTAGATTCATTGTAGATACATGAGGAGTCAGCGATGCGTACCAAAGTCCAGCGGTGGGGCAATAGCCTCGCCGTTCGCATCCCCAAGATATTCGCCGAGGAGGTCGGTCTCGCCGACGACACCGCAATCGAGCTCCGGCTGATCAAGGGCGGTCTCGTGATCGAGCCCACCGAGACGTACGCGCCCACGCTGGCCGAGCTGCTCGATGGAGTGACCGACGAGAACCGGCACGAGGAGATCTCCTGGGGTGAGCCGGTGGGTGACGAGCTGTGGTAGCCGCGCCCCGGATTCCTGATCGTGGCGACGTGATATGGCTGACGTTCGATCCGGCACTCGGCCACGAGCAGGCAGGCCGTCGGCCTGCGCTCGTGCTCTCTCCTGACTCCTACAACGCCCGGGTGGGCCTGGTCCTCGTGTGTCCCATCACGCGCCAGGTCAAGGGCTATCCTTTTGAGGTGCAACTGCCGAAGGGACTGGATGTGCAAGGCGCAGTCATCAGCGATCAGGTCCGCTGCCTGGCGTGGCAGAAGCGGCATCCGCGGTTCGTCTGCCACGTGCCGGCCGAGACGCTCGAGGCGGTACTGCAGCGCCTGGGAACCCTGGTGACGCCGTGACCTCACCTCTCGCCATCGACGGCGGCACGCCGCTGCGCTCCACACCCATGCCGCGTTGGCCCTCGCCGACCGAGGACGAAGTCGCGGCTGTCGAGCGGGTTCTGCGCTCCGGGAAGCTCAACTACTGGACCGGCGAGGAGTGCCGGCTCTTCGAGGCCGAGTACGCCGCCCGGCTCGGACGGAAACACGCGATCGCTCTCGCCAACGGCACGGTCGCCATCGAGCTCGCGCTGCGGGCATTCGGTGTAGGCGCCGGGGATGAGGTGATCGTCCCCGCGCGCACGTTCGTCGCCACCGCGAGCGCGTGCGTCGCCGTCGGCGCTACGCCTGTCACCGCCGACATCGACCCCGACACGAGTTGCGTCACCCCCGATACCGTCGCCGCCGCGCTCACGTCGCGTACGCGCGCGATCATCCCCGTGCACGTGGCCGGCTGGCCGTGCGACATGCCCGCGATCATGGCACTCGCTGCCGAGCACGGTCTCCTGGTAATCGAGGACTGTGCGCAGGCCCACGGCGCGCGGTTCGCCGACCGGGAGGTAGGCTCTTTCGGGCATGCCGCCGCATTCTCGTTCTGTCAGGACAAGATCATCACCACCGGTGGCGAGGGCGGAGTGCTCATCCTCGACGACACCGACGCCCACGCGCGCGCGTGGGCGTACAAGGACCACGGCAAGTCGCTCGCGAAGGCGTCGGCACCCTTGCCCCCACCCGGCACTTCGTCGTACCGCTGGCTGCACGACTCCTTCGGCACCAACTGGCGGATGACGGAGATGCAGGCCGCGATGGGCCGTGTGGCGCTGCGGAACCTCGATGCCACCGTCGAGACACGCTCCTGCAACGCGCGCCACCTGATTGCCGCGCTCGACCGCGTGCCGGGACTCACGGTCCCCGTGCCGCCTGCGCACGTCATACCGGCGTACTATCGCCTGATGGGGCACATCGACAACGCGGCGCTCGCCAGCGGCTGGACGCGCGACCGCGTGCTCGAGGCGATCGTCGCCGAAGGCGTTTCCGTGCAGTACGGTACGTGCGCCGAGATCTACCGCGAGAGCGCGTTCGCTGATGCCGGACTCGGACCCGCAGGGCGCCTGCCTGGCGCGATGGCCGCCCACGAGAGCTCGATCGCGTTCTTCGTGCACCCCACGCTCACCGCCCGTGACCTCGACGACACTGCCCGCGCGACGCGCAAGGTTCTGGGGGTGGCCGCGCGATGATCGCCGACGTGCTCCGTAACTCCGCGGCCGGTCGTGGCCGACTCGCCTCCGCAGTGCTTGTCGCGCTCGATGCGGCGGTCATAGCGCTCGCGACCGTCTGCGGCTACTTCATCCGCTTCGAGGGCGCTCCGCCCGCCGAGTACGCGGCGAGGCTGCCGCTCGCGATCGCGGCGGGCGCCGCGGCGTACCTGCTGCTCTTCGCAGCCTTCGGACTGTACCGTCAGGTGCTGCGCTACGTGGGCGTGGATACCGTGCTGCGCCTTGCCGGCGCCACCGTACTCGGAGTGGCGGCGCTGATCACCGCCGACTTCCTCTACACGCCTGACAAGCTCCGCGTGGTGCCGGTGAGCGTGCTGCTCGTGCAGTGGCTGCTCACGCTCCTCGGCGGCGCTGCGGTGCGCTTGAGCGTGCGCATCTTCGCGTACGTGGGCAGAACGCCGTCGGCCGGCCGGCGCGTGCTCATCGTCGGCGCCGGCGATGCAGGCTCGCTGCTCCTGCGCGACATCGAGGCCCAGCCCGATCTCGGCCTGCGAGTCGTCGGCTTCCTGGACGACGACCCCGCGGTGCAGCACCGCACCATCCGCAGCGTGCCGGTCGTTGGCACCACGCGCCAGCTCGCAGATGCTGTTCAGCGCCACCGCGTCGAGGAAGTCCTCGTGGCCCTCCCTAGTGCCCCCAACGAGCGCGTTCGGGACATCCTGAACGCCGCAGCCGACGCGGGGCTCAAGACTCGCGTGATGCCGCGGCTGGTCATCGAGAAGGGCGCCGTCGCCCTCTCCGACCTGCGCAAGGTCGAGATCGAGGACCTCCTCGGCCGCGAACCCGCCGCTATCGACGTAGAGCAGGTGCGCGAGACCATCGCCGGCCGAGTTGTGGCCGTCACCGGCGCCGCCGGCTCCATCGGCTCCGAACTCTGTCGCCAGGTGCTCACGCTGGGCCCGAAGCGCCTCGTGCTCATCGAGATCGACGAGAGCCGCCTCTACGAGCTCTGGATGGAACTCGAGCGCACCGCTCCCGGCGTGGCCGCGATGCACATCTGTGACATACGCGATGCCACCAAGCTGGATGCCGTCTTCGCCGCCGAAAAGCCTGAGGTCGTGCTCCACGCCGCCGCCTACAAGCATGTGCCTCTGATGGAACTCGAGCCCGACGAGGCCGTGAAGACCAACGTCCTCGGCACGCGCAACGTGATCGAGGCCTGCGAGAAGCACGGCGCCGAGCGCTTCCTGCTCATCTCCACCGACAAGGCGGTGGCGCCGCAGAGCGTCATGGGGATGACGAAGGCTATCGCCGAGCGGCTGATGCTCGACGCGTGCTGCCGGGGCACGCTCAAGTGCGTGGCAGTCCGCTTCGGCAACGTGCTCGGAAGCCGCGGGAGCGTCGTGCCGCTCTTCGAGGAGCAGCTCAAGCGTGGCGGCCCGATCCTGGTGACCGACGAGGAGGTCACGCGCTACTTCATGACCATCCCCGAGGCCGCGCGCCTCGTACTGCAGGCCCAGGCCATCTCAGAGGGCGGCGACCTCTTCGTGCTGGAGATGGGCGAGCCGGTGCGCATCGTCGACCTCGCGAAGAAGATGATCGCGCTTTCGGGTGTGCCCGCCGACATCGAGATCGTGGGCCTGCGCCCCGCCGAAAAGATGCACGAGGTGCTCGTGCAGGCCTCCGAGGAACTCGTGCCCACCGGGCGGGAGAAGATCCTGCAGCTCAACGCGCTGCCGCTGCCGGCGGAAGGGTATGGCTCGCTCGTGGCAGATCTCGCGGACAAGACCGAGGCGGGACCGGAAGCGCTGCGCGAGGCCGTGCGGCGCCTGCTGTAGGCCCGGTCAGCGCACCTGCGAGGCGACCCACTCCACGCGCACGTCTGTCGGGAACGACTCCTCGAGTTCGGAGACGACCTGCCGGGCTTCGTCCCCCCGTCCCGACAACTGCAGCGCGTATGCGTACCATGCGCCCGGCTCGGGGTATGTCGGGTCCAGGTCCCATACGTCCGCAAGAGCTTCGGCCGCGTCCTCGGGCCGCCCGAGCGCGATGAGCGCGGCCCCCTCGGCTGCACGGGCGTGCAGTCCCGCGGGGAAGATCTCCTTCGCCTCACGGGCCACCGCGAGCGCTTCATCGGCAGCGCCGCTCCGCACGTCCGATAGTGACAGCAACACGTTCGCGTACATGACGCGCCCCTCGTACTCCAGTGGTGCCACGGCGAAGAGCGCCTCGTACGCCTCCGCCGCGCGGCTGACCGCGGATGGGGCGCTGGCGGCCCTCGAGCCTGCGGCATTGACCGCCAGAGAGCCTGCCACCTCCGCTACACGAAGGCGTGACTCACGCAGCCACGGCATGATCTCTGTCGCCTTCACGGCATGCGCAAGAGCCGCCTCCCCGGTGGTGGCCTCCGAGCGCGCCAGCTGCACGCTGCTCGCGGTAATCGCCAGCGTGAGGGCGAGACCGACCGCCGCGCACACGGCGGTTGCCGCCACGATGGTCGACCCTAGCCGTTTGGCACTACCTTCCGCGACACTCGCGCGCGGTGAGAGCAGCACGCCGAACGCTACCCACAAGAGCGTGTTCGGCGCCACGGAACCCGGCCCGAAGAAGAGGTAGCCACAGTACCCGACTAGTGCTGCGAGCCAACCGGCATACGACAGCCGGCCGGGACCTCCGCCTTCGCCGAACGCCACTTTCCCGGCCTGCACGAGCACGGCGACCAGGAACGCGAGCGCAAAGAGCAGGCCCGGCAGACCCACCGTGACCGCCAGCATGATGAGGTAGTTGTGGGCGTCGTACGCCACGGTGGCCGCACCGCCAAGACCCGCATACTCCATCGGTCGCAGGGACATGTACGCGTACACGAACGAGTCCGGTCCGACGCCCAGAAGCCAGTGATCTGGGATGGCCCTCAGCCCCACTTCCCACAGCTGCATGCGGCCCGAGGCCGCTAGACCCTCGGCGCTGAACATCTCTCCCAGTCTCGGCAGCGCCTGGCGGGCCAGGGCGAGCGCGGCGAGAACGAGCGCGCCCCCAGCGACGGCCGGCCCCATCTTGTCCGCGCGTGCAGGCTTGAGACGCAACCTGCCCGCGGCTAACGCGAGTGTCACGAGGCCTACCACGCCGCCGATCCACGCGCCGCGTCCGAGCGTCGCAAACAACGCGATGGCAGATAGCCCGCAGGCGACCCACGCCAGCCATTTCAACAGCGGCTTCGCCTCTGAAAGCGCGAAAGCTGCGGCCAGCACGAGTGGCCAGACGAGGTACCCTCCGAGCATGTCCGGATTGCCGATCGTTCCGACGCCGCGGGCGGCCATCCAGCCCGGCAAATCGGCGGTCAGCGCGGGGACCCCCGCAACTTGTGAGAGCGCCACGAGTGACACCGGGACGCCACCTGCAACCGCAAGCAGCTGCAGACGCCGCATGCGCTCGGGGGAGCGCACCACGTGCATGGCGACAAGCCCGGTCGCGACGCAAAGCACCATCGTGAGCAACCCCTGGCGGTCGTCACTGCCGAGCAGCGCCTGCCACCGGTCCACGCCCGCGATCGTTGTGACAGCGGCAACCCCGAGGAACCCGACAGCCCACAGATAGCGCCTGTTGAAGCGGAGCGCCTCACGGCCCCGCAGCACGCCAACGGCGAGCGCTGCACTCCCCACACAGGCCGCTAGCGCCAGTACGAGCAGCTTGGGTGTGCTCCACGGGTCGGCCAGCACGTTGATACCCGAGCCGAACCACCCGATCGCCGAAGGCCCGAGAAGCACGGCGCCCGCCACGGCTAGCCACGCAACATCTGCGGATCTGCGGGTGATCGGCTCATTCATCGAGATACGCCCGCTCCACCATGTACGCGCGGACGTTCTCGGGAAGGTCGTACGCCAGGCCGTCCTGCGCGTACTGCCGCGCCTCGGCCGCGAACCCCAGGTTCTCGGCGTAGGCGGTTCCGGTGTAGTACCACAGCCCCGTGCGCGGATCGGCCATTTCCCCTGCGGCAAGTGCCGCGCCGGCGGCGTCCCAGGAGTTGGCTGTCCCGAGCCTGATGTCTCGCACAGCCAGATCGAAGCTCGTCATGGCCGCCGTGCAGTGCCAGTCCGCATCCGTCTTGAGACGCTCGACGACCACCGCGAAGCGCGGGTCGTCGTACGGGGTCGGTTCGCCTTCGGCGAAGCTCGTGTTCATCGAGTTCTGCACGGTCACGATGGAATACAGCGGGTCCGGCGAGTCCTGCGCCGCAGCCAGCGTGGTCTCGATCCTGGGATTGCCGTACTCCGCCAGATCCGCGCCCCAGCGGTACTCCCAGATGCCACCGGTGGCGAAGAGACCGGCTGCGATCGCAAGCGCCACGGCGGCAACGGGAACGCGCATCAACCAGGCCCCGGGACGAGACTGCGGCGAACCGTCCGCTCGGCCCGCAACCAGCGCCGCCACAATAGCGGCCGCCAGCGCAAGCGAGATCGGGGTCACCCACGAGAAGAGCAGCGACACCAGGTACCCCGCAAGTGCGCCGACCATGCATGCCCGCGGAAGAGACGGACGGCCCTCAAGAGGGAGCAGGGCTCTCCGGGCCAGAACCGCGCAGGCGAAGAGGGCCGACCCCAGACCGACCACCCCGCCGCATACAAGCAGGTATAGGAGCAGGTTGTGCGGGTCGAATGTGCTCGTGAAGCTCAAGCTTTGCGGCGGGACAGCACCCCAGGTCGTGAAGCCAGTGAACTGCTCGGGGCCGACGCCGAAGACGGGAGACCTCCACGCGGAGGACGCAGCGCTCTGCCAGATCGGAAAGCGATCGCTCGCTGCGGCGGCCAGCCGTTCTTGTAGCCCTTCGGGCATCGCAGGGCCGGTGATGAGCAACATCCCCGCCGGAGCGACGAGGCCTGCGACGGCCGCGCCGATTCCGGCTGAGAGCGCCCGGAGTCGGCCGGCGCGCGACACCGCGTGAACGATCGCGACCGTCACCACTCCCACTGCCAGACCCGCCCACGTGCCGAGCGAACCGATGTACGCGATGGATACGACGCACATGGCGCCGCACGCGATCGAGACCGCGCGCTGGAGCCGGGTTGGTGCCGAGAACCCCCAGGCCCCGGCGCACAGCACGCCCATCACCAGCACCTGACCGGTCGACAGCGTGTTCTCGAGCAGTCCCGCCGGTAGTGACCCGGCGGGAATCGGGCCGAAGACCGCGAAGCGGTCCGCGATAGCGGCCAGTGCTAGAACGGCCGCGAAACAAGCTGCGGCGCGTGCCGTCCTCCCTGCATCACCGCGTCGCGCGGTCCTCAGAAGGGCGGCGGCGAAGGCCGCGCACAAGACCCACGTCGCAGCGCCCGCCCGTTGACCCGTGCTGCCGAAGAAGGACACGCCGGGATTGGATGCGAGCACGGACGAGACCGTCAGCGCCAGAGCGGGGGCCACGAGTGCCGCCAAAACGAAGCGATCGTTTGCCAATCCGTGGCTCATCGGTCGCAACAACGCGGTCAGCGCGACCGCAATGGCGATCGTGACCAACGCGGTCATCGTTGCAGCGGGGTTGGGCAGCAAGGCCATGGCAACGGCAGCGAACGCGAGCCAGATTCCTACGGGCTCGTCGGCGGCTGCGCGAGCCAGTCGCTGGGGATTCATCATCCCGTTCCGGAACGTCCGAGCGCCATGCGACGCCTCAGGAGCCCAGCTTGGCTCGCACCGACTCGACCAGACCGCCCGACTCGATGATGTCCTTCACGAACGGCGGGAACGCCTGAGCGGTGAAAGACCGGCCGGTGGTCTCGTTGATGATGGTACCGGCATCGGCATCGACTACCACGCGATCGCCGTCGGAGATCCCGTCTACGGCCTCCGGAGCTTCCAGGATGGGCAACCCCGTGTTGATGGCATTGCGGTAGAAGATCCGTGCGAAGCTCCTCGCGATGACCACTGAAACCCCGGCGGCCTTGATGGCGATCGGCGCGTGCTCGCGCGAGGACCCGCATCCGAAGTTCTCATCAGCCACCAGGATGTCGCCGGCGCGCACCTTGGACACGAACCCGGCGTCGAGGTCCTCCAGGCAGTGCTTGGCGAGTTCGGCCGGGTCACTCGTGTTGAGGTACCGCGCCGGGATGATGACGTCGGTGTCGATGTCGCGTCCATACTTGTGTGCCGTGCCGGCAAACCGCATAACCGCCGCTCCTTCACTCTTGGTTGAAATCATGACACAAGTTGCAGATCGGCCCTTCGTGTTGGTCATGGCAGGTGTTGCAGTACGCATCCTTGGGGAGGCGCTTGTGGTCCTGCTTGAAGCTGGGGATGTGGTTGGTCCACGGAGCGTGGCACTTGTAGCAGTCCTGGTTGGTATGGCACTTCTCCAAGCAGAGCTTCTTCTTGTCGAACCCGGAGTAACGCGGGTGCGTCCGCAGGAACAGGTCCGAATGCGGCATGCGGATGCCATGGCAGGCATCACACGACTCCATCGAGTGGCAGCCTTCGCAGTCGGTCCTGGCAATCTTCGCCTTGCCGAACACCCGCCCTTCCGCCAGTCCTGATGCCGCGCTCGTGTCCTTCGTGTGACAGGCGTCGCACTTTGCGCTAGCTACAATCGCGTTGTGGCAAAGGACGCACTTCGACATCACAGCAGGCTGCGTGATAGGCGAGTGCCCGGTGCCAAGGTGGCAGTCGTTGCATGCCCAGCCCGCATCCAGCGGCTCGCGGTGAGACATCACCACACCCGTCGTGTCGTTCGTGAGCGGCTCCACCAGGTCCTGTTCGTGACATCGCAAGCAGTTGCGACTATCGACCGACGTCGAGTACTGCGACCTGCCAAGCCCTGCCTGCGCCGCAACATCGCTCGATCGCTTGACGATGTTTGCCAGAATGTCGGCCGGGCTCTCGTGGCACGTCACGCATGAGACCGTCACATGCGCTTGGTCGGCGGGCGCTTCGGACGCGGACACGGTGACTTGCTCGTCCGCAGACGGAATCGCGCCGCCGCCAACGTGGCACGAGAGACAGTACCGATCGCTCGTTGTGAGCCCGTAACCGGCCGCGGCGGCCGCAACCAGTGCGGCGGCGATCACGCATGAGCCTCCGCGACCCGCAACCCAGTGTCGGACACGCACTGCTCTGCGGGGACTGCGCTTTGGCGACCCGTCAGTCGCCGCGCTGGGCGCGGCGGATGCTGTCGGACGTTTGCGCGGCTTGCGAGCGGGCGCCGGTAGCAGTAGCGCCAATCCGCCAAGTAGCAGGATCAGGACGAGCAGGACCGCAGCAGCCAGGAGGAATGTCGTCGCAGTCAGGTTGCCCGCAGGGTCCGCTATGACCTGCTGGATGACGTCAAGGAGCTGCGGGATCTGTCCGATCACTGGCCGGTCTCCCCCACCAGGTTCTTCGCGTTCCCGGGATGGACGTGACGCACATGACAGCCGATGCACTCGGCGCTGTCATGGCAGCGGACACACTCGGGTTGATCCACGCTGCTCACAATCGAAGAATGCGCCTTGAGGAACCCGTCCGGGTGCGGCATCTCGATGCCATGACAGGCGTCGCAAAGCTGGGCTTTGTCATGACATGCGGTGCAGGCGCCGAGGTCCTTCTTCGCCTCGTCGCCGTGGGTCTGCCCGAAGCCTGGCGGATGCGGTAGTGCGGTACCGTGACATCTGACGCAGTAGTCGGATGGATGGCACTCTGCACACGATCGCAGGCTTCCGAGGCCGTGAGTGCTGTTCCACTCGGCACCATGCGTCACCTGCCATGCGCTTGTTGTCAGTCGCTCGCGCTTCGTGCGCTCTGAGTGGCATGTGGCGCAATGCACGGGCGCCGCCAGGTCTCGGTGACATGCCGTGCAGTCCTCCATCGCGTAGGCCCGCGGAACACGGCTGACCTCGCCGTGGATCGAGCTGCCGTGACAAGTAACGCACCCTCGGTCCTTCGCGCACTCGCGGTGAAGCACACGGATGCCTGCCCGCTCGGTCAGCCCGCCGAGGCTCGGCAGGTGGCACGCTTCGCATCCCTCGTCCGGCGTGACGCCGGCAGGACCGGACAACCCACTTCCGCGCAGTGTAGACGGCAGCATCTCAAACGTCATGCGGCCGGCAAGAGAGAGCCTGGAACTCGCAGACGGAGCGTGGCACCTCGAGCAGGTCTGGCTTGCGTGCGCACCGTCAGCGTACGAGTCCGAATACGGCCGCATCGCGTGACATGCCGCGCACAGCCCCGGCACGCCCTCGGTAGTGACGATGACCGTGAGAGCCGCGAGCACGATGCACACGGCGACGAAAGACCAGGCTATCAGACGCCGTCGCGAGGTCAGGGAACTCTCCGATCCGTCAGGGTCGGCGGGGGCTTCTCCGCACACATAGCGAGAACGATACCACGCCCTCGGCGAGGAGCCGAACGAAGAAGGGCCCCGGAAGTCCGGGGCCCTTCGACTCAGCATCCCATAGAGGATACCAGCGCGCCTAGTAGGACATGCTCACGCCGGTAGCGGTGCTGGCGTGGCACTTGAGGCAGACGCCGTCCTCGTGATCGTACGTTGCGGCAACGGCAGAGCCGATGCTCGCGTAGTCCGTGGCGGACTTCATGAACCGGGCGCCAACGGTGTAGTGCGGGAAGCTGTCGACACCCGTGTTGGTGACGACGGCCGCGCCAGCATCGTGGCAGCTCGTACAGTACGCCGAGCTGGCCCACGCGACCTGCTTGCCGATGGCACCACTGCCGGCGGCACCGGGGCCGTACGAGGTGTAGTCGCTCGTCATCACGTGCGAGTTGTATGTCGCGCTGTTGTACGTGATGTCCCCGCTCGAGGTCGTCAGAGCGTAGGTGTCCGTGAAGTACGCATGGCACTGCGCACAGAACGCGGTCTCCGCACCAGCTGCGCTGCCGGACGTCATATTGTAGTCGGCGTTGCTGATGGACTGGGCTCCGACCGGGCTGGAAGCAAGGTCGGCGTTGCTGCGAAGGATGTAGCCCCGCAGTGAGGTCTGCTGAATCGTATTCGCGCCGTGAACAGCGTGGCAATCGGTGCAGCCGACGTTGTGCGCCTTGTTGGACACGTCACTGCTCGTCACGTAGTAGTTCGTGGTGTCGTTGTAGTACACGTGCACGGACGCGACACCACTCGCGCTTACGTGGCAGAACACGCAGGCGTTTGCCACGGTGTCGTCCAAGAGGACTTCACCTGCCGTCGACGACTTGTGCACCGCGTGGCACACGAGGCACTTCTGAGTGTTCAGCAGATAACCAGTATGCGGCGTCGGCGGCGTCGTGTTGTTGTTCGGGCTCGCTGACGACCAGGCGATCTGGTTGGACTCGGTGCTCGCATACGCTACAGCGGCAAACGCCGCCACGAGCGCAAGAGCGAGAAGCAGAACAAACGCGGTCTTCTTCATAGAGAATCCCTTTCTCAGAGTAATCACCTTTGTAGGCATTAAACGAATCACCTCCCATTCGCCCTGAATCTAGAACAAGCCGAAGCAATCCGGCATCACACACTCGTGCGCGCACATACGGCTGCGCGCAACAGCAACTGTTGTCAATCTACCATTGGGAATCAGCAGAATCAACGCCTGGGTTGAATACAAGTTCGCCCGACTCACCCTCGTCTTCGCGTTCCGCGTCCTCGTCCCTGCGTCGACGCCTGCGCATCAAGGCGACCAGAAGCGCAAGAAGCAGCAAGATGAGCGGCGCACAACATACCGCCCACGGGAAGGTAATCCCCCGGAGCGTGGTTACGGCATTCCCGCCTGACCCATCCAACCGGACGATCTGCACTCTGTGGTTTGCGGTATCGGCAACCGCAAACCAGTCACGCGCTGGATCGTAGGAGATGCCCATGGGGTAGTAGAACTGCGCATCGGCCTTCCCGTAGCCACCGTAGGTCGCGTTGATCTCTCCCGTCGCAGGGTCGGCAGCGTAGATGCAGAACCCGAACGCATCGACGAAGATGAGCCTGCCGTTCGCGTCCTGTGTCAGTCCGGCCGGAACCTGCAACTGCATCGCAAGAGCGGCCGTGGCAGTGTCCTCGGTGCTGCTCGAAACGACATACTCCCTCATCACGGTCTGGTCTGGGGTCGGCGCCGCGCCGGTCTCATTCCTTGTCCCTCTTGCCGAGGTGATCGGATTGGCCCATCTCGGCGACATGTCGCTGCCGGAGAATGCCTTCAACTGCGAGTTGTGGGTATCGCAGATGTAGAAGGTCCCGTCTTCGCCGATGAGTGCCCCGTTGGGCATGTCGACCTGATTCTCATTCGAGCCGCGCGATGACCACTTCGCCACCTGTTCGCCCTGCGTGTTGAACAGGTACAGTCCGTCCGCAGCGGTCACGAGTACTCGATCGCCGCCCAACGCGATCTGAATAGGCTCAGGAACCCGCAGTACGCGGTCGATTTCACCGTCGGCGTTCCATACAAGAACCAGACCGGTGGTTGATGAGGCCACGTAGACCTCGCCATTCTCGCTCACCGCGATTCCCGCCGGCCGGTCTAGCATCGCGGCTCCGCCAGCGTCCGCTCCTACTGTGAGTTCGCGCTCGAAGCTGCCGTCGGGATTGAAGCCTAGAACTCGGCTCGTGCCAGCATCTGTTACCCAGATCGTTCCGTCCGGCGCTATCGCCGTGTGCTCCGGAGTCTGCAGCTGGTCAGCCGCATCGGCACTCGTGCCGTAGATGGAGCGGATCCAGACCAGTCCTTCGGACTCCTTGACAGTACCGGGAGCGGACGCAGGGATGAGGAGACTGGATACGAACCCGACGATACTGAGGAGCAAGATGAACAGAACCACCAGCACGCCGACAAGCGCCCAGCGCATCCTGTTGAATCGAGCGCCCTCGTCGTCCCGCTCGTCCGGATTCTCCGAGGGCAGATTGTCCTCCGTGCCTCTCATGTGCACCTCTACTTCTGCAGTCGTTCGAGCACCTGAAGCGCAGGTTCGTAGTCGGGAATGAACACGAGCGCAGCCTGGACGTCGGCGAGCGCTTCGTCTATTCGACCGAGCTTCTCCAACGCAAGAGCCCGAGCGACAAGCACGTCCGCCATCGTCGGGTCCAATTCCAGTGCTCCGGCATAGGAGTTGACAACGCCTTCGAAGTCCCCGAGCTGTTCGAGGATCTCAGCCTGCAGGATCAGCGCGTCGATCTTCGTACTCATGTCCGGGTTCGCCAGGACGGCCTTTTCCGCGTTCCGGATCTTCTCAGCCTCGATCTCAGCATCGACGATGGAGAGTGCCTCCTCAACCCCATCGCGAGCATCCTCGTAGTCCCCCGCGATGAACGCTATGCGCGCACTCGCAGTGGCAACCGGGCCGACACGCTTGCCGAAGACGGCGTCCGCCTCATCGACAGTCCGCCGCGCTGCCGCGATCCTTCCTGCCTGCGCCTGTAGGGTGATGTAATCCGCCCAGGCTACCGGACTGTCCGGATATGTCTCGACTATCGCCTGCTTCGCTCGAAGCTCGCGTTCTAGCGCTGAGCGCGGTCCGGCACGGTTGATCGCCGCCACTGTGTAGAGAGCCCAGATGACGGCAGCAAGCACCAGAGCGACCATCACGAATATCGCTATCTGCATCCACTTGATCTGCTGAGAACTTGCCTCGGCAGATACTGGCTTGCGCGCTCGCGCCACTTGCACTCCTCGCTAGATAACTTCACCGGCCGGGGACCGGCCTCGACGCAGTATGCACTATCTGACCGTGACGCTCAAACGCAGAACGGAGCCCCGGTGCTTGCGCCGGTCTGGCTACAGATCCTCGGGCAACCCGATCCTCCCGAGCACTGCTGATGCCGCTGCAACTGCCGGGCCAGTCAGGTAGACCTCACTGGTCGGGTCTCCCATGCGTCCGACGAAGTTCCGGTTGGTGGTGGCTACCGCACGCTCCCCTGCCGCCAGGATGCCCATGTGACCGCCCAGGCACGGGCCGCACGTGGGGGTGGAGACCGCCGCCCCCGCATCCAGGAAGATGTCAGTGAGACCTGAATGCATCATGTCCCGATACACCTGCTGCGTGGCCGGGATCACGATGAGCCGCACGTCCGGGTGGACCTTGCGGCCCTTGATCACCGCGGCGGCCTCGGCCATGTCCTCGTAGCGGCCGTTGGTGCAGGAGCCGATCACCACCTGGTCGATCTTCACGTCGCGCGCCTCTGCCACCGGACGCGTGTTGCTCGGGAGGTGCGGGAAAGCGACCGTGGGCAGGATTTCGGCGGCGTCGATCTCGTACGTGCGAGCGTAGACGGCGTCTGTGTCCGAGGAGTACTCGGTCCACGGGCGCTCCGCGCGGCCGCGCATGTACTCGCGCGTGACATCGTCCACCGCGATGATGCCGCTCTTGCCGCCGGCTTCGATCGCCATGTTGCAGATCGTCATTCGGCCGGCCATGGCAAGCGACTCTATGGTGCTTCCGGTGAACTCCATCGCCTGGTAGAGAGCCCCGTCCACGCCGATCATCCCGATGACGTGCAGGATGATGTCCTTGGCGCCGACGCCGGGCTTCAACTGCCCGGTCACGTTGAACTTCAGGCTCTCGGGTACCTTGAACCACGCGCGTCCAGTCGCCATCCCCACTGCGGCGTCGGTGGAGCCCACGCCGGTTGCGAACGCGCCCAGCGCGCCGTACGTGCAGGTATGCGAGTCGGCGCCGATGATGACGTCGCCGGCGCCCACAACTCCTTGCTCGGGCAGGAGCGCGTGCTCCACGCCCATGCAGCCGACCTCGTAGTAGTGGGTGACTTGCTGTGCGTGCGCGAACTCGCGCACCATCTTGGCCTGCTCGGCGCTCTTGATGTCCTTGTTCGGCGTGTAGTGATCGGGAACGAGCGCGATCTTGGCCGGGTCCCACACCCGCTCCACGCCGATCTTCGCGAACTCCTTGATGGCGATGGGCGCGGTCACATCGTTGGCCAGCACGAGGTCGAGATCGCACTCGATGAGCTGCCCCGGCACGACCTCGTCGAGGCCGGCATGAGCGGCGAGGATCTTCTCGGTGATGGTCATGGGGCGGGGCATGAGATGCTCCTTCGAAGCTTCAGTCGGTTCGTGCATTCTACGTCATGCGCGATGCATGCGCACGACCCGTCACGGGAGCGCCGGAACGGATAGCGCGTCCTGGATCGCCGCTTCTGAGGTGTCTCCCGACGCCAGACGCTGAACCTGCCACGCCGAGGAGTCGAGCGCGATGGCGCACACCGCGGCTCGCACGCCCGCAGAGCGCAGCTCGGGGTCGTTGAGACGCACGCCGACAGCGACATCAAGGGCCGCGGACCATGCGAGGGACGCGTAGTCGTGCGGCGAAGCCGCCAGGACACGCTCGTAGGCCGCCGAGGCTCCGTAGTACTGCTCGCGCGCGGTCTCAGCGTCCGAGTTTCCGAGGTTGTCGAGCACTAGCTGCGCCCGCGCCTGAGCCGCGCCTCGCAGGTACTTCACCGACAGCGGATTCATTCGGCTCGCCCGGTCCGCGAGAGCCACCGCATCGCCCTCGGCCTCTCGGTTGTACACGAGTCGGGAACGGAGGTACGTCGCATCGGCCTGTAGCGCGATGACCCCTGCTCCGAGCGATGCGAGTGCAAGTGCGATGCTCGCCGCTACCGCCGCCGACCTCGCGAAGCGCGGTACCCGGACCTGCACAGCCTCGCGGGAGCATACAAGCCCCATGAGCAGCCAGAACGGCACTGACGAGGCTATCACGACGACGTTCAGCATCGACTGGACGGTGAAGCCCAGAAGGCTGATCCAGATGGCGGCTGTGATCACGGACTCATAGGAGCCGCCAGCTCTCGGCCGTCCCCGGGACAGCCCCAGGATCAGCGCTGAGGCGAGCAGCAGTGCTCCGGGTATCCCGAGCGTCGCAAGGTACTGCGCGACCCAGAAGTGCGCGTTGTTGTTCGTCGACCACGACCCGAACAGGGACTCGTACTCAGTGGTGTGGTATCGCCGGAATGCCGCCAGGTACGAATCCGGACCGTAGCCGACCAATGGACGTTCGGCCGCGGTGTCGGTTGCGATCTTGGCCAGCATCACGCGTGCGGTGGCGGTCTCCTTGAGATCGGCTCTTCCAAGGCTGGCCGCCACTATCGCGGCAGTGCCCAGGACCAGCACCAGCACGCCTACGAGCAGCGGACGCGCGAGTGTCCGCCGGGTAGGTGCGTCCGCGTTCCGCCGTCGGCTCAGCCAGAGAGCGATCGCTATCGCACCCTGAACGGTCGCGGCCAGCCACGCCCCCTGGGAGCCGGTGGTTAGCAGTGCGCAGACGCCGGCCGTGACCACAACCCATGCGACCGCGCGCTGCCAGGACCGTTCCGACCGCACTGCGCAGGCCGCGGCGATGGGAATCGCGAGCACCAGATGCGCGGCGAGGAAGTTCGGGTTGTCGAGGCTCGCGAAGGCCTGTCGCACGCCGAAGCCGGGGTTGAGCAGCGTGTAGCCGGTGGGGTCGATCCCGAACGCCTGCAGGAGTCCGTGGACCGCCAGGACCCCAGTGCCTGCCACGACCGCCCATCCGAGGATTCGCGGTGCCTTCGACATCGCGCCAAGCTGCAGCCCGAGTCCGAACAGGAGCGCGTAGAGCGCAATCGTCACGACGCCCTCGAGCCGCTCGGACTGCCCGAGCCACACGATCGGACCCTGCTTGGAGGCGAGCGCAGACACGACGGCCCACAGCGCGAGCGCGCCTAGCAGCGCCCACGCGATGTCGACACGGAGTGGCTCGTCCGGACCACGCCGGGCCCAGGCGACAAGCGCCCAGGCCAGCAACGTGCCCACGACCGCCACTACAAGCCTTGGCAGCGCCACTGTGTCGTAAGTCAGCGGGAACTCGCCGATGCCGAAGCCGGTGAGGTTCGTCCACACCACCTGGACGAGGAACAGCATGCCCGCAGCGACCCAGGCGGCGCCGAGCGTGCGCGCACCGCCTTCCGCCCGGACCTCGCCCTTCGCCCGGACCTCGCCCTCCACTCAGACCTCGTCCTCCACGCTCGGCGCCTCGGCGGCCACTAGCAGCCGGTTCAGCGCATTCACGTACGCCTTGGCGCTCGACACGATGATGTCGTGATGCGCACCCCGGCCGGTGAACGTGCGGCCGTCCTCGCTCTTCACGCGGATGGTGACCTCGCCCACCGCGTCGATGCCGCGAGTAACGCTCTGCACGGAGAACTCGGTGAGGTCGTTGGGCTTCTGCACGATGCGGTTGATGGCGCGGTACACCGCGTCGACCGGCCCGTTGCCGTGGCTGGAGTCGATGTAGCTCACGCCGTCGCGGTCGATGAGCTCGACCGTCGCCGTCGGGATGCCCGGATCGCCGCAGTTCACGTGTACCTGCTCGAGGTGGTATACCTCGCCGACCATGCGCTCGGCCTCGCCCACCAGCGCCTCGAGGTCCTCGTCGTAGACTTCCTTCTTCTTGTCAGCCAGCTCGAGGAATGCGGTGTGAATGCCCTCGAACTCCTCGTCCTCCATCACGTAGCCGAGCTCCGCCAGACGGTGCCGGAGCGCCGCCCGGCCGCTTCGCGCGGTGAGCACGATTGAGCTCCCGCCGGCACCCACGTCGGCCGGGTCGATGATCTCGTAAGTGGAGCGCTCCTTGAGCACGCCGTCCTGGTGGATGCCGCTCGAGTGCGCGAAAGCGTTCGCGCCCACGATCGCCTTGTTCGGCTGCACGAGCATGCCGGTGATGCCCGAGACGAGTCTTGACGCGCGCACGAACTCCTTCGTGTTGATGTGCGTGTCCACGCCGAAGACGTCGGGGCGCATCTTGAGCGCCATCACGACCTCTTCCATCGCCGTGTTGCCGGCTCGTTCGCCGAGACCGTTGATCGTGCACTCGATCTGCCTCGCACCGGCTCTGACACCCGCGAGCGAGTTGGCGGTGGCCATGCCGAGGTCGTTGTGGCAGTGGACCGAAACGGTGACGTCCTCGATGCCTTTGACGTTGTCCATGAGGCCCGCGATGAGTGCGCCGAAGACCTCCGGATAGCTGTAGCCGGTGGTATCCGGAATGTTCACGACAGTTGCGCCCGCGCCTATCACCGCCTCGATCATGCGGTAGAGGAATGCGGGCTCGGCGCGGCCGGCGTCCTCGGCGTAGAACTCCACGTCCTCGACGAAGGAGCGCGCGAGCTTCACGGCCGCCACGCCGCGCTCTACGGCCTCGTCGCGGCTGATGCGCAGCTTGTCCTTGAGGTGGCTTTCGGAGACGCCGATGCCGGTGTGGATGCGCGGGCGCTTGGCGCCCTTGAGCGCTTCCGCGGCGCGCTCGATGTCGGCCGGGATGGCGCGGGAGAGGGCGCATACGACAGCCGCGTCGCCCACCTCGGCGGCGATGCGGCGCACGCTCTCGAAATCGCCGGGACTCGATATCGGGAAGCCGGCCTCGATGACGTCCACGCCGAGCCTGAGGAGCTGGCGGGAGATCTCGAGCTTCTCGGTGGTGTTCATGCTCGCGCCGGGACTCTGCTCCCCGTCGCGAAGCGTGGTGTCGAAGATGAAGACGCGGTCGATGGAAGTGCTCACGGGATGCTCCTCGGGTGGTGTTGCGCGCCTCTCGGCATCGCGAACGCGGATACGGGCGGGATACGCCGGCGCTTTGAAGCCGTCGCTAGACGGCGGCCGGCTGGATAAGTCGCCCGCTGAGACCCAGGAGAAGCGTGTGAGCTGCCGCGTTCATGCGCGGAGTATAGCGCACGAGGTGCGCGCTCGACTACCGAACCGCCCAACCTAGCGTCGTACCGACACCAGACGGACCTCAAGGATACAGCCGACGGCTTCCGCATAGCGCAGCAACGTTGAGACCGACGGAAGCAACGTGCTGTTCCCCTCGAGGCGGGAGAGGCGCGCGGCGCTGTTCGCATCTCTGCCATCCAGCGGGAAGCGAGGGACATGCGGCACCGTTGGGACACGCGGCACGTGCGGGGCGAGGCCACCACTCGAGGGCGGCCTCGCCCGCCGCAACCTACAGCTCGATGCTCCAGGCCTCCGTGACCTCGGCTTTGGCCTCCACGGCCGCAAGCAGGTCATCCGGAATCGCCGTGTCGATGTTGAGGCCCATGAGCGCCGTTCCTCCGGCCTCCGTCCGGCCCACCTGCATCGAGGCGATGTTGATGCCGGCCTCGCCGAGAGCCGTGCCGACCTTGCCCACAACGCCCGGCACGTCGGCGTACTCGAGGAAGAGCATGTGCGCGGAAGGCGCCATGTCGATGTCGAACTCGTTGAAGAGCACCATACGCGGCTCGTTTCGCTTGCCGATCAGAGTCGCGCCCATCTTGAACTCGCGCCCGCCCGCCTTGGCCACCACGACCATCAGCGACACGTAGTCGAGCGAGTCGGCGCGCTTGACCTCGGATACCGCGATCCCGCGCTGCTCGGCGTAGTGGTTCGCGTTCACGAAGTTGATGGAGTCCTGAGTGACCACCGTGAGCAGACCCTTGAGCAGCGCGGTCTTGAGGATGCGCGTGTCCAGCCCAGCGAGGTGCCCGATGAAGTGCACCTCGATCTCGCTCACCGGCCCGCGGGCGACCTGCGCGATACCCGCGCCCAGACCTTCGGCGACTGGCATGAACGGCCCCACGGCCTCCATCACTTCCGGCGGCACCGGCGCGATGTTCACCGCGGTCGAGACCATCTCGCCGCGAAGTCCGGCCGCCACGAACTCGGCGATCTGCTCGCCGGCGCGGTCCTGCGCCTCTTCGGTGGACGCGCCGAGGTGCGGTGTCACTATCACCTGGTCGAAGGCGAACAGCGGCGAGTCGGTGCACGGCTCGACCTCGTAGACGTCGATGCCGGCCGAAGCCACTTTGCCGCTCTCGAGCGCCTTGATGAGCGCCGCCTCCTGATAGATGCCGCCGCGTGCCGTGTTCATCAGGCGCACGCCGTCCTTCATCTTGGCGAACTGCCCGTCGCCGAACATGCCGATGGTCTCCTTCGTCTTCGGCAGGTGCACCGTGATGAAGTCGGCCTGCGGCAGCAGCTCGTCCAGCGACGCCGCGTACCCGATGCCCAGCTGTGCCGCGCGCTCCTCGGTGATGTACGGGTCGTACGCCACGACCTTCATCCCGAGCCCTTTCGCACGCTCGGCCACGAGCGTGCCGATGCGGCCCAGGCCCACGAGTCCGAGCGTCTTGTCCAGCACCTCGGTGCCGGTGAACTTGGAGCGCTCCCACTTGTTCGCGTGCATTGACGCGTTCGCCTGCGGGATGTTGCGCGCCTGCGCGAGCATGAGCGCGATAGTGTGCTCGGCCGCCGACACGATGTTCGAAGTCGGCGCGTTGCACACGATCACTCCGCGCTCGGTGGCCGCCACGACGTCGACGTTGTCCACGCCCACGCCCGCACGCCCGACGATCTTGAGGTTCACCCCTGCCTCGAGCACCTCGCGCGTGGCCTTGGTGGCCGAGCGCACGATGAGTCCGTCGTAGGCGGGGATCCTCGCCACCAGTTCCTCGGGCGAGAGGCCCGTGATCACGTCGACCTCGAACTCCTTCTTGAGCAGGTCGATGCCGCTGTCGGCGATCTTCTCAGCTACCAGTACCTTCATCTGTCTACTCCCCCATGAAGACGGCTTCGGCGGCCTTGATGCCGCTGCCGCGCTCGAACGCGTACCCCAACTCGGCGAGCGTCATCTCGAGCCCGGCGAGCGTAGTGATGATGTCGAACTCCCCGAAATAGCCGAGATGCCCCACGCGGAAGATGCGGCCCGCGTAGTCGTCCTGACCGCCGGCGATGGTGATCCCGTACTTGTTCTTGAGGATGCTCACGATCTTCTTGCCGTCCACACCTTCGGGCACCCACACGGGCGTCACGGCCGAACCCCGGCCCTCGGCGGGGGCGAACAGCTTCAGACCCAGCGCCTCGCACCCGCGACGAGTGGCCTCCGCCAGCCGGGAGTGGCGGGCGATGGTGTTCTCCAGCCCCTCCTCGCGGATCATGCCCAGCGCCACGTTCAGCCCGAGAACGAGTGACACGGCCGGAGTGAACGGCGTCGTGTCGTTGGCGATGTTCTTCTTGTACTTCATGAAGTCGAAGTAGAACTTCGGCAGCGTGGAGCGCTCGTACGCGCGCCAGGCCTTCTCGGAGACGGTGCATGCGGCCAGACCCGGCGGAAGCATGAGGCCCTTCTGCGAGCCGGTCATCACGATGTCGAGACCCCACTCGTCGGTCTTGCACTCCACCGCGCCGATTCCCGTGATCGAGTCAACGATGAGCACGCACTCGGGATACTCGCGCACGATCGAACCGATAGCCTGCACGTCGTTGAGCACACCCGAGGAAGTCTCGCTCTGCGTGACGATCACGCCGCGCACGCCCGGGTTCTCCTCAAGCGCGGCGGCCACGTCGGCGGGATCCACCACGGAGGTCCACTCGTACTTCAGGTCGATGACCGACAGCCCGTAGACCTCGGCGATGCCCTTCTGGCGGTTGCCGAACTTGCCGTTGCGGCAGACGATCACGGTGTCGCCCGCGTAGAACGAGTTCGCGATCGCGGCCTCCATCACGCCCGTGCCCGACGAGGCGAAGAGCAGTACGTCGCCTTCGGTCTGGAACACGTACTTGAGACCCTCGATGGCCTGCTTGAAGGCCGCCGAGAAGTCCGGCGTGCGGTGGTGGATGATGGGCGCGGCCTGCGTGAGCAGGACCTCCGCCGGTACCGGGGTCGGCCCCGGCGTCATCAGGTACTTCTTCTGCATCTTCTTCCGCTTCCTCTCAGGGGTGTCGTTGCGCCGGTCGCCCGGCGCCAAACCTCGCCGCCCCGGCAGGCGGCGTCAGAACCTCGGCTACTGGTCCTTCTTGATCCACGCGAACATCGAACGCATCTCGGCCCCGACCTCTTCGATGAGGTGCTCGCTCTGGATGCGGCGCATCGCCTTGAAGTGCGGAGACCCCGCGCGGTTCTCGAGGATCCAGTCCCGCGCAAACTTGCCGCTCTGGATGTCCCACAGTACCGCCGCCATCTCGGCACGCGTCTCGTCGGTCACGATCCGCGGACCGGTGACGTAGTCGCCGTACTCGGCCGTGTTGCTGATCGAGTCGCGCATCTTGGCCATGCCGCCCTCGTACATGAGGTCGACGATGAGCTTGACCTCGTGCATGCACTCGAAGTACGCGATCTCGGGCTGGTAGCCGGCCTCCACGAGCGTCTCGAAGCCTGCCTGCACGAGGTGCGTGAGGCCGCCGCAGAGCACCGCCTGCTCGCCGAACAGGTCGGTCTCGGTCTCCTCCGCAAACGTCGTCTCGATCACGGCCGCGCGCGCGCCGCCGATGCCCGCCGCCCACGCGAGCGCAATCTCCTTCGCCTTGCCGCTCGCATCCTGGTACACGGCGATGAGGCACGGCACGCCGGAGCCCTCGGTGAAGGTGCGGCGCACCATGTGGCCGGGACCCTTGGGGGCGATCATGATGACGTCAACCTCAGCCGACGGCTCGATCTGCTGGAAGTGGATGTTGAAGCCGTGCGCGAACGCGAGCACCTTGCCCGCGGTCATCGATTCGTGGATCTCCGAGTAGTAGATGTGCGCCGTGAGCTCGTCCGGCGTCAGCATCATGACGATGTCGGCCTCGCCCGCCGCCTCGCGCGGTGTGGCCACCTTCAGCCCGGCCTCCTTGGCCCTGTCCCAGCTCGGCGAGCCCGCGCGCAGACCAACTCGCACGTCGCACCCGCTGTCGTGCAGGTTGAGCGCGTGCGCGTGCCCCTGCGAGCCGTAGCCGATCACCGCGATCTTGCGTTCGCGCACCAGCGACAGGTCGCAGTCCTTCTCGTAGTAGACGGTCGCCATATGCCCCTACCTCCTCCTCGCGCCCCGGCGGGGCGCATCAAACGACTTCCTCCAAGCCCCTTATGCGTCGCGACTGCCGCGCGCCAGGGCGATCTTGCCGGTCCGTGCGAGCTCCTTGATTCCGTATGCCCGGAGCAGGTCCTCCATGGCGGCGAGCTTGTCGCTCGTGCCGGTCGCCTCGATCGTGAGCGAGTTCTTGCCGACGTCCACGATCTTGGCCCGGAAGACGTTCGCGATCTCGATGATCTCGTGGCGCCGTTCGGGAGCGGCGTTCACCTTGTAGAGCACCAGTTCGCGGTCGATCATGTCCTTCGGGTCCAGGTCCTGGATCTTGATGACGTTGATGAGCTTGTGAAGCTGCTTGGTGATCTGCTCGATCGGCGTCTCTTCGGCCGAGACCACGATCGTCATGCGCGAGAGCGTGGGGTCCTCGGTCTCGCCCACGGCGAGCGAGTCGATGTTGAAGCCGCGGCGGGCGAAGAGTGACGCCACGCGCGTGAGCACTCCGGGCTTGTTCTCCACGAGCACTGACAGCGTGTGCTTCATCACTCCATCACCTCCTCGAAGAGCTCGTCGTCGAGCATCTCGGACACCGGGCCACCCGGGATGCCGCCGAGCATCTCGTCGATGGAGCCGCCGGGCGCCACCATCGGGAACACGTTCTCCTCGCGCTCGACCCGCACGTCCACGATCGCGGGCCCGTCGAAGTCGAAGGCCGCCTTGAGGGCGCGGTCAAGCTCGGACAGCTTCGTCACGCGCGCCCCGAAGGCGCCGTACGCCTCGGCGAGCTTGACGAAATCCGGGCAGTCCTGCGGCAGCGTCGAGGACGAGTACCGGTGCTCGTAGAAGAGCTCCTGCCACTGCCGCACCATGCCGAGGTAGCCGTTGTTGAGGATCACGACCTTCACCGGCAGCTTGTTGATGCTCGCCGTGGCCAGCTCCTGCGAGTTCATCTGGATCGAACCGTCGCCTGCGATGTCCACCACGAGGTAGTCGGGCCGGCCGAGCTGCGCGCCGATCGCCGCCGGCAGGCCGAAGCCCATGGTGCCGAGGCCGCCGGAGGACGCCCACGTGCGCGGCTCGCGGATCTTGAGGTACTGGCACGCCCACATCTGGTTCTGGCCCACCTCGGTGCAGTAGACTGTCGGCCGGTCCTTCGTGAGCTCGCGAACGCGCTCGACGACCTGCTGCGGCAGAATGGCGCCGTCTTGCGCGTGGTAGTGGAACGGGTAGCGCGTGCGCCAGTCGTCGATCACGCGCATCCAGGCCTCGGTACGCGGCTCGGCGTTCATCTTGCGCAGCTCAGCGGTAATGCCGGTGATCACGGCTTTCGCATCGCCCACTATCGGAAGATCTACGCGGCGGTTCTTGCCGATCTCCGCGGGATCGATATCGGCGTGGACGACCTTCGCTTTCGTCGCGAACGTGGCGAGCTTGCCCGTCACGCGGTCGTCGAAGCGCACGCCGATGCCGAAGAGCAGGTCGGTCTCGGTGATCGCGTAGTTGGTGAACTTGCCGCCGTGCATGCCGGGCATGCCCACGAAGAGATGATGGTCCTCCGGAAACGCGCCCTTGCCCATGAGGGTCGTCACCACAGGCAGCTGCATAAGCTCAGCGAGCTCCTTGAGTTCCTTCGAGGCGTTGGCGGCCAGCACGCCGCCGCCCACGTACAGCAGCGGCTTGCGCGCCTTGGAGATGAGCGTGGCGGCGTCCTTGATCTGCTTCGCGTGGCCCTTGACGGTGGGCTTGTAGCCCGGCAGGTTCACCCGCTCGGGGTACTTGTACGCCACCTCACCGCGCGAGATGTCCACCGGCAGGTCGATGAGCACGGGCCCCGGACGGCCGGTAGAGGCGATGTGGAACGCCTCGGCCATGATCTCGGGAATCTGCTCGGAATCATCACACAGGTAGTTGTGCTTGGTGATCGGGATCGTGATGCCGGTGATGTCGGTCTCCTGGAACGCGTCCGTGCCGAGGACGTGGGTGGCCACCTGGCCGGTGATCACCACTAGCGGCACGGAGTCCATGTACGCGTTCGCGATGCCGGTGACGGTGTTGGCCGCCCCCGGACCGCTCGTGACGATCACGACGCCGACCTTGCCCGTCACACGCGCGTACGCGTCGGCCGCGTGCGCCGCGCCCTGCTCGTGACGCGTGAGGATGACGCGGATGCCCTCGGTGTCGTACAGCGCGTCGAACAGTGGCAGTACCACGCCGCCGGGGTAGCCGAATACGACTTCCACTCCCTCTGCCTGGAGTGATTTCACGATGGCCTGTGCGCCGGTCACTTTCATGCGTTCACCTCCTGCTGGTGCCTCCGATTCCAGGGTTCGCAGAAATGCGAACCTGCGTGCTCACTCGAGCACTGCGCCCTTGTCGGCGCTCGTCACGAACCGTCCGTACCGCGCGAGATAGCCGGTCTTGACCTTTGGATCGGGGGCTGTCCACTCGCGCGCGCGGACTGCGAGGAACTCGTCGGTGACCTCGAGGGTGAGCGTGCCGGCATCGATGTCGATCGAGATGGTGTCGCCCTCCTCCACGAGCGCAATCGGCCCGCCCTCGGCGGCCTCCGGGCTCACGTGCCCGATCGACGCGCCGCTCGTGGCGCCGCTGAAGCGGCCGTCGGTGATGAGCGCAACGCTCTTGGCGAGCCCCATGCCCTTCACCGACGAGGTCGGCGAGAGCATCTCGCGCATCCCCGGACCGCCCTTGGGGCCTTCGTAGCGGATGACGATCACGTCACCCTCGCGGATCTTCCCGCCGAGGATCGCCGCGCTCGCCTCCTCCTCGCTCTCGAAGACGCGCGCGGGTCCCGCGTGCCGCCGCATCTCCGGCGCCACCGCCGACTGCTTGACCACCGCACCGCGTGGCGCCAGGTTGCCCCGCATCACGCGCAGACCGCCCACGGCGGCGTACGGGTCGTCGATAGAGCGGATGACCACACCGTCAGCGCCAGCGAGGTGCTTGATGGTGTCGCCTATCGTGCCGCCCGTGACCGTGAGCGCGTGCGTGTCAATGAGTCCACCCTTGGCGAGCTCGGCCATGATCGCCGGGATGCCGCCGGCGAAGTACAGGTCCTCGATGTGGTAGTCGCTCGCCGGCGAGACGCGAACGAGGTTCGGCGTCTTCGCCGAGACTGCCTGCCAGTCGTCGAGCGTGATCGGATGACCCGCCTCGGAAGCGATGGCGGTGAGATGCAGCACGGTGTTGCTCGACCCGCCGAAGGCCATGTCGAGCGTCATCGCGTTCCTGATGGCGGCGGGCGTCATGATCTTTCGCGCGGTGATGCCGTGCTTGAGCAGCTCCATCACCGCCATGCCGGCGTGCTTCGCCAGCCGGATGCGCTCCGAATAGACGGCTGGCACCGTGCCGTTGCCCGGCAGACCCATGCCGATGGCCTCCGTGAGGCAGTTCATCGAGTTCGCGGTGAACATGCCGGCGCAGCTACCGGACGTGGGGCACGCATCGTTCTCCAGCGCGAGCAGGCTCTCGTCGGAGACCTCGCCTTTGGCATGCGCGCCTATGGCGGTGAAGACGGTGTCGAGGTCGACGTGCTTGTTCTCCCAGCGGCCGGCGAGCATGGGCCCCGCCGAGACAACGACCGTCGGCAGGTCCATGCGTGCGGCTGCCATGAGCATGCCCGGGATGACCTTGTCGCAGTTCGGGATGAGCACGACGGCGTCGAACGCGTGGGCGCTCACGGCGATCTCCACCGAGTCCGCGATGACCTCGCGGCTGGCGAGCGAGTAGCGCATGCCCTCGTGGCCCATCGCGATGCCGTCGCACACGCCGATCGTGGAGATCTCAAGCGGGGTGCCGCCGGCGATGCGCACGCCGGTCTTCACGGCATCTGCGATGCGGTCCATGCCGACGTGGCCGGGGATGATGTCGTTCGCCGAGTTGATCACGGCTACAAGCGGGCGCGCGATCTCCTCGTCGGTGAGGCCGTCGGCCTTCAGGAGGCTGCGGTGGGGCGCACGGAGGGCGCCCTTCTTCATGCGATCGCTGCGATGCTCCATGCGCACTCCCCTGCCTCATTCGGGCGGGGCCCCGCGTGCCGCATAGAGCGAGGAGGCGCAAGCGGGCCTGCTTGGGTCCGTGCGCGTGTCTTCATGACTCATGCGGCAGGTAACGGATGCCACCGACCCGTCTTACTGGTCCGGCGCCCTGGCGGAGGTCGTCCGCCCTGGTGACGCCGGCACGTTCTTCCGGGTGGCTCGGGGGTGAGTTTCGAAGCGTCCCGCGCCGGGTTTCCACCGTCCCCGACTCTCTGCAGCTGGGATTGGCCCCTACTGTTCCCCGTCAACGCCGATAGAGCTGTGTCATTGACAGGGCATGAAGTATAGGCGAGCGGCGGCGATGCCGCAAACGCCGACCTGCGCCGAGGCACTGCGGCGTTGCGCGACGGCTGCCTTCGGGCATCAACTCGCCAGAAGGTGTCCCATGCGGCGAAAGGCCACGTGACACGTGGAAGTCGGATTCGCATACACCCCAAGCCTCGATGCCTACGACCTCGGCCCGGAGCATCCGTTCAGGCCCGAGCGCGTGACGCTCGCGGTGAAGCTGATGGAAGCGTACGGCCTCATCGCAGAGGGCGCGCTCCGGCCGATCGAGTTCCAGCCGGCCACACGGGAGCAGCTCGAGCGCGTCCACGATGGCGCCTACATCGACACGGTGATTCGCGCATCGGGCCCGGGCGGGCTGTGGCCTCCGGAACGGGGGATCGGTCCCGGCGACACACCCGCGTTCCCGGGCATGCACGACGCCGCAGCGCTCGTGGCGGGCGCGACGTCGGCGTCGCTCCGAACGGTACTAGACGGCCGCTACACCCGGGCCTTCTCTCCCGCCGGCGGTCTCCATCACGCGCATCGCGACCGCGCGGCGGGCTTCTGCGTGTACAACGACCTCGCGGTGGCAATCGCCGACGCGCTCGCCCGCGACCCCGACCTACGCGTACTCTACGTCGACATCGACGCCCACCACGGTGACGGAGTGCAGGAGGCCTTCTACACCGGCCCGCGCGTGCTCACGATATCCCTCCACGAAAGCGGACAGTACCTCTATCCGGGGACAGGCTTCATCGAGGAGCGCGGGAGCGGCGCGGGGAGGGGAACTGCGATCAACGTGCCGATGCCGCCGCTGGCAACTGACGAGTGCTATCTGCTGGCATTCGACGAAGTGGTCGCACCCGCAGCGCGAGCGTTCAAACCCGGGGTCATCGTGGCGCAATGCGGCACCGACGCCCACTGGAGCGATCCGCTCACATCGCTCGGCGTCACGCTCGCCGGGTTCAGCGCGCTGTACGCCCGCATCGTGGCGCTTGCTGATCAGTTGTGTGCGGGACGCCTGCTCGCCTGCGGCGGAGGCGGCTACGCCTGGACCAGGGTGGTGCCGCGGGCCTGGACGATGTTGGCCGCGATTCTCGTAGAACGAGAACTGCCCGAAGACCTCCCGGCGGCCTGGCTCGCGGCACTCGGCCGGTACACGGACGCACCCCCAGCATCTCTCACCGGCGATCCGGCGCCCTCTGTGCCCGCAGGCGCAGCCCATCGGCAGCTCGCAACCACAGAGGCGGTCATCGCCAAGCTCCGCGACCTCGGGGCGGTCTGACCCTCTCGGCGCGACTGCCAAAGGGACGCGCCCCCGCCGGCGTCCGACGGAGGCGCCCTACCCCTCCCGCTCAAGCGACCCTGAGAGCCGCCTGCCTCGCCTAGTAGCCCCAGGCCTCCAGCTCCCAGATCCGGTAGTTGCTGCTGTTGGCGGTAGTGCAGTACACGCGCACGTAGCGCGCACTCACGGAGTTGAGCGTCACCGTCTTGATGCCGACGGAGCCGTTGGTCGTGCCGTATTGCATCGTCCAGTTGGTGCCGTCGGTCGACGTTTGCACCTCGTACGACTTTGCGTAGTAGGTGCTCGGCCAATTGACGACGATGCTCGTGAGCGTCTTGACGGCGCCCAAATCCACGCGCAGCCACTGCATGCCGGTGCTCAACGAGCGCCAGTCCGTAGTCGTGCTGCCGTCGATCGCCTTCGCTGCAGAGTATGTCGAGCTGTACTGGCTCGATGCCGAAGCGCTACCCGTGCGCGCGATGTTCGTCGGTGTCGGATTCGCAGTGAGTGTCACATTCTGCGTCTCCGTGGCGCCAGCGGTGATCGCCACCGGGCCGGACCACGGGGTGTAGCCGGTGGCACTCACCGTCATCGTGTACGTCCCGGCGGTGATGTCAGCGATCGAGTACGCGCCGGTGCTGCTCGTCGTGGCGGTCTTGCCCGCGATGCTCACCGTCGCCCCGGCGAGTGCGCCTCCAGTCGACTTGGTGACCGTGCCAGCCGCCGTCCCCGCTGTGGGCGCCGTCGCGTTCGCCGGCCAGCTCGAGCCGGAAAGCGGGTGCTTGTCGGATGCGCAAGCCGCGCCGCAGTCCGACTTGCCCCAACCGTTCGGCGTGTAGCTCTTGAGCGATATCCGCTGCACTCCACCGGTGTACGCGGAGTACGGTGCCGGGTCGGTCGTGTACGCGAGCAGGCGCGGGCGCGTCCATCCGTGCGGCACCGCCGTGTGGCAGTAGTGGCAGTAGCCACCCTCCCCGCCCCGGTCATCGTGCTCCTTGTGGACGATGTTGCTCCACGAGCCGCTCGCCGACAGGTCGTGACACTTCTCGCAGATGATGCCCGCGGCAGAGCTTCCGCCCTTGGACATGCTCATGCCCGTCGAAGAACTCGCCGAGAGCTGCGCGGTGCCGCCGGTGCCGCCAGCGCGGAAGGACTTCGGGTACGCCGGATCGATGTTGACCTTCATCGTCGCACCATGCGGCCCGGTGGCGCCGCTGTACGAGTGGCAGTCGGTGCAGCCCGTCATCGAGCTTGTCGTCCAGCCCGACTTGAGGAAGCTGCTCGCGCTCGGCAGTGTCCATGTGTACGTGGTCCCATTCGCTGAGAACACCGACCGCATTCCGGGCAGATCCGCTCTTGTACGGTGAAGTGACAGGCGCGCCGGGTTGAACTCGTAGGCGAGTGCCGCATGGGCCGCTGGATGGCATGTCGCGCAGCGCCTGTCGTGCGCGGTGATCGAACCCCGAACGGCGGCCGACGTCGAGTCGTGGCAGGTCGCGCAGTTGTAGCCGAGTGCCTCGTGCTCGTCGTCGAGGTACATGAAGTGACACGCGGCGCACTCGGAGCCGTTCGCGGCCGCCGCGTTGTGCGATTCATGGTGGTTGGTGCCCACGTTGGGGTGACAGGCCGCGTCCGCACAGTTGGTGGTGCGTGCGGGCGTGGCCGCATTGACGTGGCAGGCTGCGCAGCCAGGTCCGGTCGGCTTGCCGTGGATCGCCTCGACGTTGGTGATGTCGTGGCAGCCGGAACCGCTGCATCCCGTGGTAGTCGACACGTGCTTGCTCGCCTGCGCGCCGTGCTTGGTGGCGTGGCAAGCAGCGCACGTCTTGTTCCACGCAGCGGTGAAGTTGTCGACCTTCGCTTCATGGCAAGAAACGCACGTCACGACTGGCGAGACGGAGGTCTTGGAGTGCTCGGCCTTCATGTCCTTGTAGTGACACTGATCGCAGGCCGTCTCCGCCGAGGCGTTGTGCGCAGACGCCGGGTAGTGGTTCGGATCGATCTGTGTGTAGCCGCCGTGGCAGTAGGTGCATTCGATCGACGGGTTCGTCCAGTTGATCCGACCCGCCGGCGCGCTGTGGCACACCGGACACGAGCCATTCACCGTCGTAGCGTGTATCTGTCGCACGTCCCCTGTCTCGTGGCAGTCCACGCAGGTCCGGCTCGCCGTTGCAGTGTGAATCGTTGCGATGTCGCCGTGAACTGTGTGGCAGCTAGAGCAGTCAGCCGTTGCGGTGGCTGGAATGCGACCTGGCGTCACGTTCTTGTGGCAAAGGTCGCAGGTGGACGAGTACCCCCACTTCGCAATGGTGCGCTGGTGCTCCTCGGGAAGGGTGTTCGCAACGTGGCACGGCGTGCCCGTGGTGCAGGATGGATCCATCGCCGAGTAGGTGTGCTTGGATGTCATCAGCTCGTGATAGTCCACACCCTCGGCGGCGTGGCAGCTCGCGCACTCGGCAGTATGTCCGCTGATGACCTCTATTCGCGAGCTCGCATGACAGACCTTGCACGGACCGGCCGCCGCAGTCGCATGCACTGCGGTCACGTCGATCGCGGTCTGCCCGGTCGCGTGACAGACGCCGCACTCGAGACTGGCAGCCGTCGCCGCTGTGTGCGCCGACGCGTTCGTATGGTACGCCGCGTGGCATGCCGAGCAGCGCGTGTCGTTCGCAGTCGAGATTGCCGACTGAGCGGTGTCACCCGTCACGGCGCCGCTCGTCTGGCCCGTGTACAGAGCGTGGCACACGTCACAACCGGTGAGACCCGCAGTGCTGGTGTAGCCGCCATTGTGCTCGGCAGCGATGTTCGCGCTGTGGCAGTCGGCGCATGCAAGCAGTGGGCTGTCGACGAACGCCGACGTATGCGCCACCGGAATCGGAGCGTGGACCGAGTGGCAGCCCTCGCAGGCACTCAGCCGCGCGGCGATCACGTTCCGGACCTGCGAGCCCACCGGCTGATCGTGACAGGTTCCGCATGTGAGCGCGGCGCCTGCCGCGTCCCGCCGCGGGAAGACGACCCACGCGCCGGACAGCTGCAGTCCGACATGCTCGTCAACGAGGTTGGCGGTATGGCAGCCCGCACAGTCGCCCGTCGGCGCTGTGCCCGCGGAACCCGTCACGTACGAATAGTTCGGCGAGCCGTCGGCGTTCGCGAGCGGCGGAACGGCATTGTGAGCGTCACGGTGTCCGCCAAGCGCGCTGATCGAGCCGTGGCAGTCACCGCAGCCGGTCAGGTGGTTCACGATGGCGTACTGCACTTCGGCGCGAACGCTGGAGTGGCAGCCGCTGCAGCCGAAGGCGGCGTTGCGCTGCGCGTGCACCGCGGGCAGATCCGGCGTGGCGTGGCAGCCAGTACCGCCACAGGTCACCGAGACCGACTGATGCCTCGCCGAGTCGTAGTGAGCCTCGAAGGTGAAGTGGCAGACGGTGCAGTCGCTCGAGGCCGGCTTGCCCGCCAACGTATGACAGACGCGGCAGGAGGTTGCGCCGGGCACGGTCTTGCTCTTGGCTGCTACGTGGATGGAGCCGAGATCCGTGCCAGGGTGACACTGAAGACAACGCTGGTTCGCGTTGGAGACCTCATGCTTCACCGGTGCGTCTGCATGCATCGGCTTCGTCGAGCCTGCTGTGTGGCAGCCACCGGTGGCGCAGGTCTGGTCCCAGGCGGCGAACGACTTGCGAGGCATCGGGTGGCATTTGACGCAGCTTGTGCCGGTCGCACCGGGATCTGCGTGCGCCGTGGCCAGATCGAGCGAATGGCACGACGAGCATGCGATCGTGTCCAGCGCGCCGTCATCGGCAACATGATCGACGGTGTCATACCAGTGGTACGTGACCCTCAGCGGATGACAGGAACCGCACGACGGCACGAAGTCAGCCGTCGCCGCCTTCGCGGGATCGTGACATGAAGAGTTGACGCAGGTGGAGGGCGCGGTGACCGCGGAAGTGCCGGTGGCCTGGAGGTACGTCACTGGCGGGTACTGTGACACAGCGTGGTTGGTGTGCTGCACGTCGCCGTGGCATGCCGAGCAGGCAACCGGCTTGTGACATGGCTGGCACTTGGAGGAGTTGGCCCAGGTCAGCGAGTTGACCCATCCCGCACCAGAGTGCTGTGCGTGAAGCGTCTGCGGAGAAGCAGTAAGCGACTCCGGCCAACCGAATCTGCCGTACTGTGTCAGCGTGTAGCCCTGGAAGAACCTGCTGCTGTCCGGCATGGTGGGAGCGTACACTCCGTGGCAGTTCGAGCAACGGCTGTAGAGGTTGTGCCAGTGCTGGGGCGTGGTTTCGTTGTGTTCGATCGCCCCGTGGCAGGTCTTGCAGCGGTTGTAGTCGACCGGCGCCACGGCGAAGTCGACCTTCCCCACCGCACCAGTACCGGCGACCCCATGACAGGTGTAGCAGTCGCCTGGCGTGGTGTACGTCGGCGCAGTCTGCGCAGCCGCCACACCCCCGACCGCGAACACCAGAACGAGTGTGAGCGCTACCAGAACCAGGACGCGAACACGCATACGGATCGCCACCTCTTCTTCGGCACTTGCATGTCGAAAGAGCCCCCACAGGCGGTCCGGCCGCTTCCCGCTGTCCCCTGGCGAGAAATGAAGAACCGGCCGAACTCGATCAGCCGGTTGCGCCACTGGCTCCCCGTCACCCAGGCGCCCAAATGCAGGTGACGGTTCTATGCCGAAGATCTGACTACGGGCACTTCCAATCCACCCACAGTCATTCGGGATTATCGAGGGACATCCTGCCTCAGGTCAACGGATTTTGTGACGAATCTCACAATCATCCGAAAGTATGACCTCGCATCGCCCGTGAGGGGGCGGACCGGGGCGCGGGCCTCTACCGCGCGGCGCCGTCGACCAGGAATCTTCGGGAATCCCCGGTCGACTGCGCCCGCATGAGCGCGGTCGGATCGCCCTGAAGTGCGTTACCTTCGATGAACAGCACGCCGTCGCCATCGGCGGTCCAGCGCAGCGGATAGCACTCGCGCCGCACGCATAGCGATGCCGGCGCACCGCCCGCCGTCGGCACCGCGAACATCCGTGAGTACCCGTCGTCACCGCGCTCGGCGTAGACGAGATGGGTCGCGTCCGGAGACAGAAGCATGTCCCCCAGCGTGACCGCGCGCTCCGAATCCGGTGCGCCCACGAGCGTGCGCTCGCCCTGCCCGGTCGCGCCTATCGCCCGCAGCGACGCCGCACCGTCGGCGGCCATCGCGCCGAAGAAGATCGTGGCGCCGTCAGCTGCAATCCCGGTCACGGTACGGCTCGCGCGCAGGCGGGTGAGCGCGCCGGCGCGCCAGACCGAGATCTCACCTGTCGGCGCCAGTCCCACAACCGTCCCGTCGGCCACAGAGACGCTAGGCATCTCGCCGGCGAAGAGCTCGGCTGCGCCACTGCCGTCGCGGGCGACGCGCAGCACGCTAGGTCCCGGTGCCGTGTACGCGAGCCACGCCGAATCCGGCGCCCACGACGGCGGGTCCTGCAGCGCCGGCCCGATCGCGACCACGACGCCGGATGCTGTGTCCGCCAGCGCGAGCGCACCGGTGCCCGCGTCAACGAACGCGATCAGCGTGCCGTCGGGCGAGAGCGTCTGCACGCCCGCAGCCGAGGCCGCCACCCGCCGCTCCCCACTGCCGTCCTCGGCAGCCACGCACAGCCAGCCGTCCCGCCGGTACGAGACCAGCGCGGCGCGCACGAACTCGCTCTGCGCGGGAGCCGCAGTTCCGGTATCGGCGACAGGCTCCTGCTCGTTGGCGGCCGTATCCGCTCCCGGTCGCACCGGCAGCGTGGTCTCGCTCGTCTCCTCGGCGGGGACTATGGTGCGGCTCGTCTCGCCCCCGGGCGCCTGCGCGGGCCCGCGCGCGGCCGACGCCGCAAGCGCACCCGCGACCGCGACCAGCGCGAACGCGGCGGCTCCGGCGACGTACGCCCACCGCCGCCTGCGCGAGAGCGACCGCCAGTACGAGCCGCGCATCGCCTCGAAGTCGGGCCGCTCCGTCACCGTCGGCGCCCCCCGGGTCGTGTGCCGCTACAGGCGCTCGATCAGCGCGTCGGCGTACGCCTGCGTGCCCACGGCACCGTCGGTGGTGCCGAATCGCGAGCGCTTGATGTCGTACGTCACGCGCTCGCCCTCGCCGATGACCGCGCGCACTGCGGCGAGAATCCGTCCGGCGGCATCGGTCTCACCGAGGTGCTTGAGCATCAGCATCGCCGAGAGGATCTCGGCAGTCGGGTTGGCCATGTCCTTGCCCGCGTACTTCGGCGCGCTGCCGTGCACCGGCTCGAAGACCGCGCACTCGGCGCCGATGTTCGCGCCCGGCGCGATGCCCAGGCCCCCGATGAGGCCGGCCGAGAGGTCGGAGAGGATGTCGCCGTAGAGGTTCGGCAGCACGAGCACGTCCCACCACTCGGGATGGAGCACGAGCTGCATGCATGTTGCGTCGACGATGTAGTCCTCGAACGCGACGCCCGAGCCCGCGTACTCCTCGGCCACCTCGCGCGCGACTTTGAGGAACAGGCCGTCGCTGTGCTTCAGGATGTTGGCCTTGTGGACCGCGGTGACCTTCTTCCGGCCGTTGGCGATCGCGTAGTCGAACGCGTACTTCACGATGCGCCGAGTGCCGGTGATGCTGATCGGCTTCAGCGAGATGCCGGAATCCGGCCGGATCGTGCCGACGCCTTCCGCGGCCGCGAACTCGATGAGCCTGCGAGCACCGTCGCTCCCTTCGGGGAACTCGATGCCGGCGTAGAGGTCCTCCGTATTCTCGCGCACGAGCACGATGTCGATGTCGTCGTAGCGCGCGCCGCTGCCGGCGATCGAGAACGCCGGGCGCAGGCAGGCGTAGAGGTCGAGTTCCTTGCGGATGGCCACGTTCACGCTGCGGAAGCCGGTGCCCACGGGCGTGGTGATCGGGCCCTTGATCGCGACCTTGTTCTTGCGGATCGAGTCAAGCACATGCTGCGGAAGCGGCGTGCCGTACTTGTCCATCACGTCCGCGCCGGCTTCCGCGATCTCCCACTCGATGTCGACGCCGGCGGCTTCCACCACGCGGCGCATCGCGGTCGTGAGCTCCGGACCGATGCCGTCGCCGGGGATGAGGGTCACGGTGTGCTTGGCCATGCTCGGACTACCTCCGAAGGTTCGTCGTCGTGTCCTGCGATTGTACGCGAGCCTGCACAGTTTGGCTTCTGGTTACACATTGGTATACTCACGGTAAGTACATTCCTCTACGCTGCCGCGTGGAGGTGATGCCGATGGGATGTGCAACGACTATGCGCAAGAAGCTCGTGAAGCACGGGAACAGCAGGGCGCTCATCATCGACAAGGCGATTCTGGAGCTGCTGCATGCCGACGATGACACGACGTTCGAGATCGAGATGCACGCCCAGGGTGTGCTCTTGACTCCGGTGACGAACGCGACCGAGCGTGCCAGCAGGTTCGAGACCGCAGTCCGCGAGTCGTTGGAGAAGTACGGCGACGTGTATCGCAGACTGGCCGAGTAGCCGTGGATCCGCTGTTTCTCACCTACGACGAGGTGATTCGAATCCACGTCATCCAAGTCGAGTTGTACGGTGGCTCGCATGGTGTGCGCGACCAGGGGCTCCTCGATTCGGCGCTCGCCATGCCGAAGGCCGGTTTCGGTGATGACTACCTGCACGTGGACATCTTCGAGATGGCGGCGGCGTACCTGTATCACATCGCCCTGAACCACCCGTTCGTCGACGGGAACAAGCGCACGGCCACCCACGCCACCGATGTCTTCCTGCGCCTGAACGGGCACTCGCTGGAGTTCGCTGACGATGCGCTGTACGACCTCGTCATCGGCGTGTGCGAGGGCACGGTCACCAAGAAGCAGCTGGCGGCAGCTTTCCGGGAGAACTCCGCGCCGTTCGGGGACTAGCGAGCGGTCTGCTACAGCCAGCCCAGCCTCTGTAGCGTCACGATGTGGTAGCCCACGAGCCCCGCGAACAGCGCAAGCGCGACAAGCGCCAGCGCCAGGACCGACCGGCGTCGACGCCCGTGCCAGATCACGACACTCACGACGAGCATGGCGCCGACCTTCGTCCACACAGCGATCCACGGACTCTCAGCGCTTGCCGCGGCCAGTACCGGGTTGGACTCCCGCGCGATTCCCAGACCGAGCTCGGCGGCCGTGAACCACCCGTCAACGAGCGAGAGCACGTTCAGCAGCACGATGACGGCCGCAACCGTCCACGGATGGTCGCGCATTCCGCCCAGCAAGGGATAGCGCTTCCTTCGATCGAAGCCGTGCCGGCGCTCAAAGAAGCGGTACCGTCGCCTCGTCCGTTGTTGGGCCGTGCGGCGGTCGGCGCCGTCCCAGACGGTCCGCGGACTGGCGTCACTCACGCGGGCAGTCCGCCACCCAGTGTCGCCGTGTCCGCAAGGACGGCCCGGAACTCATCGGCAGGCATGTCCTTGGCGAACAGGAATCCCTGCGCGCTCGGACATGCCGCCTCCACTAGCACGCGTCTCTGGGCCTCGGTCTCGACTCCCTCGGCGATGACCTCTAGGTGCAGCGCCTTGCCGAGCGAGACGATCGCGCCAGCGATCGCTTTGCTCCCCTCGTCCTCGCACACGTCGCTCACGAACGTTCGGTCGACCTTCAGAACGTCGACCGGCAGCTGCTTGAGGTAGTCGAACGTGGAGTAGCCCGTTCCGAAGTCGTCGATCGCGATGCGCACACCCATGTCGCGAAGATCGCGGAATGCGCCGATGAGACGCGGCGCGTCTCGCATCGCCACCGATTCCGTCAGTTCGAGCGAGAGCTGCTTTGGGTCCAGCCCCGACTCGCCGAGCGCGGCGGCGACCTGCGTCACCAGATCGCAATCAGCTGCCTGCCGGGGCGAGAGGTTGACGGAGACCACCAGATCGTCGTGCCCCTGCTCGGCCCACTGCCGGGCCTCGCGACACGCCTGACGCAGCACCCAAGTTCCCAGCTCGGAGATGATCCCGGTCTCTTCGGCAAGCGGTATGAAGGTAAGCGGAGGAATAGGGCCGTGCACGGGATGACGCCACCGGCACAGAGCCTCCGCGCCCAACACGTGTCCGTCCGCGAGGCGCACGATCGGCTGATAGTGAAGCGCGATCTCGTCGCGCTCGATCGCATGCATCAGGTCGTTCTTCAGCGCAAACCGCTGCAGGGCAGCTTCGTTCATCGACGGCTCGAACTGCCGGTACGAGTTGCGTCCTTGCTCCTTGGCGACGTACATCGCCAGGTCCGCGTTCCGAAGCAGCATATCGGAGGGCGTGTCGTCTCCGTAGTGGAGCGAAATGCCTAGGCTCGCGGTCATCGAGATCTCGCCGGCGCTGGTCATGAACGGTTCGCGGAAGGTGTCGAGCACCTTCTCTGCGAGTATCCCTGCGTCCTCCTCCGAGCGCACTTCCGGAAGCACCAGGACGAACTCATCGCCGGCGAGGCGCGCGAGGGTGTCATCCGCGCGGATGACGTCGTGCAGCCGCTCGGCGACGGCGAGCAGCAGCAGATCGCCGGTTCCGTGTCCTGCGGTGTCATTCACGCTCTTGAAGTGGTCGATATCCAGGACGATCAGGCCCAGGGGCTCACCAGAGCGCTTGGCGTGCGCGACCGCGACCTCGATGCGGTCCTGCAACAGCGCGCGGTTCGCAAGCCCCGTGAGCGGGTCGTGAAGCTCCATGTGTTCGATGGCCTCCTGCGCCAGGCGACGCTCGGAGATGTTGCGCACTACGCTGAGCAGCGCCTTGCGGCCGTGGTACGCGATAGCCGACGTCCTGACCTCGACCGGGATCTGCTCGCCCGTGTCCGACTCCGCTATCGTCTCGATCACGCCACCGCCGGAATGCAGTGAGCCAAGAAGATGACGCCGGTACCCTTCGCGTTCCTCGGCTGTGACCCACCAGAGCTCGGGCGTCGAGAAGAACTGCTCGCGCGGCCGCCCGACGAGCACGCACATCGCTTCGTTGACGTAGAGCACGCAGAGATCGTCGGCGTCTCGCACGATGATCCCGTCGCCGGCGTTGTCGAGAAGGAACGACTTGAACTCGAGCTCCTCCTCGGTCGCGAGGCTCTCGGTCTGCTCCCGCATGATGACCTGGATCCCCGGCTTCCCCTCGAAGACAAGCGGGGTGGCGATCGCCTCGGCGTAGAACGCACTCCCGTCCAGGCGCACGAAGCGTTCGAGCATCCTGGGCGCCTTCACCTTCTGTTCGGACATCATCTTGATGCGGCCCGCGACTGTGGGAAGGCTGTCGGGGTGCACGAAACTCATGACGGGCCTGCCGAGTACGTCTTCCGGCGAGGCCGCTCCGACCATTCGCGCGGCCGCCCGGTTCACGAACACGAGACCGCCGCCCGAGTGCACGAAGATGGCGTCGGGGGAGTCGTCTACGAGCACCCTGTACTGCTGCAGACGCTCCTCAGCCGCACGCCTGTTCTCCTCCGCATCGTGAAGACCGCTCAGGATCCGCTCGACGAGCAGCGGCGCTCCCTCCGCGGAGGTCATCTCATCCGGCGAGACGAACATCGCGTTCTCGCATGGGATGTCCGCCATGAGCAGCCAGGGGGTGCAGAGGATCGCGTCCGCAACCGCGTCGGCGTCGAAACAGCTGGCATCATACAGAAGCACCGCGACCACCCCGGCTTCGGGCAGTTGCCCGTCCATCGCGGATTGAATGGACAGTACGCGCGGAGATTGCGCGAGCGAGCCGAAAGCGCTCACGGCCTCGATGAGTAGGATGGGGACGGTGGCGTCCAGTCCGGTGCCGCAAGCGGTGATGGCGGCAGCTACGTCATCCGGTCCGTCCCAGGGACGTTCGATCGCCGAACAGCGGCAGTCCGGGGCAGCCTTAGTGACCTCGGCGATGAACGCAGCGTCCCCGAGCGCTCCCACCGAGCGTCCCGCGGTCACGGCCTCCGCGGCAAGCGCCGCAGCGACCTCGTGGACTTCGGCGGTCGAGCGCAGCACCGCACACGCCCGTGCCGGCGCGGTGAGGCGCGACACAGACTCGCGAAGAGCCTCGGGCGTCCATCCGCTCGTCACTGCCGGTCCTTCCGCATGCGGACATGCGCGAGCGCCGGGCCCCTTCCGGAACGCGCACAAGGAGTATACCCGACGCAAGACCCGTTCGCGCGACTCTAGACCGCGAAGCCACCGTGCTTGCGGAAGTGCGCGACAAGGCCGCCGTCGGCGAGAAGCTGCGCCATCACCGGCGGGAGCGGTGCGAAGGGGATCTCCGTGCCCTGCGCGAGGTTCTTGAGCACGCCGGCCTCAAGATCGAGTTCGAGATCATCGCCATCGGAGATGAGGTCCGTGTCGCACTCCACCACCGGCAGGCCGGTGTTGATCGCGTTGCGGTAGAAGATGCGCGCGAAGCTCTTGGCGAGCACCGCCTTCGTGTTGGAGTGGATGAGCACGAGCGGCGCCTGCTCGCGGCTCGAACCCATGCCGAAGTTCTTGCCGGCCACGAGGAAGCCGCCGGAAGGCTTCACCTTGTTGTAGTACTCGGCATCCAGGTCCTCCATCGCATGGACCGCCATCGCCTCCATGTCCGCCGACTTGAACTTGTACTTGCCGCTGATGATGTAGTCGGTGTTGATGTCGTCACCGTACTTGAACGCCCTAGCCGTGATCGCCATCTAGCCCTCCCCTCCACTGAAGTACTTCCGCGGGTCGGTGATGGCACCCTCGATGACCGACGCGGCCACCGTGGCCGGGCTGCCGAGGTAGATGAATGCGTTGCTGTTGCCCATGCGGCCCTTGAAGTTGCGGTTTGCCGTGGAGATCACGTTCTCGCCGTCGCTCGGCACGCCGTTGTGCGTGCCCACGCACGGCCCGCAGCCGGGCGTGACCAGCACGGCCCCGGCCTCAACGAGGTCGCGGATGTAGCCGGCCTCCATGGCATCGAGCAGGATCTGCTTGCTCGCCGGCGCGACGATGAGGCGAACGTCGGGGTGCACCTTCCTCCCGCGCAGGATGTCCGCCGCGATCTTCAGGTCCTCGAGCCGGCCGTTCGTGCAGGTGCCGATGAAGCCCTGCGCGACCCTTGTGCCGGCAACGTCCTCGATCGGCGAGACGTTGTCCACCGAGTGCGGCCTGGCGACCTGCGGGCCGATCGCGGAGGCGTCGAACACGAGCGACTCCGCGTAGATGGCATCGGCATCGGGATCCACCGGCCGCGGCGCGCGCTTGCCACGCCCTTCGTACCATGCGAGCGTCTTCGCGTCGGCCCTCATGAGGCCCGCCTTCGCGCCCACCTCGATGGCCATGTTGGAGATCGTCATGCGCGCGTCCACCGAAAGCGCGTCGATGACCGGGCCGTCGAACTCGAGCGCCATGTAGGTCGCTCCGTCGGCGCCGATCCTTCCCGCCAGGGCGAGGACGAGGTCCTTGCTGAACACGCCCGGCTGAAGGGCGCCGTCATACGTCACGCGCATCGTGTCCGGAACCTTGAACCACAGCTTGCCTGCGGCCATCGCGGCGGCGCCATCGGTCGAGCCCACGCCGGTGGAGAAGACGTTCACGGCACCGTAGGTGCAGGTATGGCTGTCGCAGCCCACCATGAGGTCCCCCGGCACGACGTGGCCGTTCTCGGGAATCAGCTGGTGGCACACGCCGCAGCCGACGTCGTAGACCTTCGCGCCGGTCTTCTTCCCGAATTCGCGCATCATCGTGTGCAGCGCCGAGACGCCCTCGATCGGGCTCGGGCTCGAATGGTCCATCACCACGGCCACCTTCGCCGGGTCGAAGACCTCGGTCACACCCATGTTCTCGAGCGCACGGATGGCAAGCGGCGTGGTGCCGTCCTGGCCCATCACGAAGTCGACGTCGGCGACGACGATGTCGCCGGCGCGTGCGTCAGTGCCCGAGTGTGCCGAGAAGATCCTCTCGGCGATCGTCTTGCCGGGAATGGTGCTCACCCCTTCGAGTACCGCCGGGAAGCCCTGCCTACTTGGCAGCCGCCGTCTTCTCGGCCTTCCAGTCGTTGTAGATGTAGATGAGCTCTTTGTCGAACAGCGACCTCTTGAGCTCGATGGCCATCTGCCGGACGCGCGGCAGCATCTCCGATGCCTGTTCCTTGGTGACCTCGATGCCGTACTCGCTGAACTTGAGCTCGAGGGAACGCGAGCCGGAGTGCTTGCCGATGACGATCTGACGCTCGAGCCCCACTTCGGTGGGGGCGAAGACCTCGTAGGTCTTCGGGTTCTTGATGACACCGTCGGCGTGGATGCCGCTCTCGTGCGCGAACATGTTCGTCCCGATGACCGACTTCCACACGGGGATCTGCCGTCCGGCTGCGTGCATGACGTACTCGCCGATCTCGCGGAAGCGCGTGGTGTCCATCTGGGTCTCGAAGCCCTCGATGTACTTGAGCGCCATCGCCACCTCTTCCAGGGCCGCGTTGCCCGCACGCTCGCCGAGACCGCCGACGGTGACGTTCACCCACGTGGCGCCTGCGTGCGCACCGGCGATCGCGTTGGCCACTGCCATGCCGAAGTCGTTGTGCGTGTGCATCTCGACCTCAAGCCCGCTCTCCTCGCGGAGGTGCTTCACGACCTCGTAGGTGCGAAACGGCTCCATGAGCCCGATCGTGTCGCAGAAACGGATGCGGTCGGCGCCTTCGGCCTTGGCGGTCTTCGCGTATTCGATCAGGAATCCCAGTTCGGTACGCGACGCGTCTTCGGCATTCACCGAGATGTAGATGTCGGGGTTCTTGTCCTTGGCGAACGCGACGCACTCCCTGATCGTGGCGAGCACCCACGGCCGATCCTTCTTGAGCTTCGTATCGATGTGGATGTCCGAGGTCGCGAGCGAGATCGCGATGGCGTCGACCCCGCAGTCGAGCGTGGTCTGGATATCGGCCGTGTTCGCGCGGTTCCACCCGAGCACCGAAGCCTTGAGACCGAGGTGCGCGATCTCCTCTATGACGTCGCGCTCGTCGCCGCCCATCGCCGGGATGCCGGCCTCGATCTGGTCTATGCCGATCTCGTCGAGCAGTTTCGCGATGCGGACCTTCTCCTTGTTGGCGAACACGACGCCGGCTGTCTGCTCGCCGTCGCGCAGGGTGGTGTCGTCGAACTTGACCCGGACGGCGCCGAGCTTGCTCTCGAGAGGGAAGTTCTTGGCGAGCTGGGTCTCCACGGCAGATCCTCCTCGTTGCGGCCACGCGGCCGGTGCCTCGTCGTGAACGGTCGCGCGCGGCAACTGCCGTAGGTGCCGCGAGCGGAATCCATAGTGTAAGTCACCCCTCACCCCGCGTCCATGTGAACACGAGCACGTTGTTGGCTGTGACGCCATGCGGCCCCACGCTTTGCCGCTGGCGGCACAGAACCGCTGGGGGTACCGTGATACCGGCAGGCAGCTCCGGAAGGGGCACGATGCAGATCAGATCCGCTACGGCCGAGGACGTCCCGGCCATCACGAGAATCTACAACCAGGCGGTCACGGACACGACCGCGAGCTTCGATCTGGAACCCCAGACCAACGAGCAGCGCGTCCGCTGGCTCACCGCCCGCGCTGTACACCATCCCGTGTTCGTCGCCGAAGAGAAGGGGCGGATCGCAGGCTGGGGCTCGCTTTCGCCGTACTCGGACCGCGCCGCCTACGATGCGACCGCCGAGATCTCCGTGTACATCGACCGCGACTACCACCGCCGTGGCCTGGGAGCCGCCATGGGCGAGCGGCTTGTAGCCGAGGCGCGCGTTCACGGACTCCACGTGCTCGTCGCGCGCGTCTGCACCGAGAACGACGCGAGCCTGCGCCTGTTCCGCCGGATGGGCTTCGCCGACTGCGGGCGCATGCACGAGGTCGGGCGCAAGTTCGGACGCTGGCTCGATGTCGCTATTCTCGAGTTGCCGCTGTAGGCAGCCGGACTTCGGGTGTTGCGCCGGGTGCCCGAGTGGGGACACTCAAACGTGACGCTTCCGCAACGCGAGGAGGTGCCGGCATGAAGCCCGTCGTGGACCGCGACCTCTGTATCGGGTGCGGGCTGTGCGAGCAGGCGGCGCCGGAGGTGTTCCGGCTCTCCGAGGACGGCCTCGCATACGTGATCGCCGATGACCCGCCGGCCGAGGCCTACCCCGACATCGAGGGGTGCGTCGAGCTCTGCCCTGTGTCGGCTATCGGCGTGGGCTAGCGAGTACCCGCTCGTAGAGTCCCTCGAGCCGCGTGACGACGTCCGGCAGCGAGTGCGGCTGCACGTCGGCCATCGCCGCAGTGCCTAGCCGCGCCCGCAAGGCCTCGTCGGTCACCAGCCGCTCGGTCACCCCGGCCAGCGCCCGTTCGTCGCCCGGCTCCACGAGCAGCCCATCACGCCCGTCGACCACGAGTTCCGGGATTGCGAGCGCACGGACGCCCGCGATGGGCAGGCCCGCCGCCATCGCCTCCAACAGCACGATCCCCTGCGTCTCGATGGTGCTGGCCGTGACGAAGGCGTCGTATTCGCGATAGACCTTGCCCAGCGAACGCCGATCCATGAACCCGCGCATCCGCACGCGGTCGGAGATTCCGAGACGCTCGGCCTGCCGCGTGAGACTCTCGCACGCCGGCCCGTCGCCGAGTATGTCCAGCGTGAGTTGCGGTTGCGTCTCGAGGAGGATGGCGAACGCGCTCACCACGATGTCGATGTTCTTCTCGAAGCCCAACCGCCCCGCGTGCAGGAGACGCCCCGTGGGCGAGTACGACTCCTTCGGCTTGACGAGCGAGAGGTCGATGCCGTTGCTCAGATGCTCCACAGGCACGGTGACACCGTTCTCGACCAGCGCACGCTGCAGTGTGGCCGAGGGCGTGATGACGAGGTCCGCACGGTTGTAGACGGTCCTCGTGAACTCCCAGGCGAAGCGCGTGGTCAGATCGGCCGGCCGTTCCACCGTCTGCCCGCCGAGCGCACCGAGCGCCTCACGCGCCACGGACGTGATCTCCTCGGCGGCGCGCCTGCCCTTCTCTTCGAGCGCCTCGAGGCCGTGGAAGGTACCCGATGTGAACATGCGCTCGAAGATGATCGAGTTCCTCACGCGGTCCTGGAGGTCGTCCAGGCGAAGCAACCTATGCGGCTCCAGGTACTGCATGAAGTCCGGGATGTAAGTGTGGTACGTCTCGACGATCGGCAGCTTCATCATCCGCGCGGTCGCGAGGCCGATGATGCCGATGGAAAGCGGCGTGTGGACGTGCACGACGTCGGGCCGGAACTTCCGCAGCTTGCGCGCCACCGAGGCCATAGTGGGAAGCGCGATCCGGGTGTCCTTGTTCGAGATGAAGCTGAAGCTGTGGTAGCGCTGGATCGTCACGTGAGGCACGACGTAGAGGATCGGCTTTCGGTAGCGCGGACAGATGATGAGGACCTCATGGCCGCGCTCGCCGAGCAGGCGCGTATGCGAGTCGATGCTCGTCACGGCGCCGTTGACCTCGGGCAGGTACGTGTCGGTGAAGAGCGCTATGCGCATGCTCGTGCAGCGCCGCCTATCGCTTCTCGGCGAACCCCGAGACGACCCACGTGCCGGACTTCTGGTCGGCGCGCAGCGTGATGATGCCGAGCCGCTCGGCGTCCTGCAGGAACTCGGTGAACGAGCGGTAGCCGTAGCTCGACTCCGAGAACTGCGGCTGCTTGCGCCGCATCGTGTCCTTGACCGCCGAGGCGAGCATGACGTCCTTGTTCTCGCGCTGTAGCGCCTGCACGGACTCGATCATCAGGTTCATCGCGGGGCGCTTCGTCTTCGGGATCGCAGCTACAGGCACGGCCGGCGTCGCGGGACCGCGCACGACGTCCTCGTAGTAGATGAACTCGTCGCAACTGGCGGCCAGCAGGTCGCTCGTGGAGTCCTTGATGCCGAGGCCGATGACGCTCTTGCCGTTCTCCTTCAGCTTGGACACGAGCGGCGTGAAGTCGCTATCGCCGGAGACGATCACGAACGTGTCGATGTGCTCCTTGCTGTAGCACATGTCCATCGCATCGACGCACAGCTGGATGTCCGCGTGGTTCTTGCCGGTCTTGCCCCGCTCGGGGATCTCCATCATCTGCACGCCGGCATCGTGCATGCTCTCGCGGTACTTCTCGAACCGCCCCCAGTCGGCGTACGCGCGCTTGACGATGACCTTGCCCTTCTCCACCAGGCGCTCGAGAACGAGTCTGATGTCGAATGTGGTGCTTGCGGTCTTGACCCGGGAACGGCGCCCGGACGGCGTGGCCCCGTTGGGACGCTCGATGCCGAGCGCCAGGTTCTCGAAGTCGATCAGGACCGCGAGTGAGTGTGCTTCATCTGCCATGATCTGGCACGACCTTCCATGTTATCCGCGCGAGGATTCGATCCCCGCCCCGGCAATCATGCCACACGGGGCGAATCCGTGGGATGATGCATAAGAATGCACCGCCTTCGTATACGCGATCGGAGAAGACATGACCGAGCGTCGCATCGTCATCATGGGAGCGGCGGGACGCGACTTCCACGACTTCCTCACCCGCTACCGCGACGACGAGTCGGTGCGTGTCGTGGCGTTCACTGCCACGCAGATCCCCGGGATCGACTCCCGAACCTTCCCGGCGGCGCTCGCCGGTCCGCGCTACCCAGGGGGAATCCGCATCGTGCCGGAGAGCACGCTGCGCAGGCTCATTGCCGAGGAGTCCGTGGACGAGGTCGTCTTCGCATACAGCGACGTGAGCCATGAGTACGTGATGCACCACGCCGAGGCCGTCATCGCGGCCGGCGCGGACTTCACGCTCCTAGGCGCCGAGCCGACGATGATCCGCTCGACGAAGCCGGTCGTCTCGGTATGCGCCGTGCGCACCGGCGTCGGCAAGAGCGGCATCAGCCGCCACCTCTTCAAGCTGTTCCGCGAACGCGGCATCCGCGCGGTGGACATACGCCACCCCATGCCCTACCGCGACCTCGAGAAGATGGCCGTCGAACGGTACGCATCACTTCAGGACCTCGACTCACTCGGCGCCACGATCGAGGAGCGCGAGGAGTACGAGCCTCTCATCGAGGAGGGCGCTGTCGTGATGGCGGGTGTCGACTACGAGCGGATCTTGCGCGAGGCTGAGAAGGAAGCGGACGTCATCGTCTGGGACGGCGGCAACAACGACATGCCGTTCTACCGAAGCGACCTCGAGATCGTCGCGCTCGACCCGCACCGCGCCGGCCACGAGCGCCTGTATCACCCCGGAGAAGCCAACTTCCTCCGCGCCGACGTGCTCGTGGTGAACAAGGTCGACAGCGCCGATCCCGCCAAGGTCGAAGCCGTGCGGACGGCTGCACGACAGTTCAACCAGACCGCGACGGTAATCGAGACGAACTCGGCGATCGACGTCGAAGGTACGGCTCTCACCGGCAAGCGCGTGCTGGTCATCGAGGACGGCCCCACCGTCACCCACGGCGGGATGCCCTACGGCGCCGGAGCGATCGCGGCCCGGCAGGCCGGGGCGGCCCGGCTCGTCGACCCGCGGCCGTTCGCGAAGGGCTCGATCGCCGATACGCTCGCGGCCTACCCGCACCTGACGGAAGTCCTGCCCGCCATGGGCTACTCGGCCGAGCAGCTCGCAGACCTCGAGGCGACCGTACAGGCGTCCGATGCCGATGTCGTGCTGGTGGCCACGCCGGTGGACCTGTCGCGACTGCTGGAGATGGGCAAGCCGACGGTCCGGGCACGGTACCGCATCGAGGAGCGGCCGGGCGGCGGGTCACTGACCGAGGTGATCGGCGCCTTCTGCCGCGACCACGGCCTGGGCGGCTAGCAGGCAGACTACCACGACTTGCGCATCGGTCCGTTCGTGTAGTAGACAACGGCCACGGTTCCCGGCCCCACATGCGAACCGACACCGGGGCCGACGTCGATGATCTCGACGGCACGGCCGGCGATCTCGGCGACGCGGTCCGCGAGCGCGCGTCCCGCCTTCGCATCATGGATGTGGTGCACGTAGACCTCTCCAAGGCCACCCTTGTCACGCACGTCGGCGGCAAACGTGTCCACGATCAAGTCGTGCGACTTCTGAAGCGTCCGCACTTTTGCGAACGTGTCGGTGACACCGTCTACCACCGTGAGCACCGGCTTGATCTGCAGCAGCGTCGCCAGCAGCGCCTTCGCATTGCCGATCCGACCGCCGCGCCGCAGGTACTCGAGCGTGAGAGGCGTGAAGAGGAAACGCGTGTGCCGCGTCATCTCCTCGGCGGCCTGCACGACCTCGGCAACGCTGCCACCGTCGGCGGCCTTGCGCGCCGCCGCGAGTACCGCGAAGCCGAGCTCCATCGAGTTGCTGCGGCCGTCTACGATCTCGATCACCGCGTCCGGATACGTCTCCCGCACCATGTCGCGTGCGAGCAAGGCGTTCGCGTACGTGCCGCTCATGAGCTCCGAGATGAACACGCCTACCACCTCGTGACCCTCGGCCACCGGTGCCTGGAGCAGGTCGACCATCGCCTGCACCGACGGCTGGGAGGTCGTGGGAAGCTCGCTTGAGGCCGCAAGCGCATCGTAGAACTCGCTGTAGTCCTCCGCATCGTCCGGATAGGTGACGCCGCCGAGCGTGGAGGACAGGCTCACGATGCCGATTCCGAGCGCCTCGCGAAGCGGGCGCGGGATGTACGAAGTGCTGTCGGCAACAACTCTAACCGCCATGCGGATCCTCCCTACTTCGAAACGCCGTCGACCTTGTACAGGAAGCTCAGGTGCCCGGTCGCGCCTTCCGGCAGGCCGAGGAAGCTCGTGTACTCCTCGGCAGCGGCCTTCATCGCGTTCGTGAGCGCCTCGCCTTCGCGCATCTCCTCGGCACCGGTGCCTAGGCCGGATGCAACCTCGTCGAGCGCGTCGACCGTCGTGCTGATCCCCGGCATCTGCTGGCCCCGCAGCGTGCCGCCGGCCGCAAGCACCTGGAGCGTCGATTTCAACTCGCCCATCATCTCCGGCATTTCGCTCAATAGCGCGAGGCTTCCAGCCGAACTGGCAAAGCCGGTCTTGGCCTGCGTGAGCCCGGAGGCGAGACCGGTGAGTCCGTCCTTCGTCGCGCCGAAGCCGGGCATAAAGGGGGCCGGACCCGCGCCGTCGGGGTCGCCGCCGTCGCGCAGGACGACCAACGCGGCCCTGAGCTGCGTGAACGCGCCGGGCACCGCGGAGAGACCCGCGGCGCTGGCTTCCATCGCCTCCAGGCCCTGCCGCAGCCCGGTGAGGCCGGAACCGATGCCCGCGAGCTGCGCTCGCAGGTACGGCAGACCGGGCGCAGACGCGCCGAGCAGCTGGTCGTACATGGCGTCGAGCTGGCCGAGCCGCGCCGCGAGTGCCTGCGCCTCGGCGTCGGCGGGATAGCGGCCGGCAAGCGTCTGCGCGTCGGCGAGCGACGCGGAGTTGAGCGCGTCCATCTGCTGCGCGAGCGCGATCTGGCCATCAACGAGGCCGAGCAGTCCACTCACGCCGGACTCGAGATCGGCGGCCCCCTGCCGCATGGACGTGATGCCCGCGACGAGTTCGTCGAGCGAATCGAACTGCGAGGTATCTATGCCGGCGATCACGCTGTCGAGGTACGCGTACTGCCCCGCAGCCAGCTGCGAGAGCCCTGTGGCCCCGCCCTCCATCTGGGCGAGCGCCGTCTGCAGCTGAGCGATACCCTGCGCTGCGCCGCTCATCCCCGAGAGGTCGTACTCGTCCATGCCCCCCACGATGCCCTGCACGAGCTGCAGGTGCCCCTCGGAGAGCAGACCGAGCTGCGAGAGCCCGTCGCGCATCTCGATGAAGCTGTCCACCACCGAGAAGTCGGGTGAGGCGGGGAGCCCCGGGAACGCCGAGACGATCATCGGCGCGAGCTCGATGTCGCGCGCGGTCATCTCGATCGCCACCGTCTCCTCAGGAGACGGCACCACGGGAATCGCGTAGGTGAGCGTCGAGCCCGCGATTGCGAGTTGAGCCCCGTCCGGCGGGACTATGTCGGTCATCTTCGTGCCGTCGATCTCGAGTTGCGGGATGCACAGGATCGGCACGGTGTAGGTGACCTCGGAAGACTCTAGCGCACCGTCGGCGTTCTCGTACTCCACTGTCTCGGTGCGCTCGAGGCGGTTCACGATCGTGATCTCGATGCGAAGCCGCCCGTCCTTGCCCGCGAGGTCGGCCGGTGCGGTCTCCTGGCCGTCGAGCAGGTAGACGACGCGCACGTCGAAGGGCAGGGGCGCAGTCGTCTCGGCGCGGTAGAAGTAGTCTCCGTAGCCGTCCTGCTCCACCGACGCGGTCACCATGTCGCCCGACTTGGCGGGTGTGAAGCCCTCGCTGAGCGACTCAATCTCACCTGCGGCGCCGGCGGGATCGGCGAGAGCCAGGAGGCCAGTGCCCTGCACCTGCAGCCAGTCGACCACGACCGTGGTCTGTGGCGTGCCCAAGGCGTCGGCCACCACGTACACCGTCTCGTTGTCGACGATGCTCTCCGGCTTGCCCGGCGCCGGCGCCGACGATGCGACAGTAGTGCTCAGCAGCATGAACGTCACGAACGCCGCCAGCCCGGGGGCACGGCGGCCGAGACGGACGATCTTCAGTGGTTTGGCCATGCTACTCACCTTTCACGGTGTGGCGGGGCCATCCGATGCTCAGTCGCTCGTAGAGCGGCTGGCCGACGACCAGGACTGCGGGCAGGATCACCATGACCACCGCGAAGCTGATGAGAGCCCCGCGGGCGATGAGCATAGTGAGCGAGGATATGATGCCGACGCTCGACATCACCGCAAGCGCGATAGTGGCCGCGAACATTGTGCCCGCGCTCACCAGGATCGACTGGCTGGACTCGGCGACGGCTACCTTGATCGCCTCGAGCCGGTCCCTAGAACGCGTGAGTTCCTCCTCGTAGCGCGATGTCACCAGGATGGCGTAGTCCACCGTCGCGCCGAGCTGGATGGCGCCGATGGCAAGCGAGGCGACGAAGATCATCTCGCCTGAGCCAGCGGCAACGAACCCCTGGTTGATGAGGATCGCGAGCTGGATGCAGCCCACGAGCGCCACCGGGATCGCGAGCGACTTGAATGTAATCCCCACGATCAGAAGGATCGCGATCACCGAGATGATGTTGATGCGCGTATCGTCGCCCTGGGACACTCGCTCCATGTCGTTCATCAAGACCGACTGCCCGGTCACGTACGTTGCGCCGGGCCACTCGGCACCTGCCACCTCGCGCACCGCATCGAGTGCGCCTGCCATCTCCGGATCATCCATGCTGTACGCGAGGTCGAGCGTGAGGTACGTGAAGCCGCCCGCGTAGAAAGCGTCCCGAGCTTCGCTCGGAATGAACTCCACCGGGATGCGCGGGTCCACGAGCGAGCCGTAGCCGAAAACGCGCGTCACTCCCTCGACGTCGGCGAGCGCGCCCGAGAGCCGTTCGAGGTCCATCGACGTGCCCACGTCCTCAAGCGCGATGAAGAGCGTCTGCTGCCTGCCGAAGACCTCGGCGACCTGCTCTTCGGCGGCCGTGGAGGGCAGGTTCTCGGGCAGGCTCTTCGAGAGGTCGTACGTGATCTTCACCTGCGAGTTGGCCCAGATGGCCGGCACGAACAGCAGCACGCCCACGACCGTCACGACACCGGCGTGCTTGGCGATGAGGTGACCGAGCCTGGAGAAGTCGAACTTCGGTGTCTTGTGCCGGATGCGGTCAATCAGCGGGAGCGCGGCAAGGACGAGCGCTGGCAAGAGCGTCACGACCGCGACGAGCGTGATACCCACACCGCGCGCGAGCGTGAGGCCCATGTCCTTGCCGAAGCCGAGGTGCATCACGGTGAGCGCCATGAAGCCGGCCACGGTGGTCGCTGCTGCGGCGAAGATCGACTTGAACGTGGCCGCAACCGCCCTGGTCATGGCCTCAACGGGCTCGTGTGCGCGCCGCTCCTCGTCGAAGCGGTGGTAGAGGAACAGCGCGTAGTCCATCGTCACGGCGAACTGCAGCGCGAAGACGATCACGCCGGTGATGTAGGACATCTCCTGCCCGATGTAGTAGGCCAAGCCGAGGTTCATCACCACGGCCGCGCCGATGGTGAGAACGAACAGGACGGGCACGACGATCGACGGCATGGTGAGCAGCAGCACCGCCGTCACGAGCACGAGCGCCGCCGCGGCAAAGCGCACCGTGTCCTTGTTCATCACCTCTTCGAGCTCGACTTGCTGCGCGCCGGCGAGCTGGCTGTCGTACGGCTCGATCAGATTGCGGATCTCGCCGATCGCCGACTTCACCTCGGGGTCGTTCGAACCCTTGTTGAAGCTCACCTGCAGAAGCGTTGCGTCCTCGGCGTAGTAGTTCTCGGTCACCACTTCGTCCCGGAACTCGGCAGGCTCGGCGATCGATGCAAGGTCCGTCACCCAGTGGACGGCCTTCACGCCCTCCACTGCCCCGATGCGCTCCACGAGGCCGTCGACCGTGGCGTCGCTCTCACCGCGCACGAGGACCTGGATCATGTTGCCCATCGCAAACTGCTCGTCGATGATGTCCAAACCCTTGACGGAGTCGAGCGATGACGGCAGGTACGACAGCATGTCGTAGTTGATGCGGCTATTCATGATGCCCCACGTGCCCACGACCACGAGCAGCGCCGAGATGGCCATGATGGCCTTGCGGTTCTTCACAATCGCCGAGGCAAGCTTCAGGATCACGCGCGAATCCCTTCCAGGAACAGGCTGGTCATGAACGCCGCCTGGTGCTCGACGTCTGCGCTCGCCGACTGTCCGAGCGGCGCCTCGATGATCCGGGCGGTCGTGAGAGTGTTCACCAGCGCGAAGAGCGCCGTTGCCGCCAGGTGCGCATCGACAGGCCGGAACTCACCGCACCCGATGCCTTCCTCGATCACCGACTGCACGCGGTCGATCGTGGAGGCCGTGCGCATGAGCACGTGCTGCGGGGCGTGGCCGTCGCTGTCGGTGAAGCTGCGCACGAGCAGGCGCATGACGGCCGGATGACCCTCGAGGAGCCCCATGTACTCCGACACGAACGAGCGGATGCGCTCGATCGGGCGGCCGTCGCTGACAAGGGTGCGGACCGCTGTCTCTTCGAGCAGGTGGATGCTCTCCCGGACAACGGTCTCGTACAGGGTCTGTTTGTCCTTGAAGTGGTAGTAGATCAGGCCGGTTGAGATGGCGCTTGCGCCCGCGATGTCAGCGACCGACACCGCGTCGAACCCGCGTTCGGCGAACAACGCTCCGGCTACCTCGAGAATGCGTTCGCGCGCACCCCGCTCCTCTTTGGACACCGGTCACCTCCTCATACTGACTGAACGTTCAGTCAGTATCGTGACACGAGGCTGCACGGCTGTCCAGGCGGCACTTGTCGCCGTAGCGAAGGCGACCCCGCGTCCCGTAGACTGTTCGCGAGATAGGCCCGCAGATTCGGAGGCCCACTATGCGCGAGACGTCTGAGGGTTCCCGGCCCAAGCGCCGCCCGCTGCTCGGCTGGCTGCTCCCAGTGATGGCGCTGCTTGCCTCCCTCGGCCTGTCCTACGGGGCGTACAAGCTTGCGTCGTACTCCTGGGACCAGGTCGTCTCCTACGAGAGCCCCTACACGACCATGAGCGGCGTCGACTTCTCGGGCGCGCGCCCCGACCTCGAAGACCCGATCCCGGGCGCGGAGAAGCGGCGCGTGGTGGTCGTGCTGATCGACGGCCTGCGGGATGACGCGTCGCGAACGATGGCGTCGATCTCGGGCCTGCGGGCAAAGGGCGCTGACGTGCGCCTCACCGTCCCGCAGCCCAGCCTCTCGTACCCCACCTGGACGGCGATCGTGACCGGCGCGCCGCAGCAGATCTCAGGCGTCACCACCAACTGGTTCGAGGGACCCGTGAAGATCGAGACCCTGCTCGATGTCGCTGTCGGATCGGGGCGGACGGTAGTCGTGGCGGGTCCCGAAGACCTCGACACGCTCTTCCGCGCTTCTGAGGTCGCGACCGCCACCGCCATCTCCGAGTGGCCCGAAGGCGAGTACGCCACCGCCGGCATCGTGGACGACACGCTCAGGCTCGACGCCGAGGTCGGCGGCGCGGACTTCATCTTCGTAGTGTTCCCGGACGTGGACAACGCCGGGCACGACTTCGGCGGGGCGTCGCCGGAGTACGCCGGCGTCGTGGCGCAGGTCGACGCCGATCTCGCACGACTGATCGAGGGCCTGGACGACGGCGCCACGACCTTCGTGGTGCTGCCCGACCACGGCCACATCGACACCGGCGGCCACGGCGGATGGGAGGGGCCGGCGATTCGAACCTCCGCCGCACTGGCTGGCCCCGGCGTGGCACAGACCGAGGCCGAGGCAGACCTCACCGACATCGCCTCCACTGTTGCGGTGCTCGCCGGAATGCAGGCACCACTCCAGGGCACGGGCACCGCGATCGACGCCGTGCTCGCCGACACGAACGGCAGTGCGCGCGACGCTGAGTTCGTCCGCGCGGCCGGCATCACCCTGTCGTACATCCGCAAGGTGCTCGGTGATGAGGGCGTGCGGGACATCCAGTCGATCGACTCGCCGAACGCGCTTGTGTCCTTGCGCGACGAGGCCGACCAGGAACGCCTCGCAGACGAGCGGGACGGCCGGTTCGCGGTCTTCCTCGGCGCGGCGTTCGCGATGCTCGTCTTCGCCGCGATAGTCGGAATCGCCTCGTGGCGCGCGCTACTCGCCGCCCTGGCGGGCGGGGCGACCTACGCGGCGGTTTACAACGCCCTCTTCTTCGGCCTCCACAAGCTGCAGTGGTCACTCTCGGCGTTCAACGAGGAGACGATGGTCGACGCCTTCTTCAACCAGCGGATGCTCGAAGCGGCGCTTTCCGGCCTGGCGGCGTGCGTCGTAGCGGCACTCGTCTACCTCGCGCTGCGCCGGGAGCCGAAGGGCCCGCACGCCGGGTACGCGGTCGAGTGGCTCGCACTCGGAAGCGCAACCGTACTCGCGACACAGGGGACACTCGTGTTGCAGATCGCGTACTTCCTGTGGAAGTGGGGCGCCCAGGTGTCGTGGATCCTTCCCGACTTCAAGGCCGCGTTCAAGTACGATCTCGACTTGATCCAGCTCACCGCCCTTGGCGCGGCGGCACTCATCGGACCTCTTGTGACCTGGGCCATCGGGCGACTGCATCCGCGCACGCGCAAGGCCCGCGCCTAGCGGGGCTGCACGCGACGCCGCCGCGAACGATCCATGCCCGCGAAGTCAGTCCGGCATCAAGATGCCACGAAGAACGATGTCGACGGCGCCGACCATGTAGTTGTCGGCTGATGCGCCCGTCGCCCGCGCGAGGCGGTTCATGGTGACGGCCGCGAATGGGATGGCGAAGAGCGCGAACGCCGCGGATGCGCAGTCAACGTCGACGCGAATCCGACCCAACCGCTGCTCGGCCTCGAGGTAGTGGGTCAACGGCTCGAGCGGGCCAACGGCGGTACCAGCCGCGCTGGCCGAGCGCGCCGAGACTAGGGCGACTGCAAGGTCTGCATCGGTCGAGGCCGCGGCGCGCAACGGCGCCACCTCGCGCTCCACGTCCTGTATCGCTTCGATCAGGAACAGCAGGTTCTCTCGTACCGTCTTGGTACCTGCCAGCGCAGGAAGCGCGGTGATGGCCTCGAAGTCGGCCGCGTTGCGGCTCGCAAACACCGCGCCGAAGAGATCACGCTTGTCGGTGAAGTGGCGGTAGATCGTGCCCTCGGAAACACCGGCGCGCTCCGCAATCTCTCTTGTGGTCGCGCGCGCAAATCCCCGCTCCGTGAAGACTGCGGCAGCGGCATCGACGAGCTGGTGCTTGGTGGTATCGCCCCGTTGGCTCATCGCCCCATCCTCGCCTAGTACGTGATCTCCCGGAAGTGCATCACCGCAACTGCAATCAAGATGCCGCCGGCGAAATAGGCCGCACCCAGCTGCAGCGCTGATTCGAATGCGATTGCCGGCGTACCACCTGCGGCCAGCGATGTGAGCGTAGCGCCAAGTAGCCAGTCTGACGCGTCGCTCGCCACTGCGACGATCATGTTCTCGAATACGACCAGATATCCAATCCCTATCGCTGTGGCGACGCCGGAGCTTCGCGCGAGAAGTGCGATGAGCATACCGAGCGTTCCCCACACGGTTGCCGAGAGTGCCAGGTTGCGGAACGACTCGAGAAGTGTAGGCAGCACCTCCGCCCACGCGGCCGTCGAGACGTCGAACGCCGGAGCACATGCAAGCGCCGCGCCGTATGCCGCGACCGTGGCTGCGAGCGTCCCGGCAAGCGTAAACAGTGCGAGGGCCAGGGCCTTGCCGACGATGAGCCGCCAGCGCCGGGGCTCGGCCTGAGCGAGCAGACGGATCAGGCCCGTGGAGTAGTCCGATGCTGTCGCGATCGCCCAGAAGGAGAGTGCGACGATGCCGATGAGGTTCGCCGCGAGCATCAGTCCTGCCACGTAGCCGTCCGGCGCTGCCAGCGCGGCCTCAGACGGGATGTACGCGCCAGGACCGGCGCCGGTCTTTCCTGCCGCGGCGAAGCCGATGAAGGTCGAGATCGCGCCGAAGACCGCCATACCCCCGATGCCGCCCGCGAGGAACGAGGGGCGGTTCAAGCGGATGAGCTCTGACCTGAGGACTCTAAGCATCGGCGGCCCCCTTGCCGGTCGACGACTTGCGGCTAGCGAATAGCGCGCGACGCCCCGCGCGCTGACGGGACCTGACGAGCGCGTTACCGCCATCGGTGGCACCGGTCATCTGAAGGAACGTGTCTTCGAGTGTTTCCTCGTGCGCGGAGAGTTTCCGCAGGGTGATCCCTCCCGATGCCGCGATGCGGTTGAGTTCAGGCGCGACTGAGACTGCGACTTCGACCACCACGTCCCCGCTGGCGCGGCGCACGGCGTACCCTCTGTCGACGAGAAGCTCCGCGAGGCGGGTCGTGTCCTGCTCGTGCTCGGGTGCGAGTTCGATATGCGCGCTGGAGCGGGCCTTGAGTTCCGAGAGCGGCCCGGAGAACAGCATCTCGCCGAAGCGGATGATGACCACCTGCTCGCAAGCCGCCTCGATCTCCGAGAGCAGGTGCGAGGAGACCAGGAGAGTGCGTCCTTGCCGGCCGAGTTCGATCAGCAGGTTGCGCACCTCCACGATGCCCGCGGGGTCCAGCCCGTTGGTGGGCTCATCAAGGATGAGGAGCTCCGGGTCGGGAAGCAGCGCAGCCGCAATCGCGAGGCGCTGCTTCATACCGAGCGAATACGTGCTCACCAGGTCGCGGTCGCGACCGGCGAGTCCGACCGTTTCGACGACCGCATCAACTCGCGCGACCTGCAGCCCGCGCAGCGCGGCGAGCGAGAGCAGGTTCGCCCGCGCGGACAGGGACGGGACGAAGGACGGGCTCTCGATGAGCGCACCGACGCGATGCGCATACCTCGACGGGTGGGCGATCGATGAGCCCAGAACCTCGCCGCCGCCCGACGTCGGAGATAGCAGGCCGAGCAGCATCCTGATGGTCGTGGACTTTCCTGAGCCGTTAGGCCCGACAAACCCCACCACGCCACCGCTCGAGACCAGCAGGTCTAGACCGTCCACGGCCAGCAGATCGCCGAAGCGTTTCGTAAGGCCGCTCGTGACGATGGCTTCCATGCATCCTCCTGAAGTATGCGAGTGCCCGCTCACATAGCATCTAGCACAATGTAAGTGAGCGCTCACACCGCGGTCAAGCGGAAGACATCGTGTTGTCGAACCTAACCCTCCGCTCGAGACGCACGAAGACCGGGGCTCGCAATGAGTCCCGGTCTTCGAGGGGGGCGTGCCGAAGGACCTACTCGACCTCAGGGACCTCCGGCGTCTCCGGGGAGTCGACGGGTTCGTCTTCTGGTTCGTCGGCCGGCTCCTCGTCTTCTATCTCATCCGACTCGTCCTCGCCCACGTCTGTGTCCTCGGCGTCGTCGTCGGACTCGATCCCAAGCCATGACATGAACTTCGCGATCACGCTCTGCAGCCCCTCGGGAAGCTCGGTGCGCTTGCCGGCCTCGAGCTGCGCCTGCATGCGCTCAAGGTTCCGCTGGAGGCGAGAGAGTGCATTCTCGCGACCGGTGAGCTTCTCGGACTCTCCGGCCGGGTCATCCTCAACGGCATCCTTCTTCTTGTCCTTGCCCTTCTCGGGCTTGCTCTCTTCAGTGCCTTCGTCGTCCGTGGAGTCGTCCTCACCCGCCACGGAAGGCGCGCCCTTGTCGTTGCCGTTTGCCGGGACGCCACCCTTCTTCGCGTAGGCCGTCGTCGGGAAGACGAGAACGAGCACAAGCGCCAGGATCAGCGCAATGCTCAATGTGCGCTTCATGTGTTCCACCTCCGGTCGGAACATTCCCCGCATTCCTGCATCATAGACTATCGGGCTACTGACCTGCGGCTCTTGAGTCCGAACTGACGGGCGGTCGGCACACGCATGGAGCGCAGATGCCTGCCGTGACATCTCGCACGCGACACCGACGGATGGCTTACCGCCGGCGCGCCTCGGCGGTCAGCTTCAGCAGCCAAGCCATGTTCTTGCCCAGGGTATCCATCGTCGCCATTCCCTCGTCGTCCTCCGCGACTGCGCCCGCCGGCCCGCCGATGCCGAGGTTCCAATACGTCGACCCAGGAATCACCATCTGCCGGATCAGGAACATGTGGTTGATTGAGTCGAATGCATGCACGGCGCCCGCTCGCCGCTCGGCCACGACCGCCGCCCCGGTCTTGCGGACGAGCATGTCGGGATTGGCGCCGCCGACGTATCCGAGCCTGTCGATGAGCGCCTTGGCCTCAGGCGTCACGTCGGCGAAGTACACCGGCGAGCCGATGACGATGCCGTCGGCGGCGTCGGCCTTCGCGATGCACTCGTTGATGAAGTCGTTCCGGCCGTGACACTTCCGATCCTTGAGCTCCCTGCACTTGAGGCAGGCCGTGCAGCCCTGCGCCTTCTTGCCGGCAAGCTCAACCAGCTCCGTCTCGATTCCTTCGCTATCGAGCGAGTCGAGCAGTCTGCGCAGCATGATCGCAGTGTTCCCGCCCTTGCGCGGACTCCCCGAGAATGCGACGACCTTCATCAGTGCCTCCCTGCCAGCGGTGCACACACACCGCTATGAGAATCCCCCAAGGTCAACGATCCGTGCCCCCGCCGAGCGCATCTCGGCGAAGGCACGCTCACCGTCGCCTTCGGACAGATCCACGGCCCGGCATCCGTCGGCGATGACCGTTACGCCGAAGCCGAGCCCCGCCGCATCAAGCACCGTGAACTTCACGCAGTAGTCGGTCGCGAGCCCAAGCACCACAAGATCGGTGGCACACCGCTCCTCAAGGAACGCGGCGAGCCCGGTGTCCTTGGCGTGGTCGTTGTCGAAGAACGCGCTGTAGCTATCGATCCCGGGATCGGTCCCCTTGCGGGTGACGCGATCGATCCCTGCTACATCGAGCCCGGAATGTAAGGACGCGCCAGCCGAGTTCTGCACGCAGTGGTCGGGCCAGAGCACCTGCTGCACTCCGCCGAGCTCGACGACCTCGCCTGGCGCGCGGCCCTCGTGCGCGGATGCGAAGCTTCCGTGTCCCGCCGGGTGCCAGTCCTGCGTCGCCACGACGAGAGAGAACCGCGGGATCAGCGCGTTTGCGACGGCGACCACCGCATCGCCGTCCGGCACGGCCAGGGCGCCGCCGGGGCAGAAGTCGTTCTGGATGTCGACGAGCAACAATGCGCGCATGGCGCCCCCTATCCCTCCGCGATACCACGAGCGGCCAGTATCAGCGCAGTCTTGCGCTCGTGCAGGCCGAGTTCGACACCGACCTTGTAGACGTGCGGATTGAGGAACCGCACGTGGCTCGGATCAAGCCTGCCGACCTGCGCGATCGCGCGTTCTCGGCTCTCTGCGATCGGCGGGACGTCGTAGACGCGCTCGCCGTTCGCGAACACCGGCACGAGCAGCTCCTCGGCGCCTGCCATCCCGCAATACGAGCTGCGCCGCGTGGCGTCGGCGGGATCGACCATCACGCACTGCTCGGCCGGCTCGGCTAGTTCGTCGTAGATCATGTCGCCGGTGAACCGGCCCCCGGCGTCGGAGTACCGACGCACGCGCAGGAGGCCGGGCGTGGTGATCTTCGCCGTCTGCTCCGAAACCTTCACTCGCGGCTCCCACTCACCGCCCGGCTCGCGGACCGCGGATAGCTTGTACACTCCGCCGAGGGCGGGCTGATCGTAGGCGGTCACCATCTTCGTGCCCACACCCCATACGTCGATCGCCGCACCCTGCTCTTTGAGGCTCTCGATCGTGTACTCGTCGAGCTCGTTGCTCGCGTACACCTTCACGTCCGGGAATCCGGCGGAATCGAGCATCTCCCGCGCGTGCACCGACAGCCACGCCAGGTCGCCTGAGTCGATGCGCACGCCGATGAGGTCGCTCCCGAGTTCCCGCAGGTGCTGCCCTGCGCGAATGGCGTTCGCAACGCCCTCAAGTGTGTCGTAGGTGTCCACCAGCAGCACCGCGTTGTTCGGCATCGCCTCCGCATACGCGAGGAACGCCTCGAGCTCGGAGTCGTAGACCATCACGAGGCTGTGCGCGTGGGTCCCGCCGACCGGGATGCCATAGGTCTGTCCCGCAAGCACGTCCGAGGTCGCCGCGCAGCCGCCGACGTACGCGGCGCGGCTCGCCGAGAGCGCGCCGTTCGGCCCCTGGGCGCGCCTCAAGCCGAACTCGATCACCGGATCGCCCTGCGCCGCCAGACGCACGCGTGCGGCCTTGGTGGCAACGAGCGTCTGGAAGTTCACGATGTTGAGCAGCGCGGTCTCGACCATCTGGCACTCGGCGACTGGACCTGTCACGCGCAGCACAGGCTCGTTCGGGAAGACGACCGTGCCCTCGGGAACGGCAAGCACATCGCCGGTGAAGCGGAACGCGCGGAGCCACTCCAGGAACCCGGCCGAGAGGAGCGGCGTGCCGCCGCGTCCGGTCAGCGTGGCGAGATAGGAGGTGTCGTCGTCGGTGAAGCCCAGGTTCTCGATGTACTCGATCGCCTGGGCGAGCCCGCAGGCGACACTGAATCCGCCTCTGAACGGGTTCTCGCGGAAGTACAGGTGGAAGCAAGCCTCCGTGCTCGTGATCCCGGCCTTCCAGTACGCGAAGGCCATCGTGAGCTGATAGAGGTCGGTGAGCATACCTGAGGCGCGATCCGCTGCGCCCGGACGTGCCATGCGTCCTCCTCCGGAGATAGCGTGTCCCCAAGCATAGCAGGAGCCTCCAGCAAGGCCCGACCACTCGGCCACTTGACGCAGCGTGCCTGCGGGCGTAACGTCCGTTCCTGTACCTGACTATTTCAGTCAACTTTGTAGGTGAACGCACCATGCGGCTCTCGGCACGAAGCGAATACGGCCTGCTGGCTCTCATCGACATGGCCTCATCAGAAGGCGGCCGCCCATTGGCCACTCGCGAGCTTGCCGAATCCCGCGGCATCCCCGCCGCATTCCTCGAGCAGCTGCTGGCCGACTTGCGGCGCGCCGGACTCGTCCGCGCGACCCGCGGCCCGCGCGGCGGCTTCGCGCTCGCTCGGCCCGCCGGCGACATCACCGCGCTCGAGATCGTCGAGGCGCTGGAGGGCGCGATCGCGCCGTCGGTGTGCGCGCCAGACGGCTGCGGACGCGGTGAGGGCTGTGCGGCCGCGAGCGTCTGGGGCGAGGTGTCGGGAGCAGTCCGAGCGGCGCTGTCCGGCTTCTCGCTCGCCCGCCTCGCCGAAGAACAGACGCGCCTCGACCGCGCGCCGCTGACCTGCACCACACGGAGGACCGACTGATGGAACACAAGGCATACCTCGACTACGCGGCAACGACGCCCACCGACCAGCGGGTGGTCGACGCCATTCTCCCCTTCTTCACCGAGCGATACGGCAACGCGAACAGCCTCTACGCCCTCGGGCGCGACGCGGCCCGGGCGCTAGAGGACGCCCGGGAGCGTGTAGCAGCATCCATCGGCGCGCGCCCCGACGAGGTGATCTTCACCTCCGGCGGCACGGAGTCGGACAACACCGCGATCATCGGGCTCGCCACGGCTGGCGGCCGAGCGACGGGGCACGTCATCGTCTCGGCATTCGAGCACCACGCTGTCCTGGAGCCGGCCTGGTGGCTCGGGAAGCACGGCTTCGATGTCACCGAGCTCAAGCCCCGCACCGACGGCATCGTCCACCCCGAGGACCTCGCTGCCGCGCTGCGCGACGACACGGTCCTTGTCTCGGTAATGCACGGCAACAACGAGATCGGGACGCTGCAGCCTGTTCGAGAGCTCGCGGCTGCGGCTCACGCCCGCGGCGCGCTGTTCCACACCGACGCCGCGCAGACGCTCGGCAAGGCCGACTTCGACGTGACCGAACTCGGCATCGATGCGGCATCGTTCTCCGGCCACAAGATCTACGGGCCGAAAGGCACGGGTGCGCTGTTCCTCAAGAAGGGCGTGCGCATGGCGCCGTATCTCATGGGCGGCGGGCAGGAGTCCAAGCGCCGGAGCGGCACGCAGAACGTGGCCGGCAACGTCGGCTTCGCCACGGCGCTCGAGATCATGGACGCCGAGCGGCCCACCGAAGCGCCGCGGCTGGCCGCGCTTCGCGACCACCTCGTGGAACGGCTGCTCGGCGAGATCCACTACGCACGCCTGAACGCCGTCGACGCGGCCACTCGCCTCCCGCACATCGCGAACTTCGTGATCCCGGGCGTCGAGGGCGAGGCGATGCTGCTGCACTTGGACGCGGCGGGCATCGCGGTCTCCACCGGCTCGGCATGCAGCTCGGGATCGCTCAAGCCGAGCCACGTCCTGCTCTCCATCGGCTGCCCGGTGGAGTTCGCCCATGGCTCACTGCGGGTGAGCACGGGCCGCTTCACCACCGAGGCGGACGTGGACTACCTCGTGGAGAAGCTGGTTCCGATCGTCGAGCGGCTGCGTTCGATGAACCCTCTGTACGAGAAGACTGTCGCCGAGCTCGTCGGCGCGAAAGGATAGGAGCACGCAGGTGATCTACAGCGAGAAGGTCATGGAGCACTTCGGCAACCCGCACAACGTCGGCGTCATCGAGGACGCCGACGGCATCGGCGAGGTCGGCAACCCGGTGTGCGGCGATGTCATGAAGATCACGATCAAGGTGGATGACGACCGCATCGACGACATCAAGTTCCAGACGCTCGGGTGCGGTGCCGCAATAGCCACCTCGTCGATCGTGACGGACATGGCGAAGGGCATGACGCTTGCGGAGGCCGTGGCTATCACGAAGAACCAGGTGGCCGAGGAACTCGGCGGGCTGCCGCCGGCGAAGATGCACTGCTCCGTGCTCGCCACAGACGGTCTTAAGGTCGCCGTCGACGACTACCTCGTGAAGCGTGGCCGCGAGCCGATCGCCGGGGAGATCAAGTCCAGCGACCCTCACTTCGACCCGCACGAGGACGATGATGAGGACCACACACACTAGCAGTTCCCGCCGAGCGGGGATCCCACGCCATGCCTGAGATCGCGATCGCGCTCTCAGGTGGAGTCGACTCGTCGGTGGCCGCGGCGCTCCTCGTGGAGTCCGGTCGCGACGTCTTCGGCGTGACGATGCGCCTCGGCCTGGCTGAGATCGCCGGGCGAGCGTGCTGCGGCGAGGAGGAGGTCGCGCTCGCACGGCGGGTATGCGCGCAGCTCGGCATCCCGCATGTGGTGATCGACATCGCCGACGAGTTCCGCGCCGAGGTCGTGGAGCCGTTCTGCGACGCATACGCGAGCGGGCTCACGCCGAACCCCTGCGTCCGCTGCAACGAGCGGGTCAAGTTCGGCGCGTTCGCGCAGCGCGTTCGCGCACTCGGGGCAACCGTTCTCACGACGGGTCACTATGCGCGCGTCGAGCGCGATGCGGACGGCCAGGCGTGGCTCGCACGGGCGGCGGATGAGGCCAAGGACCAGTCGTACTTCCTCTACCGCGTAGCGCCAGAGGTGCTCGGGGAGCTCGAGTTCCCTCTCGGCGACCTCACGAAGGCCGAGGTCAGAGCCATGGCCGCCGAGCGCGGTCTGCCCACTGCCGAACGCCGCGAGAGCCAGGAAGTGTGCTTCTCGAGCGATCACGTGGCACTCGTGGGCGAGCTGCACCCCGGGGCACTCGAACCGGGACCGATAGAGGACGGGGACGGGCGCGTGCTCGGACACCACCGCGGGATCGCGCGATACACGGTGGGACAGCGAAAGGGGCTCGGCGTGGGAGGGCCCGAGGGGCCGTACCGCGTGTCAGGCATCGACGCCAGGCGCAACGCCGTGATCGTGGAGCCGGCCAGCGGTCCCGGAGTCTCCCGCGTCACGCTCACCGACCCGGTATGGCGCTTGCCGGAAGCGTCCGCGCGTGTGTCGGCGCAGGTCCGCTACCAGGCGCGGCCGGTGCCCGCCACCGCAACCGTTGCCGCCGGGGCGATCGGCATCGCTTTCGACGAACCCGGAGAGCCGGCGGCTCCGGGCCAGTCCGTCGTGCTGTACCAAGGGGACCGGGTCGTCGGAGGAGGAATCGTCTCGGCCTAGGCCGACAGCGCCGCGCCGAGCGCACCCACACTCTGAGCATCGGCCGGGACGACGACTTCGCCGGCGAAACCGTCTCGCACGAGCGCGACCATCGCGACGTTGCGGGCCACACCCCCGGCGAACACGAGTGGCCCTGACGCACACACACGCGCCAGCGACCCGAGCGTTCGGGTCGCGATCGCCGAGTGCAGGCCGCGCGCTATCCGCCCGCGGTCCTCGCCCCTGTGGACGAGCCCGGTCACCTCGCTCTCGGCGAACACCGTGCACATCGAGGAGATCGAGATCCCCGTGGCCGCCGCGCATGCGGCCGTCGACATCTCTTCCAGCGAGAATCCGAGCGCGCGGGCCATCACCTCGAGGAACTTGCCTGTACCGGCCGCGCACTTGTCGTTCATCTCGAAGTCGACCACGCGCCCACCATCGTCCAATGCGATGGACTTCGTGTCCTGCCCGCCGATGTCGAGCACCGCCGCGGCGTCGGGGAACAGCGCTCTGGCGCCGCGGGCGTACGCCTTGATCTCCGTGACCACCCGAGCACCGAACAGGTCGCGCGCGAGGTGGCGACCGTAGCCGGTCGCCACCAGCGCGTCGTGAGCTCGGCGCTCCACTAGTGACCGCGCGACTTCCTGAGGGTCGAAACCCGAGTCGAGGACGACGCTCTCCACCATCTGTCCGTCATTCAGCCACACCGCATCGACGGTACGCGAACCGATGTCGAGGCCGAGCACGAGACTCATTCGGAGAGCATCTCCACGAACGCCTCGACGTGCGTCTGGAGCTGACCGATGTCTTCCGCCGAGTAGTCGGTGTCGATGCGCAGCACCGGCAGGCCGGCCGCCTTGGCGGCCTTCTCCACACCGTGCGCCTCGATCTGGTACGGGGCGCAGAACTGCAGCGCATAGTGCACGATGCCCTGCGCACCCGACTCCTGCGCCATGCGCACCACGTCCTCCATGCGCCCCTCATTGGGCGTGAAGCACGCGCAGTTGATGCCCAGATACTTCTTCGCGATGCCGTCCAGCATGCCTTCAAGCGTGTCGGCATCCTCAGGCGTCAGCGTGTCGTAGTAGCGCGAGCCCGTGCACATCTCGTCGGCGACCACGACCGCGCCGGACTTCTCTATCACGTCGTGGAGCTTCCAGTTGGGAATGGCCATCGGCGAGCCGGTCACAAGCACGCGGGGAGCGTTCGCCGGAGCGACCCCCTCGCCCGCTGCGACGCGCGCTTCGAGTTCATCGGCGATCTTGTCCACCATCTGCGTGAAGCGCGGCACGTCGTCGTAGAACGCAACCTGCGACGCCAGCAGTGCGTCCTTGCCCGAGATCGGCGCAGGGGTGGCCCTGCGGGCGGCGTTCAGCCGGTGCAGTGCGCGCCGCTTGCCGTTCACCTCGCGTGTGGCGGCCTTCAGGTTCTCCAGCGTCAGCTTCCGGCCGGTGAGCTCCTCGAGCTGCGCCACGAGCCGGTCTATCTCCGAGCGCCATAGATTGAAGTCCTCCGGGCGCTTCATCTGGGGCAGCTCCATGACGTACACGGACGCCATCTCGCCGAAGATCTCATACGCCTTCTTCTTGCCGTCGCACGTGGTCTCGCCGATGACGAGATCGGCCGACTCCACGTACGGGCACACGCGGTCCATCTTGAACCCGACGAAGCTCTTGATGAGCGCGCAGGTGTTCCGCGGCAGGACCTTCTCGACCTCGTTGTAGCCCCACTCGGCGCCGGCGCACAGACCCACGTCGATCGCCCCGAGCGCCCGGATGATCTCCTCGGGCACGTACAGACAGAACGTGCCGACGACCTTGCCGCCTGCGGCTTTGTGGTCGACCAACTCCTTGATGCGAAGACCGTGGATCTCCGAGACGACGAAGTCGAAGTACGACATGCCCTCCGGACGATTCTGCTGCGAAAGGTACGCGTTCTGGTACATCACCGGGATCGCTCCCAGCAGGGCGCAGTGCGCCCGCAGGTTCATCCCTAGATCCTGCCACATCTCACCGTAGGTCTCGTTCGGATCAGACATCGTGGGCTCTCCAACTCGCCGGGTTCATAGCGCTCGTGAGATTACCACACGTAATATCTTGCTTGCTAGTATCTTATATTGCTGCGGCGGACCCCGTGCGGCCCTATTTAACGCACTAATCGCATAGTATTAGTGCGCTATAATCCCTTGAATGCGCTGCCACCGAGTCGTAGCCTCAGAACGTGAACAACGCCGACCTGGAGGAGCGAGAATGCCGAACATCAACGCCTCGGTGGACGAGACCATCGGATCGACGCCGCTCGTCCGCCTGAACCGGCTGTCCGAGGGGCTCCCCGCCGCGGTCGCCGTGAAGCTCGAGTCCCGGAATCCCGGCGGCTCCGTCAAGGACCGCATCGGTCGCGCGATGATCGACGATGCCGAGGTTCGCGGGGTCATAGAGCGCGGCAAGTCCGTACTCGTAGAGCCCACCTCGGGCAACACCGGTATCGCGCTGGCGATGATAGGCGCCGCGCGAGGCTACCGGGTCATCCTCACCATGCCCGAATCGATGTCGATCGAGCGGCGCAAGCTGCTCGCCTCCTACGGCGCGGAGCTTATCCTGACTCCCAGGGCCGACGGAATGCGCGGCGCCGTCGAGGCCGCGGAGCGGATAGCCGCCGAGACCGACAGAGCGTTCATTCCGGCTCAGTTCGATAACCCTGCCAACCCCGCCATCCACTACGCCACCACCGGGCCGGAGATCGACGACGCGATCGGCCCCGAACGTCTCGGCGCATTCGTGGCAGGCGTGGGTACGGGAGGAACGATCTCCGGGGCGGGCCGCTACCTTCGCGAGCGTCACCCCGGCACACTGATCGTGGCCGTCGAGCCGGCGGAGTCGCCGATCATCACTCAGAGACTAGCAGGCGAGGATCTCACGCCCGCCGGTCACGGGATCCAGGGAATCGGTGCGAACTTCATCCCTTCGGTACTCGACCTAGAACTGCTCTCGGAGGTCGAGAGGGTGTCGGCGCCGGAGGCGATCGAGACCGCGCGTCGTGCCGCCGATGAGGAGGGGTTGTTCGTCGGCATATCGTCAGGAGCGAACATCACAGCCGCGCTCCGTATCGCTGCTTGTCCCGAGCTCGCCGGCGGACTCGTAGTCACCGTGGCGCCGGACACCGGCGAGCGCTACCTCTCGACCCCCCTCTGGGAAGGGTACGGTGAGTAGAGATGCGCGTGTCCCAGAGACTCGACTACACCCTCAGGATGCTCGTCGCGCTCGCCCGGCTACCTGCGGGGACGACCATCGCCGCAGGTGATCTTGCCGAGACGCTCGGGCTGCCGCGTCGCTTCGGAGAGCAGCAGATGACCGCGCTTGCCAAGACCGGGCTGGTCGACTCGCGCCGCGGGACCGGCGGCGGGATCGCGCTGGCTCAGTCTGCTGCGCTGATCACGGTTCACGACATCGTGAGGGCTTTGCAGGGCGAGGCGCTGGACGTGCCGCGAGCCACGGGCCAGGCCACGTCCGAGTTCTGGGCGGCCGCTGCAAACGCCTTGGATGCCGCACTCGAGAAGACCACGATCGCCGACCTTGCCGCCCGGCAGGCGATTCTGGACGCGGAACGCGAACCCGTGTACTTCATCTGATCGGCTCCGCACGGGGAGGCAACCCCGGTGCAGAGGTGCGGTTGGAGCGATGGACGCGCATTTCCCGCGCTGATACAGTACGGGCTCAACGTAGGGGACTTCCCCGCCGTTTCGGACTAGCGAAGGAGGTGAGACGAGGCACCATGGCACGCCCTGTGTTCGTGATGGCGATGGACATGATGATGACCCAGCCCGGGTCTGCGCTCGCATGCGCGGAGTCCGGGCGGCTTCAGTACCCCGCGCTTCCGTAAGCGCCGGGCATCAGTCCGCTTCATCAAAGACACAGGAAATGAGGAGCCATGAGCGCTTCGCCGCACCGCTTCGACACCCGCGCCGTCCACGGCGGCGCTACGCCGGATCCCACCACCGGCTCACGTGCCGTACCGATCTACCAGACGGTGGCGTACAACTTCAACGACGCCGACCACGCGGCCGATCTCTTCGGCCTGCGCGCCTTCGGCAACATCTACTCCCGGATCATGAACCCCACCAACGACGTGCTCGAGCAGCGCATCGCGGCGCTCGAGGGCGGAAGCGCGGCGCTGGCTGTCGCGTCAGGCCACGCTGCCGAGGTGCTAGGCCTGCTGAACGTGGCAGGCTCCGGCGATTCGATCGTCGCCTCCACTTCGCTTTACGGAGGCACCTGGAACATCTTCCTGCATACCTTCCGACGACTTGGGATCGAGGTCCGCTTCGTAGAGACGACCGACACGGCGGGCTTTGCCGCCGCATCGGATGACACCACGAGGGCGTGGTTCGTGGAGACCATCGGCAACCCGCGCCTCGACGTGCCCGACATCGGCGGACTCGCCGAAGCCGGCCGCGCGCTGGGCATACCGCTGTTCGTCGACAACACGTTCGCCACGCCCTACCTGTGCCGTCCAATCGAGCACGGCGCTGCTGTGGTGATCGAGTCGCTCACGAAGTGGCTCGGCGGGCATGGCACGTCGATCGGCGGCATCCTCGTCGACGGCGGCAATTTCGACTGGGGAACCGGCAGGCACCCCTTCTTCACCGAGCCTGACGACAGCTACCACGGTCTCAAGTTCTGGGACGTCTTCGGCGACTTCCCCGGGCTCGGCAACGTCGCCTTCGGCATCCGTGCGCGCGTCAACCTGCTGCGCGACCTCGGCGCGTCGCTCTCGCCCTTCAGTGCGCAGCAGTTCCTGCTAGGCGTGGAAACGCTCTCGCTTCGCGTTCAGCGCCACAGCGACAACGCACTCGCAGTCGCGAAGTATCTCGAGTCACATCCCAGGGTCGAGTGGGTCGCCTACCCGGGACTCGACTCACATCCCACCAGGGCCAACGCCGACAAGTACCTCGAGAATGGCTACGGCGGCGTGGTCGTATTCGGTGTGAAAGGCGGACTTGCGGCAGGCAAGACGCTCATCAACTCCGTCGAACTGTTCAGCCACCTCGCCAACGTGGGCGATGCCAAGTCGCTCATCATCCACCCCGCTTCGACGACGCACTCCCAGCTGTCCGCCGAGGAACTCGCGCGCGCGGGCATCAGCGAGGACTTCGTGCGGTTGTCGGTCGGCATCGAGAACGTTGAGGACATCATCGCTGACCTCGATAGAGCACTGGAGGCGGTCTAGGTCCATGAGCGAAGCAAGCGGACCTCGGACTCTTCGAATCGAGGGGGCGTTCCGCCTGGCGGGCGGGCGCTCCCTTGAGGGGGTCGACGTCGCATACGAGACTTTCGGCACGCTTTCTCCGAATGGCGACAACGCCGTGCTTGTGTGTCATGCCCTGTCAGGCGATGCCCACGTCGCCACCGGACCAGGCCTCGACGGCGCAACATGTCCCGGTTGGTGGGACTCGCTCGTCGGTCCCGGGCTGGCGATCGATACGGCGCGCTACTTCGTCGTCTGCGCGAACGTACTCGGCGGCTGTTCGGGGACCACAGGCCCCGGCAGCATCGATCCGGAGACCGGCAACCGCTGGGGCCTCCGCTTCCCGCTCGTGACGATCGAGGACATGGTCGATGTGGAGGCGAGACTACTCGACGCGCTCGGAATCGAACGGCTGTTAGCAGTCGTCGGCGGGTCGATGGGCGGCATGCAGGCACTCGCGTGGGCCAGGAGGTATCCCGAACGTACTGACGCTGTGATCGCCGCGGCGACAACGTCTCGGCTAGGCGCCCAGGCGATCGCATTCAATGAGGTGGGACGATCGGCGATCATCGCCGATCCGAGATTCGCCGGCGGTGACTACGCGCCCGACGCCCAGCCCGCCGACGGCCTGGCCATCGCCCGGATGGTCGGCCACATCACGTACCTGTCCCAGGACGGCATGCGCGAGAAGTTCGGCCGAAGGCTCCGCGACCGAGAGGATCACGCGTTCGACTTCGTGAGCGAATTCGAAGTCGAGAGCTACCTTGCGTATCAAGGGCGCCGCTTCGTCGAGCGATTCGATGCGGACACGTATCTCTACATGACCAAGGCGATGGACTACTTCGACTGGCAGCCACCCGCCGGAACGGACATGCCGCGGTTCCTCGTGACGTCTTTCACCTCGGACTGGCTTTTCCCCACCGCCCAGGCGCGTGAAATCGTCCGCGCGCTGCTGTCGCGCGGAGCCGAGCTCACATTCGCAGAGATCGACAGTCCTTATGGGCATGACGCATTCCTGCTCGAGACCGAGCAGCAGGGCGCGCTGATTGGAGCATTCCTGGAGCGGATACTTGCCGATCGGAACCGTTGCGCAGAGAGGAGGGTGTCGTGACAGCCGCCGAGGCGCTACGCGCCGACTTGCGCCTGCTAGCGGACTTCGTCCCCCCGGGCGCGCGCGTGCTGGACCTGGGCTGCGGTGACGGCGCGCTGCTAGCGTTCCTGCGCGACGAACGTGGCTGCGCCGTGCGGGGAATCGAGATCTCGCCACAGGGCGTCCTCGGCTGCGTTCGGAGGGGAATCCCGGTGATCCAGGCCAACCTCGACGAAGGCCTTCGAGACATCCCTGACGATTCGTTCGACGTTGTGGTCCTTTCGCAGACTCTCCAGGAGGTACGGCACCTGCGGCCGCTCATCGCCGAGACCGCGCGCGTAGGCAGGCGCGCGATCATCTCGTATCCGAACTTCGGCCTGCTGTCCGCCCGAATCCGGCTCGGGATCTTCGGCCGCATGCCGGTATCCGATGCGCTGCCATACCAGTGGTACGACACACCCAATGTGCACTACACGACAATCCGGGACTTCCGGCTTCTAGCGCAGCAAGCCGGATTGGAGATCGAGCGCGAGGTGGCGCTACGCCTTCGCGGCGACGCGGTAGCGCGCGTGCACTTGTTGCCAAACCTGCGCGCCGAACTCGCCGTGACGATGCTTCGGCGTCCAAACGAATGAGAGGCGTCTAGAGGTCGGCACTGCCAACAACTGGCATACTCGTTGCTTATGTCCGACAGACTCGCACCTGCGCTACGATTGAGGGTGGAATGACCCGCGAGCTAGACATCGTGAAGATGCTTGCGGCTGCCATGGTGATGGTGGCGGTTCTCGGCGTTGCCACCCCGGTCTGTGCCATGCCCGACTGCGGCGACATGGCCGCCGGTCCGTGCTCCGACTTCACGCCGGCGTGCGACGACTGCCCGAAGACCGTCGCCATGAAGCACACCGACGACGATGCCGTCTCGGTTGCCGCACAGGCACTCCCGGTGCCGGTCATGATCGGCACCGCACTGGCACTCGAGTCGCCGGATGTTGTCACCACGACGCTCACCGCGCCCGAGGCAACCGCCTCGCCGCCGCCACTCGACCCACTCGGGGTCCGCCTCACGGTCTAGAAGCACCTCCTCGCCAAAGCGCGCTCGGGCATATACCTTGCGCGCCAGCGTCCGTATTCGCGATACGAGGAGTGCTTCACTTGAACCTGTTCCTACCATCCCTGGCTCTCGGGCTCGTGACCAGTCTGCACTGTGTTTCCATGTGCGGACCGATGGTCGTCACGTACGCCCTCAAGGGTACCGAGGAAGGGACGATCGCCCAGCGCGTCGTCCCCAACCTCGCCTACCAGGGCGCTAAGATACTCAGCTACATGCTGGTCGGCCTGCTGCTCGGCGGCGTCGGCTCGGCGTTCGATCTCGACGCAATCCGGCCGTACGTGATGGTGCTCGCCGGCGTGTTCATGATCGTGCTCGCACTCGGGATGACCGGCAGGGTGCCGTGGGCGCTCAAGCTCACCCCCCGTCCACCGAAGTTCCTGATGCGCGCACTTTCGTCCGTGCGGCGCAAGGCTGTCTCCGACGCCGAGGCCGAACAGTCCACGCTCGCCACGCCGATCACCTTCGGGCTGCTCACCGGCCTGATGCCGTGCGCGCCGCTGATGGCGGCACAGCTGAACGCCGCTGCAAGCGGCAGCGCGGTATCCGGAGCGGTCTCGATGTTCGCGTTCGGCCTGGGCACCACTCCGCTGATGCTCGGTTTCGGCACCGCGTCCAGCCTGATCCCCAAGCGCCTCAAGGAGCGCGTGATGGTGGCGCTAGCCATCGTGGTGCTGGTCTTCGGCGTCACGTACCTGAACCGCGGCGCACAACTCCTTGGCTCGACGGTCACGCTGCAGTCCGTCAAGCAGGCGGTCTTCGGTGGCCAGACAGCCGCACCCACGGGCGCGTACTTCGTCGAGACGGACGGCGTCGTCGAGGTGCCGCTCACGATCGTGAACACCACGTTCCAACCGCAGACGGTCGACATCCCCGCCGACACCCCGGTGAGGCTCGTGGTAGACCGCCAGGAAGCCAACGCATGCTCCGACCAGCTGGCGGTGCCGCAACTCGGCGTGCTCGTGGATCTCGCGCCAAACGCCGTCACGACCGTCGACCTGCCGGCCACCGGTGCAGGCACGTACACGCTCACCTGCGGGATGGGCATGATGTCGGGGCAGCTGCGGGTCGGCGCCGAGGCAGGCGCGACCGGTAGCGATACCTCGGGCATCGTGCTTGTGCTCGTGATTGCCGGCGTGGTGGGTGCGGGCGCGGTCCTGGCCAAGACGGCGCCTGCGGGCGGAGACCCGCGGCGATTCCTCGGCTTGAGCGCACGTGAACTGATTCTCGCCGCGGCCGCCATCGCGGTCGCGATTTTCGCCGGACTCTTGTTCGGTGGCGTCATCAGGTAGTGGAAACCGCGGCGGAATACACCGTCGCAAACAGACTTGAAAGGAACGACCAATGAGCCAGAAGAACACCAAGACAATGCGAACCGGACTGATCCTCCTGATCGTCGTCCTCGCGTTCGTGGCGTCATACCAGATAGCGACTGCGGGCGAGGGTGCCACCCCTGCCGGCACGAGCGTCCTGCCTGCGCTGGCGTCCTCCATCTCCGCAGGTCCACCCGCATGCGCATGCTGCCCCGGCGGCTCCTCCGAGCCCATCGAGGGTGCCGCGGCCGTTGAGAACGGCGTCCAGCGCATCACGGTCGACACATCGGCCGGATACTACGACCCGAACACCATCAGGCTCGCCGCGGGCATCCCCGCTGAGATCACCTTCACGCAGGCGAGCGGCTGCCTCGCACAGGTCGAGAGCCCGGACTTCGGCTTCTCCGAAGACCTCACCGCAGGCGATGTGACCGTGCGCATCGAGGCCGACAAGCTCGTGCCGGGAACGTACGGGTTCAGCTGCGGAATGCAGATGGCCTTCGGCACTATCATTGTGGAGTAGCGAACACATCATGGAGACAACGATGACGAGAACCTACCGGGTCGCGATCGAAGGCATGCACTGCCATGCCTGCGAGCGGCTCGTGACAGCAAGCATCGGTGAGATGCCAGGCGTGACGGTGCTCTCCGCCGACGCACAGGGCGGCTTCGCGGTGATCGCTGCCGAGGCCGAGCCGGATACGGCCGCGATAGACGCTGCGATCCGCGCCGCCGGGTTCACGCCCGCTGGCGGAGCGGCGACGCTCGAGCCGTACGAGGGATCGGAGCCGGCCGACGGGGTCTGCGACACCGGCACATGCCCGGTCGTGCCCGGGAAGCCCGCCGAGGCCTTGATGGCCGCAAGCGCAGCTGCTGCCACCTCAAGCGCGACCTTCGGCATCATCGGTATGACGTGCTCGTCCTGCCAGGCGGTGATCGAGCGGACGCTGCAGCGGACGCCGGGTGTAGGCATCGCGGTCGTGAACCTCGCCGCCGAAACCGCGACCGTCACCTACGACCCTCACATGCTCGGCGTGGACGACATCGTCGCTGCCGTTCGCGGTGCTGGCTACGACGCCGTGCCGCGGGCCGAGGATGCCGCCCCGGGCGCGGGGGACGACGCGCAGCGCGAGGCGCAGCAGGCGCACATCGCGAAGGAGAAGCGGCTCTTCATCTTCTCGCTCGCGCTATCGCTGCCGCTGCTCCTCCTGATGATCCCGTCGGTGATGGAGTCGGTATCGCTTTCGGTCGCCACGTGGCTCGCGCAGACGTTCGGCGGCGCGTGGGACCCGATGATGGTATTCAAGTACATCGGCTTCGTGCTCGCCACGCCGGTACAGATCATCGCCGGCGGGCAGTTCTACCGCGGCTTCTACCACGCGCTGAAGCGCCGTACCGGCAACATGGACACGCTCATCGCGATCGGCACCTCTTCGGCGTACTTCTACTCGCTTGCCGCGACGTTCATCCCCGCCTTCTCGATGGAACCCGTCTTCTACGAGACGGCCGCTCTGCTCATCACCTTCGTGATCCTCGGCAAGCTCCTCGAGGCGCGCGCGAAGGGCAAGACGAGCGACGCCATCAAGAAGCTGATGGGCCTGGCCGCAAAGACCGCGCGCGTCGTGCGCGACGGCGCCGAGATCGACATCCCCGTCGAAGACGTCCTCGTGGGCGACATCATCGTGGTGCGCCCCGGCGAGAAGGTCCCGGTAGACGGCGTCGTTACAGAAGGCACGTCCGCGGTGGACGAGTCCATGCTCACCGGCGAGTCGATCCCCGTGGAGAAGCGTGAGGGCGACACCGTCATCGGCGCGACGCTGAACAAGCTCGGCTCGTTCCGGTTCCGCGCCACCAAGGTCGGCGCCGATACGGCGCTCGCCCAGATCGTGAAGCTCGTGGAGGAGGCGCAGGGCTCCAAGGCGCCGGTGCAGCGTTTCGCCGACCGTATCTCCGCGATCTTCGTGCCGGTCGTGGTCGCGCTTGCGGTGCTCACCTTCCTCGTGTGGCTGTTCGTGGCGCCGCGCTTCGTGGACCCGAGCATCTACATGGACGTCACGCCGTTCATCAAGGCCCTGCTCGCCGGCACCGCGGTCGTCGTGATCGCCTGCCCGTGCGCGCTCGGCCTCGCTACCCCAACGGCCATCATGGTCGGCACGGGCAAGGGCGCGGAGAACGGCATCCTCATCAAGAGCGGCGAAGCGCTCGAGACCGCCTACAAGATCAAGGCCATCGTCTTCGACAAGACCGGCACGCTGACACACGGCAAGCCGGTGGTGACCGATATCGAACTCGCCGAAGACCACGACCCCGAGCGGGTGTTCATGCTCGCCGCGGCGCTCGAGCGCGGCAGTGAGCATCCTCTGGCCGAAGCGATCGTCGCCCGCGCGAAGGAGCGCGAGATGCACCTGCCGGCCGTCGAGGAGTTCGCGGCGGTACCGGGGCACGGCGTCGAGGGACGCGTCGACGGCATGTGGGTCGCCTTCGGCAACCGCAGGCTCATGGCCCGCGAGGGCATCGAGATCTCGAAGCACGAGTCGCGCATCGAAGCGCTCGAGGCCGAGGGCAAGACCGTCATGCTCGTGGGCGTCAACAAGGCCAAGCTCGCCGGCATCATCGCGGTGGCCGACACCCTCAAGGCCGATTCGGCCGAGGCCGTCAGCCGGCTAGCGAAGATGGGCGTCGAAGTCTTCATGATCACAGGCGACAACCGGACGACGGCCGAGGCGATTGCCGCGCAGGCCGGCATTCCGGCCGACCACGTGCTCGCCGAGGTGCTTCCGGAGCACAAGGCCGAGGAGGTCGCAAAGCTCCAGGAACGCGGGCTTGTGGTCGCAATGGTCGGCGACGGCATCAACGACACGCCAGCGCTCGCCCAGTCCGACATCGGCATCGCGATGGGCGCCGGCACCGATATCGCGATGGAGACCGGCGGCATCGTGCTCATCAAGAACGACCTGCGCGACGTGGTCACCGGCATCGAACTGTCGCGGGCCACTATCCGCAAGATCCGCCAGAACTTCTTCTGGGCGCTCGGCTACAACTCGCTGGGCATCCCGGTTGCTGCACTCGGCCTGCTCAAGCCGGAACTCGCGGGCGCCGCGATGGCGCTTTCGAGCGTGAGCGTGGTGACGAGTTCACTCATGCTCCGCCGATTCCGCCCGAGCATGGCCAAGAACGCCTGACCATACAGCACTGGAGCGCCGAGTGCGCTCCGCTCACGAAAGGAAGAACGAAGATGAAGACCGCACTGACCCGTACCGCACTTGCAGCCATACTCGCCGGCGCGCTTGCACTCGCAGGCTGCGTCGCGAACCCGGCCGACACGGAGACAAGCGATAACCCCGATGTCTGGGGCTATGTCGCCTCCGCCGACGCCGCCCAGCTCAAGCTTGCCGAAGAGCAGCTCGATGTCGACACGCTCGTTGTGGACCGCGTGCTCGCCCCCGGCGACGCGTGGATCGTCGTGCACCTCGACGACAACGGCAAGCCCGGCATGCGCGTCGGTCTCGCCCACGTCGACAAGGGTGAGTCTACGGACGTGGAAGTCGAGCTTGAGGGCGTCACCACCGCCAACGTGATCGTGGCCGTACATGCCGACCGCGCTGAAGCCGGCGAGTTCGACTTCGACATGATGAACGCGAAGATGAGCCCCGACCGACCGTACTTCGTCGACGAGAAGGAGCTCGCCAAAGTCGTGACCGTGCGTGAGTTCGGCGTGAAGGCGGAGGACGGTACCGCCGCGATCGAGGTCGCTGACCAGGACGTCTCGACCGGGACGCTCACCGTGGATCGCGCATTGGCCCCCACGGATGGCTGGATCGTCGTGCACCTCGACGATGAGGGCGCACCCGGCCAGCGCGTCGGCCTCCTCCGCATCCCCGCAGGCGAGTCCCTTGCGTCGATCGTGGAGCTCTACCCGATTCCGCTCACCGAGACACTCTTCGTGGCGGTGCATGCGGATCGCGGCGAGGCTGGCCTGTTCGAGTTCGACATGATGGACAAGATCAACTCGGCCGACCAGCCGTTCTTCGTAGACGGCGAGGAAGTGGCCACAGCAGTCAACATCAAGTAGCGAAGTACGGCCGACGGGGTAGACAGCGCTTGCTGTCCTCGGCGCAAAGCCCGCGCCTGCGGAGGCTACGCGCATGTCTCCCCGTCGGCCGCGTCCTACTCGTCCACCTTCAGTCTGAAGATCACGGTGTTCGCCGGATCGGGGCAGGACACGACCGCCTCACCTTCGGCTTCCCAGGGGAAGGTGCCGCCAAAGCGCAGTGGCTGGAGAAACGGCACCATCGCCGCGTACGCCCAGCCGCAGATGCCCGTGGGCACGATGGCCGAGTCGACCTCCCAGGTGTCGCCGACGTGGTGCCCGACGTCGCAGGCGCCGCCCCGGATCTCGACGACCTCAATCGCCACGCGGTGTCCCTCTGGAGGCACGCTCACGCGCCGCCGCTGCTGGCTGCCACGATCTCCTCGTACGGCTGCACGACGACGAAGCCCTGGCCGTCGAACCGCATCTGGAACGTCTCACCGCTCGCCCTGCCGAGCATCGTCTTGAGGTTCACGTCGGCTTTGACCGAGGTCTGCAGAGCGTCGGACCACGCCACCGTCGCGTTCGGGTCGGTGAACAGCGGGGAGTTCGGCGCCACGCCGAGTACGAGCGGCCTGCCGTTCGTAGTGATGGCCACGTAGCCGGTGCCCGACAGCTTGAGACTGAACAGCCCGCCTGCCATCATCCCGGCGCCGCCGGTGAAGACAATGTCCCAGGACAGGGTCTCCGAGTATGCCAGGCAGTCGCTGCCGTTCACGTAGATCGACTCGTTCTCCAGGTATAGGATCGAGATCTCCTTGCCCTGGTCGGCACAGTACAGGATGCCGGAGCCGGTCACCTTGGTCGTAGCTGCACGCTCGCCCGTCGCCATCGTCTTGAGGAACTTCCCGGCACTCCCTGCTCCCGCGCGCTCGAAGGTCAGGTTGCCGTAGTAGGCCACCATCGCGCCGAGCTTCGTGAACACGTTGCCGCCCGCGAGGTGGATCTCAAGCATCTTCTTGCTCTCGAGCTGCCACGTCCCGCCCGTGTCCGTCTGCGCGTTCGCGCTCACGAACTCACCGAGCCTGGTGGCCACACCCGCGCCCACGCTGTCGCTCATGGAAGTCCTCCCTCTGCTGGCCGATGAAGCCCGCCCGGTCGTGCGGGCGCTACGCTTGTTCTCCCCGTTCGCGCCACTGCAGCAACGCCCGCGTGCCGAATCGCGCACGGCGGTGATGCGCGGTCCCGCGCACCTTGCGCCCGCCTCACGCGCGAACGGGCAGCTCCATCTGCACACGCGTGTACGCGATGCGGAACCCGGCCCGAAGCTGGTTGCGCTGGGACGTGCCCGAAGGCTCCGCTTCGATCACCGCGATCTCGCACCCGGCATCGGCGGCGTAGCGCAGCCGCTCGGCAAGGACCGATGTCTGCACGCCGCGCCCGCGCGCACGCGGGAGCGTCGAGTCGCCGTTGAACATCGCGACGCCGTCTGAGATGTTCAGCATCCCCGTACCCGACGGCTCGCCCTCGAGGTAGCCGATGAAGGGCAGCGCCGCAGCGCGAAGCGCGATGGAGCGCGCAAGCACGCGGTGGTCCTCGGTGGGCGACTCGTCAGTGAAGCCGCGCGCCTCGAGATCGGCCCAAAGTTCGCGTTCCTCGCTCGAGCTCGCAAGTCGCACCTCGACGCCATCGGCCAGAGGCGCGCTCAGGGCGGCCGGAAGCGGCTGGTACAGCACGGTCTCGAAGCCGGTAGCGACGAAGCCGGACTCGGCACACCACCGCAGCAGCGATGCGTCGGCATGCGGACACACGTCGATCTTGGCCTGCGCGCCGCGCTCGGCGAAGAAGGCGGACAGCGCTGCTACCTCTTCCTGCTCGACGAGTCCGTGAAGGCCGAGGCCGTACGCGCCGTTGACGACATTGCCGGGCGAAAACCACAGCGCAACGCCGCCGCCGACGTGGAAGCACTCGGCGTCAGGGTAGGTCTCCTGCCTGCGCGAGTCCTCGAGCCACGCACACATGTCGTCTACGCCCGCGCGCTCGATTCGGCGGGCGAGATCGGTTGTGGCGAGCGGGAACGGGAGCATGCGCCGCCTCAGTCGAAGAGTCCGGCCAACCAGCGGAAGAAGCCGGCGATCGCGTCACCGATGCGGTCCCAGAAGCTCGTACCGCTCGAGTCCGTCTCCGCGTCGCCTTCCAGCGCGCCGTTCCCGTCAACGACCGGTGTCCATGCCGGCTGAGACGCCACGCCGGATGCGTTCTCGGCGCAACGTCGCACGTACGCGCCGTCGATGCTGGCGACCCACACCTCACGCGTGGTCGCGCTGCCCGGCAACTCCCCGACGGGCAGGATCATCGCGTCGAACGCGACGTACCGGTTCTGGTTCGAGACGCTCAGGTTGGAGCACGTGTAGTCGGCGAGCATGGTCGGGCTCAGCTGGACCTCGACATCCATCTCGAGCCCTCGCGAGTACACCTGCTGACGCGTCTGCCAGCTCGCCTCTTCGATGCTTCCTCCCGTGTAGATGACGTGCGACCCGTCGAGCGACAGGCAGAACTCCGTCGCCAAGCCCGACACCACGACCGGTTCGGGCGAAGACCCGTCAGCGGCGACTTCGAAGACGTACCGGCTGTCGCTGCGCCGCCCCTGAAGGAAGTACACCTTGCTCCCGTCGGGTGAGAAGCGGTGATCGAGTATGTCCGAAGGACCCCCCATATCGTCGTCCGGACCGTAGGCGGTGAGCAGCCGCTCTGCCCCTCCGTCGGCCGGAGCGATCGCCAGCTGCTCCGGATCGCCGCCCTCCCCACCGCTGTCGGTCCACGTCCGGTAGAGCACTTCGGCGCCGTCGGGCGAGAAAAGCGGCTCGCGGCCGAGCCCGAGGTCCACCGAGCCGCCGCCGATCGTCCCCACGGTCACGTACGGACGCGCCGAGTCCAGGTCCGTTGCCTCGGGAACCGCACGGACGTACGCGATCCGTGCGCCATCGGGAGACCAGGCCGGCTCCACGCCGCTGCCTACAAGCTCGCCGGTGCCGTCGAGTCCGACCACGTAGATGTCGCCGAACGCGGGCGCGCCCTCTGCGAGCACCGTCAGCGCCAGCTGCTGACCGTCGGGCGACCATGCGGACTCCGGACAGTCCCACAGCGCCCCAGGAGTCTCACCACGCCCGCGGAACACCCCTCCACCGGCCGTCACCTGAACGGGGTTCAGCCCGTCGTTCCCGCAGATGAACAAGCGCTGCTCGCCAGTGGCGGTACTCCGCGCACCGACGAGCACGTGCGTCCCGTCAGGTGCCCACCAATGCGCCGCCACCACAAGCGGTGCGGTGAAGCCGGGGTCCTCGGCAGGAAGGGAGGCCGGATCCACGAGCACGGTGGCCGAGTCGCTGCCCGCGAGCGCCTGCTCGAGCGCACCGTCGCGGATGAACGTCACGTATTCGGGAAGCGGGACCAGCGCGTCCGCCATGCCGCCGCGCGAAGGCGAGAGCGCCAGGACCGAAATGCCGAGCGCCGCCGCACAGAGCGCCGCGCAGAACCTTCTGCCGCTCATCGCTCCCCCTCCGACGCAGACCGTACACTCCGTTCGTACCCGAGTAGGCAGCACGGCACTATGGTCGGATTCGGCCAGCTAGGCGGTAGATTCGGCCGCCTGCACCTGCGGTACCTTCCGCAGCACCACGCGCGCGGCGAAGATGAACACTCCCAGGAACGCCAGCGCCGCCGTGCGCCCCCATCCGAGCCCGTCGGTCACCAGCGCCCACACCAGCGGCCCGAGCACGGTCGCAAATCGTCCGACGGTCGCGTACAGGCCGAAGAACTCGCCGAGCAGATGATCGGGCGCAAGCCGCGTCATCAGCACTCGGTCCGACGTCCAAGCCGCGCCGATCCCCGCGCCCCCGCCGACAGCCACGAGCCAGCCAATACTCTGCGTGTGTGTCAGCGCAGCGGTGATCGCCGCCGCAAGACCCAGAAGCTGAGCGTAGAGCGCCAGGTTGAGCACGTGTTTCGGCCCGATTCGGTCTACGAGACGCCCCGCGGCCACCGCACCGAGGCAGGCGGCGATGATGCCCAGGAGTGCCAGTGCATCCGTCTGCTTGTCCGAGAAGCCCATCTCGAGCTTCGCGAAGATGGCGTTGAACAGGAACACCGTGTTGATCGCGTCCGTGTAGAGGAACCGCCCGATGAGGAACCGCACGACCCCCGGGTAGCCTGTCGCCGCCTTCCAGGCCCGTACCATCGTTGCGGGCGAATCGAGGATGCCGGGAGGCCTGCCTTCGCGCCGCGACCGGGGCCGCTCGCGGATCCACAGGAACGCCGGCAGCGCGAAGACGAGGAATGCGAGAGCCAGCCACCGGAACACAGCCGCGTACCCCTCCCGCGGCAACACGTACACGCCGATTCCGAGCGCAAGCGCCGAGCCGGTGTAGCCGATCGCAACGCCAAGGCCGGAGATCCGACCGGCCGTTGCCGGCGTGCTCACGTCGGGAAGCATCGCATCGTAGACGACCGTGCCGCAGTGGAAGCCGATGGTGCCGAGCGCGTAGAAGACGAGCGAGGAAACCACTCCCCAAGTGGCAAGCATCGCCGTGGCGCCCACGCAGAGCAGCGTCGATCCGATGAGATACGGTCTGCGCGTACCGTGATGGTCCGAGAGCGCGCCGATCCACGGACCCAGGATGATGACCGCGATCATCGCGACGACTATCGCCGCCGAAAGCTGCCAGTCCGCTCCGCCGCGGTCCTCGATGAGCCACGGACCGAAGTAGCGGCTTCCGACGCCCAGGGCGAACGTGGTGTTGGCGAGGTCGTAGAGCAGCCACGAGATCACACTGCCCCGCCCGGGGCGCCAGGCCCCCGGCACATCTGTCGGCTCCACCCGGCTCCTCTCGGCGGGTCGCACTATGCGACGAGTGTACCGTACCGCCCGCCGCTCTCTTGCCATAGAACGCTCCGGTTCGGGAACATAGCGACAAGACGGTTCTGATGAAGGGACACCCGATGGACGCACGCGAAGCTATCGAGCAGTGGCGTGATTCGATTCCGCAGGACGAGCGGGCCGAGGCCACGGCCGGAGTCGCACTCGTGGGGGCCGGTCTGGTATTCGGGGCGTTCGCGATGCTGCGGGGCAGACGCGGCCTCTTCGCCTGGGCCCTGCCCGGGGCGCTGATCGCGGCCGGGATCGTCATGCTTTCCGACGTTGCGTGGGACACGCGCACCGAGCGGATCGCCGAGACCGAGGAGCTCATCTCCGCCGAGCTCGCATCTCTCGATCCCGTCGCTCGCGCCCAGGTCCTCAAGGGCGTCGGCGAACGGCAGGTCAAGTCGTTCATCCCGGGCCGCGGCTGAGGCGTACGCTCGCGGCACTCGCGCGACTGGGGATGTGACGCAGAAGGCCGCCCGGGTGGGCGGCCTTCTGCGTGCGAAACGGTGCTTCTCGCTCCTTGCGGAACGCCCTGAGAATAGAGGTGTCCCGAGAGACCTCGCCTGCGAGATCCGCTAATCCGTAGCTTCCCGTTTCACACCTTTGGAGCCTGCGAGCCTCCAGCCAGCTTGCGCGAAGCCTTCCGCCTGCACACCCCGCCGGCAGCTACTGGTACGCTACCTTTCGCGGTTCGCCCGGTCCAACCTCTCGGGACAAGACAGAATGTACCCCTACCGGAATCGGTCCGCAAGACCGATTTTCGGAATTCCTTCCCTTGTCGCTGAGCGGTTGCGATTCGTCGCTGAACGGTCGGTTCTGGAGGATAATCGGCTCACCGCGAGGACCGGCGGCGCGCTACACACGCCCCGGGGCGTTTGCGGCCCGCGAATCCGCACCGGCGTGCCCGACCGACCGGGCGAGGTTCCCCCAGACGCTGCGCGCAAGCGGTGTCAGACCGTATACTCGGACCACGCTATCCCTCGCAAGGAGCGCCTGGTGAGCGATCAGATACCGACAGCCGCACCGCCGCCCGGGCAGCCGGAGGTCGTGGCCTCACTTCCGTCCGAGGCGAGCAGCGAACGCACGAGGAAGACCGCGATCATCGCGATCGGCGCTGTCGTGGCCGTCCTTCTCCTCTCCTGCTGCGTGAGCGTCGGGCTGTTCGCGTACGTGTCGCTCCGGTCCGATGCCCCACCCGCGGTCTTCGAGGAGCCGCGCCCCGACTTCGGCGAGATCACGGAAGACCTGCCGGCCGATGAAGGCGACCGACTCCGGGAGTGGATCGACTGGTCTCCGGACTCGCCCGAGCTCATGCCGTCCCCTCCCCCGTCCAAGCGCGCGCAGATCGACAAAGCGCTGGCGGTCGTCGCCCCGGGCTTTGTGTACGAAGACGCCGTGTGGGAGGACGCCGAGTACGACGAAGCGAGCGACTCGTACTACTCGGACGCCGCGTATGTGCGGGCGACTCATGAGTCGAGTGACCGGGTCTCCGCAGCGGTGGAGCTGTGGATCCAGAGCGACGAGATGGTCGCGGAGGAGATCGGCTTCGATCTCGATGAGGGCGATCTCCTGGCGACGATCGAAGACGGTGGTCGCGAGCTCGTGTACTGGGAGCAGTGGGGAGAGGGCTTCGTCCTCGAAACCGAGGAGGACGTCGCGCTATGGCAGCAGCTCGGCGAGGACTGGCCCGACTGCGTGGTCGTCAACTCCGTGAAGGACGCGGCCGGAGCCGGCACGTTCGACGTGGAGCTCACCAAGTGGGACCTCTACGCGGTCTGGACCGACTACCCGTACGTGTATGCAACGTACGCGCAGGTGAACGGCGGGTGGACGCTTACCGACTGGGAGTACGTGGCCGCGGACTACGACGAGCCGCTCATATTGAGCTGACGGTCCCTAGCCTTCGAGCATGCGTCGCAGTACGTCGTTTACGACCTGCGGGTTTCCCTGGCCGCGCATCTCGCGCATGACGGCGCCTACGAAGAAACCGATGAGCCCGGACTTTCCGGCCCGGTAGCTCGCCACCTCATTCGGGTTCGCTTCGAGCACCGCAGCCGCCACCGCCTCGATCGCCGCCGTGTCCGAGACCTGCTTCATGCCAGCCGCCTCGACGATCGCTCCCGGGGCGTCGCCGGTTTCGGCCATCTCGGCGAACACGTCCTTGGCCTGCTTGCCCGAGATCGCCCCGTCCTCCACCAGCGCGACGATCTCGGCGATCATCGGCGGCCGAATCCTCGTGTCGGCGATTTCGGCGCCGTCGGCATTCAGACGTGCCGCCAGTTCGCCCAGCATCCAGTTCGCGATCTGCTTGGCGCGGTCGGCGCCGGCGATCTCGACCGCCTCCTCGAAGAAGCATGCCTGCGCGTACTCGGCAGACAGCAGCGCCGCATCGTGCTTCGGCAGGCCGAATGCTGCGATGTAGCGGTCGCGGCGGGCGTCCGGCAGCTCCGGGAGCCGGCAGGCGAGCGAGTCCACCCATTCGGGGTCGAAGGCGAACGGCACCATGTCCGGCTCGGGGAAGTAGCGGTAGTCGTGCGCCTCCTCCTTGCTGCGCAGCCCGCTCGTCCGCCTTGCGCCCGCGTCCCAGTGGCGTGTCTCCTGCACCACGCGCCCGCCGCCGTCCAGCACGTCCGCCTGACGGACGATCTCGTAGGCGACGGCGTCGTGAAGCGCCTTGAACGAGTTCATGTTCTTGACCTCGCTCTTGACGCCGAGTTCGGTGGCACCGCGGGGCCGGATCGACACGTTCGCGTCCACCCGCATGGACCCTTCCTCCATGTTGCAGTCGGAGATGCCGAGCGCGAGCCAGATGCTCCGCAGCTTCCGTGCGAAGCAGCGCGCCTCCTCGGGCGTGCGGATGTCCGGCTCGGTCACCAGCTCCATGAGCGGTGTGCCCGCGCGGTTGAAGTCCACCAGCGAGTGCGTGGCTCCAGCGATACGCCCCTCCGAGCCCCCGACGTGCACCATCTTGCCTGTGTCCTCCTCCAGGTGGATGCGCGTGATGCCGACGGTCGTGCGGTACCCGCCCTCGTCACCCACCTCGATCTCGAGCGATCCGCCGCTGCAGAACGGCAGGTCGTACTGGGAGATCTGGTAGTCCTTGGGCATGTCGGGATAGAAGTACTGCTTGCGGTGGAACTGGCTCGCGAGCGCGATGTCGCAGTCGGTGGCGAGTCCGGCGAGCACCGTCCACTCGATGGCCGCCTGGTTGGGCACCGGCAGCGCGCCCGGCAAGCCTAGACATACCGGACACACCCGCGTGTTCGGCTCTCCGCCAAAAGCGACGGGGCAGCCGCAGAACATCTTCGTCGCGCTGGCCGTGATCTCGGTATGGATCTCGAGCCCGATGACGGCCTCATAGCGCGCGAGAACCTCCGCCAGACGGTCCTTCGCCACGCTACTCACCGCCCTTCGCGACGCCGAGGGCCTTCACGAGCGGCGGCACGGAGTCGAAACCGGTGGCCTCCTCGAACGCAGCGGCCGCGCGCAGCAGCGTGGATTCGGCGAAGTAGTCGCCGATGATCTGCAGCCCCATCGGCATCCCCGTGGTGGTGCACAGCCCTGACGGCACGCTGACAGCGCAGTTGCCGGCGAGGTTCACGGGGATCGTGTAGTAGTCGTTGAGGTACATCGTGTACGGGTCGTCGACCTTCTCGCCGAAGCGGAAGGCGACTTCCGGAGTCGTCGGTGTGAGCAGGATGTCGAACCGCTCGAACGCGGCGCGGAAGTCCTCGATGATGCGGGTCCGTGCCTTCTGCGCCTGGCCGTAGTACGCGTCGTAGTAGCCCGCCGACAGCGCATACGTGCCGAGCATGATCCTGCGGATGCTCTCGGGACCGAACCCTTCGGCGCGCGATCGCATGTACAGGTCGAGCACGTCAGTAGCCTCTGCGGCGCGGTGGCCGTAGCGGATCCCGTCGAAGCGTGCGAGGTTCGAGGATGCCTCGGCGGGACCGATGATGTAGTAGGCCGCAAGACCGTGCTTCGCATTCGGCAGATCCACGCTCCCCACCTCGGCGCCGAGCGCCGCGAACGTTTCGGCGGCCTGGTCGACGACCGCGCGGATCTCCTCGCCGCACCCTTCGGCTGCAAGCATGTCGCGCACTACACCCACGCGCAGGCCCTTCGCGCCGATGCCGAGGGCCTCCGAGTAGCGCTCCACCGGCTCCGGCGAGGAGGTGGCGTCCATCGCGTCCTCGCCCGCGATCGCCTCGAGCGTGAGCGCGACGTCCTCCACGGTCCTGCCGAACGGACCGATCTGGTCGAGCGACGAGCCGAACGCGACGATCCCGTAGCGGCTGACGCGCCCGTACGTGGGCTTCAGGCCCACGGTGCCGGTGAGCGCCCCCGGCTGCCGGATCGAACCGCCGGTGTCGCTGCCGAGAGAGATGCTGGCCATCCCGGCTGCCACGACTGCCGCGCTGCCCCCGCTCGAGCCGCCCGGAACGCGGTCGAGGTCCCAGGGGTTGCGTGTCGGGCCGTACGCCGAGTTCTCGGTGGAGGACCCGAATGCGAATTCGTCCATGTTGCACTTGCCGATCGGCAGCGCGCCGGCATCCAGCAGGCGGCGCACGGCCGTGCAGTCGTACACGCTCTCGTAGTCGCCGAGGATGCGGCTCGCGCACGTGGTCCGTGTGCCGACCAGATTCATGTTGTCCTTGATTCCCGCGGGCACACCCGCGAGCGACGGGAGATCCTCACCAGCCGCCCGGAGCGCGTCGATGCGGTCGGCGGCGGCGTATGCGAGCTCGGGCGTCAGCTGCAGGAACGCATGCACATCCGAATCGAGCGCGTCGATGCGTTCGTACGCGGCATCCGCCGCTTCCCGTGCCGAGAACTCGCCGGAGGCGATCGCGTCGCGGATCTGGCGCGCCGGGAACACCGACAGGTCGATGCCGCTCACGACTCCTCACCCGCTCCGGTGATGGTCGGGATCAGGAAGGCCATGCCATCCGACTCGGGGGCGTTCGAGAGCGCCGCTTCCCGTGACAGCCCAGGGACGATCACGTCCGCACGCATGCGGTTGGTCATCGCAAGCGGGTGAGCGGTGGGCTGGACGCCTGTCAGGTCGAGCCGCTGCAGTTCGTCGATGTGGCCGAGCACCGACCCCAGCTCGGCCGTCAAAGTGGTCACCTGCTCGTCCGTGAGCGCCAGTCGCGCAAGCATCGCGACGTGGCGGACGTCGGATTCGGTGATCGCCATGCGTGTCGCCTCCGTGTGGGATAGCGCGGGTCGGGCCGCGTCTCGAGAACGCGTTACATGATACCCGAGGCTGGCACGTGCTGGGACGCCTCCGCGGCCGTCGCCCTAGACCAGGGCGACGAGGAATGCCGCCGCAACGGTGATGGCGTTGTACAGCGCGTGCAGCAGTATCGGCGGCCAGAGACTCTCCCGCGCGTGCGCGAGCCATCCTAGAACGATGCCGAGCACCAGCGTCGGGAAGAGGAGCCAGAGGCTGCGGTGGAATGCCGCGAAGAGTAGCGCCTGCACGACGATCGCCGGCCAGGCACCGATCTTCGCCGCTAGGCCCTCGAGCAGTGCTGCCCGGAACACCGCTTCCTCCACGACGGGCCCGACGACCACGACCATCGCCACAGCCAGGATGAACCCCGTGGCGTTGGCGCCGAACAGCGTCGGCAGGTCGGAGGCGGACGACGGCATGAGATTGAACGCCCGGGTGACGTAGGCGTACAGAGACGCGATCAGCCGCGTGACGATGAGGCCCGCGACGACGAGGCCCGCCGAGGTCAGGACGTGCCTGGCCGATGTGCCGGCTCGCCGGAGGCCGAGCGCCGCAGCCGGCTCCCCGCCCCGCCTGCGCACGAGCCACATGAGGATCAGGATCTGGACGAGGTAGTAGAGCGCCAGCATGCCGACGCGTAGGGGAACCATGAGGTCCGGCGGCATGCTCTGGACGGCGGGCAACAGCCAGAGTGTCTCCTTGGCGGTGAACGCCGAGAACGTCACCGACAACATCGCGGCCGCCTCGAGCAGAGTCCACTGGAAGCCCCCGCGCTTGCCCGACTTGGGCACGGGCGCCGTGCGGGCGGGCGCCATGGGAACCATCCTCTGGAGCTTGGCCAGAAGCGCCGCGTCGGATGCGCGCGAGGCGGCCGAGTCCGTGCCGGGGGCGGCGGGGCCTGCCGCAGCCCCGGTGCTGCCCGCCGCGCTGCGGCTGCGTGGGGTATCGGTAGAATGCCGGGCAACGGGCTTGGGATGCGCGCCTGATGCCGCACCGCGAGCTGCCGGGACGTCCGCCCCGCGCATCACGATGGCCCGACGCGCACATACGCGCACGCACGCCCCACAGGCGTCGCAGTGGGCCCAGTCGGCGGCCAGATACGTTCGCCCGACCTTGATCGCCCCGTGCGGGCACGCGCTCACGCACGCGCCGCAGTGGTCGCAGGACCGTGCATCCAGCCTCAGTGGCGGCTTGGCCTTCATCCGCGCGCCTCGGTCACCCGGCGGCCTCCGGCACCCGGCCGGTCTCGAGCGTGGCGTCGAGCGCCGGTTCGTCGAGCACGCGGACCCCGAGCTTCAGGGCAGTGGCGTACTTGCTGCCCGGATCGGCCCCGACCACGACGTACGTCGTCTTCGCACTGACGCTGCCGCTCACCTTCGCACCTAGTGCCTTGAGCGCTGCAGTGGCTCC
>SBEH01000007.1 GCA_009668945.1 Actinomycetota bacterium
CGCGAGGGCGGCCGCACCGTCGGAAGCGGCCGTGTCACGAAGATCCTGAAGTAGCTCCAAGTCCGTACAAGACGGAGGTAAGAGAAGTTGGCGAACCAGAAGATCCGCATCCGGCTCAAGGCGTACGATCATGAGATCGTGGACCAGTCCACGAAGAAGATCGTGGAGACCGCGCGCAAGACGGGCGCCAAGGTCGCGGGGCCGATACCGCTCCCGACTGAGCGCAACCTCTACTGCGTGATCCGCTCCCCGCACGTCAACAAGGACAGCCGGGAGCACTTCGAGATGAGGACACACAAGCGCCTCATCGACATCCTCGAGCCGACGCCGAAGACGGTCGACGAGCTCATGCGCCTCGATCTCCCGGCTGGCGTGGACATCGAGATCAAGCTGTAGAACCGCCGGCGCCTCCGCGCCGGTTGACGAAGCGCGGCCCTCTGGGAGGCGTCGCACCGAAGTGACGCCAAGGGCCCCAAGACCGCCCGGACGAAAGGCACGAACAGATGGCAAGTGCGATCCTCGGAAGGAAGCTGGGCATGACCCAGGTCTGGTCCGATGACGACCGGCTCATCCCGGTCACCGTCATCGAGGCCGGCCCCTGCGTCGTCTCCCAGATTCGCACCGAACAGCGCGACGGCTACAGGGCCGTCCAGCTCGCGTTCGGCGATGTGAAGGAGTCGCGGGCGAACAAGCCCATGACCGGCCACTTCGCGAAAGCGAAGACGACCCCTAAGCGGTTCGTGGCCGAGGTCCCGATGGGCGAGGACGAGCAGATCAAGCTCGGCCAGACCGTTACGGTCGAGGGCTTCGAGCCAGGCATGCAGGTGCACATCACCGGTACCAGCAAGGGCAAGGGCTTCCAGGGCGTCATGAAGCGCCACAACTTCAAGGGCGGTCCGGGTGGTCACGGGTCGCACGCGCATCGTGAACCGGGCTCGGTCGGCCAGGCATCCACGCCCTCGCGCGTCTTCCGGGGCACCCGGCTTCCGGGTCAGATGGGCGGCGACACGGTAACCATCCGCGGTGTCGAGGTAGTGCGGGTGGATGTCGAGCAGAACCTGCTGCTCGTCAAGGGTGCGGTTCCTGGCGGCAAGGACAGCTTCCTGACGATCCGCCTCGGCTAGCGGGCGCGTTCGTCGGTCAGTGACTCTAGGAGTAGAAACGATGGCAACTGTCGAAGTGAAGGACAGCACCGGCAAGAAGGTGGGCAAGGCCGAACTCGCCGACGGCGTATTCGCGATCGAGCCCAACCCGTTCGCCGTGCATCAGGTGGTGCGCAGCCAGATGGCCGCCCGCCGCCAGGGCACCCACAGCACGAAGGGGCGCAGCGACGTTTCCGGCGGCGGCGCAAAGCCGTGGCGCCAGAAGGGCACCGGCCGTGCGCGGCAGGGCTCGACGCGTGCCGGGCAGTGGAAGGGTGGCGGCGCCATCTTCGGCCCGACCCCGCGCAGCTATGCGTTCAAGGTGCCGAACAAGGTCGTGAAGCTTGCAATGCGCAGCGCGCTCTCGGCCAAGCACTCCGAAGGCCAGCTGTACGTGATCGACTCGTTCGGACTGGACGAGCCGTCCACGAAGAAGGCCGCGGCGGTCCTCTCGGCGCTCGGCATCGACCGTCGCGTGACCGTGGTCGTGGACAACGAGGATCAGAACGCGTACCTCTCGCTTCGCAACGTCGACAAGGTGCGCGTCATCACCGCGTCGGAGGCGAACACCTACGACCTAGTTGACAACGTGTCCGTGCTCTTCACCAGGCCGGCGCTCGAGTGGCTCGAGGGGGTGCTGAGCTGATGGATGCACGCGACGTCATCATCCGCCCCATCGTGTCGGAGAAGAGCTACGACCTGATGGCGCAGAATCGCTACACGTTCGAGGTGGCCAAGGAGGCGAAGAAGCAGCAGATAGCCGCTGCTGTCTCCGAGATCTTCGGCGTGACTGTGACCTCCGTGAACACGATGAATGTCTCTGGCAAACCGCGGCGACTCCGCTACAATAAGGGGCTGTCGCGCTCGTGGAAGAAGGCCATCGTCACCCTCAAGGATGGCGACACGATCGACCTGTACGCGAGCAAGTAATCCCGTGTGCCCCCGAATTCCGGGGCACACGGCGGTTGATGGAGCCACCCGGCACCGTGGTAGGAAGTCCGGCGTCGGGCCGTTCGGAGGAGACAGTCTCCGAGTCCCAAGCGGCCCGGCAATCGGAACGAAGGAGAGACAATGGGACTGAAGAAGTACAAGCCGACCTCCCCGGGTCGTCGTTTCCAGACGGTCTCCGATTTCTCGGAGATCACGACGACGACGCCGGAGAAGTCGCTGCTCGAGCCGCTGCACAACACCGGCGGCCGCAACAACAACGGGCGCATCACCACGCGCCACCAGGGCGGCGGGCACAAGCGCCGCTACCGCAAGATCGATTTCAAGCGGAACAAGGACTCGGTGCCCGCGAAGGTCGCGACCATCGAGTACGACCCGAACCGCTCGGCGCGCATCGCGCTGCTGCACTACGCCGACGGCGAGAAGCGCTACATCCTCGCGCCGGAGAAGCTCGGCGTGGGCGACACGGTGGTCTCGGGTCCTGAAGCGGACATCAAGCCCGGCAACGCGCTGCCGCTGGAGAACATCCCCACCGGTACCGTCGTCCATGCGATCGAGCTGCAGCCCGGCAAGGGCGCAGCTATCGCCCGTTCCGCCGGCGCTTCGGCGCAGCTCATCGGCAAGGAGGGCCCGAACGCGATCCTGCGCATGCCCTCCTCCGAGATGCGCATGGTGCCGCTTACCTGTCGCGCCACGGTCGGCGAGGTCGGCAACAGCGAGCACGCGAACGTCTCGGTGGGCAAGGCGGGCCGCAACCGCCACCTCGGCAAGCGTCCGACCGTCCGTGGAACCGCGATGAACCCGGTCGACCACCCGCACGGCGGCGGCGAGGGCAAGAACAAGACCGCTGGCCGCCATCCGGTCACTCCGTGGGGCGTGCCCACGAAGGGCCACCGCACGCGTGCCCGCCACAAGACGTCCGACTCGATGATCATCCGTCGCCGCAAGAAGTAGCGGAAGCAGGGAGCTAAGAGATGAGCAGAAGCCTGAAGAAAGGCCCCTACGTCGAGCCGCGACTCCTGAAGCGCATTCAGGACATGAACGAGGCCGGCGAGAAGAAGGTCGTCAAGACCTGGTCCCGCGCGTCCACGATCTTCCCCGAAATGGTCGGTCACACGGTGGCGGTCCACGACGGCCGCAAGCACGTTCCGGTGTACGTGACCGAGTCGATGGTCGGGCACAAGTTCGGCGAGTTCTCCCCGACGCGTACTTTCCGCGGCCACGCGGACGATCGGAAGAAGGGCAAGCGCTAATGGAAGCAAGAGCTACCGCGAAGTTCGTGCGGGTGAGCCCGCGCAAGGCGCGCGAGGTCGTCGACCTCGTCCGGGGCAAATCGGTTCCGGATGCCGAAGCGATCTTGAAGTTCACGCCGCGCGCAGCGGCCGAGATCGTCGGCAAGGTCGTGCACAGCGCCGCGGCCAACGCGGAGAAGAACCTGCGCATCAGGCCGGAGACACTCTACGTCTCAGAGGCGTTCGTGAACGAGGGTCCGACAATCAAGCGCATCCGCCCGCGCGCAATGGGCCGTGCGTTCCGCATCAACAAGCGGACCAGTCATATCACTGTGGTCGTCAAGCAGCGAGAGGAGGCATAAGCGCCATGGGTCAGAAGGTCTACCCCATCGGGTTCCGTCTCGGCATCACCGAGGAGTGGCGGAGCCGCTGGTACCAGGACAAGGGCTACAGCCAATCGCTCGCCGAGGACCTCGCACTTCGCAAGTACCTGCAGTCGAAGCTCCGTCGCGCCGCCATCTCGCGCATCGACATCGAGCGCAAGGGCGACAAGGTCTTCGTCGAGATCTGGACCGCGCGCCCGGGCATCGTCATCGGCAAGAAGGGCGCCGAGGTCGACGTGCTTCGCAAGGAGCTCGAGAAGCTCGCAGGCCACGCCGTTGCGGTCAATATCGTTGAGATCAAGCGGCCCGAACTCGATGCCACCCTCGTCGCGCAGAGTGTCGCCGAGCAGCTTGTCGCTCGCGTCTCGTTCCGTCGGGCCATGAAGAAGGCCGTCACCAGCGCCATCAAGAGCGGCGCTCTCGGCATCAGGATCCAGTGCTCGGGTCGCCTGGGCGGCGCCGAGATGGGCCGCCGCGAGTGGTATCGCGAAGGTCGCGTGCCGCTGCACACGCTGCGCGCCAAGATCGACTACGGCACGGCGGATGCCGTCACCACCTTCGGCGTCGTCGGCGTGAAGGTCTGGGTCTACCGCGGCGACAAGCTGCCGGGTCAGACGATGACCGCGGCCGAGGAAGCGGCGCTTGTCGAGCGTCCGCGTCCCGAGCGTGACCGTGAGCGTCCGCGCGGCAACCGCCGTGGTGCGCCGGGCGCTGGTGCAGGAAGGAGGGGCTAGATGCTGCTTCCCAAGCGCGTCAAGCACCGCAAGGTGATGCGCGGCTCCCGCAAGGGCGTCGCGAAGGGCGGGACCGAGATCGCATTCGGCGACTACGGTCTGAAGGCCCTCGAGCCTGCGTGGATCACGAACCGGCAGATCGAGGCGGCCCGTATCGCGATGACCCGCTATATGAAGCGTGGCGGCAAGGTTTGGATCAACATCTTCCCGGACAAGCCCGTGACACAGAAGCCGGCCGAGACCCGCATGGGTTCCGGCAAGGGCAATCCGGAGAAGTGGGTGGCGGTCGTAAAGCCCGGCCGCGTCATGTTCGAGGTCGCCGGAGTGAGCGAAGAGGTGGCCAAGGAAGCCATGCGTCTCGCGGCGCAGAAGCTTCCGATCAAGTGCAAGTTCGTGACCCGTGCCGAGAGCGGCGGTGAAGGATAGATGAAGGCTACAGAGATCAAGGACCTCGCGGAGACCGAGATCGCCGAGAAGCTCAAGGAGCGCAGGACGGAGCTCTTCAACCTCCGTTTCCAGCTCGCCACAGGGCAGCTCGACAATCCGCACCGCATCAACGTGGTCAAGAAGGACATCGCGCGCCTGCACACCGAGCTCCGCGCCCGCGAAATCGCGGCCGCCGGGCCCCAGGCGTAAGTGGGAGGACGGCAGATGAGCACCGAGCGTAACAGCCGCAAGGAGCGCCAGGGCGTCGTGGTCTCGACAGCCGGCGACAAGACCTGTGTCGTCAAGGTCGAGGCGCGCAAGCGCCACCCGCTCTACGGCAAGATGATCACCCGCTCGACCAAGTTCCACGCACACGACGAGAACAACGAGTGCGGCGTGGGCGACGTGGTCAAGATCATGGAGACCCGGCCGGTGTCCAAGCTCAAGCGTTGGCGCCTGGTCGAGATCGTCGAAAGAGCAAAGTAGCGCCGTCGCCGACCTTTCGGCGGCTACGGCGCTCGCGGAATCGAGCAGGCTCGCGTTGCTCGCTGCTCATTCCGCGACACGACGTGGAGGAAGAGAATGATTCAGCAGGAGACACGGCTGAAGGTGGCCGACAACTCCGGAGCACGCCAGGTGGCCTGCATCAAGGTCCTCGGCGGCTCCCGGAGGCGCTACGCGTACGTCGGCGACACCATCGTCTGCTCCGTCAAGGAGGCTACTCCGAACGGAGCGGTGAAGAAGGGCGATGTCGTCAGGGCGGTCGTCGTCCGCACCAAGAAGGAAGTGCGTCGTCCCGACGGCAGCTACATCAGGTTCGACGAGAACGCCGCCGTGATCATCGACAACCAGGGCAACCCGCGCGGCACGCGCATCTTCGGCCCGGTCGCTCGCGAGCTGCGTGACCGGAAGTACATGAAGATCGTGTCGCTCGCACCGGAAGTGCTGTAGGAGGGCTTTTCGAATGGCGAAGTCTCTGACCATCCGCAAGGGCGACAAGGTGCACGTGATCGCCGGCAAGGACAAGGGCAAGGAGGGCAAGGTCCTCCGCTCGATGCCGGAGAAGGAACGTGTCGTTGTCGAGAACGTGCACATGATCAAGAAGCACACGCGTCCGAGCCAGAAGAACCAGCAGGGCGGCATCATCGAGATGGAAGGCGCGATCCATGTGTCCAACGTGATGCTCGTGTGCCCGAACTGCGGTCAGCCGACCCGGGTCGGCCGCAGGCGCGACGATGGCGTGCGCGTGCGTACGTGCAAGAAGTGCGGCAAGGACATCGACAAGTAGAGTCACCCGGCCGTCTTGCGCGGCCGTGACACGAAGTCCCGTCGGGTCGGAATCCGCCGGGCGCGATAACAAGTGGAGGTACGCAGTGGCACCAAGGTTCAAGGAGAGGTATCGCACGGAGGTCGTGCCGGCGCTCATGGAGCGCTTCGGCTACGACAACGTGCACGAGGTACCCGAGCTTGACAAGATCGTGGTCAACATGGGCGTGGGTGGCGCGACGCAGGACGCGAAGCTGCTCGAATCGGCCATGAACGATCTCACGATCGTCACTGGCCAGAAGCCGGCCGTCACGCGCGCCAAGAAGTCGATCGCGAGCTTCAAGCTGCGCCAGGGCATGGCTATCGGCTGCAAGGTCACGCTTCGGGGTGACCGCATGTGGGAGTTCTTCGATCGTCTGCTGTCGACCGCGCTGCCGCGCATCCGTGACTTTCGCGGCGTGAGCGCAACAGCCTTCGACGGGCGTGGCAACTACTCGCTGGGCGTCACCGAGCAGCTGATCTTCCCCGAGATCGACTACGACAAGGTCGACAAGATCCGGGGCATGGACATCACGTTCGTCACGACCGCGAAAACAGACGAGGAATGCCGGGTGCTGCTCGAGCAGTTCGGGTTCCCGTTCAAGAAGTAGAGAAGTCCGGGCACGTCCGCTAGGACCTGCCCCCTTCGAGGAGGTTCGAGAAGTGGCAAAGAAGTCGATGATCGCCAAGGCCAAGCGCACGCCGAAGTTCGGTGTCCGCGGGGTGAACCGCTGCAACCGCTGCGGCCGTCCACGCGGGTTCTACCGACAGTTCGGTCTGTGCCGTGTGTGCGTGCGCGAGCTTGCCAGCCGAGGCGAGCTGCCCGGTGTCCGCAAGGCGAGCTGGTAGGCCGAATTGCGACCCGGGCGTTGCGGGTCCGCGAGGCGCACCGGTCACGGGCCGGGGCGAACCGGTGGACGCGGGAAGCCCTGACTCATAGGAGGTAGTCAAGAACATGAGCATGACCGATCCCATCGCAGATATGCTGACGCGCGTGCGCAACGCGAACAACGCGTTCCAGGCCACCACGTCGATGCCGTCTTCGAACAAGCTCGTCGCGATAGCCAAGATCCTCAAGGGCGAGGGCTACATCGAGGACTACGAGGTCGTCCCCGGTGAGCCTCAGGCGACCCTGACGATCACGCTGAAGTATGGTCCCAAGAAGCAGCGCACCATCACGGGCATCCGCCGGATCAGCAAGCCCGGACTGCGCGTCTACGCGAAGAAGGACGAGCTGCCCCGCGTGCTAGGCGGACTCGGAATAGCCGTCATCTCGACTTCACACGGCGTCATGACCGAGAAGCAGGCCCGCGCCGCCGGTGTTGGCGGCGAGGTCATCGCCTACGTCTGGTAGTCGGACCGGAGAGAAAGGAGCGAAAGCCGTGTCTCGTATCGGCAAGCAGCCCATCCCGGTTCCGGCCGGAGTGGAAGTGACGATTGACGGAAGCGATGTGACGGTGAAGGGTCCGAAGGGCACTCTGTCGCAGTCGTTCAACCCGGATATGGAAATCACGCTCGAGGAGGGCGTCGTGTACGTTCGACGTCCCACCGACGGGCGTCAGCACCGCAGCCTTCACGGGCTCACCAGGACACTCGTATCCAACATGGTCGTGGGTGTGTCCGAAGGGTTCCGCAAGGACATGGAGATCGTCGGTGTCGGGTATCGCGCCGCCCTCAAGGGCTCGGACCTCGACCTCTCGCTCGGCCTGAGCCACCCGATGGTCGTGAAGGCACCGACGGGCATCACGTTCGAGGTTCCCGCGCCGAACCGCATCTCGGTCGTCGGCATCGACAAGCAGCGCGTCGGGCAGATCGCCGCAGAGATCCGCGGCATCCGTCCGCCGGAGCCGTACAAGGGCAAGGGCATCCGCTATGCGGGCGAGTACGTCCGCCGCAAGGTCGGCAAGGCCGCCAAGTAGGAATCGAGTGGCCGTGCCCGCTTGCGCGGGCGGGCTTGAGAAGGAGTCTGGGAGACAAGATGGATAAGACGAAAGCGAAGGCAGCAGGTCTCGCCCGCCGCCAGCGCCGTGTCCGGGGGAAGGTCAGTGGAACCGCTGAGCGGCCCCGCCTGCGGGTCAGCCGCAGCAACCAGAACATCTACGCGCAGTTGATCGATGACGTCACGGGTACCACGCTCGTGTCCGCCTCGTCGATCGATCCCGATCTGCGCTCGGCGCTGAAAGCCGGCGCCAACACCGACGCCGCCAAGGCGGTCGGCGAGGCCCTCGGGCGTCGCGCGCTGGAGGCCGGCATCACCGAGGTCGTCTTCGACCGCGGTGGACGTCTCTATCACGGTCGCGTGGCAGCCCTCGCCGAGGGTGCCCGCGACGCCGGCCTGAAGTTCTGACAGGGAGGATCCACTAATGGCGCATGACAGCAACGCTCCCGTCTCTGAGATCCAGGAGCGCGTCGTCTACATCAACCGCGTCGCGAAGGTAGTCAAGGGCGGTCGCCGGTTCTCGTTGACGGCGCTCGTGGTCGTGGGCGACGGCAAAGGTCGCGTGGGAGTCGGCATGGGAAAGGCGGCCGAGGTGCCCGTGGCGATCAAGAAGGGCATCGAGGACGCGAAGAAGAACATGTTCACGTTCCCGCTGACCGGAGCGACGATCCCGCACGCAGTCACCGGCGAGTATGGTGCGGGCAAGGTCCTTCTCAAGCCGGCGGCTCCCGGTACCGGCGTCATCGCCGGCGGTCCGGTCCGTGCGCTCATGGAACTCGGTGGCGTGCAGGACGTGCTCTCCAAGTCGCTCGGCACGAGTAACGCTCTGAACATCGTCAAGGCCGCTGCCGAGGGCCTGAAGGAACTGAAGAGCCCGGCCGAGGTGGCCCGGAACAGGGGCAAGTCCGTCGCCGAGGTCTACGGCAAAGAGGGGTAGCGATCATGGCAGAGAAGACAATCAAGATCACCCAGGTGAAGAGCGCCATCGGCTTCCCGAAGGACCAGAAGGCCACGGTTCGTGCGCTAGGCCTGAAGCGCATGAACGACACAGTGGAGCAGGCGGACACGCCCGCCGTGCGCGGCATGGTGTTCAAGGTGAAGCACCTCGTCCGTGTGGAAGAGGTCTAGCGCGGGACAGCCTGTCCCGCCGACGAAGTCAGCCGGCGGCGAGCGGCCGGCAACCCGGGAGGATCTCCCGGCGTGAAGCGAGAAGGAGACGAAGAAGATGCAGTTGAACGATCTCACCCCGGCGCCGGGTTCACGCAAGGCGCGGAAGCGTGTCGGGCGCGGCAACGCGAGCGGCCACGGCACCACCGCCGGTCGCGGCGACAAGGGTCAGAACTCCCGCTCCGGCGGCGGCAAGGGCCCCGGCTTCGAGGGCGGTCAGAACCCGCTGCACATGCGGATGCCCAAGCTCGGCGGGTTCAAGAACAGGAACCGCGTCGAGTACGCGGTTGTGAACGTCGGCCGCCTCGAAGACCTGTATGCAGCAGGCGAGACCGTCGACGTCGACAGCCTATTCGCCAAGGGAGTCATCAAGTCCAAGACCACGCCGGTGAAGATCCTCGGCGATGGTGAGCTGACGAAGAAGCTCGACGTGAAGATCGACAAGGTGTCCGGTCCGGCTCGTGCCAAGGTGGAAGCGGCTGGAGGGACGGTCGATCTCTCGTGATCGAGGCCATCAAGAACGCCTTCCGCATCCCGGACCTCCGCAAGAAGATCCTCTTCACTCTCGCGATCATCGCTCTCTACCGAGTCGGCGCGCACATACCGGTGCCCGGAGTGAATCCGGCCGACGTGAAGGACCTTGTCACCGGAGCCGGTAGCGCGCTCGGGCTGCTGAACCTCTTCGCGGGCGGTGCGCTACAGAACTTCGCGGTCTTCGCGCTCGGCATCATGCCCTACATCACCGCGACGATCATCATGCAGCTGCTGCAGGCGGTCATCCCTGCGATCGAACGCTGGTCGAAAGAGGGCGAAGCCGGGCAGCGCAAGATCACGCAGACCGCACGCTACATGACGCTAGGCATCGCGCTCATGGAGTCACTGGGCCTGCTCACCGTGTTCCAGGCGCCTGCGTCCGCCGGCGGGCTTGGAATCCAGTTCGACCTGCTCACGCAGATCGTCATTGTGATCTCGCTTATCGCAGGCACGGCCGCGATCATGTGGATGGGCGAGCTCATCACCCAGCGTGGCATCGGCAACGGCATGTCGCTGCTGATCTTCGCGAGCATCGTTTCACGCTTCCCGTCGACGATCATCTCGTCGTTCCGCGTGAACGCGTGGCTGATGATCACGATGCTCGCAATCTCGCTGCTTGTGGTGGCGGCCGTCGTCTTCATGGAGGGCGGCCAGCGGCGAATCCCCGTGCAGTACGCCAAGCGGGTGGTAGGACGGCGCGTGTACGGCGGTGTGGGCACGTACATCCCGCTCAAGGTCAACGGCGCCAACGTCATCCCGATCATCTTCGCGTCGTCGCTGTTGCTGTTCCCGACCACGATCGCGCGGTTCTTCACCAACGTGACGTGGCTGCAGAAGCTGGCAGCCCTTTTGTCCGAGGGCTGGCTGCACATCTCGCTGTACGCCGTCCTCATCGTGTTCTTCGCGTACTTCTACACCGCCCTCGTGTTCAACCCGATTGAGACCGCGGACAACCTGCGCAAGAACGGCGGGTTCATTCCAGGCGTGCGCCCCGGGAATCCAACCTCGCAGTACATCGCCAATGTGTTGAATCGCATCACGCTTCCGGGGTCGCTCTTCCTGGCCGCTATCGCGGTCGCGCCGCAGATCATCTTCCAGCAGACGGGAGACCCCCTCGTCAAGGCATTCGGCGGCACCTCGATCCTGATTATGGTCGGTGTAGCGCTTGAGACCATGCGTCAGCTCGAGAGCCAGCTGCAGATGCGCCACTACGACGGGTTCTTCAAGTAGGAGCGGACGAACGCGTCCGAGTGTGTGACCGCGAGCGCCCCGGTGCCGGTACGAAGCCGGCGTCGGGGCACTAGCGACAAACGGGAGGGAGTGCGATGAACATCATGCTTCTTGGCGCCCCCGGCGCCGGCAAGGGCACGCAGGCCGCTCGCATCGTCGAGGAGTTCGGACTCGTTCACCTCTCGACTGGCGATATCTTGCGCAAGGCGGTCGCCGACCAGACTCCGCTCGGCCTGGAGGCCAAGCGGCACATGGACGAGGGTGGTCTGGTGCCCGACGAGGTCGTCATCGGCCTGGTCCAGGACCGGATCACGCAGCCGGACGCGCTGGAGCGCGGCGTGCTCTTCGACGGCTTTCCGCGCACCATCCCACAGGCGGATGCGCTCGGGGCCGCGCTCGCCGAGAGCGGTCTGGCGCTCGACGCCGTCGTCAGCGTCGAGGTCGATCCCGAAGCGATCGTCGCCCGCATCACGGCGCGTCGGCAGTGCCGCGGGTGCGGGAAGATCTTCAACGTCGCCACGGACGGCGATTTTGCGGTCTGCACCGAGTGCGGCGGCGAAGTCTACCAGCGCGATGACGATACGGAAGCGACGGTCCGCAAGCGTCTCGCCGCGTACGACGAGCAGACGAGCAAGCTCATCCCGTACTACGCCGAGCACGGGACGCTGTTCACGGTCGACGGCAACCGCTCCCCCGCGGACGTGTACGCCTCCATCAGCGAGATCCTTCACGATCTCGCCTAGGTCTGTCTTGATCATCACCAAGTCACCCGCCGAGCTCGAGACCATGCGCGAGGCGGGCCGGATCACCGCCGCGGCCCTGCGCCTCGTGGCGTCGGCGGTCCGACCGGGGGTGACGACCGGCGAGCTCGACGCGATAGCCGAAGAGACCATCCGCGCCGCGGGGGCGGCGCCGGCGTTCAAGGGGTACCACGGGTTCCCGGGCACGCTGTGCACCTCTGTCGACTCGCAGGTCGTGCACGGCATCCCCGGCTCTCGGGCGCTCCGAGAGGGTGAGATCCTCTCGGTCGACTGCGGCGCGATAGTCGACGGCTACTATGGCGACTCGGCGATGACCTTCCCGGTGGGCACCGTCTCGCAGGAGGCCCGCAACCTCATGGACGCCACCCGGCGGTCGCTTGAGGCGGGGATTGCGCGCTGCGTTCCGGGTATGAGACTTCACGACATCTCCGCAGCGGTGCAGGGAGTGGCCGAAGACGCGGGCTTCTCCGTGGTGCGCGAGTACGTGGGTCACGGGATCGGACGCACGATGCACGAGGACCCGCAGGTGCCGAACTACGGGCAAGCCGGCACGGGCCCGACACTCAAGCCAGGGATGGTGCTCGCCATCGAGCCGATGATCAACGCCGGACGCTCTGATGTGCGGTCTTTGGACGATGGCTGGACGGTCGTGACGGCCGATGGCAGCCTGTCGGCGCACTTCGAGCACACGGTGGCCATCACCGAGTCCGGCCCGATGGTTCTCACGCTGGAGTAGGCGGGCGCCGGAGAAGCGTGTTTCTGCTGGACGCGAGCATGAGTATTGGATATACTGCTGTTTTGCGACTTCACAGGCTCTTGAAGGGAATCGGCTACTTGGCCAAGCGCGACGACGCCATCGAGATGGAAGGCACGGTTCTCGAGGCACTGCCCAATGCGATGTTCCGCGTGGAGCTGGACAACGGGCACAAGATGCTGGCGCACATCTCGGGCAAGATGCGGATGCACTACATCCGGATCCTGCCGGGGGACAAGGTAGTCGTCGAGCTTTCCCCGTACGACCTCTCCAGGGGCCGTATCACGTATCGCTTCAAGTAGTCGGAGCACGGCAGGGCGTCATGGAGACACCCGGAGCCGTGTTAGCACTGTCTGTACGAAAGAACCCGCCTGCGGCTGGGCGATGAGATAGACGCTCGGAACGAGACTTGAGAAGGACCACAGATGAAAGTCAGACCTTCAGTCAAGAAGATGTGCGAGAAGTGCAAGGTCATCCGCCGCCACGGCCGGGTACTCGTGATCTGCGAGAACCCGCGCCACAAGCAGCGGCAGGGCTAGGACCAGGAGGGAGCGGGCTTTGGCACGCATTTCGGGTGTCGACCTTCCGCGCGAGAAGCGCGTGGAGATCGGCCTGACATACATCTTCGGCATCGGCCTCACTACATCCCAGCAGATCCTCCGCGAGACGGGCATCAACCCGGATACGCGCGTCCGGAACCTCACCGAGGAAGAGGTCGTGCGTCTTCGCGAGTACATCGACCGGAACCTCAAGGTCGAGGGTGATCTGCGCCGTGAGGTCAGCCAGAACATCAAGCGCCTGATGGAGATCGGCTGCTACCGCGGCCTCCGCCATCGCAAGGGCCTGCCGGTTCGAGGGCAGCGGACGCACACCAACGCGCGCACCCGCAAGGGCCCGCGCCGCCAGATCGGCGCGAAGAAGAAGGGCAAGTAAGCGATGGCCGCCAAGAAGAAGACAGCCAAGACCAGGGTCCGCCGCAGCGAGCGCAAGAACATCGCTGTCGGGCAGGCCTACATCAAGAGCACGTTCAACAACACGATCATCAGCATCACTGATCCATCGGGCAACGTGATCGCCTGGAAGTCCGCCGGTCAGGTCGGCTTCAAGGGCTCGCGCAAGTCCACGCCGTTCGCCGCCCAGCTTGCGGCCGAGCAGTGCGCGAAGCTCGCCCAGGAGCATGGAGTCCGCAAGGTCACGGTGTTCGTGAAGGGTCCCGGCTCCGGCCGCGAAACCGCGATCCGCTCGCTGCAGGCCGCAGGCCTGGAGGTCGCGAGCATCCAGGACCGCACGCCCATCCCACACAACGGCTGCCGGCAGCGCAAGCGCCGCCGCGTGTAGTTCGGAAGGACCAACCTCTATGGCACGTTACACGGGGGCGGACTGCAGGCAGTGCCGCCGCGAAGGTGAGAAGCTCTTCCTGAAGGGCGATCGCTGCTACACCGACAAGTGCGGCATCGAGAAGCGCCCGTACCCGCCGGGTCAGGCCGGCAAGAAGCGCCCGCGCGACTCGGAGTATCGCCTGCAGCTCCGCGAGAAGCAGAAGGCCAAGCGCATCTACGGGGTGCTGGAGAAGCAGTTCCGCACATACTACGAACTGGCCACGCGCCAGCCCGGCATCACCGGCGAGAACCTGCTCAGGCTCCTCGAGAGCCGGCTGGACAACGCCGTGTACCGCCTCGGTTTCGCAAGCTCGCGGGATGAGGCCCGCCAGATGGTTCGCCACGGTCACTTCACCGTGGACGGCCGTCGGGTGGACATCCCCTCGTTCCGTGTGCGCCCCGGCGCGGTGATCGCAGTGGCCGAGAAGGCCAAGGACCTGACGGCGATCAAGGCAGCCCTGATATCGTCCTCGAAGATCGAGGTTCCGGGCTGGCTCGAGGTGGACGTCGAGAAGCTGCAGGGTCGCGTGCTGTCGCTGCCGACCCGCGAGCAGATCGAGGCGCCCGTCCGCGAGCAGCTCATCGTCGAGCTCTACTCCAAGTAACCACGCCTTGGCAGCCAAGGAGGCTTAAAGCATGACCGAGTTCATGAGGCCGAAGGTGACCGTCGACGAGATCGACGCGCGTACGGCTCGTTACGTCGTCGAACCGCTCGAGCGTGGCTACGGCTACACGTTGGGCAACTCCATGCGCCGGGTGCTGCTGTCGTCGCTTCAGGGCGCTGCGGCCACCTCGATCCGCATCGAGGGCATTCAGCACGAGTTCTCGACGGTCGAGGGTGTCCGCGAGGACGTCACCGACATCGTACTGAACGTGAAGGGCCTGATCTTCAGGGACACCGGTATCGGCGAAGGCTATGCAGTGGCAACGCTCTCGGTGACCGGACCCCGTACCGTCACGGGCGCGGATCTGAGCGTCCCGTCGGAGTTCGAGCTGACGAATCCCGACCACGTGCTCGCGACCCTGCAGAAGGGCGCCAAGCTCGAGATGAGCATCCGTATCGGCGTCGATCGCGGGTACGTCTCGGCGGACCGCAACAAACGCGACAGCGATCCTATCGGCGTCATCACCGTGGACTCGATCTTCAGCCCGGTCACGCGCTGCACGTATGTCGTCGAGAACACTCGAGTGGGCCAGCGCACCGACTACGACAAGCTGATCCTCGAGGTCGAGACCAACGGTTCGGTCTCACCGGCCGATGCGGTCGCGAGGGCTGCCGTGATCGTGAACGAGCACCTGATGCTCTTCATCGAGCAGGCCGAGGGCGAACTTCCCGAGGGCGGCATCTTCGAGGCCATCCCGGACGAGAAGGACCGCGTGCTCGACACTCCGATCGAGGAACTGGACTTGACCGTCCGCTCGTACAACTGCCTGAAGCGGCAGGGTGTGAACACCATCGGCCAGCTGACGGAGTGCAGCGAGACCGATCTGCTCAACATCCGCAACTTCGGCGCCAAGTCGATCGAAGAAGTGAAAGACAAGCTCCAGGCTATGGGCCTGGGTCTCGCAGGCTAGGAGAACGCACGAGATGAGACACGCGAAGAAGGGGCGCAAGCTCGGCACCGACGCGAGCCATACCAAGGCGATGCTCCGCAGCCTGGCCGCCGCCCTGCTCGCCAACGAGCGGATCAAGACCACCGAGACACGCGCCAAGGAGGTGCGGGCCCTCGTGGACCGCATCATCGGCTGGGGCAAGCGCGGCGATGTTCACTCGCGCAGGCTTGCGCTCGCCGAGCTGGGCGATGCCGCGCTGGTGAAGAAGGTCTTCGAGGACATCGCTCCACGCATGAAGGAGCGCGAGGGCGGCTACACCCGCATCCTCAAGCTCGGCCCACGCAAGGGCGATGCTGCTCCGATGGTCATTATGGAGCTCGTGGACTAGTATCGGCCCGCGAGGGTCGCACGTTCGCTGAGGGCCTCGCCGGTGCGAGGCCCTCAGCCGTTCGACGGGACGGCCGCGTGATCGAACTCCGAGATGTGCACATCACCTATCCGGGTGCCGACCGCCCGGCGCTGGACGGCGTGTCCCTCTCCATCGCCCCGGGTGAGACCGTCGCGCTTCTCGGCCCGAACGGCTCCGGGAAGTCGACACTGGCACGCCTGTGCAACGCGTTGCTCGTGCCGGACGCCGGCGAGGTCGGCGTCGACGGGATGGCAACTACCGATGACGGCAGGCTCTGGGACATCCGGTCCCGCGTGGGCTTCGTGCAGCAGAATCCCGACAACCAGATCGTCGGCACCGTAGCGGAGGAGGATGTCGCGTTCGGGCCGGAGAACCTCGGCGTACCCTCTGACGAACTTCGCGAGAGGGTGGGCAGGGCGCTGGCGGACGTGGGACTCGCCGGATTCGAACGGCGTGAACCGCACATGCTGTCCGAAGGGCAGAAGCAGCGGCTGGCCATCGCGGGCGCTCTGGCATTGGAGCCGTCATACCTGGTGCTCGACGAGCCGACGGCCATGCTCGATGGCGCGGGACGCGCGGGCGTCCTCGAAACGCTCGCGAGACTGTCGGCTCGCGGCGTCGGGATCCTGCATGTGACGCACCAGCTCGAGGACGTGCTCGGCGCCGACCGCGCCTTGGTCTTGTCGCGCGGCCGCGTTGCGTTCGAGGGCACGCCGGCGGAGTTGGCCGCCGACCCTGAACGGGCGGCATCGCTCGGGGTGGAAGTGCCGTCATTCCTGGTGATGGTGCGTGCGCTCGCGGCTGCGGGAGCCCCGGTGCCCGCCCTGCCCGCGGATGCCGAGGCCGTCGTGGAGGCGCTATGGCCCTCGTAGCCCACGACCTGCACTACGAGTACGGCGCCGGCACGCAGTACAGCTTGCGCGCGGTTGCCGGCGTGAGTCTCTCCCTCGAGTGCGGGGACCTGATCGTGATCGCAGGAGAGACGGGCTCGGGCAAGTCGACCCTGCTCCGGATGCTGGCCGGGCTGCTGGAGCCAGCGGAAGGCGGCGTGGAGGTAGACGGCATCTCGCCGCGTGACCGTGCGTCTCGCGGCCGGGTCGCGATCGTCTTCCAGAACCCGGAATCCCAGTTCTTCGCCGAATCCCTGCTTGCGGACGTGTCGTTCGGGCCGAGGAATCTCGGCCTGGAAGATCCGACCGGACGTGCGGCCGCAGCACTTGAGGCCGTCGGACTCGATCCCGATGAGTTCGGACCGAGGTCGCCCTTCAGCCTCTCTGGTGGCGAGGCGCGCAGGGCCGCCATCGCGGGCGCGCTTGCGATGAGTCCGCGGTACCTACTGCTCGACGAGCCCACCGCGGGGCTGGACGCGGGAGGGCGGCGTGAGGTCCTGGCCGCGATCGCGGCCGAGAGGGCCGAGTGCGGCGTGGCGGTGGTCACCCACGATCCGGGCGAGTTCCTGCGCGAGGCCACATGTGTGCTGGCGCTTCGGGCGGGATCGGCGGCGTTCGCCGGTACGGTCAGCGAGCTCACTGATGATCCTTCTGCGTACGAAGCCGCCGGCCTGCGCCTCCCCGATGTCGTGCGTGCACAGCTGCTCGCGCGCACACGGGGCGTGCGGCTTGCGCGCATCGAGACCGAGCCGCTGGCTGCGGCGCGCGCGCTGCTAGCAGGCGTGGAGGCGTCGAGATGAGGGTGCCTGTCGCCTTCGGGCAGTACGTGCCGGTGTCCTCGCCGGTGCACACGCTCGACGCCAAGACAAAGATGGGACTCGTGGCGGTATTCACCGTTGGCGTCTTCCTCGTTGACGGCTTCTGGGGGCTCCTGGCGATCGCCGGGTGCGTGGGGGTTGCCCTCGCGTTCTCGATGGTCCCTGTCCGGATTGCTCTGCGCGGGATACGCGCGCTGACGCTGCTGCTGAGCTTCACGCTCGTCGCACACGCCGTCCGCTGGAACCCGGCGACCGTCACCCTCGTCCGGATCGGCCCGCTCGGGATCGACGGTCAGGGTCTTGTGGACGGCATCTTCTTCGTCGTCCGCGTGATCCTCCTCGTCGTAGGAACCTCGCTGCTCACGCTCACGACGACGCCCGTCCAGCTCACGGACGGCCTGGAGCGGGTCATGCGGCCGCTTGAAGCGCTCCGCTTCCCGGCGGGGGAGGTGGCGATGATGCTTACTATCGCGCTGAGATTCATCCCCACGACCGCGCAAGAGGCAGAGAAGATCATCGTCGCCCAGACGGCGCGGGGGGCGCGGTTCGACGAGGGCGGTCTCATCCGCCGTACGCGGGCCTTTGTGCCGGTGATGGTGCCGTTGTTCGTGAACCTCTTCAGGCGCGCGGAAGACCTCGCGCTCGCGATGGAGTCGAGGTGCTACCGAGGCGGGCCGGGCAGGACGCGACTGAACCCGTCGCACATGACTGTACGGGACTGGCTGGTGCTACTGTGTGCCTCGGCGGTCCTGATCGTCGTCGGACTGCTGCTCTAGGGGGTAGACGGTGCCGACCACCCTTGCACTAACAGTCGCATACGACGGCCGAGGCTTCGCCGGGTTCGCCCGGCAGCCCGGGCTAGTGACGGTGCAGGGTCGGCTCGAAACGGCGCTGGCGACCGTGTTCCGTCAGGAGGTCGAGACGGTGGGCGCGGGACGCACCGATGCGGGTGTTCACGCGCTAGCGCAGGTGGTCAGCTGTGTAGTCGAATCGGACGAAGTCGACACCGGTACCGCACTACGCTCGCTGAACGCGCTCGTCGGCGATGGCATCGTCGTCACTGGTGTTCGGATGGCAGCGCCCGACTTCGACGCCCGCCGTTCGGCGGTGGCCCGCGAGTATCGGTATCGGATCGCACCGGGTCCCGTTCCGCCGATGTTCCTGGCTCCGTACTCGTGGTGGGTGAAGGGGACCCTGGACCTTGAGACCATGCGGGCCGCAGGCTCGAGCCTCGTGGGTGAACACGACTTCAAGTCGTTCTGTGTTGCGGCATCCGCTGAGGGCATCCGTACTCATCGGCGTCTGTACGTGGTGGAAATGGGCCCCGAGACGGCGATGGGCGAGCAATCGATCGTGATGAGGGTCGTCGGGAACGCCTTCCTGCACTCGATGGTGCGCGCAATCGTGGGAAGCCTCGTCGAGGTAGGTCTCGGCCGTCGTCCGGCAGGCTGGATGGCCGAGGCACTCGCCGCGCGCGACCGTACCGCAGCTGGTCCAACGGCCCCTGCAGCCGGCCTCACGCTCTGGCACGTCACGTACCCTGAAGAGTGCTGGCGATAGCGCCTCAGGCGCTCGGGCCCGCGGGTCGCTGCGCGCGTGATGATGAATGGACACGCCCGGCACCGTTTGTTGACACCCCCAGGGCGCGCGGCTAGACTACAAGGGTTCGTTTCGAGAGCCCCGTGAACTCGACAAACGACCACGTCCAGCATGGTTTCTTGGAGGAACTCTTGAAGACCTACTACGCCAAGCCAGGCGAGGTGGAGCGCGAGTGGCTGCTCGTGGATGCCACTGACGTCCCCCTCGGCAGACTGGCGAGCGAAGTCGCATCCATCCTCAAAGGGAAGCGCAAGCCGCAGTACACTCCGAACGTCGACACAGGTGACTTCGTCATCGTCGTCAACGCATCGAAGGTCAAGCTCACCGGCAACAAGCTCGCCGACAAGAAGAAGTACCGTCACTCCGGCTACCCGGGCGGCCTGAAGGAGACCCCGATCTCCGAGATGCTCGCCAAGCGCCCGGAGCGCGTCATCGAAGGCGCGGTCAAGGGCATGCTGCCGAAGAACACACTCGGACGGGCGATGGGCAAGAAGCTCAAGGTGTACGGCGGAGCCGAACACCCGCACGAGGCCCAAAGCCCCCGTCAGATCACCCTGGAGGTCTAGCGCATGGCTGAGAACAAGGCAGTCTACTGGGGCACCGGCCGTCGCAAGACCTCGGTCGCGCGCGTGCGCCTCACCCCCGGTTCCGGGCAGATCGTCGTCAACGGCCGCGCCTTCGCGGACTACTTCGGCCGCGAGGTGCTCAAGGGCTACGTCGAGCAGCCGTTCAAGGCCACCGAGACCGTCGGCCACTTCGATGTCTTCGCGAACATCAAGGGCGGAGGCCTCTCGGGGCAGGCCGGCGCGCTGCGCCACGCGATCGCCCGTGCTCTGCTTGAAGCCGGTGACGACTATCGCGGCGAGCTCAAGCGCGCAGGGTTGCTGCGTCGCGACCCCAGGATGGTCGAGCGCAAGAAGTACGGCCTCAAGAAGGCCCGCAAGCGCCCGCAGTTCAGCAAGCGCTAGACGGCCATAGCGCCGCATCACTGTTATCATCAAGGCCCGCCCGAAACGGCGGGCCTTGTGTGCAAGAGAGGGGCGCATCGCATGGGCAGGCTCTTCGGCACAGACGGCGTGCGCGGTATCGCGAACAGCGAACTGACGCCCGAGATGGCGTTCAAGCTCGGTGAGGCCGCCGGGCACTTCCTTGGGCAGAAGAGCCGGGGACGAATCGTCGTCGGGATGGACACCAGGCTCTCGGGCGACATGCTCGAGGCCTCGCTTGTTGCGGGCGTCTGCTCGACCGGGGTGACTGCATTGCGTGCCGGCGTGGTTCCGACGCCCGCGGTTGCCTTCCTCACCAAGGACGTGCGGGCGGATGGCGGCGTGGTGATCTCGGCATCGCACAACCCCGCCGAGTACAACGGCATCAAGTTCTTCGACCGCGACGGCTTCAAGCTTCCGGACGAGATCGAGGCCGAGATCGAGGAGTTCCTGGTTGCCGAGCGCGACTGGGAGCGGCCCGTCGGAGCCGGCGTCGGGCGGGCGGAGTGCCTCGCTGACGGCGCGGATCGCTACATCGCCCATGCCGTGTCCACAGTCCCCGGTCGCCTCGACGGGCTGAGGATCGCCATGGACTGCGGTCATGGCGCGGCAGCCGTGACCTCGCCAGCAGCGTTCGCGGCACTCGGGGCCGAAGTGACGGCCATCAACTGCGACTGGGACGGCACCGACATCAACCGCGGGTGCGGCTCAACGCACATGGATGTAATCGCCAGCATGGTGCGTGACGGGCAGTACGACCTCGGCATATCGCACGACGGTGACGCCGATCGGGTGCTGGCTGTCGACGAGCATGGATCTGTGATCGACGGCGACGCGATCATGACGATCTGCGCGATCGATCTGCTCGAGCGCCGTGCGCTGCCAGGCAAGACCGTAGTCACAACAGTCATGAGCAACCTCGGCTTCGAGAAGGTGCTGCACGAGCGCGGCATATCGGTCGTCAAGACCCGCGTGGGCGATCGCTACGTGCTCGATCAGATGCGCACCTCCGGTGCGGTATTCGGCGGAGAACAGTCCGGACACGTGATCTTCCTTGAGCATGCGAGCACCGGAGACGGGCTGATCACGGCGCTTCAGCTCGCGGCGGTGATCCGGCGGTCCGGGAAGCGCCTGTCGGAGCTGGCGGGCGTGATGACCCACTACCCGCAGGTGCTCTTGAACGTGCCCGTGAACCACCGCGAGCTGTTCTCCGCGAGCTCTGTCATCGCGCAGGCGGTCCGTGAGGCCGAGGCCGAACTTGCCGAGGACGGCCGCGTCCTTGTCCGCACGTCCGGCACCGAGCCGCTTGTCCGGGTCATGGTGGAGGCCGCCGAGGAAGCGCGGGCCCGCGAGATCGCCGAGCGGATAGCCGGTGTCGTACGCGGCGAACTCGGGTAGCGGGGCGGCAACCGTTCGGTGGCACGGCCGGGTCCGGCCCGGGGGCTCTGTTAGAATGCACCGTGACTGAGATTGGCGCGAAAGGAGCCGCCTCCCGAAGGATGAACGCTAGCGCCAGGCCTGGTGTGAGTGCGCATCAGGTGACGAGGTGAGGACCTATCGAGAGACTCGGCGGATGGTCCTCCGGCCCCTAACCGGGGTCGAAACGGTACGCGACAAAGCCCGCGGGCGACCGCGGAGACAAACCGCTGCCGGACCGGTCATCGAACATGCTGCGGCACGCCGTGCCCCCGCGCGGCACTCGCGATCCGAGGATGCGCACACCGCAGCCACCACCTTTCACCTCCTCCCGAAAGGGGAGCATCCATGTGCGGAATCGTGGGGTATTGCGGACCGCGGCAGGCGAGCGACGTCCTGCTGCGCGGTCTGGCGAGACTCGAGTATCGCGGGTACGACTCGGCGGGAATGACCGTGCTCGGCGACGAAGGGATCACGACGCTCCGTCGCGTCGGCAAGCTCCATCATCTGGCCGAGGCTGTTGCGGCCGAGCCGCCGACGGGGACGATTGGAATCGGTCACACTCGCTGGGCCACGCACGGCCGCCCTACCGAGGAGAACGCTCATCCGCACGCCGACTGCACCGGATCTGTCGCAGTCGTGCACAACGGCATTATCGAGAACTACCTCGACCTGCGCGAGGAGCTCGGCGCCTCAGGGCACGTCCTGCGCTCAGAGACCGACACAGAAACGGTCTCCCATCTGGTGGAGAGCTACTACGAGGGCAGCATCTCCTACGCCGTGGCAAGGGCCGTGAAGCGTCTGCACGGCAGCTACGCGCTCGCGGTGATGCACGCCGACGAGCCAGGCACCATCGTGGTCGCGCGCCAGGACTCGCCACTCATCGTGGGCGTCGGCGAGGGCGAGTCGATCATCGCGAGCGACATCCCGGTGGTCCTCGAGTACACACGTGAAGTCCTCGTGCTCGAGGACGGCGACGTCGCGACGGTCACGGCGGGTGGCGTGGTCGTGCACGGTGCCGACGGCGCTGTTCGCGAGCCGGAGCGGATGCACGTCGAGTGGGATCTCGAGGCCGCCGAGAAGGGCGGATTCGAGACGTTCATGCTCAAGGAGATCCACGAGCAGCCCTCGGCCATCCGCAATACGCTCCGCGGCCGGATGGGGGCCGACGGGGCGATCCAGCTATCCGAGCTTGCGATGACCGAAGCCGAGATCGCCGCGATCGAGCGCATCGTCATCATCGCGTGCGGCACGAGTTACCACGCCGGCGTGATAGCCAAGACGCTGATAGAGCAGTGGGCGCGGATTCCGGTGGAGGTAGACGTCTCGAGTGAGTTCCGCTACCGGGACCCGATCGTCGATGCCCGCACACTCGTGGTCGCGATCACGCAGTCGGGTGAGACCGCCGACACGCTCGCGGGCGTACGTGAGGCGCGGCAGAGCGGCGCGAAGGCGTTCGCGGTCACAAACGTCGTCGGCAGCCGTGTCACCCGCGAGAGCGACGGCGTCATCTACACGCACGCCGGTCCGGAGATCGGCGTGGCCGCCACCAAGACGTTCACCGCGCAGGCTGCCGCACTGATGGTGCTAGCGCTCAAGCTCGCACAGGCCAAGGGAACGCTCGAGCGTGAGCGTGTCGAGAGTCTATGGGAGGAGATCAGCCGCATCCCCGAGATCGTGGAGGCGATCCTCGGCAGCAGCGGTGACATCGAAGCGTGCGCCCGCGAGTACACCGGTGTGGCGTCGTCGCTCTTCCTCGGCCGCGGTATCGGCGTGCCTGTCGCGATGGAGGGGGCACTCAAGCTCAAGGAGATCAGCTACATCCACGCCGAGGCGTATCCGGCGGGCGAGATGAAGCACGGCCCGATCGCTCTGATCACCGACGACGTGCCCGTGGTGGTCGTGGCCACTCAGGGGCATACGTACGAGAAGGTCGTGAGCAACATGCAGGAGGTCCGCGCGCGTGGTGCGCACGTGATAGCGGTTGCGACATTCGGCGACGACGAGATCTGCAAGCACGCCGAGCATGTTCTGTATGTGCCGCGGACGAGCGAGGCCGTCTCGGCCATACCTGCGGTCGTTCCGTTGCAGCTGCTTGCGTACCACATCGCCGCTCTGCGTGGCTGCAACGTCGACCAGCCGCGGAACCTGGCCAAGTCGGTAACGGTGGAGTAGCGGTGGCCGGAGGACAGCACATGATCACCGGACTCGGCGTGGACATCGTCGAGATCGAACGCATGCGCGAAGCGCTCGCCCGGCGGCCGCGCCTGAAGGAGCGCCTCTTCTCTGAGGAGGAGCGGGCCTACTGTGAGAGCCGCAACATGCCCGAGATCCACTACGCGATGCGCTTCGCCGCCAAAGAGGCGGTGCTCAAGGCGCTCGGAACCGGATTCTCAGGCATGCGTTTCCGCGACGTAGAAGTGATGAGGGATGAGCGCGGCAGGCCCGTACCCAGGCTCTCCGGGCGTGCCGCCGAGGTCGCTGACGCCGCGGGCGTCGTGGAGATGCATCTCTCGCTCTCGTTCACCCACACGAACGCCGTCGCCTCGGCCGTGGCGATCACCGAGCAGATGCGTCCGCGCAAAGAGCCCGAGCTGGACACTCCTCAGGGGCGCCTGAGCGCATCGTTCAAGAGTGCGAAGTCGCTGCTGGACGAGGTGGGGAACGAAGAGTCATAGCGTCTGGTTGTCCGCCGCCGTGTTGAGCTGGCGCGCCCGAGGGGGTCGGAATGCACTACGCGTTCACCGCCGAGCAGATGCGTGCGATCGAGGATCGCGCTGATGCGGACGGAGTCGCCACCGTCGCCGAACTGATGCGCCGAGCAGGAGCGACGCTTGCCGCTGAGGTCTCGCGACGCGTGCCGTCCGGACCTGTCGTTGCCGTGTGTGGAACGGGCAACAATGGCGGTGACGGTTGGGTGGCGGCGAAGCTCCTCCACGAAGCGGGACGAGATGTCCGGGTGGTTGCACTTGCGGCCCCGGGCGACCTCTCGGGTTCTGCCGCTGATGCCGCGGTCGAGGCCACCCGTGCGGGCGTGCCGTTCGACCTCTGCGGACAACACCGTCCGCTCGAGCGTACGGCTGTGGTGATCGATGCGCTCTTCGGCTTCGGCCTGCGCGGAGCCATGCGAGAACCGGCCGCGCGGCTCGTTCCCGAGATCGCGCTATGCGGAGCTGCGGTGATCGCGGCCGACGTGCCGTCAGGTGTTGATGCGGACACCGGGGCGGTCACCGGTGCGGCGGTGAGTGCCGACGTGACGGTCACATTCACCGCGCGGAAGCCCGGACTCCTGATATACCCGGGTGCATCGTTCGCGGGCGAGGTGGTGGTCGCCGACATCGGCGTCCCGAAGGAGATGCTGAGCGCGCCGGGTGCGCTGGAGCTTCCCGGGGTGGCCGATGTGTCGAGTCTTCTGCCCGTGGCGCCGCCTGACGCGCACAAGGGCTCGCGGGGCAGGGTGGCGATCGTCGCCGGTTCGCGCGCGTACGCGGGGGCAGCGGTGCTCGCAGCGCAAGGCGCGCTTCGAATGGGGGCAGGCTACGTGTACGCGGTCGTGCCCGAGGTGATAGGAGATGTCATTCGCGCCTCCCTGCCGGGAGCGATCGTTCGGGCTGTACCGGCGGCCGCGGACGGCACTGTGGCCAGGCTCGATGCCGTCCTCTCCTCGGTAGCTGATGCCGATGCTGTCGTCGTCGGCCCGGGGCTCACGACCGCTCCGGGCGTCGGAGAGGTCGTGCACGCGCTCCTAACGAACGTGTCCGTGCCGCTCGTGCTGGATGCGGATGCGCTCAACGCGCTCGCCGGTGACATGGCTGCGATCGACTCGCGGACCGCGCCACTAGTGCTGACGCCCCATCCGGGGGAGGCGTCCCGGCTGCTCGGCATATCCGCTGAAGGGGTGCAGGCCGATCGTGTCGGCGCGGCCCTGGCACTGTCGCGGGGGCATCATGTGTGCCTTCTCAAGGGCGCGCGCACAGTGATCGCAGGCGCAGGGCGCAGCGCGCTGATACTCACCGGGAACGCAGGGCTCGCACGCGCGGGCTCGGGCGACGTGCTAGCAGGCATGGCGGGCACGCTACTCGCCCAGGGAGTCGCGCCGTTCGACGCGGCGGTGCTTTCGGCGCACCTGCACGGCCGCGCCGCAGAGTACGGGACTGCAGCTCTCACCGAGACATGCTTCACATCCGCTGACATCGTCACGTTCCTGCCGGAAGCTGTGCGCGAGCTGACGGGCGGGTAGAATCATCTCCGAGCGGCCGACTCGCGACCGCCGAGGACCACGGAGGTACCATGGCCGATCTCACCGCACGCGACATCATGACGCCCGACCCCATCACCGTCACGGGCGGGCTCTCGGTGACCGACGCCGCACGGCTGATGGTCGAGCACAAGGTCGGCGCGCTGCCGGTCCTCGAAGGCGACACGATGGTCGGGCTCGTGACCGAGGACGACTTGATCATGCAGGACGTGAAGGTCGAGTTCCCGACGTACCTGCACCTTCTGGACGGGTTCATCATGTATCCCCCGGCTACGGCGAAGTTCGAGTCGGAGCTGAAGAAGGCCGTCGGTGCTACGGTCGCAGACGTCATGACGACCGAACCGGTCACGGTAGAGGCGGGCAGCAGCGTGAGCGACGTTGCGACTCTGATGATCGAGCGCGAGGTCGACCGCGTGCCGGTGATGGACGGCGGCAAGCTTGTGGGGGTCGTCAGCAAGTCCGACATCGTACGCTCGCTGATCGCCGAGGGCTAGTCCATGGAGTACCGTCGCGGCGCCTGGGCCGACGTCGACCTCGGGGCGATCGCACGCAACGTGCGTGCTCTCAAGGCTCTGACGCCGCCTGCGACGGCGTTCATGGCGGTAGTGAAGGCCGACGGATACGGCCATGGCGCGCTGGAAGTGGCGCGGGCCGCGGTCTCGGCCGGTGCGGACCGGCTCGGCGTGGCTACTCTGGAGGAGGCCATCGCGCTGCGGGAAGCGGGCGTGAGGGCGCCGCTGCACGTACTCGCCGAGGTTCCCGCGGATGGCGCGCCCCTGGTAGTCGAGCATGGCATCATCGCAACGGTGGCCACCCGCGAGGTCGCCCTGGCTCTCAGCCGCGCCGCAACGGACGCGCAGCGCGCGGCGGTCGGTCATCTCAAGGTCGACACCGGGATGAACCGTATCGGCGTCCGCGCGGAGGAGGCGGGCGAGTTCGGAGCCTGGGTCGCCAACCTGCCAGGTGTCGAACTCGAGGGCGTGTTCACCCACTTTGCGACCGCCGACACGCCCGGTGACTGGGAGTTCGACCGGCAGGTAGAACGCTTCCGCGTGGCGCTCGAGTCGCTGCGAACCGAGGGCGTCCGACCGCGACTGGCGCACACGGCCAACAGCGCTGCGACGATCCTGCACCCGCAGACGCATCTCGACATGGTCCGTTGCGGGATCTCGGTCTACGGTCTCCATCCTTCCGAAGCGACCCGGGGCAAGATCGCTCTCGATCCGGCGATGAGCGTCAAGGCCAGCCTTTCGTTCGTGAAACGGGTAGGTCTTGGCGACGGTGTCAGCTACGGCCTCACATGGCACGCCGGGGGCCCCGCGACGATCGCCACGCTGCCCCTCGGTTACGCAGACGGGGTGCACCGGGTCCTGTCCGGCCGGATGAGCGTCCTTATAGGCGGACGCCGATGTGTGCAAGTGGGCCGGATCTGCATGGACCAGCTCATGGTCGAGGTCCCTCCCGGGGTGGATGCGCACGCTGGCGACGAGGCGGTTCTCGTCGGGACGCAGGGTACCGAGTGCATCGGAATGGACGAGGTTGCCGATCTCGCCGGCACGATCAACTACGAGCTCGCATGCGGCTTCGCGTTGCGCCTGGAGCGCCGCTACTCCCGCTAGACACACCGTGGCGGCCGCGACCGTCGGCTCTCGTGTCGCGATACCGGTACGGCGACTCCTCACATCCTGCGGATTTTGTCCGAACACCTAGCAGGAGTTCGCCTTCATGTTGGCGAACAACGCCCTAAGACGGGAACGCGTTAGCGCTCCCGCCCGCCTGTTGCGGCCTGAAGGCAGACCCCGGTAGGGGCCGCAGCGACACAGGACAGGAACTCCGGCGTGAGCAACAGCCTGCACGCGTGCCGGCAACAAGGAGAGTTCTCATGGACGAGAAGGTTCTGGAGGAGATCAGAGTCCATCAGGATGCGGTGACACGGGACGCCAGCTCGCCCCTGTACCAGATTCGTGAGAAGGAGATGGAGATCTCAGGGCGTGTCTTCGCCGCCCGAAACCAGGCGGACAAGATGATCAGCGATGCCCGCCAGCGCGCCCTCGACATCGTGCGGAGCGCACACGCAGACGCCGAGCGTCTTGCCAAGGAGCATTCCGACAAGGTACTCGCCGATATCGAGGGCTCCATCGAGGACGTCAAGACGCAGGGCGTGGCAGAGGTCGAGCAGCTCAAAGTGGAACTCGCGGCGCGTCATGCCGAAGCGGCCGACTTCGTGGTGAAGCTGGTCACCCAGGTCTGAAGCACGCAACAAGTGGGGGTATCCCGGTGAATCGGGGAGGAGGGTGCGTATGTTGGTCCCAATGGCACGGATGGAGCTGATCGGCCCGAAGAACATCTTCTTCGATGTTCTGAGCCTGCTTCACGAGGCGGGCACGCTGCATATCGAGGATCTCGCGAAGAAGATCAGCGCCGGCGAGTTGCCGCTCGATCAGATGGAAGTGGTCGAGAACCAGCTCGCCGAGCAGGAGCGCATGGAGGAGCTGCTGATCCGCCTGCGCTCGATAATCAAGGCCCTCCACCTGCCCTCGGAGTCCATAGATGAGGTGGACCGGCAGAAGCGCTACCTAGAGCTGTGGCAGCTCGACAGCAAGGCGCTCGCTGCCGAGGTCACGAGCGTCATCGACCAGGTCGAGGACCGCACATCGAGTCTCGCGCAAGCGCAGTTCTCGATGGAGGCCGAGATGGGACTCCTCGGCCGCTACGAGCCGATCCTCCAGAAGATCCAGCCGTTGGCGAAACAGATCGTCACCACGGGCGCGTACGACTCCGTCGCGCTTCTCGTCGAGCGCCGGTACAAGGGCGCGCTTGAGGGCCTGAAGAAGGAGCTCGACGGCATCACCAGCAACCAGTGTGAGATCGTATCCACGGACGTGGATGAAGACACCACCGCGGTCATCATGGTCTTCGGCAAGAAGTACTCCGAGGCTGTGCACAAGTTCCTGGCGATGGAGAACGTCAACCAGGTCCGCTTGCCTTCGGAGTTTCAGGACATGCCCTTCGACGTCGCCTACGACCAGCTGCGCCAGCGTCGTGCGGACCTCCCCACGCAGCTCGAGAAGGTCAAGACCGAACTCGAGGACATGTCGCGGGTCTGGTACACGAAGCTCACAACCATCCGCGACGTCCTGGTGGACAAGATCGATGAGACCTCCGCCATCCCGAAGTTCGGGCAGACCGAGTACGCGTTCGTGATCACCGGCTGGCTGCCTGTAGACGGCGTCAAGGACTTCCGGAAGATGATCTCCGACAAGTTCGGTGCGGACGTCATCGTGAATCAGCTCGAGATCGACGAGCACGACTATGCTGAGACGCCGGTTGCCCTGCAGAACCGCAAGTGGGTTGAGCCGTCGTCGTGGGTGATGAGCTACCTCATGGGCGGCAAGCCCATGTACGGCACGATCGACCCGTCGATGATCTGGGCCATCAGCTACCCGCTGATCTTCGGCATGATCGTCGGCGACATCGGCTACGGCGCCGTGATGCTCGCGATCATCCTGTACATGCGGTTCAAGAACAAGGACAAGCCGTTCGTGCAGATCGCGACCGGTCTCCTCGGTCCAGCCGCCACGTCCGCGATCCTGTTCGGCGTGTTCTACGGCGAGTTCTTCGGCGCGATTCCGTGGGAGCAGAACTGGATCAAGCCCATCAATCTCCTCGGCTGGACGATCACCGCGTACAACCGCGAGCACGACGTCATCCCGCTGATGATGATGGCGCTCGGGCTAGGCGTGATACAGCTCCTGTTCGGCCTGATACTCGGCATGATCAACGCCATCAGGACCAAGCACCTGAAGCACGCGTACATCAAGGGCGGCCTCGCGGGCTTCATGGCGGGTGCGATTCTGATCATCATCTCGATGGCTCTGCTCGGGCCGGGCATCAAGCCGATCGTCCAGGCGGTAGGCGCTCTCGTGATGGGCGTCGGATTCGTCGCGGCGATGCGGTGGGGCGGGATCATGGGCTTCGTCGAGACGCTCGAGATCCTGTCGGGTACCGCGAGCTACCTGCGTATCATGGCGGTCGGTCTGTCGGATGCAATATTCGCGACCGCCATCAACAAGATGGCCGAAGGCATGCCGGCCGTAGTCGGAATCCTCGCAGCGCTGTTCTTCCACTCGCTGCACCTCGTCCTGGCGGTGTTCACGCCTACCATCCATGCACTACGTCTCAACTTGCTGGAGTTCGGCGGCAAGTACTACGAGGCGAGCAATGCAGAGTACAAGCCGTTCCACAAAACCGGAGGTGAAAAGAGCGCATGATCAAGAACAAGCTCGCAAAGGTGGTGTTCGGGAGTACATTCCTGACCGCCATGGTCGTCCCGGCAATCGCGCTTGCCCAGGAGGGCGAGGCAGCCGCTGAGGTAGCCGTCGATCCGGCTGTCGGCGTTGCCAAGTACGCTGCGGCAGGCGCGGCCATTTGCGTTGCGGCCCTGAGCGCCGCCTATGCGCAGTCCAGGATCGGTGCCGCAGGCGCCGGTACGCTCGCCGAGCGTCCTGAGGCCGGCACGACCCTCATCGTTCTCATGGCCCTTCCTGAGGTTATCGTCCTGCTCGGCTTCGTCATCGCGTTCATGATCGGCACCGCCTGACGCTTCGTGCGCGTCGACGGAACCGATTCATGGAAGGACTGACGCATGGCGATCGAAGACATCTTCAAAGCGCTTGAGGAGCAGGCCGACTCGGAGGTCAACCAGATTCTGCACGTTGCCACCGTGCAGGCCGACTCGGTTGAGCATGAGGCCCGGGACGAGGCCGAGCGCATCACGGCTGCGCGGATCGACGCTGCGGACCACGCGGTCCGTACGAAGGCGACGAAGGCCGTCAACGCGGCTCGTCTTCAGGTCAGGCGCGACCTGGCCGCGGTTCGTGACAGCGCGGTCGATGCGGTCTTCGGGGAGGCCGCCAAGCGTCTCGCGGCGATGCGCGGCACCGCTGAGTACGAGCGCGTGTTCGCGGCACTCGCGAAGGAGGCGTTGGCGGAAGTGGATGCCGAATGCGAGATCCAGGTCGCTTCGGCTGATGCCGCCCTCGCCAAGAAGGTCGCGGGCGGGATCGGGGTCAACGCGACCGTCTCGCCGACACTCGACTCCATCGGTGGACTCGTGGTTTCCACGCATGACGGGCGGGTCGTCTTCCGGAACACGTTCGAGAGCCGGCTGATGAAGGCCAGGAGCCTTGCCGGCGCGAAGATCGCCGAGGTCCTCACTTCATGAGCCCAGCACGCCCAGCAGTCAAGGTCGTGAAGTACCGCCCGGCCGGGCGGGACTACGGCTACCAGAACGCTCGCATTCGCGGGATGCGTTCGCGTCTGCTGCGGCAGTCGTTCTTCGACGAGCTCTTGGCTGCGAAGGACATCGGCGCGATGATCCAGAAGATGATCGAGACGGAGTACGGTCCGCAGCTTGAGGACCGGATTCTTCACGGTCGCACGGCAACCCAGGTGGACGAAGCGCTGAAGGACAATATGCAGAGCACGTTCCGGAAGGTCCTCAGCCACTGCAACAACGAGGCGACGACCCTGGTGACAACACTGCTCGGCAGGTGGGATCTGTTCAACGTCAAGACCATCGTACGTGCCAAGCACATGAAGCTCGAGGCCGAGGAGCTGCTGGACAGCCTCATCGCGGTGGGGCAGTTGTCGCAGATCGACAATGAGGAGTTGGCCAGGCAAGGCGACATCCGCGGCCTGGTGGACACGCTTTCCACGTGGGGTCTGCCATTCGCGGTGCCGCTGCGCGCGGTGCTGCCCGAGTACGAGGAGTCCGACGACCTCTCGCTTCTTGAGCTTGCTCTCGACCGCTACTACTACGAGTGGGCGGCGAAGCGGCTGAAGGGCTGGCGGGAGAATCACAGGATCGCCCGGAGATTCCTCGCAGCGCAGGTCGACACCATGAACCTGCTCACCAGCATCAGGCTGCTCAACGCCGATCTCGCACCGGAAGAGGCGGCACGGTTCTTCCTTCCGGGCGGGGATGTCGTCGATGAGGCGTTGTTCCTGGAACTCTCGGTGATGTCGGACGTCGACGAGGTCTTCAGGAGAGTGAAGAAGACACAGTACGGGAAGCCGCTGGACGAGGCCGCGCTTCTGTACATGGAGAAGGGCTCGGTCTCGGTGTTCGAACGCGCACTGGAGGACTTCCTCTTCCGCCAGGCGTTTGGGACGGGCAAGGGCGATCCGTTGGGTATCGGTCTCACGATCAGCTACCTGTGGGCCAAGGCAAACGAGGTCACCAACCTCCGCATCGTCGTCAAGGGCGTCTCCGTCGGCATGCCCGAGGAGCGGATGAGGGAGGAGCTCATCGTTGTATAGGCTCATCGTCCTCACCGATCCCGATACGGCCGACGGTTTCGGTCTTGCGGGGGTGACCGTGCGGATCGCAGAGTCGCCGGAAGACGCGCGGCGCAAGCTGTCGGCGCTTATCGACGATGACGAGAGTGGCATCGTCGCCGTGAACGAGGCCTTCATGGCCGATATCGACGAGCGCACGCAGCAGAAGATCAACCAGTCGTACCGGCCGATCGTCATTTCGCTGCCGATACGGGAGAAGCTGGCAACTGAAGAGGACCATCGGGCGTATCTGTCGCGCCTGATCAGACGGGCCATTGGATTCGACATTACGCTGAGGCGAGGCTGATGATTGTCGGAACACTTTCAAAGATCACCGGTCCTGTCGTCGTCGCTGACGGCATGACTGGGACCAAGATGTACGACGTCGTCCGGGTCGGCAACGCCGGCCTCATGGGCGAGGTCATCAGGCTCGAAGGCGAGCTCGCCACGATCCAGGTCTACGAGGACACCTCGGGCCTGCTGATCGGCGAGCCGGTCGAGTCGACCGAAGGCGCGCTGATGCTGGAGCTCGGGCCTGGGCTGCTCTCGTCGATCTATGACGGCATCCAGCGCCCGCTGCCCGTCATCGCGGATGACACGGGCAGCGACTTCATCGCGCGCGGTACGGTCGCGAGCGCTCTGGACCGCACGAAGACGTGGGAGTTCACGCCCGTTGCCGAAGTCGGGCAGCAGGTCACCGGTGGCGATGTGCTAGGGACCACGCCCGAAGGAGCGACCGTGCTCCACCGCGTGATGGTTCCGCCGAAGATGTCCGGCAAGATCGCGAAGATCGTGGCGGCAGGCTCCTACACCGTCGACGATGTGATCGCGGTTCTTGATGACGGCGCCGAGATCAAGATGAGCCAGTGGTGGCCGGTGCGTTACGGGCGGCCTTACAAGCGCAAACTCGATCCGACGACCCCGTTCATGACGGGCATGCGCATCCTGGACACCTTCTTCCCGGTAGCGCTCGGCGGCAACGCGATCATCCCGGGCGGATTCGGCACCGGAAAGACGGTCACACAGCAGTCGCTCGCCAAGTGGGCCGACGTCGACATCATCGTCTATGTCGGCTGCGGCGAACGCGGCAATGAGATGACGGAAGTGCTTGCCGAGTTCCCCGAACTCGACGATCCGCGCACGGGCCACAAACTCATGGACCGTACCGTGCTCGTTGCGAACACATCGAACATGCCTGTTGCCGCCCGTGAGGCCTCGATCTACACGGGCGTTACGCTGGCGGAGTACTACCGCGACATGGGCTACAACGTCGCGATGATGGCCGACTCCACCTCCCGCTGGGGCGAGGCGCTCCGCGAGGTCTCCGGTCGTCTTGAAGAGATGCCCGGCGAGGAAGGCTATCCGGCCTATCTCGCCACCCGACTTGCGAGCTTCTACGAGCGCTCCGGACGTGTCGAGGCACTCGGCGACGGAGAGCGGGTCGGTTCAGTCACGATGGTCGGCGCGGTTTCACCTCCGGGCGGCGACATGTCCGAACCGATGACCCAGAACTCCCTGCGCGTAACCGGTGCCTTCTGGGCTCTGGACACCTCATTGGCACACCGCCGGCACTTCCCGGCCATCTCATGGACCAAGTCGTACACGCTGTACCTCGGGCAGGTCCAGGACTGGTTCGAAAGCAAGGTCTCGGACGATTGGCGCGCCGTCCGCGAGCGCGCGATGTTCATCCTCCAGAAAGAGACCGAATTGCAGGAGATCGTGCAGCTGGTCGGCCCGGACGCCCTTCCCGAGACCGAGAAGATCATCCTCGAGGTCGCCCGCATGATTCGCGAGGACTTCCTGCAGCAGTTCGCGTTCGACGCGGTCGATGCGTACTGTCCGCCGGAGAAGGCCTACTGGATCTTGAAGACGATCCTCGCGTTTCACGACGCGGCCACCCAGGCCATGTCGAGGGGCGTCTCGCTCAGGCAGGTGCTTCAGCTGCCATCGCGCGATGAGATCTCGACGCTGAAGACGACGCCACACGACAAGGCGCTCGAGCGCATGCCCGAGCTGGTCCAGCAGATCAGCGAACAGATCGCCGGAATCGAGGTGCTGTAGATGACCGCGGAGGCAACACTCGACCGTTCGCTGCTGTCCAAGGAGTACCGGACACTCACCTACGTCACCGGTCCTCTGATCTTCGTGGAGAACGTCCACGGCGTCGCATACAACGAGATGGTGGCCGTGCTCATGCCCGACGGGAGTGAGCGCAGCGGCCAGGTACTCGAGGTGTCCGGCACCACCGCGGTCATCCAGGTGTTCGAGGGGACGCAGGGCATAGACGTCGACGCGACGAGGGTGAGGTTCCTCGAGGAGGTTGCGAAGATCGACGTCGCACCCGAGCTTCTGGGCCGCATCTTGAACGGCACCGGCAAGCCGATCGACGGCGGTGCTCCGATCATCCCGGAGAAGCGTCTGGATATCACCGGTTCGCCGATCAACCCGTATCGGCGCGCACAGCCGGCCGACTTCATCGAGACGGGCATCTCCGCGATCGACGGTCTGAACACGCTCGTTCGCGGCCAGAAGCTCCCGATCTTCTCCGGCTCGGGTCTGCCGGCCAACGAGCTTGCGGCGCAGATCATCCGCCAGGCGCGGGTCAAGTCGGGCGAGGAGTTCGCCATCGTCTTCGGTGCCATGGGCATCACGCACCGCGAGGCCGCGTACTTCATGTCGCAGTTCGAGACCACCGGCGCGCTCGAGCGAGTCGTGTTCTTCCTGAACCTCGCAGACGACCCAACGGTAGAGCGGCTGCTCACCCCGAAGTGCGCCCTCACTGTCGCCGAGTACCTCGCATTTGAGAAGGACCTGCAGGTACTCGTCATCCTCTCCGACATGACGAACTACTGTGAGGCGCTTCGCGAGGTCTCGACCGCGCGTGAAGAGGTGCCGGGTCGCCGAGGCTACCCCGGCTATATGTACACGGACCTCTCGACCATCTACGAGCGCGCCGGTCGCATCAAGGGCCAGAAGGGCTCGGTAACGCAGCTCCCCATCCTGACGATGCCGGACGACGACATCACGCACCCGATTCCGGACCTGACAGGCTACATCACCGAGGGTCAGATCGTGCTCTCACGGCACCTCCACCGCCGCGGCGTGTTTCCGCCGATCGACGTGCTGCCCTGTCTGTCACGCCTGATGAATCTCGGCATCGGTGAGGAGAAGACCCGCGACGACCACCGCGCGGTGGCCAACCAGCTCTATGCGGCGTACGCGCAGGGTCGCGACCTCCGCCGCCTGGTCGCCATCGTCGGCGAGGAAGCGCTCTCGGACACCGACCGGCGGTACCTGCACTTTGCCGACGAGTTCGAGCGTCAAATCGTCGGTCAGGGCGATGTCGGCCGGTCGATCGAGGACACCCTCGGCATCGGCTGGGAGCTGATGAGCGAGCTGCCGATGGGCGAGCTCAAGCGCGTACGCGACTTCATCGACAAGTACCATCCCTCATCCGCGTCAGGCGGCGGAGAGATGGGCGATCTGTAGCGTTGCCGCGTCGGACGCGGGGAGGTGAGACGTGGAGGAAGTACGGCCGACCAGATCCGAGCTGCTAGAGCGCAAGCAGCAGATCACGCTCGCCGAGCAGGGCATGGATCTGCTCAAGCAGAAGCGTGACGCGCTGCTGATCGAGTTCATGTCCGTTATGGACGAGACGCTGCGTCTCTCGAGCGACCTCCAGCGCACGACGAACGAGGCGCAGTACAGTCTGGCGATCGCTAAGGCGGTCGACGGTGTCGTGTCGGTGCGTTCGGCGGCATTCGCCACGCGCGGCGAGATCACCATCGACATGACCGGCACCAAGATCATGGGCATCTCGGTTCCGGTCGTGACCAAGGGCGAGAGCCCGTTGCGAACGTCGTTCACGCGCGGCTACGCCATCACCGGCGTCTCGTCCCGGATCGACGAGACCGCAGACAAGTTCGAGCGCATCCTCGACGTCATCATCGAGTACGCCGACATCGAGACGCGCCTCAAGCGGCTAGGCGAGGAGATCCAGAAGACGAACCGCCGCGTGAACGCGCTCGAGCAGATCACCGTACCGTCACTGAGGGAACAGGTCGCCTACATCCGGCAGGCGCTCGACGAGCGAGCCCGGGAGGACCTGTTCCGACTGAAGAAGGTCAAGAAGAAGATCGAGCAGAAGAAGTCCGCGCACGGTTCCTAGCGACTGCGCGACCGAAGACTGTGAGGCGGTGCTGTCTACCGGGGGGTACCTGGCGCCGCCTCACCGCATGTCCTAGCTCTCGGATCTCACGACGAACTGAAACGGCCGCCTTCAGGCGGCCGTTTCAGCGGCGGGAGGGGCCCGTGCTATTCGTGCGCGCGGATGATGTCTCCGACGCGTTCGAGCGTAGCCACCGTGTCATGCGGGTTGTCGCGCAGCTCCCGGGCGATCGAGATGATTTCGAGAACGTCGTCGCCGGAGATCTTGCTGAACTTCAGGTCCTCCCAGTCGGCACGCTTCTCATACGCCCAGAGCTCGCCGATCATCCAGCCGAGGTCGGCCAGATCGCGCTGGGTGAACATCCCCCAGCTCGACTTGTTGCCCTGCCGGATGCGGTCGATCGCGCGCTCGACGGCCTTGGCCCTGCGGAGCTGGAATGCCCGCATGCCGATATCCTCGTCGGTGATGTCGGGCCTGTTGCTGTTCATACGTCACCCACCTCCTGACGCAATGTTCGCCGCCGGGGAATGCAACTCCTGCCTCATTCGTCGCCGCACGCCGAGGACTCGGATAGAATGGGCGCGGGCCGAGTGGCGAGGCTACCGAGAGAGGAACCGATGGAGTTCAGCGAGGTCATCGACAGACGGCGAAGCGTGCGTCACCTGAACGCGAAGCTCGCCGTGAGCGACGAGGACGTACAAGCACTCCTGGAGGCCGCAGTGGCCGCGCCGACGGCAGGCAACATCCAGCCGTGGCGGTTCTTCGTGGTGCGCTCGGCTGACGCGCGGGAGCGGCTGGCGGCTGCGCTTCACCAGCGCTGGGCCGCGGCGGCGCCGCTCGTCATCGTGGTTGCGGTGGACCCGCGGCCGTGCGCAGCGCGGTACGGCGACCGGGGCGAGTACTTGTATTCGATCCAGGACACGGCCGCGGCCGCGGAGAACATCCTGCTGGCCGCGGTGGACAGGGGTCTCGCGTCCTGTTGGATCGGCGCCTTCGACGAGGGCCTCGTCTCCGAGGCGATCGGAGCGGTGCAGCCCATCACGCCGATCGCCGTGCTCCCCATCGGTTACTCGGCCGAGTCCGCCGGCAGGCCGGCCCGGCGGCCGCTCGAAGAAGTGACGACCTGGCTGTAGGAGGCTCGGCGTGTCCGAAGGGTCTCCACACGACCTCCTGACCGGTGGCTCCGCCGACTTGCAGTCGCTTCGCGCCGTGCTTGGCGACTGCCACCGCTGTCCTCTCGGCGACACACGGACGACGGTCGTCTTCGGTGTGGGGGATCCCGGTGCCCGGCTGATGTTCATCGGCGAGGCGCCAGGCCGCAATGAGGACCTCCAGGGCGAGCCATTCGTGGGGGCGGCAGGCAAGCTGCTCGACGAGCTTCTGGCAAGCATCGGCCTCGATCGCAGCGAGGTGTACATCGCCAACGTGCTCAAGTGCCGTCCGCCGGGCAACCGCGATCCGTTGCCGGATGAGATCGATACGTGCACGCCGTTTCTGAACGAGCAGGTCCGGCTGATCGCGCCGGATGTGATCGCCACTCTCGGCAACTTCGCTACGCGTCACGTGCTCCGGACCGAGCGTCCCATCTCGGCCCTCCGCGGGAGGCTCTTTCACGTCGACGGGCGGCGGATCGTGCCGATCTTCCATCCCGCAGCGGCACTGTACGATCAAAACAAGCGTGCGGTGCTGGCCGATGACTTCAGGCGTCTCAGGGCCGTGCTGGACGCGGCGGCCGATGATCCGGAAGACGTCGCCACCGGTCAGCCGAGTCTGTTCTAGGGAGCCGGGGTGACGGGCAGCTTCGAGACGGCGAGCGCTGAGTCGACCCGACGAGCAGGGAAGTCGCTGGCGCGGTTCCTGCGCCCCGGCGATGTCGTCGCTCTCGCGGGCGACCTCGGCGCGGGCAAGACGCAACTGGTGGGCGGCGTCGCGACCGGGCTTGGTGTCGACGAGCCGGTGACCAGCCCGACGTTCAACTTGCTCCTGGTGCATCCCGGCGCGCTCCCGCTCTACCACTTCGATCTCTACCGGCTTGAGCGCGAGGCCGAACTCGAGGACCTCGCGTTCTACGAGACTCTTGAAGGTGACGGGGTGTCCGTGATCGAGTGGGGCGACCGCTTTCCACGCGCCTTGCCCGCCGATCACCTGCTCGTCACTATCCGCCGGCGGGGTCCGGAAGACCGTGTGTTCGAACTCCTCCCCTCCGGCTCGCGCAGCGCCGAGCTCGCCCGGGAGTGGATGGGTGCGCTTGCCGCGCAGGGCAACGCGCCATGAGGCCCTTCCTGGCGTTCGACACCGCGACCGATTACCTTGCGCTCGGGGTCGGCGACCTCGATGCGCCGGACCGGGTGATTGCTGCAGTCGACTTCACGGCGCCCCGCGCGGCGAACGCGGTGGTGCTTCTTGCCGTCGAGCGTCTGCTCGCGGGCGCCGGCGTGTCCGCGGACGCACTGTGCGCAGTAGCCGTCGGGCGCGGTCCGGGGTCGTTCACGGGCGTGCGCATCGGTGTCGCGACCGCCAAGGGCCTGACGCACGGGCTTCGAGTGCCGCTCGTGGGCTTCGGGACGCTTGATGCGATAGCGCTGCGTGCCGGAGAAGACGGGCTTGTCGGCGTTGTCGGCGACGCGATGCGAGGCGAGGTGTATCCGGCGCTGTTCCGGTCCGAAGGCGACCGCGTCGAGCGCGTGAGCCCGGATCGTGTCGCGTCCCCTTCCGACGTCGCGGCGGAGTGGGCGGCGCTGGGCGAGCCGATCAGTCTCACGGGCGCAGGGCTGGCAAAGCACGCGGTGGTGCTGGAGACAACGCTCGGGAGCAGCGCCGTCGTGGTCGAGAAGCGAAGATGGGTGCCCACAGGGGAGGCGCTCGTGGCGGCAGCGTGGGCTGCCACGGGAGACCGGACGCTTGCGAGTGTGGCCGCCCTCGATCGCGCCGCTGCATATGAGACGGCCCATCCGCAGTCGATGCTGCCGATCTACACGCGGCTGGCCGATGCCGAAGAAGCTGAGCGGCGTGCGGGTCGGCATATGCCTCCCGGCGGCGTTGTCGGCCCGGAGGCGACGCGGTGACCGTCTTCCGCGACATGCGCGAGACGGACCTGGGCCATGTGCTCGAGGTCGAGCGCGTCAGCTTCGCCGCGCCGTGGAGCGAGTCGCTCTTCCGGGACGAGATCGGCCGACCGGACCGCCGGTGGGTCGTCGCAGAGGATGCCGGCGACGTCGTGGGCTACGGCGGTGTGATGGTCGTGGGCGATGAGGCGCATCTCATGAACCTTGCGGTCGATGCCGACCGGAGACGCGGTGGAATCGCGCGCGCGCTTGTATGGCGCCTCGCCGGGGAAGCAGCCGCGCTCGGGGCGGCCAGGATGACGCTCGAAGTCGCGGAGTCCAACTTCGCCGCGATCGAGTTGTACCGGACGTGCGGTTTCGATGGCGCAGGGCGCAGGGTGGGCTACTATCCCGAAACCGGCGAGGACGCCGTCGTCCTTTGGTCTCGGCCGATCGCACCAGCCCTGCGTGCCATGAACGCCGCGCGTTCGGGCGAGGACCTCATACTAGCCATCGAGACCTCCTGCGACGAAACCGCGGCTTCGGTGCTGCGCGGCGGCTCCGAGGCGCTTTCGGCGGTCATCGCCAGCCAGGTCGACTTCCATGCGCGTTTCGGTGGTGTGGTGCCCGAGATCGCCTCGCGCAAGCACACCGAGGCGCTCGTTGCGGTGGTGGATGAAGCGCTGGCGGAGGCCGGCGTCGGGCTCGACGACCTGCATGCGCTAGCGGTCACACAGGGACCCGGGCTGGTAGGGGCGCTCGTAGTCGGTCTTGCGTACGCGAAGGGGCTGGCGCTCGCCAGGGGCCTTCCGCTGGTCGGCGTGAACCACCTCGAGGGGCACATCTACGCCGCACGCCTGCTCGAGCCGACGCTGCAGCCGCCACTTATCGCGCTTCTCGTCTCAGGCGGGCACACGCTGATCGTACACGCGTCCGAATGGGGACGGTACGAGCTGCTCGGCCGCACGCTGGACGATGCGGCCGGCGAGGCGTTCGACAAGGTGGCGAAGCTTCTCGGACTCGGCTATCCCGGCGGCCCCGCGATCTCTCGCCTTGCCGCCGACGGGGATCCCCAAGCGATTCCGTTCCCGCGGGCGATGCTTAGGAGCGGCAACCTCGACGTGTCACTATCCGGGCTCAAGACGGCGGTGATCCAGTACGTGGACGCCGAGCGCGGCGCCGGGCGTGAACTGCGGTTGCCGGACATCGCTGCGTCCTTCCAGGCCGCGGTCATCGAGGTGCAGGTCGCGAAGACGCTACGGGCCGCGACGGACCACAAGGTGAGAAGCGTCGTCCTCGCCGGCGGGGTCGCCGCGAATCCCGCCCTACGGGAGGGCCTGAGGGTCGCACTCGCAGGGCACGGCATCTCGTTGTCCGTGCCGCCAATGGGGCTCTGCACGGACAACGCCTCGATGATCGCCGCAGCCGCGCACGACCGCCTCCTCACTGGGCATGTCCTCGGCCTTGAGGCTGATTCTGTGCCCAATATGCGCCTCGACGGGTAGCCCCGACATCTGAGTGCCCGATTGTCAGGTTCCCGCAGAAGGCTCTTGCATTCCTCGTCGCCGTCGGCCTAGAATCTCCTTCGCTGGCACTCGGCGCCTTGGAGTGCCAACACTTCTGAGAACGGGGAACATAGGTATCCGTCGCGATGCCACGGTTCCGCGAGTGTCCATGTGTTAGGTAACCGGAAGCAGGAGGGTAGAGCATGAACCTGAAGCCGCTGTTCGACAATGTCGTGGTCAAGCCGGCGAAGGCCGAGGAGCAGACCAAGAGCGGCATCTTCCTCCCCGATACAGCCAAGGAGAAGCCCCAGAAGGGCGAGATCGTGGCTGCGGGCGAGGGCCGCTGGGACGACGAGGGCGCCAAGCGCGTGCCGATGGACGTCAAGGTCGGCGACATCGTGATCTACAAGGAGTGGGGCAAGACCTCGATCAAGCTCGATGGCGAGGAGTACTTCATCCTGTCGCAGAGCGACATCCTCGCGGTCGTACAAGGCTAGACAGTATCCGATTCAGACTCCGCTAGAAGGAGGGGACGAACCCGTATGGCAAAGGACATCCGTTTCGACGAGGAGGCCCGCCGTGGCCTCGAGGCCGGCGTCAACAAGCTGGCCGACGCGGTCAAGGTGACGCTTGGCCCTCGCGGCCGCTACGTCGTGCTCGAGAAGAAGTTCGGCGCACCGACCATCACCAACGACGGCGTGACGATCGCCAAGGAGATCGAGCTCGAGGACCCGATCGAGAACATGGGCGCCCAGCTCGTGAGGGAAGTCGCCACCAAGACCAACGACGTCGCCGGTGACGGCACCACCACCGCGACTCTGCTCGCGCAGGTCATCGTGCGCGAAGGCCTGCGCAACGTGGCTGCCGGTGCGAACCCGCTGGCCATCAAGCGCGGCATAGAGAAGGCCGTCGAGGCCATCGTCGAGGCCATCAAGAGCCACGCGAAGGAGATCGAGGACAAGGAAGAGATCGCGCACGTAGGCTCGATCTCGGCGGCCGACGAGATGATCGGCGACAAGATCGCAGAGGCGATGGAGGTGGTCGGCAAGGACGGCGTCATCACCGTCGAAGAGAGCCTGACCTTCGGCATCGACATCGAGACCGTCGAGGGCATGCAGTTCGACAAGGGTTTCATCAACCCGTACATGATCACGGATCCGGACCGCATGGAGGCCGTGCTGGAGGACCCGTACATCCTCATCGTGAGCAGCAAGATCTCCAACATCCAGGACCTCCTGCCCGCACTCGAGAAGGTCATGCAGGCCGGCAAGGCGCTGCTGATCATCGCCGAGGACGTGGAAGGCGAGGCGCTCGCCACGCTGGTTGTGAACAAGCTCCGCGGCACGTTCACCTCTGTTGCCGTGAAGGCGCCGGGCTTCGGCGACCGCCGCAAGCGCATGCTCGAGGACATCGCGATCGTCACGGGCGGGCAGGTGGTCTCGGAGGAGCTCGGGCACAAGCTCGAGAACGTCACGCTTGAGATGCTCGGCCGCTCGGAGAAGGTCAAGGTCACCAAGGACGACACCACGATCATCGGCGGCAAGGGCGCCGAGGACCAGATCAAGGGCCGCATCAGCCAGATCAAGACCGAGATCGACAACTCCGACTCGGACTTCGACCGCGAGAAGCTCCAGGAGCGTTTGGCGAAGCTCTCCGGCGGTGTGGCGGTCATCAAGGTGGGCGCGGCCACCGAGGTCGAGCTCAAGGAGAAGAAGCACCGCATCGAGGACGCACTCCAGGCGACCCGCGCGGCGGTCGAGGAAGGCATCGTGGCTGGCGGTGGCGTGGCACTCACCGACGCCGCGCCCGCGCTCGACGCGCTCACACTCAACGGCGACGAGCAGATCGGCGTAGCGATCATCAAGAAGGCGCTCGACGAGCCGATGAAGCAGATCGCGAGCAACGCGGGCTTCGAGGGTTCCGTCGTGGTCGAGAAGGTCAAGAACGAGGCCAAGCTCGGCTTCGGCCTGAACGGCGCGACCGGCGAGTACGGCGACCTCATGGGCATGGGAGTCATCGACCCGGTGAAGGTCACCCGCTCGGCGCTGCAGAACGCGGCTTCGATCGCGGCACTGATACTCATCACCGAGACGACCGTCTCGGACATCCCGGAGAAGAACGATGCGGCCGCCATGGCAGGCATGGGCGGCGGTATGGGCGGGATGATGTAGCCCGCGCATCTGCCACCAGGCGCTGTGCGTATGAGGGCCCCGGCGAGCATGCCGGGGCCCTCTCGCATGCGCCCGCGCGGATCTTCGAACCGGCATGTGCGGTTTGTGGGTTCGGGGCTGTGCGGTACAATCTCCCCGCGAGACGGGCGCACCGGGGGGACACTATGACGCAGAACATCCACTTTCTTGCCGAGTGGCACCAGCTGAAGAACGAGCACACACACGATCGCGACATTGCGAACAACTACGGTTGCTTCAACGTCGAGGCGTGTCGCAACTGCAACTACATCTACAACGCCCGCGCCTGCATCAGCTGCCACAACTGCGATAGCGTCATCGAATGCGTTCAATGCGTCGACTGTCGCGACTGTGCGTACTGCGTCGGCCTGAACGGCGCGCGCTTCCATATCCTCAACAAGGAACACACCGAGGAGGAGTACTACGCGAAGCTCCGGGCCTTCGGAATCGAATGGGACGTGCAGGCCTTCGACCCGCTGGATCCGTACGCATCGCTCGGCGACGGTTCCGCCTAGACGAGACCCAGTCCCTCGAGCGCGAACTTTGCGCCGAGGTAGAGCAAGAACAGCGCGCACGCTCCGATGATCGCCCGGTAGGGCCTGTCGGCGAGCAGGTGCCGACCCTTCGAGACTGCCGCGATCACGAACCCGTACCACGCCACGTCGGCCAGCTCGTGCCCGATGAAGAACGCCGCGAAGCCCCACCAGCCGATGGCGAGCGCATCGGAGGCGAGCTTCACGCCGATCGTCGCCCACCAGAGCGTCCAGTACGGGCTCGCGAGGCTCATCGCCGCCCCGTGCAGGATCGGGCCGAATCGGCTGGTGACCGCTGTGCTGTCGCCTTGCGGTCTGATCGTCCCCTTGATAGCGCCGCGCAAGAACCCCCAGCCCATCCAGAGAAGGACGGCGCCTCCCAGCAGGGCGAGCACGTTTGCCGCGTGCGGATTCGTCAGCACCTTCTGCAGACCGAATGCGAACCCGACGAGGAGGAGTGCTTCGAGAGCCGCATGGCCGACGAGCATGAGGGCGGCCGACAGCCGTCCTTTCGTTAGCGTCCGCGCGATGGTCACGGTCAGGAACGGTCCCGGCGCCATGGCGCCGGAGAGCGCCACGACGAAGGCAGCGCCGCCTAGTGCGAGTGCCCTTCCGAGATCGCCGGTCATGTCGGCCGGTCAGGCTCGCAGGCGCACGTGATGGGCAGGGAGGGCAGGAGCATGGTGGTATAGTAGCGCACGTCGCGCAGCCGTCCGGGCGCGCAGGAGATGAGAGGCGCGCGTGAGCCTGTCCATCGGTATCGTCGGTCTTCCCAATGTCGGCAAGTCCACGCTGTTCACCGCACTCACCCGAAAGCAGGTGGACGCGGCGAACTACCCGTTCGCCACCATCGAGCCGAATGTCGGAATCGTGCCGGTCCCGGATGCCCGGCTGGATCGTCTGGCCGCCCTGGTGCATCCCGAGCGAGTCGTGCCTGCCGCGGTGGAGTTCGTCGATATAGCCGGTCTCGTGAAGGGCGCCAGCGAGGGGGAGGGGCTCGGCAACCAGTTCCTGGCGAACATCCGCGAGACCGACGCGATCGCTGAGGTCGTCCGCTACTTCCGCGATCCGAACGTCATCCACGTCGACGGCAAGGTGGATCCGGCGGGCGACGTTGAGACCATCAAGACGGAACTCGTCCTCGCAGATCTCGGCACGCTCGAGCGCGCTCTGCCGCGGCTCGAGAAGGACGCAAGGCGCGACGCGACGCTGGCGCGCAAGCTCGACGTTGCGAGGCGCCTGGAGTCGTGGATGGAACAGGGTCACAGGGCGCGGACGATGGCGATGGCCGACGATGAGCGCGAGCTCGTCCATGACCTGCATCTGCTGACGATGAAGCCGATGCTGTACGTTGCCAACGTGGATGAGAGCGAGATCGGTTCGCCGCTTGCCGAGATCGATGGCATCGCGCCGGTGCCGATCTGCGCGAAGATCGAGTCGGAGATGTCCGAGCTCGACCCGTCCGAACTCGCCGAGTACCTGGAGATGGAAGGACTCGCGGAGCCCGGTCTGAACGTGCTCATTCGCGAGGCATACAGACTCCTCGGCCTGCAGTCCTTCTTCACGGCAGGTCCGCAAGAGGTGCGCGCGTGGACGGTGCGCGCCGGCGCGAAGGCGCCCGAGGCGGCGGGTGTCATTCACACCGACTTCGAACGAGGGTTCATCAAGGCCGAGGTCATCTCGTATGCCGACTACGACGCGCTCGAGAACGAGGCCGCTGTCAAGGCCGCCGGCAAGCTGAGGATCGAGGGCAAGGAGTACGTCTTCGCCGACGGCGACGTGGCGCACTTCCGGTTCAACGTCTAGCCGGCTAGTCGATCGCCTTCAGCACGTAGTGGTCGACGGCCGGAGGCAGGGTCGCATAGTCGCCGACCATGGTGATCGCGTATACGCGGTCACCGTTGTTCTCGAGCCACTCGCGCGTATATGGTGACAGGCCGGTCGTGCCGGCGATCGGAACGGCCACTCCTCCGGCGCCTCGTGCCGCCGCGGTCGCCGCGATGATGCCGTCCATCGGCACGAGCGGGTTGTAGCAGTACAGCCAGAGGTATCCGATTGGCCTGGCGACGGTCGCATTCATCGCGACGGTCTGCATGGCATCCGTGGAGCCGATCCGCACCCGGTTGGGCAGGCCGGCCAACGCACCGTCGGGCACCGTACCCACCGCGATCGCAGCCCCGATCTCGGGCCGGTGGTCCGCGAGATACGCGGCGGCTTCGGGCGGGAGTGTCCCGTCGGCGCGAGCTAGCAGCAGCGCGCCGTTGCACGTGGACGCAACCGACGCGGCGGCAAGCGCCTCGGTAGGGCTGGTGGCAGACGCCAGCACGATCGTGGTCGACGTCTCTGCGCTCACCGTGAGACCGGAGAGCAGCGGGGCTGTAGATGCGGCCTCGGCGCCTGCGAGCCGCGTCACGGCGGAAGGGTCGATCCCAGCAGCGGACGCTGCCTGCGCAAGGACCGCATCGGGCACCTCGGCGCCGAGGGCGATGATGCGGGAGGGATGCAGGCGCGCGATCTCGGCGGCCACCGGCGGTGTGATGCCGAGGACGTCGGCAAAGAGAAGGGGAGCACCGAGCTTCGCCGTCCCGAGCGGGGCGGCGAGCGCGCTTGCGGTATCCGACGTCATTGCGAGCATCAGCGTATCGGCGCCAGCGGCCCACTGCGCTTTGGAGGCCATGACCGCTGCCTCCGGCCGGGTGCGCGCCGTGTAGCGGGGATGAACGGGTCGGGTCGGCGCCGTGGACCACCACCGGTTCACGCCGTTGACGATCCCGGCTGCGTAAGCCCGTCTCCAAGTTGCGTTGGCGATCGCGGCGCCCTCGGCGGAGTTGCTCATGAAACCCGCCTCGACCAGCAGCGCGGGCATGTTCGTCCACCGGACCACGTAGAAGTCGGTGACGCCTGCGCCCCGGTCGCGCTGGCGGGTCTGCTCGAGCACGGCGGCCTGGACGTACTGGCCGAGCTGCTGACCGAGTATGTCGTGACTCGAGGCCCAGTTCTCCGTCCCGCGGGCGGAGGACGACGCCGCGCCGTTGCAGTGGACCGAAATGAAGACGTCCGCGCCGAGGCTGTTCGCGATGTCGCACCGCGCCTGGAGGTCGTCGCGCGGGACCGCATCCGAGTACCAGTAGACTCCGTCCGGAGCGTAGGTCCAATGGTCGGTCCAGTGCCAGGTGGGCAGGTCGACGTAGGAGACCGCCGTGTCGGTCGTTCGCGTGAACCGCACGTCGTACCCGGACGCGTAGAGTTGGCGCCCCAGCTCGAGTGCGATGAGCAGGTTGGCGTCCTTCTCGAGGAACGAGCCGTAGCGCGCGTGGTTGTACGGGCCGCCGTGGCCAGGATCGATGACGACGAGGGGACGCGCGAACGCTGGCACAGTTACCGCGAGAGACAGCGCGAACGCGAGCGCGACGGGCAAGTACCGGCTGCGGGACGCGCGGACCAGGATCCGACTGCTGCGACTAGGCTTCAACTTCGTGCCTCCTGGCATGCGTGGAGGGGCGTGCTGCAGTGATTGTACCTCATGCCCGTACATGCGCCGCACTGCTTTCGGCTCACACTACCCGTCGCTCGCGACGAGCCGTATCCTTGGAAAGGCCGGAACACGGGGACGGCGAGGCAAGGCTACAAGGAGGCTGATGGGTTGGCGCGAAGGATCTTCATGGCAGGGTGCGCGGTTGCGCTTGTCTTCCTGCTCTGGGCTCTCCCCGCCGCCGGCGCGACCGACGATGACGTCCCGGGCGTACCCGTCGCACCGTCGCCGATCGTCGGATTGCTGGACTCGGCCACAGACCCTTCGGACGTCTGGTCGCTCGCGCTCAACCAGGGCGATGTGCTAACAGCGCAGCTCACGGTGGGTGGGGCATCCGCAGGCTTCGACCCGACGCTGTTCCTGTATCCGCCAGGAACGCCGACACTCGCATCGTCCCCGGACTGGGTGGCCGAAACGCCGCAGCCTGCCTTCCCCAAGGGTTTCAGCTACACCGCGCCGGTCTCGGGCGTCTACTACCTCGTTGCGTTCCAGTCGCCCTTCGCATCGCCTGCGACCTCTGGAACGACGGTCGTCACCTGGAGGGTCCACAGCCCCGTATACCGCTTCTACAACGCGCGCAGTGGCACGCACTTCTACACGCCGTCGCTCGAAGAACGGAACATGGTCGTCGCACTGTGGTCGAACGTCTTCCAGTACGAGGGCATCGCGTACTACACGCAGCCCTACGTGAACCCGCAGCCGCTGTACCGCTTCTACAACCGTCGCAGTGCCAGCCATTTCTACACCGCCTCGCTGGACGAGGCGAACAACACGGTCCTGCGGTACAGCAACGTGTTCACGTACGAGGGGACGACCTACAGCGTTGCGCTCGGCGGACCGCCCACGGCGGCCGTCTACCGCTTCTACAACGTGCGCAACGGCAGCCACTTCTTCACCGCGTCCGCCCAGGAGCGCGACGCGGTCATGGCCAACTGGCCGACGGTGTACAGCTACGAGGGGACCGCCTTCTACCTCGGACCGTGATGCGCGCCGTGCATGTCCACGCGCTTCCGGGCGGCGGTCGCCCGTGGTTTGACCCCCCATGAGGGCTGGCGTAGCATATACGCACTAAGCACCCACCAGGCACCTCTTCGTCGCAGCATCTTCGGACCAGGCCATCCGCAATCGCGGTCCTGGTCCTTCGTGCATCGAGGGGCGGCTTCTTTGGCGGATGACCGGGCGATGCGGACTGACCGAGAGGAATCGTCACTCATGGAGATCGAGATCGGGCGTGGCAAGACGGCACGGCAGGCCTACGGCTTCGACGACATCGCGATCGTCCCCAGCCGCCGGACTCGAGATCCGAGGGACGTGAACATCGCATGGGAGTTCTCCTTCAAAGGCCGTGACTACAGCTTCCCGCTGCCCGTGCTTGCATCGGCCATGGACGGCGTGGTCGACCCGGCGTTCGCGATCACGCTGGGCAAGCTCGGAGGTCTTGCGGTGCTCAACCTCGAGGGCATCCAGACGCGCTATGCCGATCCCGGCCCGCAGCTCGATGCGATTGCGTCATTCACGCGGGAAGAGGCCACCGGCAAGTTGCAGGAGATCTATGCTGCCGAAGACGTGAAGGCCGACCTCGTCAGGCAGCGCGTGGCCGAGATCAAGGCCGGAGGCGTGCTCGCCGCCGCCTCGCTGACGCCGCAGAACGTCGAGAAGCTCATCAGACCCGCGCTTGAAGGCGGGCTCGACGTCCTCATCATCCAGGGCACCGTCGTCTCGGCCGAGCACGTGTCGAGCTTCGACAAGCCGCTGGACCTCAACGCGTTCATCGGCGGACTGGATATCCCGGTGATCGTCGGTGGCTGCTGCAGCTACCAGGGAGCGCTGCACCTCATGCGTACGGGCGCGGTGGGCGTGCTCGTGGGCGTGGGCCCGGGCCACGCGTGCACCTCGCGCCGCGTGCTGGGCATCGGTGTCCCGCAGTGCACCGCGATCGCAGACGCCGCAGCGGCACGGATGCGGCACCTAGACGAGACCGGCACGTACTGCCACGTGATCGCCGACGGCGGGATGCGCACCGGCGGCGACCTCGCGAAGGCGATCGCCTGCGGTGCGGATAGCGTGATGATCGGCTCGCCGCTCGCCTCAGCCGCCGAGGCGCCCGGTCGCGGATTTCACTGGGGCATGGCCACCTTCCACCCCGACCTCCCGCGCGGTACCCGCGTGCAGGCCGGCGTGAAGGGAAGCCTCGCAGACGTACTCATCGGGCCGGCGCACGAGAACGATGGCACGCTCAACCTCTGCGGCGGCCTTCGGACTTCGATGGCCACGTGCGGATACGAGAACCTCAAGGCCTTCCAGAAGGCCGAGGTCATGGTCGCTCCGGCCCTGCAGACGGAAGGCAAGACGCTCCAGCAGGCCCAGGGCGTCGGCATGGGACGGTAGGCGTGCGCGAGTGACGGACTACCACGGGGAGCAGCCCACCGTCTTCGTCCTGGACTTCGGCGCGCAGTACGCGCAGCTGATCGCCCGCCGCGTCCGTGAGGCGCGCGTGTATTCGGAGATAGTCCCGCACGACATCAGCGCCGAGGAGATCGAGCGTCGCCGTCCGGCGGCGCTCATCCTCTCGGGCGGACCTGCGAGTGTGTACGCACCGGGCGCGCCGAGGATGGATGCGCGCATCTACGATCTCGGTATCCCCGTGCTCGGCTTCTGCTACGGCATGCAGCTCATGGCGCTCGATCTGGGCGGCGAGGTGCCGCACACCGATGTCGGCGAGTACGGATTCGCCGAGCTCACGGTGATGGAGCCGGAGTGCCGCCTGCTCGACGGGCTGCCGGAGACGTCGCAGTGTTGGATGAGTCATCGAGACAGCGTCGGCACCGCGCCCGAAGGCTTCCTGGTCACCGCCCGGACCGCGATCACCGCCGTGGCCTCGATGGAGGACACCGCACGCGGACTGTACGCGACGCAGTTCCACCCCGAGGTGGCGCACACCGAGTTCGGGCAGCAGATCATCAGGCGCTTCTTGCACGACATCGCGGGCATCCCGCCGTTGTGGACGATGGTGAACATCATCGACGAGACGGTCGGGCGCGTGCGCGAGCAGGTCGGCTCAGACCGGGTGATCTGCGCGCTCTCCGGCGGCGTCGACTCGAGTGTGGTGGCTGCGCTGCTGCACCGCGCGATCGGCGACCAGCTCACATGCGTGTTCGTCGACCACGGACTGCTGCGCCTGAACGAGGCCGAACAGGTGGTGCGCACCTTCCGCGACCAGTTCCACATCGACCTCGTCCACGTGCAGGCCGAGGAGCGTTACCTGGGGCTTCTCGCCGGCGTGACCGATCCCGAGAAGAAGCGCCGCATCATCGGCGAGGAGTTCTGGAAGGTGTTCTTCGAGCAGGCCGAGAAGCTTGAAGGCGTGAAGTGGCTGGCTCAGGGGACGTTGTATCCGGACGTGATCGAGAGCGGCAACAAGACCGCCGCCAAGATCAAGAGCCATCACAACCTCATCCCGTTCCCGGAAGGCGTGCACTTCGATCTGATCGAGCCTTTGAAGGCGCTTTTCAAGGACGAGGTGCGAGCCGTCGGCTCCGAGCTCGGTCTGCCCGACGAGATCGTGCACCGGCAGCCGTTCCCCGGGCCGGGTCTGGCGGTGCGGATCATCGGTGAGATCACCCATGACAAGCTCGAGACTCTAAGGCGTGCCGACGCGATCATCCGCGAGGAGATCTCGGAGTGGGACACCGCGCGCGGCGTGTGGCAGTACTTCGGCGTGCTGCCTGACATCAGGAGCGTCGGCGTCATGGGGGACGAGCGGACCTACGGTCATCCGATCATCATCCGGGCTGTCTCCTCGGCGGATGCCATGACCGCCGACTGGGCGAGGCTGCCGCACGAGCTGCTCGCGAAGATGAGCAACCGCATCATCAACGAGGTCGAGGGCATCAACCGGGTGGCTTACGACATCACGAGCAAACCACCCGGCACGATCGAGTGGGAGTAGGGTAGAGAGTGTTGTCGCGCGGGCGTCGGGCAACCGGCGCCTGGCACGAACGGACTACGCGAGGAGAGCCGAGATGACCCAGGACCTCGAGGCCCAAGAGCTGATCGCCGAGCACCGCGCGCGCATCGACGAGATCGACGGCGAACTCGTGCGGCTGCTGAATGAGCGCGCCGTCCAGTCGCTTGCGATCAGGGCGCTCAAGCCGCAGGTGCACTGGGGGCTGTACGATCCCAAGCGCGAAGAGGAGATATTCGCCAACCTGGCGAAGTGCAACCATGGCCCGCTCTACGCGGAGAACCTGCGCGAGATCTTCGAGGCCATCCTGCACGTGATGAAGGAGCTGCGCGCATGAGCGGCGCAGCGCGACAGGCGGCGAACCCGATAGTGAGGGACGGCGCGGTCACCATCATCGCCGGTCCGTGCTCGGTGGAGACACGCGAACAGATGGACGAGGTGGGCGCGGCACTGGCCGATCTCGGCATCCGGGTGATGCGCGGTGGGGCGTACAAGCCGCGCACGAGTCCGCATTCGTTCCAGGGACTCGAGGAGGAGGGCCTCAAGATCCTGCGAGAGACGGCGGAGAAGTACGGCATGCTCTTCGTCACCGAGGTCACCGACTCCGCGCACGCCGAGGTCGTAGACGCGTACGCGGACATCCTGCAGATCGGGACACGAAACATGGCGAACTTCAGCCTGCTGAAGAAGATCGGACAGGTGACGGCGGCCAGTGGCAAGCCAGTGGTGTTCAAGCGCGGTATGGCGGCAACGATTCAGGAGTGGCTGCAGGCGAGCGAGTACCTCACGATGCCCGGCAATGAGAACGTGATCCTGTGCGAGCGCGGTATCCGCACCTTCGAGACGGCTACCCGCTTCACGCTGGACATCAGCGCAGTGCCGGTGGTGAAGAAGCTCTCCCTGCTCCCGATCATCGTGGATGTGTCGCATCCTACCGGCGTCGCGGACCTGGTGCCTGCCGTCTCGCGCGCGGCGGTGGCAGTGGGGGCGGACGGCATCATGGTCGAGGTACATCCGGATCCGCGAGCTGCGCTGTGTGACGGGCCGCAGTCGCTCGACCTCGACGGCATCCGCTCGCTCGTCGCCGAATTGCGACCGGTCGCGGAGGCGATCGGCAGGACGATAGGCTGATTCGTACCGCTGGTCGAAAGAACCTTAGGGAACCTTGTGACCGGCAAGCACGCTTGTCAGAATGTAGCCGAAGGCGGTCAACCGGCGAGCGACTTGCTGCAAACACTTCCGCCCGGAGGTCGCACCAACGGAGGTAGGGCGCATGCCCGAGGCAGCATTCAGCCGGATATGCATGCACTGCGGCTCGATCGGCGCGCAGCGGATCGGCGTGTGCGACGAGTGCGGCACGCCGGTGTGTGAGAAGTGCGGCAACTCGCAGATTGCCTTGAATGAGCGCAAGATCATGCACGACAGCTGTCTCAAGCAGTGCGCCGAGACCCATTTCTCGATGATCAAGTTCTTGAAGTAGCCGTTCTGCGCCGTTTCAACCGGCACACCCTCGGGGTACACTGGCACCCCATGACTCTCTCTCCGGACGATCTCAATCCCGCGCAGCGTGACGCCGTCACGACTACGCAAGGCCCGCTTCTGGTGCTCGCTGGCGCAGGCAGCGGCAAGACGCGCGTTCTCACGTACCGCATCGCGCATCTGGTGCGCGATCTCGGTGTGTCACCCGCCGAAGTCCTCGCCATCACCTTCACCAACAAGGCTGCGCAGGAAATGCGGGACCGTCTCGGCGAGCTCGTCGGGCCGGCGACGCGGGCCATGTGGGTGATGACGTTCCACGCGTTTTGCGGACGCCTGCTGCGCGCTGACGGCGGCAGGCTCGGCTTCACCCGGTCGTTCACCATCTACGACGAGGACGACGCCCGTCGGCTTCTCACGAGCGTGGTGGCCGAGCTCGACATCGATCCGAAGCAGTTCCCGGTCAAGGGGATCGCCGCGCGGATCTCCACGGCGAAGAACGAGCTCGTAGGGCCTGTCGAGTACGAAGCGAAGGCCGTGATGCCGCCGGAGAAGGTGACTGCGAAGGCATACCGCCGCTACCAGCAGCGCATCTCTGAGGCCAACGCAATGGACTTCGACGACATGCTCGTGAACGCCGAGCGGCTGCTGCGCGAGAACCCCGACGTGCTCGAGTTCTACCAGGACCGGTTCCGCTACGTACTCGTGGACGAGTATCAGGACACGAACCACGCGCAGTACGAGATCGTGAACCGGCTCGCTGCGCGTGACCGCAACCTCATGGTCGTCGGCGACGACGACCAGTCGATCTACTCGTGGCGCGGCGCGGACATCGCCAACATCCTCGAGTTCGAGCGCGACTACCCCGACGCTACCGTCATCCGCCTCGAGCAGAACTACCGTTCCACCGAGACGATCCTGGCGGCGGCCAACGCCGTGGTCGCCAACAACCGGGGACGCAAGGCGAAGACGCTATGGACGGCGAATGTCGGCGGCGAGGCCGTCGTCCGCTATTCGGCGACCGACGAACGTGACGAGGCGCGCTTTGCCGCGGATGAGATCGAGCGCCTGCTTCGCGACGAGCATCGCTCGTACGCCGACTTCGCGGTGTTCTACCGCACGAACGCGCAGTCGCGCATCGTGGAGGACACGTTCCTGCGCGCGGGTGTGCCGTACCGGCTGGTCGGCGGCACGCGGTTCTTCGAGCGCGCGGAGATCAAGGACGTCATGGCGTGGCTACGGGCCGCCGTGAACCCGACCGACGTGCAGTCGCTCGTCCGCGTGCTCGACAAGAGGCAGGGGATCGGCAAGACGACCATCGACACGCTGCGCTCGCATGCCATCGCCGAGGGGATCTCGCTCTCCGACGCGGTCGCACGAGCCGGGGGCGCAGGGTGGCTGGCTTCGGCGCCCGCGAAGCGCGTGGCGGCGCTCGCGGAGGACCTCGCCGCGGCGCGGGATGCAAGCGGCGGGGGCTTGCGCGGGCAGGTGGAGGAGATCGTCGGCCGTTCCGGGCTGCTCAGCTCGCTTGTCGCCGAGAACACGCACGAAGCGGCGGGTCGTGCCGAGAACGTTCGCGAGTTCTTCGGGGTGGTGGACGAGTACGACCTGCAGCATGAGGAGCCGGAGGCGCGCACGCTCGAGGCGTTCCTGGAGTGGGTCGCGCTCCGTACCGACCTCGACGAGGTCGAGGAGAGTGACCGGGCGGTCACGATGATGACGGTCCACTCGGCCAAAGGGCTCGAGTTCCGGGTCGTGTTCATGCTCGGCATGGAGGACTCGCTCTTCCCGCACGCCAGCTCGATGTTCGAACAGACCGGTCTCGAGGAAGAACGGCGGCTGTGCTACGTCGGCATCACGCGCGCGCGGGAGCGCCTGTACCTCATGCACGCATCGATGCGGCAGCTATTCGGCCAGACACAGTACAACCAGCCGAGCATGTTCATCTCCGAGATCCCGGACGAGCACGTACGCTCCGAGGGCATCGGTTCGGCGGGTTTTGGCGGCGCGGCACCGGGACGGGGCAGGGGCGACCGGGGCGGTGCGATCAGGTGGGCGAGCGAGCGAGGTCCGAGCGGAACAGACGGAGGGCGCGTGTTCGGCTCCGGCGCGCGGGCACGACGGGAACCCGAGCCGAAGCTTGTGCTCGCGCCCGGCGACACCGTCGAACACAAGGTGTTCGGCCGTGGCATCGTCCAGTCGGTGGCCGGCGACAAGGTGGCCGTCACATTCCCCGGGGGCGGGACGAAGAACCTGCTCTTGGGTTACGCTCCGATACGCAAGGTCGAGGAGTAGGAGAGCTCCTTTCCAGGAGAGGGTGACGATGGGACCGATCCTCGTCTTCGGGCACCGCAATCCCGACAATGACTCCATTTGCTCGGCGGTCGCATACGCGCACTTGAAGAACATAGTCGACCCGGACGAGGTCTACCTGCCCGCGCGTCTGGGGCCAGTGCCACCGGAAACAGAGTGGGCATTCGAGCGCTTCGGCGCCGACCTGCCCGATGAGGTCACACACGTTCGTACGCGAGTACGCGATGCGATGACGCCGGACCCGGTCTCGGTATCACCGCGCGACAACCTGCTTTCGGCAGGCCGAACGATGCGTGAGAGCGCCGTGCGGGCGGTCCCGGTCGTGGACGGCGAAGGGGTCGTGCGCGGGCTGCTCAACCAGGCGAACCTCGCCGAGCTCTACATCGACGAGACCGAGATGCTCGGCTTCGAGAAGCTGCCGGTGACCGTCGGTGAGCTCGCCGCCGTGCTCGGTGGCGCGATCCTGGTCGGAGATGCCGGCATGCGGCTGGCAGGCCACGTGCTCATAGGTGCCATGGAGCCCGACACGATGGTCTCGTACATCAAGCCCGGCGACACCCTCATCGTCGGCGATCGGCTGCGCACGCAGCCCCGGGCGCTGGAGGCCGGCGCGACTTGTCTGATCATCTCCGGAGGCGCACCGCCGGACGACGGCGTGATAGCGCTAGCGGAGCGGAGCGGTGCCTCCATCATCTCGAGCCCGCACGACACGTACGCGACTGCTCGGCTCGTGAACCTCGGACACTCGGTCGAGGGAGTCATGGACACAGCACCGCTGCTAGTAGGTCCTGACGCGCTTCTCGCCGAGGTTGCCGAGGACCTCATGGACACGGCGCGTCGTGAGGCGATAGTGGTGGACGATGACTCGCGACTCGTCGGCATGCTCACCCGGTCGAACCTCGCCCGCGGGTTCCGCAGGCGCGTGATCCTCCTCGATCACAACGAGATGTCGCAGTCGGCGCCGGGCGCGGAGGAAGCGGCTGTGGTCGAGATCGTCGACCACCACCGCATCGGCGACGTGCAGAGCGCCGGACCGATACTCTTCCTCAATCTGCCCGTAGGCTCGACCGCTACGATCGTGGCCGAGCGCTACCGGGATCTCGGGGTCGTTCCGCCGAACAGCATGGCCGGCATCCTGCTATCGGCGGTTCTGACCGATACCGTTCTTCTGAAGTCCCCGACAACGACGCCGCTAGACCGCACGGTTGCGGACCGTCTGGCGGACCAGCTCGGATTGGACGCGGTCGAGTTCGGACTCGAGATGTTCCGGGCGCGGTCGGAACGGGTTGCGTTCTCGGCGGTCGACTCCGTCAGCCGAGACCTCAAGGAATACCGCATGGGCGATCACGCCGTCGGAGTGGCCCAGGTCGAAACGGTGGACTCCGCCGAGTACCTCGAGCGCGCCGACGAGCTCGCGGCAGCCCTTGCGGCGCTCGCAGCTGCCCGCGGCTTCGATCTCGCGATGCTTCTCGTAACGGACGTGGTGCGAGAGGGCAGCCACGTCTTCGCGTCCGGGAAGGTGCGCATGGCCGAGCGCGCGCTGGGCGTCACCTTCACCGACGGACCCGCCTGGATCGATGGGCTGCTGTCCCGCAAGAAGCAGGTCGCTTCGCGGCTGCTCGAGACCGCCGGAGCATAGGGCGATGCTCCCCGGGAAGCGAGACCGTTGGCAGCGCGATCCCCGGTCAGGCGTTCTCGTCATCATGGCTGGCGCGGGAATCGTCGGCTTCATCGCGGTAGCGGTTGCGATACTCCTGGCTCCAGCATTCGTTCGGTTCGACCTCGCGGCGTCAGAGGCCATACGCGGCTTCGAAGCGCCCGGACTCGAGACGTTCGCGACCTGGGTCACCAGGGTGGGGGACTTGTGGCCGATGGTGATACTCACGGCCCTGGCTGGAGGGCTGTTCTGGGTTCGCGGACGCCGGACCTCGGCGGTCACACTCGTGGTCACCGTCCTGCTCGGCACCGTCGTAGGCCAGGTGCTGAAGCTGGCATTCCAGCGCGTGCGCCCGGCGCTCGAGGTAGCGCGGATCCCGATCCCGGAGACCTACAGCTTCCCTTCCGGACACGCGCTCACGAGCCTGCTCTTCTTCGGTTCGCTGGCGTTTCTCGTCATGTTGCACGAGAGGTCCCTCAGAAGGGCGGTGGTGGAGGTGGCGCTCTGCATCGCGGCGGCGCTCGCGATCGCGATGGCGCGCGTCTACCTTGGCGTTCACTATCTCGGAGATGTAGTGGGGTCCTGGCTGCTCGGGATGGGGCTGCTGGCCCTGATGGTGATCGTTTCCGCGCGCTGGGGCGCCAGTTCAGGTGACGGAGAGGCTACCGCGCTCTCGGCAGACGAAGAGTGACCGAAGTCCCGCCCCCGGGCCTCGAGACGATCGTGGACTCACCGCCTGCCCGCTCGACGGCATTCCGGACCAGAGAAAGGCCTAGCCCGGTTCCGCCACCGTTGCGCGATCGGGCGCGGTCTACCCGGTAGAAGCGTTCGAACACCCGCTCAAGGTCCTTCTTGGGGATCCCAATGCCGGTGTCGGCGACTTCGACCGACACTTCGGCGTCGTCGGCAGCGACACTGACCGTCACGGCCCCTTCCTCTGTGTATGCGATGGCGTTCGACAGCAGATTGTCGAGGGCGACCGCAAGATCGGTCGGATCCATCGCCACCGCGACGTCCTCGCCGCTCACTGCGGTGAAGTCGGCACTGAGCGATAGCCCCTTTGTCGCAGACGCGCGACGGTGACCCGCGAGTGCGAGGTCGACGGCACGGCGTACATCTGCAATCCTCCCGGGCTTGGCGGGCCCTTCAATGCGCGACAGGTCAAGCAGGTCCGCGACAAGCTGGCGCAGTCTGTTGGCCTCCGCGTGGATCTGGGATACGAACTCGAGCGCCTGCTTCTGGTCGCCGTCGGCAGCTGCCTGGTCTGCTGCCTCGGCAAGCAGCAGTATCGCGGCTGTGGGCGTCTTGAGCTCGTGCGACGCGTTCGTCACGAAGTCACGCCGCACGGCCTCAAGACGCATTCTCTCGGTGACGTCGCTCGTCACGACCAGGGTGCGCCTGGTCGGCTCGCCTCCGCCAAGGGGTAGCACGAGCACGCGATGGTAGCGCCGGTAAGGGTCGGGGCCGAGCTCCGCGACGGAGGGAACGTCCGCCTGCAGCCGGGACCGGATGGCCGACACCATCGACGCGGGGAGTCCGATGGAGTCGAGGTCTCGACCCGCCAGGCCGCCCGGAGCGGCCGGGAGCATCGCGGTGGCACTCCGGTTGGCGAGACTCACACTCTCGCCGTCGAGAAGCAACACTGCGTCCGACAGACCGTTCAGAGCGACTTCCAGCGTTCTGCGCTCCTCGTCGAGCGCTCCGAGCCGCTGGCGCAGCTGCTCCCGGAGCTCGGTGAGGGCCACCGACAGAGGCTGAAGCGGCCCGTAGTCGGCGGGGATGGGGGTGCCGAGTTCGCCATCGGCCATGGCGCGCGCCACTTCGGCGAGACTCTCTACCGGACGCGTGGTCGAGGCGCTGATTCGCCAAGCAGCAGCAACGGTGATCGTCAGCACGACGACAAGAGCGAGCAGACCGCTCCGGCGGGTCTGCGCCGAGAGCGCAGCGATCTGTTCCAGCGACTCGGAGGCCCGAAGGACGGTCTGGGCGCCGCGGTAGTCGGCGGGAACAGCGACGTACATCCAATCGACGCCCTGAGTGTCCGGCATCCGGATGTCAGTGCCTACCTCGCCGGCGAGTGCCGCCCGGACCTCGGGGCGGTCGCCGTTGTTCTCCATCTCCCGCGCGTCCGCCTCGGTGTCGGCCAGCACCGTGCCGTCTTCCGCAACGAGTGTCAGGCGCATGGGACCGTCGGCGGCGACATCCGCGAGCAGCTCCTCGACCGGGCGGTCGCTCACTTCGATGGCCATGCTTGTGGCGCGGGCGACATCCTCGAGGCTGGCCCGCTGTCGGTCCATCGCCGCTTCCTCTAGCGTTGCATGCAGATTCCAGATCCAGGCGCCCAACACAAGCACGACGACCGCCGCGAAGCAGGCGACCACCCGGGTCTGGTAGGACGGGAATGTCCGATGCGCGAGTGTCATCGCGGAGGGTCGCCCGCAGTCTTCGGTCGGGCCTCGAAGCGGTAGCCGGCTCCGTGCACGGTATGGATGTACGTGTATGCTGAGTCCTCCTCTACCGCCTGCCGAACGCGGCGGATGTGGACGTCTATCGTGCGGGAGGTGGCGAGATGTCCGTACCCCCAGACCTCCGCCGCGAGCCGCTGTCTGGACATCAGCGAGCCTGCATTGCGCGCCAAGGCGAGGAGCAGCTGGAACTCCTTGAGCCGCAGGTTGGCGGGATTGCCCGCGACCGTTGCGCGGAGTTCGCCTGGCTCGATGGCGAGATCGCCCACCGCGATCACCTCGTTGTCTTCGGCCAGCACACGCGAGCGCACACGTCTCAGGTTCGCGCGTACCCGCGCGAGCAGTTCCTCCATTGCGAACGGCTTGCCGATGTAGTCGTCCGCACCGGCGTCGAGTCCGCGTACCGTGTCCCTTTCGCTATCGAGCGCCGTGACCATCACGATCGCAACGTCGCTTGAGGTCCGTCTGACCTCCTCAGCGAATCGCAACCCGTCAAGGCCGGGAAGCATGAGGTCGAGCACGATGAGATCAGGCTTCCACGTCAGCGCGATCTCAAGTCCCGCAATGCCGTCGGCCGAACTCGTGACCTCGAAGCCAGCGCGCTTGAGCGCGTACTCCTCTGTCTGCCTGATGATCGGGTCGTCTTCGACAACCAGAATGCGAGCCACCGGCGACCTCCCGTCTTGTGATCCGGCACCGGCCATTGTGACACGCTCGTCGGCAGCGCATGCGCATTTCACAGGGAGTTTACGTTGATTTCCCGAGACGTAACAACTGTGTAACCATTCGCGTGCCTTGGCTGTCTACTCTCAGTCGTGCCGGCAGTCGCCGGTGCGGATGAAGTCGATCAGAAGGAGCATGGTGTGAAGCTCAAGAAGTACATCGCGTTCGGCATGGCGGTTCTTCTGCTCGCGGGTGTGTCGATCGCGGCTGGCTGCGACAAGGAGGAGGCAGGCACCGAGACCTCCACCGATGGCGCCACCACGACCGAGCCGGCGGAGCCGGAGCTCGAGGGCACCATCAACATCCAGGGGTCGGACACGATGCTCAACGTGGCGACCGCCTGGAGCGAGGCGTTCATGGACGAGAATCCGGGCGTGGATATCTCCGTTCAGGGCGGCGGGTCCGGCACCGGTGTCGCGGCGCTTATCAACGGCACCGTGGATTTCGCCAATGCTTCGCGCGGGATGAAGGACGAGGAGATCGCGCAGCTCGAGGCTAATGGCGGCAAGGCTGCGGAGTACAAGGTGGCCATCGACGGTATCGCGGTCGTGGTGAACCCGGCGAACGGCGTCGAGGCGCTCAGCATGGACCAGCTGGGCAAGATCTTCCGCGGCGAGATCACCAACTGGAAGGACGTCGGCGGCAAGGACGCCCAGATCGTCCTGCTCTCCCGCGACAGCTCCTCGGGTACGTACGAGTACTTCAAGGAAGAGGTTGTGGGCAAGGATGCGGAGTACGCGCAGAGCGCCAAGCTGCTCCCCTCCAACCAGGCGATCGCCGATGAGGTCAAGAGCAACGAGGCCGGCATCGGCTACATCGGTCTTGGGTACATCACGAGTGCCGTGAAGGTCGTCGCCATCGATGGCGTGAAGGCCTCTGTCGCTGCGGCCGCGGACGGTTCGTATCCCATCAGCCGCTACCTGTACATGTACAGCAACGGCGAGGCTGAGGGAGTCATGAAGGCGTATCTCGACTGGATCCTAGGATCAGAGGGTCAGAAGCTGGTTGAGGATGAGGGCTTCGTACCAGTACAGTAAGGCAGATGTCCGAACCGTTCTCCTCTAGGCGAAACAGCCCCGGCCGCACGACGTTCCGTCGTGCGGCCGAAGGCGTTGCTCGCGGACTCATCTACACGTGCGGGTGGGCGGCGATCGTCGTTCTTGCGGCGATCGCCGTCTTCCTGGCCACCAACGCAGTCCGCGCGATGCGCGAAGCCGGGCTGTCAAGCATGCTGTCGGGCACGCAGTGGTACCCGACGTCTGAACCGGGCAAGTTCGGGCTGCTGCCGCTGGTCCTAGGTTCGCTCTACGTGACGGGGGTTGCGCTCGCGGTCTGTGTGCCGCTTGGGGTGGCAGCCGCCGTCTTCATATCCGAGTTCGCGGACAAGCGTCTTACCGAGGTGATGAAGTCGATCATCGAGTTCATGACCGCGGTGCCGTCGGTCGTCTACGGCCTGATAGGAGTCGCCGTCCTGATTCCGTTCGTCAAGGATGCGTTCGGCCTGGACAGCGGGATGACCGCCCTGACTGGCGGTGTCGTGCTCGGCGTGATGTCCCTGCCGACGGTCATCTCCATCTCCGAGGACGCGCTCCATGCAGTGCCGGTGGACCTTCGACGGGGCTCGGCGGCGCTCGGCAACACCCGCTGGCAGACGACGGTCAAGGTGACACTCCCGGCGGCCAGCTCGGGCATCTTCGCCGCAGTCATGCTGGGACTTGGCCGTGCAATCGGGGAGACGATGGCGGTGCTCATGCTCACGGGCAACGCTGCCATTATGCCGACCAGTGTCTTCGACTCTGTGCGAACGATGACTGGTACCATCGCAGCGGAGATGGGGGAGGTCGTGCAGGGCGGGCTGCACTACTCGGTGCTGTTCACGGTGGGTCTCGTGCTCTTTGCGATCACGTTCGCCATCAACCTGGCTGCCGATATCGTTCTTGAGCGTCAGCGGAAGCGGTGGCGCAGGTGAGTACTAGCGCGCGCGTTAGGAGTGCACGCAAAGCCGACATGACGGCTCGCGTCGTCACGGGCGTCGCTGCCGGGAGCATAGTGGCTGTAGCCGTCTTCGTGCTGGGCTACATCGTGTATCACGGTATCGGCGCCATCGACTGGACGTTCCTCACCAGCATTCCGAAGGATCAGGGCCGGGCCGGCGGAATCTTCCCGGTTATCATGGGCACCGTGTTCGTGACCGCGGGGACGGCAGCGCTCACGCTGCCGATCGGTGTGTTTGCCGGCATCTATCTGGCCGAGTACGCACCGAGGAACTTCGCCACGCGGGCGATACGTCTGTCCATCACCAACATGGCCGGCGTTCCCTCGATCGTCTACGGGTTGTTCGGTCTCGCCGCATTCGTACTTCTGGCGGGCTTCGGCCGCTCCATCATCGCAGCCGCTCTCACGCTCACGTGTATGACGCTACCCGTTGTGATCACTGCTACCGAAGAGGCCTTGAGGCAGATACCCGCCGACCTCAGGCAGGCCTCGCTTGCACTCGGAGCCACCCGACTGCGTACCATTCGCAAGGTCGTTCTTCCGGCTGCGGCACCGGGCATCATCACGGGCTCTATCCTGGGTCTGGCGCGCGCGGCGGGAGAGACGGCGCCGATCCTCTTCACCGGGGCCGTCTTCCAGATGCGGCGCATCCCTGATTCGCCGACATCGCAGTTCATGGCGCTGCCGTATCATGTCTATGCACAGGTCACATCGGTGCCCGGCTGGAATCGGACGCTGGTCTGGGGTACGGCGCTTGTTCTGGTCGCGGGCATCAGTATCGTCAGCATTCTGGCCGCGGCGTGGCGGTCTGCACAGAGAAGGAGAGTCACGTGGTGATCCCACTGCACGTCTCGGGCAACGGCGGGATCGCCGCGGGGATGCGGAACCTCAACGCCGGGTCCGGAGGCGCCGATGAGGGAGAACCACGGTTCCTTCGCGAGGAAGATGAGGGTGACGACCCAGTGGTTGGAGTGAGCGCGGTCGCGGAGGCCGAAGGAGGTCTTGGCGCATTCGCCCTGGCCGATGTCTCGGTCTCGTATGGTCGGGACCGCGTCCTCGAGGGCGTGAGCATGGATATCCCGGCACAGAAGGTGACGGCGCTCATCGGCCCCTCGGGATGTGGAAAGTCGACGCTTTTGCGATGCCTCAACCGGATGAATGATGAGTACGGTGACGTACGCGTAACCGGCACGATCGCGCTCGACGGGCAGGACGTGATGGCCAAGGGCGTCGACCCGGTAGAACTCCGTATGCGCGTGGGGCAGGTGTTCCAGAGGCCGAATCCGTTTCCGATGACCATCTTCGAGAATGTCGCATATGGTCCTCGTACGCAGGGAATCAGGGCTCGGGACGAGTTGTCCGCCGTAGTGGAGGAGTCGCTACGCGGTGCCGCGCTCTGGGACGAGGTCAAGAACAGCCTGAAGAAGCATGCATTCGAACTCTCGGGCGGCCAGCAGCAGCGGCTATGCATCGCCCGCGCGCTGGCAACCAAACCCGAGGTCATCTTGATGGACGAGCCGGCTTCGGCTCTCGACCCCATCTCCACCCAGCAGATCGAGGACACGATAGCCGAGCTCAAGTCCACCGTCACGATCGTGATCGTGACGCACAACATGCAGCAGGCGGCCAGGATCTCGGATCTGACCGCGTTCATGCTTCGCGAGAGCCTCGACCGCCCGGCGCACTTGATCGAGGTTGGCGACACGAAGCACATGTTCACCAACCCGGACGACCCAAGAACCGAGTCCTACATCACCGGCCGCTTCGGCTAGGCCGGTCAGCGAGAGCAGCTTCGGCGTTGCGGGACCCCCAGGGAAGAGGAACGAGGCGCGTGGGGGGCGCGCCTCGTCTCGTTTGAGCGGCGATTCCCCGCGTCCGAGGGGGGGGAGGGATAGCGGGTCGCACTGCTCGCGGGTACAAGTGCAACACCCGTGCCAAATCCTGCGAGGTTCTCGCGAATCTGGCAGCGAACGGGCGACTAGCAGCCCTTCGGGGCGTCTTCCGGACAGAGTACGCGCGGCCGGACGGCGAGGAACGTCGCCCACCCGAGCAGCACCACAGCACCGGCGAACACGGCCTCACTCGGCCCGATGGCATCGCCGAGGCGCCCGAATCCGATCGCGCCGAAGGGCATCATGCCCATGAACGAGATCACGAAGAGCGCCATCACGCGGCCGCGAAGCTCGTCGGGCACGGCCACCTGGACGTTTGTGTTGATACTCGAGACGCAGGACAGAAGCGCCGCGCCAGCGACCACGAGCAGTATCGACGAGACCGCGTAGTCGTGTGAGAGGGATATGCCGATGAGGCTCGCGGCCATCACAGCCATGCTGTAGCGGATGATCCGCTCGCGGCGTACGCGACGCGGAAGTGAAGCGACGGTGAGCGCCCCGATGAGCGCGCCGAGTCCGTTGAAGACCATGAGTCCCGAATACCCGGTCGACCCCAGCCCCAGGCGCTCGACCGTGATCGCCGGCAGGAGCGTCATGAATGGCGTGCCGAAGATGGTGAGCATCGCAGCGCTCGCCAGGTGCATAGCAACGTGCGGGTGCTTGCGCACGAACGCGATGCCGGCGCCGGCGGTCTCGCGCAGCGACTGCTTCCCGCGTGGCAGGATGTCCTGCTTCGGCCGCACGACGGAGAGCGCGTAGATCACGAAGAGGAAGCTCACGGCGTTGACCGAGAAGACCGCGGTTATGCCGAGCGTCTCATTGGAGGCGAATGCGGCCATGATCACGGCGGTGGCCATAGGCCCGAGCAGTCGCGCGGCGTTGAACTGCGCCGATGAGAGCGCCACGGCGTTCAGGATCGATTGCCTGGGAACCAGGTTGGGTACGGTTGCTTGCCAGGCGGGCATCACAACGGCCGAGACGATGCCGCCGAAGAGCGTGAGCGCATAGATCCACCAGATCGTCATGGAGCCCGTGTGGTTGAGCCACGCGAAGGCGACCGCTTGCACCATCAGCAGTACCTGCGCCCAGAGCAGGAGCTTGCGCCTATCGGCATGGTCGACGAGCGATCCGGCGAACAGCGTGAGGAAGATGATGGGGATTCCCGAGAGGAAGTTGACGATGCCGAGTGCTGTCGACGAGTGCGTGAGCGCGTAGATGACCCACCCGAGCGCGACGGTCTGCATCCAGCTGCCGAGGTTGGAGATCAGTGCTCCTGAGAAGAAGTACCGGTAGTCGCGGTAGCGGAACGACTCGAACGTGCGAACGCTCCGCAGGATGCGGCGTGGAGGGCTTGAAGCGTCGGCTTCGAGCGTGGGCGTGTCCCCCGGCAGGGGCGCCTGAGGCTCGTGAGCGGGTCTGTGCGCGTCGGGGGTCAACGTGTCGTCTCCTGGAATGCGAAGCGCCGCCCCCGGATGCTCCGGAGGCGGCGCTGGTGCGCCGGGTTGCTAGCTTACACCTACCCGTTGATGATGCGCATCGCCTCGTCGCGGTACGCGTCCATGATGTAGGGGAGACCGGAGATGTCCGCCGCCTCGTGCGTGAGCGCGACGACATCGGCACGGCTGATGGTATCGAGCTTCATGTTGCGTGAACCGCTCATCAGCTGCTGGAGTCCTACTCTGATCTTGTCGGAGAAGGTGTAGACCGCGATCGCGCCGAGCGGCATCTTGTCGACCTCGGCACCGTACTTGTCCTTGAGCGTCTCGTAGGCCACGAAGATCTCTTCCTTCGTGCTGCCGAACTCGGAGACGGTCTTGGGCAGGTCGTTGGCGGCGAGCCAGTTACCGATGTTCTTGCCGACGAATCCCGGGATCATGAGCGCGCGGCCCATGCAGACGGCCTTCGCGTACGGGGCGCCCATCGCAAGGACCTTGAAGACGTGGTCCTCGGTGGAGAACCCGCCGGCGATCGCGATGTCGGGTACGCGCTCACCCTTGGCAGCGAGCGCGTTGCACAGCTCTTGCGTCATGCACTGCAGGTAGAAGGTCGGGATGCCCCACTCCTCCATCATGCGCCACGGGCTCATGCCGGTACCGCCCGGAGCGCCGTCGATGGTGAGCAGGTCGATGCCGTACTTGCTCGACCACTTGATGGCCATCGCAAGCTCGCGCATGGGGTACGCGCCGGTCTTGAGTGTGACCCGCTTGGCACCGAGGTCACGCAAACGCTGCACTTCGGCGGCGAATCCGGCCTCGTCGATGAAGCCGAGGCGGCTGTGGCGCTCGAAGTGCTTGATCGCCCCGTCCTTGAAGCTCGCCTGGATGGCTGCGTTCGACGGGTCGGGGGTCACGAGGTAGCCGCGACGCTGCAGCTCGAGCGCGCGCTCGAGCGAGTCGACCTTGATCTCGCCGCCGATGCACTTGGCGCCCTGGCCCCACTTGAGCTCCATCGTGGTGACGCCGAGCTTCTCCACGCAGTACTCGGCGACGCCGAGGCGCGTATCCTCGACGTTCATCTGCACGAGGATGTCGCCGTAGCCCTCCTCCTGGTAGCGGCGGAAGAGCTCCACGCGGCGCTCCATGTCCGGCGCCTTGATGACCTTGCCGTTCGCGTCGCGCTCGAGGCCGGGATCTATGCCGCAGACGTTCTCTCCGCACACGATCGAGACGCCGGAGATCGCCGCGCCGATGGCGAAGTGCTCCCAGTTCTTGCGCGCGATCTCGGTGGATCCCAGCGCGCCAGTGAAGATCGGCACCCTCATCTTGACCTTGTTGGTCACGCCAAAGGAGGTCTCGGTGTCTACCATCGGGAAGAGTGTGTTGTCCGGGTTGCCTTCTACGCCGGCGGGAAGACCCTTGGTGCCCAGCGCGTAGCCCATGATCTGCAGGTGCGAGTAGTCGACCGGGTAGTCCTTGTCGCCGCCGGCGGTCACCTCGCCGAACGGACCGGGGTAGATGACCTCGCGGCCGCGGAAGGAGGCCTTGAAGACCTCGCAGTTGCCGCGGCACCCGTCGATGCACCGGGTACAGAGGCCTGATCCCGGGACCACGCTGCGCGAGCGATTTGTGGTCTGGGTGGCATCGTTGGCATTCGGCTGCTGGAACGACATCGTTCGTATCCCCCCTGGGGACGGGGCCACACGGCCCGACGGATTTCGGCTATTGTAGCCTTTGGGAAACCCATCGGAAACAGATTCGTGTATCTCTGTCGCGCGACCATGAAGGAGCACAAATGCCCGAGGAGCTCAGGCACGAGACGATCAAGACGATCAAGGACCAGAAGGTGGAGTTCATCCACCTCTGGTTCACTGACGTCCTGGGCTTCCTGAAGAGCTTCACCATGGACGTGGCCGAGCTCGACCTGGCCATGTCGGAGGGTATGGGCTTCGACGGCAGCTCGATCCAGGGCTTCGCGCGGATCCAGGAGTCGGACATGATCGCGTATCCGGATCCGACGACGCTGAAGATCCTCCCGTGGCGCCAGGGCGGGCAGCTCGTGGCGACGATGTTCTGCGACATCGTGAAGCCGGACGGAACTCCGTACGAGGCCGACCCGCGCTATGTGCTGAAGCGCCAGCTCGAGCGTGCTGCGAAGCTTGGCTACACGTTCTACGTGGGGCCCGAGCTCGAGTACTACTACTTCAAAGACGACCGGGGGACCGAGCTGCTGGACCGCGGCACCTACTTCGACCAGACCACGCGCGACCTGGCGGTCGATCTGCGCAAGGACACCGTTCGGGCCCTCAAGCGCTTCGGCATCCAGGTCGAGTACAGCCATCACGAAGTGGGGCCGAGCCAGCATGAGATCGACTTGCGCTACGCCGAGGCGCTCGCTATGGCCGACAACGTCATGACGTACCGCGTGGTCGTGAAGGAAGTCGCACAGGCCAACGGCGTCTACGCCTCCTTCATGCCGAAGCCCATGTACGGCGAGGCCGGAAGCGGCATGCACGTCCACCAGTCGCTGTTCAAGGACGGCAAGAACGCATTCTACGACGCGAACGACCCGCACCACCTCTCGGCGACGGCCAGGAGCTACATCGCCGGTATCCTCGCGCACGCGCGCGAGACCTGTCTTGTCACGAACCAGTGGGTGAACTCGTACAAACGGCTCGTGTCGGGCTACGAGGCGCCCGTGTACATCTGCTGGGCGCACCGCAACCGCTCGGCGCTCGTGCGCGTGCCGATGTATAAGCCGGGCAAGGAGAATGCCACGCGTATCGAGCTGCGCTCGCCGGACCCGGCGTGCAACCCGTACCTAGCCTTCGCCGTGATGCTCGCGGCGGGTCTCGACGGGATCGAGAAGGGCCTGGAACTGCCTCCGGACGTCACCGACGACGTCTATGAGATGACCGAGGCCGAGCGCGCCGAAGCCGGGATCGGGACGCTGCCCGGAGATTTGGACGAGGCCATCGTGGAGATGGAGAAGAGCGCGCTTGTACGTGAGGCGCTCGGCGACCAGGTCTTCGAGTACATCCTGCGCAACAAGAAGGCCGAGTGGATGAAGTATCACACCCGGGTGACGCCGTTCGAGATCAGCGAGTACCTGCCGCTTCTGTAGCGGAAGGCGCCAGCCTACCAGTCGCCACGTTCTTCGCCGCCACCGGATCCGTCGCCGACGTGCCCGCCGCCGGCGCCGCGCTGCTTGCCGATGGCGGTCCAGGCGTCGGGACCGGCGCCCGTGACTGGCGCCACAGGCCTGTGGCCCCAGAGCCTCGGCCGCAGCCAGTCCTGCGTGTCGAGCGTATCGGTCGGCTTCGGGACCATCACGTTGCGATCCACGGCGACTACGGTGATGCCCGCGTCCTCGACGGCGCCGACGGTGGTGACGGCGCCGAACTCCCGCAATGGCACCCGGTACTCGACGAACCGGCCCGCCCAACCGCCGGCGGTCAGGCCGATGCCCGCCGCCGCGCCGATGATGCCGTCGTTCGTACCGCCGTGTCCCGAGAGGTGCACGCCGGCTGCTTCCGCGGCGAGACGCGCATCGTCCTGCGTCACTACCTCCACAGCCGCACGGTTGCCGAAGGCGATCAGCGGCTCGAAGTCCGCGGTCTCGGGGGCGATGCACAGGCCGGGGTCGCTGCCGTCGATGAAGTGCTCGGCGATGTGTTGCGCGCCGAGTTCGGCCAAACCGGGGAGGTACGAAGCGTCGGGGACGTCGATCACGGCGCAGCCGGAGCTGTTGTGTGAGGTGTACGGCACGTCGGGGTGCAGGATCAGCTGCTGGCGTATGACGCCCCAGGTGGTGCAGCCTTCGGGCAACCGCTCGGTGAACCAGCGCACCAGCTTGCCCGTGCCGCGGTTAGCGCCGAGGATGTCCGTATCGTCGAAGCTGACATAGACGCGCATGCTACGGTGTCTCTCCATGCGATGAGAATCGCCAAGGCGGGCCGAGGTCTAGGCCTCCGGCGTCTTGACGTCCTGGTGAACGACCGGAACGCCCTCGATCTCTGCGGGGATGTTCTCCGGAACTGCCAGCGGGTTCTCCAGCCCAACCAGGATCGCCGGGTGTCCGTCCTCGGTGCGGCCCATGCTCACGCTCATCACGCCGCGCATGCGCATCAACGCCTCGGCATGGCGCGTGATGACTTCAGCCGCGTGCGACGAACCCGGTATCGTGTGGGGCGCGAACCATGCGGACACGGTTGCGAGGAACCCTTTGGCCATGCGAGATTCCCTTCTCCGAAAGGGAGTGTACCCGAGCGGAAGGCAGATCCGCACGATCGGGCGCTAGCGCTCGAGCCAACCTCGTACGGCTGCCTCGATACCCTCCCGACCCGCGTCGGCGACCTCGCCGAAGCGCTCGGGCAATACGGCGATCTCCGCAAGCGGGGTGGGCACGGATCCGGCGTTCGGGGCGATACGGCGCACCTCATCGAGCAGCTCGAGGCCGGAGAGCGAGTCGGCGCCCTTCGGCAGTGGTGCGTCGTATGCGGTCTGTGTAAGCGCCTTGAAGACATCGGTGCCGAACTTCGCCCAGTGGGCGGTGGACACAACGAGTACGGGGTCTTCGCCGCGCAGCCGCTCGGCCACCTCCCAGGCGACGGCGGTATGCGGATCCATCAGGTAGCCGCGCTCGGCGTACACGCGCCCTATGGTGGCGAGACTCTCGTCGTTGGTGACCCAGTCGGCCGTGAGGAGTTCGCGCACTGCCGCGAACGTCTCGCGGTCGACGGTGAACCGGCGCTCGGCGGCCAGCGAAGCCATCCATCCGCGCACCGCTTCTGCGCCCGCCAGTTCGTACAGCAGCCGCTCGAGGTTGCTCGATATGAGGATGTCCATGCTCGGACTGGGCGTGGTCACGAACACTCGGGACGAGATGTCGTACGTGCCGGTTGAGATGAAGTCCGCGAGCACGTTGTTCTCGTTGCTTGCGCACAGCAGCCGGCCGATCGGCACGCCGATGCGCTTGGCGTAGTACGCGCCGAGGATGTTGCCGAAGTTGCCGGTGGGCACGCAGACGTCCATCGGCGAGCCGGGCTTCACGCCGCCTTCGGCCACCATGTCCGCGTACGCGCTCACGTAGTACGCGATCTGCGGGAGCAGTCGGCCCCAGTTGATCGAGTTTGCCGACGAGAGCTTCAGATGCCTCTCCCCGTGGAGTTCGGCGTTGAACGCTTGATCGTTGAAAGCGGCTTTCACCGCGTTCTGGCAGTCGTCGAAGTTTCCGAGCACGCCAAACACGCCCACATTGCCGCCGCGCTGGGTGACCATCTGCAGCCGCTGGATGTCCGAGACGCCACCGGCGGGGTAGAACACTACGATGCTCGTGTGGTCGCGGTCCGCGAAGCCTTCGAGCGCGGCCTTGCCGGTATCGCCGGAGGTGGCGACGAGGACGAGGTAGTCGTCGGCGAGCTCGCCTGATGCCTGCATCTTATCCACCGCGGCCGAGAAGAACAGCGGCATGCACTGGAGCGCCATGTCCTTGAACGCGCTCGTCGGCCCGTGCCACAACTCCAGCACGTGAATCCCCGCCACGACCTCCACCACCGGAGCGATGCGTTCGTCGTCCCACTGCGCGCCGTACGCGGACTGCATGAGCGCATCCACGTGCTCGGCGCAGAAATCCACTCCGAAGCGGGAGAACACCGCCGCCGCGCGACGCCAGTACGGCCACTCGGCGAGCTCGAGGATCTCAGGCAGCGCGAAGGAGGGGAGCGACTCAGGCACGTACAGCCCGCCGCCCGGGGCGATACCGCGCACCACGACCTCGCTGAAGGTCGGACGCGAGGTGTCGAGACCGCGGGAGTCTGTGTAGGTGACCTGCTTCATGGTGATGTGCATCGTAGCAGAGGGCGGGTGTCAGCCGTGCGTGCCGGGTGACGCCGATAGCCCTCGGCCGACGATCGCGCCGTTCAGCTGGTCGCAGAGTCGGGCCCGCGTGTACCTTCCGGGCGCTCGAACTCCTCGGCGAGCAGGTCCATGAGCAGGCTGTCGTGCCACTCGCCCGCGATGTTGCGCTCGTACTTGCGCATGACGCCCACAGGTCTGAACCCGACCTTCTCGTAGGTGTGGATCGCGCGCGGATTGTCCGTGGCCGGGTCGATGGTGACGCGATGGTGCCCGCGCTCATCGATGAGGTATGCGATGAGCGTGCGCAGGGCCTCGGTTCCGAGGCCGCGGTCCCGGTACGCCTCGCCGAGAGTGATGTCCACCCCCGCGCTCTTGTAGTCGGGATCCGGCACCTCGTGGAACTGAAGCACGCCGGCGGCGGTGTCGCCGACCACGATCAGGTAGGTGTACGCCCAGGCGGGATCGTAGAAATCGCGCTCGATCCTCTCGTCGTCGTAGGCGCCCCACCAGCGCGCGACGCCCGGCTGCTGCAGAAGCGCGAGGAGCGTCCGCGCGTCCGAGCGGCGGAGCGGCCGCAGCACGAGATGCTCGGATTCGAGCGTCGGCAGTGTGAGGTTGATGTCCATGCGTCTCCCGGGGTTTGTCGGCACCAGGGTCGGGCAGGTACGATTCTACCCGCACCACGGCATCGGGGACGAAGGGGCGGCTCGTGAAGTACGTCATCCTGATCCTGGACGGGGCGGCTGGCTGGCCTCTGGACGAGCTCGGCTCGCGGACCACCCTCGGTTTCGCCAAGAAGCCGCACCTCGACGCGCTTGCGGCTGCAGGCACGCTCGGCCTCGCGCAGACGGTGCCGCCCGGCACGGAGCCTTCCTCCTCGGCGGCGTGCACGTCGATCCTCGGGTACGACCCGATCGCCGACTACGTCGGCCGCGGAGCGATCGAGGCCGCGAGCCTCGGCATCACACTCGCCGATGATGAGGTCGCGCTGCGAATGAATCTCGTGCATATCGCCGACGGGCACATGGGGTCGTATTCCTGCGGGCACATCAAGACCGAGGAGTCGCGCGCCATAGTCGCCGAGCTGGCCGACGCACTCGGCGATGGAACATTCTGCTTCCACCCGGGCGTCGCCTACCGGCACATCCTCGTGGTCAAAGGCCACCCGGAGTTGCTCGATCTTGCGTACACCCCGCCGCACGACATCAGCGACAAGCCGGTAGCGGGGCGCACCCCGCAGGGCGCGGGCGCCGAACTGCTGGCAGATCTCATGGCGCGCGCGCGTCCGGTGCTGGCCGCCTCTGCCACGAACGCGGCACGCGTGGTGCGCGGGGACTTGCACGCCACCGACATATGGCCGTTCTGGCCCGGCGCGGCGCCACGGGGGCTGCGACCGTTCTCCGAGGTGCGCGGCGTGCGCGCGGCCATGACGTCAGGGGTGGACCTCCTCAACGGACTGGCCGTTCTGTTCGGGATCGATCGTCTCGATATCCCGGGCGTGACCGACGGCGCCGACAACGACTACCGCGCGCAGATCGAGGGCGCGCTTGCCGCACTCGAGGACCACGACCTCGTGGTCGTGCACGTGGAGTCGCCGGACGAGGAGGGGCATGCGGGCGACGTCGCCGGGAAGGTGGCCGCCATCGAGGCGATCGACCGGGAGATGGTGAGCGTGCTTCGCGGACGACTGGGCGAGATCCGCGTGCTCGCGATGCCGGACCACCCCACGCCTATCGAGCTCAAGACGCACGTAGGCGAACCGGTACCGTTCGTGCTGGCAGGTCCCGGTATCGGCGTGAACGGCGGCGCCGAGTTCCGCGAGGTCGTCGCGGCGGACACTGGCCTCCTGGTCGATCCCGGCCGCGGCGTGGTGGACCTGCTGCTCGGCGGACGGTGAGGGCTACACGGCCCGAATCGAGGTACGACCGCCGGTCGCCTCACCTGTGACCTGCGCCTTCTCACCTGCCGCCGGTCGCACGCGCGGGCGCGATAGCACCGATGCTGCTATACTCCTGTGCTGTGGCAATCCACGTTTGGCCCTGGAGGTACTCGCAGCTCATGTCGAACCAGACCTCAGCGGATCTTCGCGCGCGCGTCATCCCCCGCATCCGTCCGGCGATCGTTGCCGTCGCGCTGGCATGCGCGCTCGTTGCCCCGTCGCTCGCGAGCGCGGCCACCGCACCGCCGTTCGTGGCCGAACTCGTCATCTCCGATGACGTCTTCCGTGCATCGAGCTCACTTTCGGCAGCCGACATCCAGGCGTTTCTCGAGAAGTACCCGGGCGTGCTCGACACCACGCTGGCCCCCAGGCATGCCGACGGTGTGATGACACCGGTTTCGCAGCTCATCTGGGAGGTTTCGCAGGAGTTCACGGTCAACCCGAAGGTCCTGCTCGTGATGCTACAGAAGGAGCAGGGCCTGCTCACCAAGACCGCACCGAGTCAGACGACGCTCGACTGGGCACTCGGCTTCGGCTGCTACGACGGATCGACTCCCGAGACGCGCGATCCCGCGTACGCGGGGCTCGGCAACCAGATCTGGTACGCGGCACGCGCACTCGATGTGTACGGGCAGACCACCTGGACGCCGGGCATGAAGCGGACGATCTGCATCAACTGCGTCACGACGCCGTACACGGCGAACACGGAGTTCGTTCCTCAGAACCTGGCCACGTACAAGCTCTACGTCTACACTCCGCACTCGCACGGGCCGACGCCCGACATCTACGGCGGCAACTACCTGTTCTGGACCGTCTACTGGAAGTACTTCGACGAAGGTCCGCTGGCGAATCCTGCGGTCAGGCCCGTGTATCGCTTCTACAACAAGAAGAACGGCAGCCACTTCTACACCGCGGCTGAGGCCGAGCGCTACACGGTGATCCGGCTGTGGCCGGACACCTACACATACGAAGGACCTGCGTACTGGGTGAACACGGCCAACCCGTCGAACGTCGTGCCGCTCCACCGCTTCTACAACAAGAAGAACGGCAGCCACTTCTACACCGCCTCCGAGGACGAGAAGAACAACGTCATCGCGAAGTTCGGGGCCACGTACAACTACGAGGGCCCGGTCTACAACGTCTCGATGACACCCGAGGGCGGCTCGCCCATGTACCGCTTCTACAACAAGAAGAACGGGAGCCACTTCTACACCACCTCGGCGACCGAGGCCGACACCGTGATCGCCAACTACGCGGCCACGTACACCTACGAGGGCGTGGCCTACTACATCGGGAACTAGCGGGCAGGTCGACCAATGACGGCTCTGACCTGCGGCGTTAGTGATGACACCTGTCCGGCTGGTAGAATGGCTGTTCCACAGCCACGGTCCCAGGCCGCTCGCGGAGGTCGTTGCCGCTCATGATGAAGCCATCCCTCAGATATCGGCTCGCGCCGTCGTTCGGCCGGTTCGCCGCAGTCGTCGGACTCTGTGCCGTCATCGTGATGTCGTCGCCCGCGCTGGCGGCTGCGATCGTGTACCCGTCTGCGGAGGCGTACTACCCGCCGGGCTACAACCCGGCTAGCTACCCCGCGAACTACAACCCATACATGATCATCTCGGACGACAACTGGCGTGCCGGGACGTCGATGTCCCAGGCCGACATCCAGGCGTTTCTCGTGGCAAATGACAGCGTGCTCAAGGACTACGCCTGCGCCGAGGGCGGACCGAACGGCCTGCATAGCCAGGTCATCAAGCCGGCCTCGCAGATCATCGCCGAGGCAGGAGCCTATTGGGACGTGAACCCGAAGCTGATACTCGCGACGCTCGAAAAGGAGCAGTCGCTGATCACGCAGGTCTGGCACACGGGCACGTACGACGGCCCTTACCCCATGCCGCCGGGCACGACGCACAGCACGTGGTATCACATCACGAACGCGATGGGCGTCGGCTGCTACGGTGGCAGCACCGACACCCATCCCGGCTTCGGGGATCAGGTCTGGACTGGTGCTGAGAAGCTCGGCGCGGCTCCGCCGGAAGGATCGACCTCAGCGTACCGCTGGTATCCGGGCAAGGTGAAGATGGTCTTCAGCTACCCGAGTGCCGCCTACATCGACATCGCGCCTATGAACCAGCCCACCTGGAATGCGTATACCTACACGCCGTACTTCCCTCAGATCAGCGTCTGGCGGCAGTACAACAAGTTCTTCGGCGATCCCCTCGCGTTCCCCGGGAACGCGCCCGTGTACCGCTTCTACAACGTCAAGAACGGCAGCCATTTCTACACGACATCGGAGACCGAGCGGTACACGGTTATCAAGAACTGGCCGGACACGTACCAGTTCGAGGGCCCGGCGTATTCGATCAACACCACATCTCCTGCGATGACGCAGCCGCTCTACCGCTTCTACAACAAGAAGAACGGCAGCCACTTCTACACCGCTTCGCCGACCGAGGCCGACAACGTCATCGCGCGCTACCCGGCGACATATAGCTACGAAGGACCGGCATACCTCGTGTCGCTCACGCCGATCGGCTGCGCGCCGATGTACCGTTTCTACAACCGGGTGAGCAAGAGCCACTTCTACACGGTCTCCGACCAGGAGAGAGACACGGTCATCGCGACATGGCCGAACGTGTTCACGTACGAAGGAATCGCGTACTGGGTGGCGCTGTCAGGTCCGTAGTACGCCGCGCGGCGTGATCGCGCGCAGTGCCATAGCGAGACCTCCCCCGAACGGGGTGCGGGGCGGGACCGGGGTTCCGGTCCCGCCCCGCTCGCGAGGGGGAGGGAAGAGGGCAGCTGGGGGGACTACCCTTCGAGGGGAAGCTTGGGTTCGGCCGGTTGGGCGGGTAGGGGCTGACCGTTCAGGGCTGCCGCTATCGCCGTGTATTCCTCCGGCGAGATCTCTCCACGAGCCAGACGCCCGCGCGCGATCGCCAGAGCGCTGTCTTCGGCGGGCGGCGCGACAGGCGCCTGGGGTGTGCCCGCGGCCTTGCCCGACGACTTCCGCCCGGCCGCCCAGATCGCCAGAGCAATGATGGTGGCGGCGACGACCAGGAATCCGACAAGCGCTACGATCCAGAGTCCGCCGAGACCGTATCCCATGCCGTGGATCAGGCGCTGGCCGCCCATCATGCCGTAGCCGAGTTGCGTGTACATCGTGCGTCTCCTTTCCTCAAGACACGCTGAGTATGCCCGGCCGTTGTGCCGGGCATGTGCATCACGCGTGGAGATGTGATGGAGGCGGCTACGCCGTTCCGGCCGGAGGCCGGGTCGGCGCGCTCGTGGTGAGCGCGACGCCCGCGACGATGATCGCCATCCCCGCGAGCACCCAGCCGTCGATCGGCTCGGCGGACACGAAGCCGAGCTTGCCCGCCGTCCAGCCGAGGAAGACCGCGATGACCGGGTTCACGTACGCGTACGTCATGACCTTCGAGGCCGGAGCGTGCCGGAGCAGCCAGACGAACGCGGTGAACGCGACGCAGCTTCCCATCAGGATGAGGTAGGCCAGCGCGGTCATCCCGCGCGTGCTTACTGTGAAGTCGGCCCATTCGCCCTTGACGGTTCCGATGACCAGCAACACTACGCCGGCGGTGAGCATCTCATAGCCCGTGGCCACGAGCGCATCCGTCTTGACCGGGTGCCGCTTGGAGAACACCGAGCCGGCGGTCCAGAGCCACGTGCCCAGGATCTGCGTTGCGATCCCGAGGAGCTCCTTCGGCGTACCGGCTATGCCGGTGAGACGTGGCGCCAACAGAACACCGAGGCCGGCGAAGCCGATGACGAGACCCGCGTAGCCGCGCACGGTCGGCCGGTCCATGCCGGGAAGCACCGACTCGGCGAGTGCCACCCATAGAGGCAGCAGCGCGACGACAAGCGCGGCGAGGCCCGAGGGGATGAAGCGCTCGGCGAGGAAGGTCGAGTACATGCCGCCGACGAGCAGCAGGAGGCCGACAGTGGCGACGATCCTGTACTCGTCGAAGGTGACGCGCAGGCTTGCTCCGCGCGCTTTCGAGAAGGCGAGGAGGATCAGCCCCGCCGGTACCACGCGCAGGCCTGCGAATAGCGCCGCCGGGAGCTCGGCCTCCAGCCCCGCGCGGATGGCGAGATAGGTCGAGCCCCAGACGAGGTACAGCGCGGCGAACGCGGCGATCATCTTCGCCCTATGCGGCCAGCGCAGCGGATTGAGGGGCACGGCGGGACTTCCGGTCGGGGTGAGCGGTCATGCCAGGATACGCCCGTTGCGCGCGGGTGCGGAAGCGCCGCCGGGCAACCGTTGCGCTACACTCGGCGCATGTACACTTACCGATTCCCGAGACCGGCGCTCACCGCGGACATCGTCGCGATCCGCAGCGGCGATGCCGGCCCGGAAGTGCTGCTGATCCAGCGCGGGCACAACCCCTTCAAGGGCCTCTGGGCGCTGCCGGGCGGCTTCATCGACGAGTACGAGCTGCCGGAAGATGCCGCGCGCCGCGAGTTCGCGGAGGAGACCGGCGTCTCGTGGCAGGGCGAGCTCGCGCTCGTCGGCGTGTTCAGCAAGCGCGGTAGGGACCCGCGCGGCTGGACGGTGGCGACGGCATACCTCGCGCGCGTCGGGGATGCGCGTCCCGAGATCGCTGCCGGCGATGATGCCGTAGACGTGCAGTGGTTCCCCGCCGACGCGCTGCCTGAGGTCGCGTTCGACCACCACGAGGTCGTCGAGGCGGCGCTGGCGCTGCTGTAGCCGCCTGCGCTTACTGCCCGAGGTAGAAGGCAGGCCCCTCGTACTGGTACACGTTGCCGTAGCGCGCGCTCACGTTGTTCGCTTCCTCAAGCGACGCCGTGAAGAAGTGACTCCCGTTCCGGACGTTGTAGAAGCGGTAGACGGGTATCTTGCCGCCTGCTGGTGACGTGGACACCGAGTACGTCGGGCCGTCATAGCTGAACACGTTGGAGTAGCGCGCGATCACGCTGTTCGCTTCCTCCAGCGACGCCGTGTAGAAGTGGCTGCCGTTGCGACGGTTGTAGAACCGGTAGAGCGGCTGGTTGTTCTTCGACGCCTTCGTATAGTAGGCGATCCCTTCATAGGTGAAGACGTTCCCGTAGTTCGCGGTGACCGAGTTCGCTTCTTCCAGTGACGGCGTGTAGAAGTGCGTCCCCGTCCGCACGTTGTAGAACCGATAGACCGGAAGCAGCGGCTCGGGCACGATCGCCCACGTCAGCGTGTACGGTCCCGAGCCCTCGAAGGCGAAGACCTCTACGTAGTACGTTCCGCCGCTGGCCGACGTGTAGTTCAGGATCTCGGGGTAGGAGGCCGGCGGCAGGGTCGTCTTGGCGATGGCCGACGTGTGGACCGCCGTCGCGGTTCCCGGACCGTACAGGTGTAGGTCCAGATCGCAGTCCTCCGTGGCCGACGAGGTGTTGATCGTCAGCGCGAGGGCGAGGGTCTCTCCCGGTTGCAGCGTGACGTTGAAGATGTCCTTGGGGTCCGTGGCCGCATACGCGGTCCCGGCGACGGGTGAAGACGTGAGCGTGACGCCGGGAATCGTGTCGTCCGAGGGAAGGGCGTTCGCGGCGGGGCTGGTGGCAAAGGCCAGCACTGCGGCCAGCACTGCGGCTGCGAACTGCACTCGGCGGGTCATCGGCGGCCTTTCGTCGTCTTGGGGCAAGCGTTCAGTGTTGCCTAGGACATGGTAGGGGGTGGCGTGCGCCCGGGCAATGCCAGGGGCGCGACGCCTGCGCGCCGCGCCCCTGAGCGGTGCATCGGCCGCGATGCTACAGCGGCAGGTAGAACGCCTCGCCCTCGTAGAGGAAGACGTTCGGCCATTTGACCATGACCGTGTTGCGCTCGTCCTCGCTCGCCGTGTAGAAGTGGCTGCCGTTCTTGACGTTGTAGAAGCGGTAGACCGTGCCGCCCGGGGTGACCTTGATCGGCGACACCGGGTAGGTCGGTCCGTCGTACTGGTAGATATCGGAGTACTTCGCGATCACGTTTTCCGCCTCCTGGGCCGAGGCGGTGTAGAAGTGACTGCCGTTGATCTTGTTGTAGAAGCGGTACAGCAGCTGGGTGGCCTTCGTTGCATCGTACTCGTAGCCCACGCCCTCGAACTTGTAGATGTCTGGCCACTTCTGAAGGATGTTCAGCTTCTCCTGGTGCGAGTCGGTGTAGAAGTGGCTGCCGTTCTTCAGGTTGTAGAAGCGGTAGACGGTCGTCTTCGCCGGCGGGTAGAAGTTCGCCAGCACATGGCCGAAGTAGCCGACGGCGCAGGCCGAGTTGGCGTCAGCCGCGCTGACCCCGACAAGCCACTCCGAGGTGATGTTCTCCGGCGTCCACGAGGCACCGCCGTTGCTCGTGCGCAGGATGGTGCCTGTCTGGCCGACGATCCAGCCGTTGTTCGTGTCGGCGAACGACACGCTCTCCAGGTCCAGCCAGCTGAGTCCAACGGGCGGAGTCATGGCCGTCCAGGAGGAGCCGCCGTTGGTTGTCTTCCGCATGCACATCACGCCGGTGCCGGAGACGTCGCCCACCATGTAGCCGACTGTAGCGCTGACCATGTCGACGCTCTCGATGTTCTCGGTCACTCCCGAGTCTCCCGCAGTCCAGTTGGCGCCGCTGTCGCTGGTGTAGACCACCTTGCCAGCGTCGCCCACCGCGATGCCGTGGGAGGCGTCAAAGAAGTCGACGGAGTTCCAGTTCCCACCCGTGACGTCCGGATCGGAGGACTCCGTGACGATCGTGCCGTCCCAGTGAGCAATGGTGCCCGGAGCGCCGGCGGCCCATATGTTGTTGAAGGCCAGATAGCAGACCGAATTCATGTCCCGGCCGGGGCTCAAGCCCGGTGCCGTCGTCCATGACCCGTTGTAGATGTACACACCTCCGGAGCGGCCCACAGCGGCTCCGTTGCTCGCGTCCTTGAAGTCCACGTCCAAGAGCGCGGAGCCCTGGTCGGCGCCGAGGTGGCTCCACGTTTGGCCGTAGTCGGCCGTCTTTAGCACGCCCTTGCCGGCCGTCACGTACCCAACGGCCGGGGAGATGAAGTCCACGCTCGTGAGGTCCTGGTACGTGGCGGATGCGCGGGTGGTCCATGTCGGTGTGGTGGCCGCGACGTTCGGGGTGTACGCCAGGACGCCGTGGTCTCCGACAACCGCGGTGCGGTACTCAGTGCCGTTCACGTGGACGTCGATGTCGTTCAGCGGGCGCGCTGGGGCCGGGTAGGGACTGTCCTTCTTGGTCCACGCGGCGGAGCCATCTCCGTAGATGATGTCGCCGCCGGATGTCGTCATCAGGATATGGGTTGCGTCAGGCCTCGAGATGCCTGTCAGGTAGCCGCTGGCAAGTGACGGCGATAATGGTGGCGTCATTGCGTAGAGCGGCGGATTGTTGTCCTGAGTCTGGATGTTGGCGTCGGCGGTCTTGTAGAAGAGCGCGCTTCCGTCCGACCTTTTCATTCCGACGGCCCAGAGGGTATTCGTTGCCGGGTCGACGGCGATGTCTTGCACGTCGAAATCGGTGTCTGCCGTGGACTTGTTCCAGAGGAGGCCGCTTGTTAGGAAGTAGATGTTGTTGCCCCCCGAGTTGCCGACGCCCGCCACCCAGCCCTGGTTGTTGTTGAGAAGCTGGATCGCATAGAAGTTGCCGTAGCCGGGCAGTCCGCCGGCCTGGACTGTAGTCCAGTTGGTGCCGTCCAGCGTCTTGATGACGGTGCCGTTCACGCCGACCGCATACGCGGTCGTGGAGTTCAGCGCGTCAACCGCGTACAGGTCGCCGGTGCCCGTCGGCGCGGTCTGGACGGTGGTGTTCCACCACTCGCTGATCTTGATGATCGTGCCGTTAGTGCCTACAGCCCACCCCACGCTGTTGGAGAGCATGTCGATGTCGGTGAGGTCTGGATTGCCGATCATGCCCGTGGGATCGAACTTGTGCCAGCTCTGGCCGTAGTCGAACGTCTTCGCGATGAAACCGTAGTTGCCCACGGCCCACATACAGCTCGAACCTGTCTCGGGCGACATGCTAACCGCGTTCAGCGTGTCCCCTGTGGGTTCGGGGTTGAGCCAGTGCCAGCTCGTACCTCCTGCGCCCGCGACGCCTGGTGATGAGAACACCGCGAATGACGCCACAAGCGCCACGCACACCGCTACCCGGACGATCTTCGATGCTCGCATCTGAGCGCTCCCTTCACGTGCGTGGATCTCTGTCACTCGTGCCCCTCGATGCTACGTAGGATTCATCGGACTCAGAACACCCTGAGGATAGTGCAAGCCGACGGGCGGAAAAAGGCAGGCCCGCCGGTGCTTGCGGACGGGCCTGCTGGCAAGTCGATGTGACGGCGGTTACTGCCCGAGCCAGAACGCCGGGCCGTCGAGGCTGTATATGTTCGGCCACCTGGCGAGGACGTTGTTCCTCTCGGCCTCGCTTGCGGTGTAGAAGTGACTGCCGTTGCTCTTGTTGTAGAACCGGTAGACCGGCACGCTGTTCGCCACCGGCCCCGGGTTCACCGCGTAGGTGGGCCCGTCCATCGAGAACGTCCCGGGCCACCTGGCAAGCGCGTTGGCGGCCTCACCGGCGCTTGCGGTGTAGAAGTGGCTGCTGCTGACACGGTTGTACAGGCGAGTGAGCGGTGTCGTGTTGTTGGCCGGGTTGAGGTAGTACGCCACGCCCTCGTCCTGGAAGATGTGCGGCCACGTAGCGTTCACGTTGGCGCGCTCGGCGGCCGAGTCGGTGTAGAAGTGCGTGTTGTTCGTGAAATTGTAGAAGCGATAGACGGGAATCTGGACGCTCCAGGCCATCACCAGCTGTCCGGAGGATGATACCGAAGGGTCGTCGCAATACACATCGACGTAGTAGGTTCCGGAGGTCGGCGCCGTGTATGAGAGGTACTTCGGGAAGCCGCCTGAGGTCGATGTCGCTGCCGAGTAGCCGAACACGCTCGGCGTCCCCGGGCCGTAGATGAACACGTTGCAGAGACTCGAATTGAACGAACCACTCTGGACGGCTAGGCCGATGTTCAGGATGCTCCCGGCGCCGAGGTAGACCGAGTAGACGTCGTCCTGATTGGAAATCGTGTCGAACGGGCGTGTGAACAAAGACGCAGGCAGCGGCGTGCCGGGGATGTCATCGCTTGGTCCGTCGAACGAGCCCTGGATCGAATAGGCCCCATCGCCCCGATCTGTGTACACCTGCAGCCCGTAGTAGCCCGTCTCCGGAACCGCGTACGTCAGCTGCTCGGTATCGTTGCCCGTCGCTGCATTCGCTACCATGAAGCCGCTGGGGCCGTACAGCGCGAGGTCGAAGTCGATGCCGGTCCCCGGCGGGTCCGTCATGAAGATGTGGAGGTCATCGCCTACCTCGAGGTAGAGCAAGTAGAAGTCGATTTCGTCTCCAGACCCCGTCTTCGTGAGCGTGCCGAATAGCGGACCTCCCAGCCAGTACGCGTGCTCCGCTTGCCCGGGGGTGTTGTTCGGCTCCGCGTCGGCCGTGCCGATCGTACCGCCGAGTTGACTCAAAATGCTGTCGGGAAGGGCCGGCGCCTCGCGAGTGTTCGCATCCTGCGCCCCGGCAGGCGCCACCCCGAATGCGAACACGAGCACGAGCGCGGACAGCAGGCAGACTACCTTGCGGTACATGGATGCGCTCCCTCCCCGGAGACACGCGCGACAGATGGCCGAGACGGCCTGATGCGATTATCCCCGACGGCAGGCGCGCTTGACACTGCCGCCCCCCGCCCCGTACCCTGATTCGACAACTTCACATTCGCCTGTGAAGGGGAAGAGTACGCGCACCGAGTAGGGCCGCAGAGAGCCGGGGTAGCTGCAAACCGGCGCCCGAAAGACCGCGGAACATGGCCCCTGAGGCATTCGGAGGAAACGCGAAAGCGGAGTAGAACCGGACGGACGCCCCCGTTACCGCAGGCTTGAGAGCATCGGACTCTCGGCGAAGATCTCCCGCCCGCCGAGTACCACCACCGTCCCGTGCTCGAGATGAGGCCACGAAAGTGGCGAAGTCGGGTGGTACCGCGGAAGACGCAGACAGGCGCCTTTCGCCCTGACGAACAGTCCGGGCGGGAGGTGTCTTTGTATGTTCGGAGGTATGCGGTATGGCCAAGACATGGGAAGAGATCAACGCACGGATCCGGAGCGGCGACGCGGTGGTGATGACCGCCGAGGAGTTCGCCGCGCTCGCAGATGACGAGGGCGTGACCCGCGCCGCCAAGAAGGTGGACGTGGTCACGACCGGCACGTTCGGTCCGATGTGCTCCTCGGGCGTGTTCCTCAACTTCGGGCACTCGGACCCGCCGATACGGATGGCCGAGATCTGGCTGAACGACGTGTCGGCGTACGGCGGTCTGGCAGCGGTCGACACGTATCTGGGCGTGACGCAGCCGAGCCGCACTCGCGGCATGGAGTACGGCGGCGCGCACGTGATCGAGGACCTGCTGCGCGGGCGCGCGGTGCGCCTGCGCGCGACGAGCTACGGCACGGACTGCTACACGCGCACGGACATCGACACGTGGATCACGCTGGACGACCTGAACCAGGCGTACTTCTTCAACCCGCGCAACGCTTACCAGAACTACGCGGTGGCGGTGAACTCAACCGACAAGGCGCTCTACACCTACCTCGGCACGCTGCTGCCGCGGTTCGGCAACGCCACGTACTGCTCGGCGGGCGCTCTCTCACCGCTGCTGAACGACCCCACCTATCGCACGCTGGGTGCAGGCTCGAAGATCTTCGTGGCGGGTGCGCCCGGCTACATCTCGTGGGAGGGCACGCAGCACAACCCGCACACCGACCGCGACGAGCACGGCGTGCCCGTGCGTCCGGCCGGGACGATCGCTGTGATCGCGGACCTCAAGGCCGCCAGCCCCGAGTACTTCTCGGCGGCGACGTTCACGAAGTACGGCGCCTCGAGCTTCGTCGGCATCGGCGTACCGATCCCGGTGCTCGACGAGGACATCGCGGCCACGCTCGCGCTCACCGACGCCGACCTCACGGCCACCATCTACGACTACGGCGTGCAGCACCGCTCGCGACCGGCGGTCGGCAAGGTCACGTACGCCGAACTCAGGAGCGGCGAGATCGAGATCGACGGCAAGAAGGTGCCGACCGGGCCGATCTCATCGCTTCCGAAGGCACGTGAGATAGCCGCCGAGCTCAAGCGCTGGATCGTCGAGGAGCAGTTCACGCTCGCCGAGCCGCTGCAGCTGCTTCCGCAGGTGGGAAGCCAGGCGTTCAAGCCGCTCGAGATCAACACCGGGGAGGCGATATAGATGGCCCGCAAACGACTCGACCTGACGTTTCCGCCCCGGCAGTCCCTGAAGCCGATCATCTACCACCTGGTGAAGGACTACGACCTGGTGCCGAACATCCTTCGGGCGCAGATCCATCCCGCCCAGGAGGGCCGCATGGTCCTGGAAGTCACCGGGAGCAAGGAGAACTACGAGGCCGGCATCTCGTTTCTGGAGGAGCAGGGCCTGGCCGTGAACGAAGCGGCGAGCGACATCGTGCTCGACGAGGCGCGTTGCGTGAACTGCGGCCTGTGCACGGCGGTCTGCAAGTCCGACGCGCTCACGCTCGATCCGGAAACACAGACGCTTCAGTTCGACAAGGACAAGTGCGTGTACTGCGAGGCGTGCGTGATAGCCTGTCCACGCAGGGCGATCACGCTCACGTTCTGACCGCGGCATTGCCGGCCGGGGGTTGCGCGCCCCCGGCCGCCTCGCCGCTTGTGAAGGAGGCGACCGATGCCTGACATCACTCTGCGGCTCGGCCGCGAGATTCTTGTCCTCGACGGGGCCATGGGCACCATGCTCCAGCGCCATGGCCTGCCCGAGGGACAGTCGCTCGTGCAGCTCAACGTGACGGCGCCGGAGCTGGTGGAGGAGGTCCACCGGCTCTACACGCTCGCCGGGGCCGACTGCGCGACCACCAACACATTCGGCGGGACGCGCCTGAAGCTCGACGCGTACGGCCTCGGCGACCAGGTCGCCGACCTGAACCGCGCCGCGGTGCGAATCGCCCGCGCGAGCGGGGCGAAGCACGTCCTCGGGGAGATCGGGCCCAGCGGACATGTGCTCGAGCCGCTTGGTTCGGCCGCCTTCGACGAGCTCTTCGACGCCTTCGCCGAGCAGGCGGCGGCGCTTGCCTCCGAGCACCCGGACGCGATCCAGATCGCCACCATGACCGACATCGCCGAGGCCCGATGCGCGGTGCTTGCTGCGCGCTCCGTGACCGACCTGCCGGTGTTCGTGACGTGCACCTTCGGCCTCTCGGGCCGCACCGACCTCTCGGGCACCGATCCCGAGGCGGCAGCGGTCATCCTCGAGGCCGCGGGCGCGTCGGCGGTGGGGCTGAACTGCGGGCTCGGCCCGGAGCAGATGCTGCCGCTCGTGGAGAAGATGGCGCGCGCCACCTCGCTCCCGATAATCGTGCGCCCGAACGCCGGGCTGCCGAAGCTCGTGGACGGCCGCACGGTCTTCCCGGGCACGGCGCTTGAGATGGGCGAGTATGCCGCGCGGTTCGTGGAAGCGGGCGCGACTCTCATCGGCTCGTGCTGCGGTTCCACGCCGGAGTTCACGGGCTCTATCGCCGACTTCGTGGCCGGGCGAGAACCGGCCGGACGCGTCGCGCCTCCTGCGGGCGTGGCGGTTGCGGGCCCACGAGGCGTCGTGCGCATCGGGTCCGGGAATCCGCTCGTGCGCGTGGGCGAGCGCATCAACCCGACCGGCAAGAAGCGTCTGGCCGAATCGCTGCGCGCAGGCACGCTCGACGTGGTGCGCGAGTACGCGATCGAGCAGGCGGACGCGGGCGCGGACCTGCTCGATGTCAACGTAGGTGCTGCCGGGGTGGACCAGGCCTCGGTCCTGCCGAAGGCGGTTCTCGCGCTCGCCGGGCTCGTGGACCTGCCGCTAGTGCTCGACACGACCGATCCCTCGGCTCTGGAAGCCGCGCTCAAGGTGTACCCCGGCCGCGCGCTGGTGAACAGCGCGAGCGGTGAGGAGGCGTCGCTTGCCGCGGTCTTGCCGCTGGTGAAGCGGTACGGCGCGGCCGTGGTCGCACTCGCGCTCGACGACGCGGGCATCCCGCACGCCGCTGACGCGCGCGTGGAGGTCGTCCGACGCATCCGCGAGGCCGCGCACGAGGCCGGGCTTGCCGACGACGACCTCGTCGCCGACACGCTCGTGCTCGCCGCCGCGACCGAGGACGCTGGCGCGTCGACCACGCTCGATGCGATACGCGCCGTGTCGCGCGAGCTCGGGCTCGCGACGCTCGCGGGCGTGAGCAACGTGAGCCACGGCCTGCCGGGGCGCCCGGCGCTGAACGCGGCGTTCCTCGCGCTGGCCGCGGAGGCCGGGCTCTCGGCCGCGATCGTGAACCCCTCCGAGCGCGCCGAACTCGACGCCGCCACAACGGCTGCTGCCGCCGACGTGCTCCTCGGCCGCGACGTGCGGGCCGAGCGCTGGATCGCGCTGCAGGCATCGGTTCCGGAGACGGCTGCGGTCGCGGTGGAGGAGAGCCTTACGACCGCCGAGCGCCTCGCGCTCGCCGTCGAGCGCGGCGACGCAGACTCGGCGCCGGGGCTCGTGGACGAGCTGGTGGGCGCCGGTCAGGAGCCGGGCTCGGTGATCGCGGACGTGCTGACGCCAGCGATCCAGCGTCTCGGCGATGCGTACGGGCGCGGCGACGTCTTCCTGCCGCAGCTCATCGCCGCCGCTGAGGCGATGAAGGCCGCGGTCACGCGCGCGAAGTCGCACCTGCCGGAGGGCGCCGCTACTTACGAGGGCCGGGTCGTCTTCGGCACGGTCAAAGGCGACATCCACTCGATCGGCAAGGACATCTGCGTGTCCATGCTCGAGAGCCAGGGCTTTCTCGTGGACGATCTCGGAGTCGACGTGCCTGCCGAGCGCTTCGCCGGGGCTGCCGAAGGCGCCGACGCCGTGTGTCTGTCGGCGCTGATGACCACCACGTTGCGCAACATGGAAGCGGCCGTGGCTGCGGTTCGCGACGGTGCCGGCGTGCCCGTGCTCGTCGGCGGGGCCGTGGTGACGCGCGACTTCGCCGAGAGTCTCGGCGCGGGGTATTCTGAAGACGCGCCCGGCTGTGTGACCGCGGTCCGGGACGCTGTACTGCGCCACAAGGGGAGCAACGCATGATCATCACGAAGCCGCGCGACTGGGCGCGTATCCAGGCGAATCTTGAGAGCATCGGCGCGAGGCGCGTGTTCCTGATGGGCTGCGGGCAGTGCGCGACCGTCGCGCATACCGGCGGTGAGGAGGAGCTTCGCGAGGCCGCGGCGCGGCTTGAGGGCGCAGGCATCGAGGTCACCGGCCGGACCGTCGGCGAGGTGACGTGCCACCTGAACGGCACGAAGCTCGAGAGCCGCAAGCACCAGGCCGCCATCGACGCCGCTGACGCCGTGCTCGTGCTCGCCTGTGGCGCCGGAGTGCAGACGACCGCCGACGCGATTCCCAAGCCTGTCTTCCCCGGGCTCGAGTCGCTGTTCCTGGGCACGGTCATCCGCAACGGCATCTTCGAGGAACGCTGCCAGACCTGCGGCGACTGCGTGCTCGACAAGACCGCCGGCATCTGTCCGGTCACGACATGCCCGAAGGGGCTGCTCAACGGTCCGTGCGGCGGGATGTGGGACGGGATGTGCGAGGTACTCACCGACCGCGAGTGCACGCACGTGCGCATACGCAAGCGCCTGAGCGACCAGGGCCGCGCGGGCAAGGGCACGCTCGCGCCCAAGGACTTCTCGACCGCGCTCAAGCCCGGCAGCGTGAACATCCGCGAGAGGAAGGCCGAGTAGTGGGCCGCTTCCGCGACATGCTAGAGGCCGGGGAGTTCGTCATCACCGGAGAGATCGCGCCGCCGAAGGGCGCCGACCTCACGCCGATGCACGCCTCGGTGGACCTGCTCGCGCCGCACTGCGACGCGCTCAACGTGACCGACAACCAGGGTGCCAGCCTGCATCTGGCGAGCCTCGCGGCGTCGAAGGCGATTCTCGACCGCGGCATCGAGCCGATCTTCCAGCAGACGTGCCGCGACCGGAACCGCCTGGCGCTGCAGTCCGACCTGCTCGCCGCCTGGTCGCTCGGCCTGGAGAACGTGCTGATCGTGACGGGCGACGATCCCCGGGCAGGCGACCACCCCAACGCGAAGGGCGTCTTCGATCTCGACTCCACGCAGCTCGCACAGGTCGCCGTCGGCCTGAACGAAGGCCACGACATGACGGGCCGCGAGCTCGAAGGAGCCACCGGCTTCTACATCGGCGGAGCGATGTTCCCCGAGGCGGAGCCTTGGGACGTGCAGCTAGCTCGCACGGAACAGAAGATGGAAGCGGGCATTCGCTTCTTCCAGACGCAGGCCGTCTTCGACATCGGCAAACTCGAGCGTGCCGTCGAGGCGCTCAGGCCTCTCGGCGCCAAGCTCATCGCCGGCGTTCTGGTGCTGCGCAGTCCGCGCGTCATCGATTTTGTGAACAACCACCTTGCCGGGCTCATGATCCCGGACGCGATAGCCGAGCGCATCCGCGGGGCCGAGAATCCGGCCGAAGAGGCCATCCGTCTCGCCTCCGAGCAGGTGCGCGAGATCAGGCAGATCGCCGACGGGGTCCACGTGATGCCGCTCGGCCTGGACCGCGCGATCGGCCGGATCCTGGGCGAGGAGGAGTAGGCCGCCGTGCGTCGCATCGCCCTGTACAGCGATGTGCACGCGAACACGGTCGCACTGGAAGTGGTTTCGGCCGAGATGGCCTTCGGCGGGCTCGAGGAGCGCTACTGCCTCGGTGACCTCGTGGGGCTCGGGCCGCACCCCGAAGAGGCTGTCGCGCTCGTCCGCGCGTACGGCGACCGGGTGATCCAGGGCAACTACGACCGTGCGATCGGTTCGCACCTCCGGAGTCCCGGCAGCGATTTCTCCACGGCGCAGGAGGAACTCGACGGCGCCGAGGCCTACGCGTTCACCATCGCCGAGACAAGCCGCGCGGTCGCCGACTACCTGTACGTCCTGCCACGCGAGCTGCGTATCGAGGAGAACGGCGCACGCATCATCCTGTGTCACGCGACTCCGCGCCTGGTGAGCGAGATCGTTCCCGCCGACACCTCCTCCGCGCAGCTGACGATCCTTGTTCGCGACGCGCATGCGGACGTGGTGTGCTGCGGTCATACGCATGTCCCGATCCACCGGAGCATCCCGACCGGGGGCGGTCCGGTGCACTGGGTCAACGTCGGCTCTGTCGGCAGACCGCGAGACGGCGACCCCCGGGCCGCATGGGTCGAGCTAGTGATCGGTACACAGGCCGAGGTCGTGGGCGCTGCCTCCATCGACGTCGCGGCGCGGCGCATCGGCGAGTCCGAGATGTGGCTGGGAGTCGTCATCCACCGCATCGCGTACGACACCGACGCGGTTGCGCGCGACATGGTCCGGCGTGGACTGCCGGCAACGCTCGCGGCCGGCATCCGTCTCGGACGCGAGGAACACGACGTCGTGGCCGACGATGCTGCCAGGCGTTCTGCCGCCGCCGCAGAACCGGAGCCCGACCCGGGCGACCGTTCGCAGCGCGCTGGCGACCGCCTCGCGTGCGGTCATCTGCCCGAGGACGAGTGCGGCTGCAACATGGACGAGCGGATCGCCGCGTACGAGTCGCTCGCCCGGATCCTCCGGGGCGACATCGCCGAGGTCTCCCCGGCGCTGCAGCGGCTGCGTGCCGCGATGCGGAGCTGTCGCGTGAACCGCAACGTCGACGAGAGTGCCATCGTGGACGCGTTCGAGCGCGCGCACATCGTGCTGAGAACGGCGGCGGGCAGGGACGCGCTGGAGGCCGAGCGCGAGCGCCTGTACGGCCTCCAGTCGGGATTCGATCCCTTCGCGCACGTGCTCTCGCCCGACGAGGTCACCTACGTTTCAGGGGATGTCCGGGAACACACCGCCGCGCTGGAACGGGCGTACCAGGGAGCGTTCTTCTCCATCCCCCGTACTTCGGCCGGTACGTATCCCCCCGGGCACATCACCATCGAACTTGGATTCATGGCGCACTGCCTGCGTGCATCGGCCGCAGGAGATCCGAGAGCGATCGACCGCGCGCGGGTGTTCTTCGTGGAGCATCTCGCCGAGTGGGCCGTGCTGTTCTCGGTGGTGGTGGCGCAGCAGGCACGCGAACCGGTGATGCGCTACGCGGGTCTGTCGCTCGACAAGCTCCTTGCGTGCGAGGCAGCACTGTTCCGCCGCGCCGTTCCCGAGCTTCCGGACCAGCGCTCGTTCCTGCCAGGGTAGTCCCGCAATGCGCGTGCTATCATTCGCGCATATCGCGCCGTCGGGGAGGGGGTTCGAGGGATGACCACCGGCGAGCGACCCAGTCTGGACGCATGGCTGGCCGAGGCGAAAGCCGGCCAGGGCGCGGCCGACGCCGGGATCTACCTGTGCCACTGCGGCGTGGTGCGCGCCTGCTCCCGGGACGGGCGGTCAGTCACCGGCATGGACCTTGAGGTCGACCGCGAGCGCCTCGAGGAGATCCTGTCCACCGCCAGGCTCATGGAAGGGGTCTCCGCGATTCGGGCATGGGTCAACGAGGGTCATCTCGAAGTCGGCGACGACATCATGTGCGTCATGGTGGGCGGGGACACGCGGGACAACGTTCTCGAGGCGCTCACCGCCCTCGTGCGCATGATCAGGTCCGAAGTCGTGACCAGGACCGAACTGTACCCCGAGGGATAGCCCCACCCGCGTCCGATCACCCATACAGAAAGGCAGTCGCATGCATATCGTCGTACTCGGCGGAGGGCCCGGCGGATACAGCGCAGCGTTCGAGGCGGCCCGTCTCGGCGCGACCGTGACACTCGTTGAGGCCGATCGGCTGGGAGGCACCTGTCTGAACCGCGGCTGCATCCCCACGAAGACCATCCTGCGCTCGGCGCGGATCATGGCCGACGTGCGCGACGCCGCGGCGTTTGGTCTCAACGCCGCTGTCGCAACCGCCGACATCGACGCGCTGCGAGCGCGCAAGGAGTCGGTCGTCGACGAGCTCGTCTCCCAGATCGAGGGCTCGGCGAAGCGGTACAAGGTGCGTGTCGTGAACGGTACCGGCAGGCTAGCATCGCCGAAGTCGGTGGAGGTGGCGCTCGCCGGGGGTGGGAGCGAGACGGTGGAGGGAGACGTCATCATCCTGGCTACCGGCTCGGTCGTCTTCAAGTTGCCCAACATCGACCACGAGCTGGAAGGCGTGTGGACCAGCGACGATGCTGTGGCGCTTTCGGAGATCCCGAAGGACGTAGTGATCGTGGGCGGAGGCGTCATCGGACTCGAGTTCGCGTGTGCGTACGCGGCTTTCGGGAGCGTCGTCCATGTGGTCGAACTCATGGACCAGGTCCTGCCGGGCAACGACAAGCGCGTGGTCAAGCAGGCGCAGACCTCGCTCGAGGAGATGGGCGTCGGCTTCTACCTCGGCGACGCTGTCGAGAAGGTCGAGCGTGTGGATGGGCGCATGTACGCCTTCCTCAGGAGCGGGACCGTGCTCGAGTCGGACATGGTGCTGAGCGCGGTAGGCAGGATGCCCAACTCGGCGGGTCTCGGCTTCCCGGAGGCGGGCATCGAGATGGACCGGGCGGCCGTGAAAGTCGACGAGTACTTCCGCACCACTGTCGATGGCGTATATGCGATCGGCGACCTGATCGGCGGGATGATGCTCGCCCATGTCGCCGAGGAAGAGGGCGTGGTGGCGGCGCGCAACGCCGTGGCGGAGTTCTCGACCGTCGGGGCCGAGGCCCATCTCGAGAGCGTGCGGTACGACTGCATCCCTGCGTGCGTCTACACCTTCCCTGAAGTGGCGGTCGTCGGCAGCGGACGTGATGCGGCCAAGGAGCGGGGCATCGACGCCATTCAGGCTGTCTCGAAGTTCTCCGCCAACGCCAAGGCACTTGGCGAGGGCGAGTCCGGCGGGTTCGTGCAGGTGGTGGCCGAGAACGGCACCGGGCGCATCGTCGGCTGCCAGATCGTCGGACCGCATGCTGTGGAGACCATCCACGAGATAGCGGTCGCGATGAAGCACGGGCTTACCGTCCGCCAGCTGGCCGAAACGGTCCACGCTCACCCGACCGTCTCCGAGGTCATCCGTGCTGCGTGTGCCGATGCAGCCGGCAAGTGCGGGTGCTAGCGTGCACTACGAGCACGGCATATCATCCCAGCGGCTGCCCAGCTGGCTACGCCGCCCGATTGCTCGCGGTGGCGAGTACAGCGCGGTCGAGGGGCTGCTGGAGGAGCTGCACCTGAGCACGGTGTGTCGCGAGGCGAAGTGCCCGAACCGTGGCGAGTGCTACGCGAGCGGCACGGCCACGTTCCTGATCGCAGGCGATTCTTGCACGCGCAGCTGCCGCTTCTGCGCGGTGGAGACGCGGCCTCCGCAGCCGCTTCAGGCCGACGAGCCGGCGCGGGTCGCCGACGCTGTCGCGCGTATGGGCCTCCGGCATGCGGTGATAACGATGGTGACCCGCGACGACCTCCCCGACGGTGCCGCCGGTCACGTGGTCGCCACGATCCGGGCGGTCCGTGAGGCCGCCCCGGGTGTTGCGGTCGAGGTACTCGTGAGCGACTTCGGCGGGAACGGGGCGGCGATCGACGCCGTGGTTGATGCGCGTCCTGACGTGTTCAACCACAACCTCGAAACGGTGCCGCGGCTCTACGCCGAGGTACGACCGGGAGCCGACTACGCCCGGAGCCTCGAGGTGCTGGCGCGCGCGAAGCGCCGTGCGCCGTCGATGGCGACGAAGTCGGGGCTGATGCTGGGTCTCGGCGAGTCCGTGTCCGAGGTGCGCAACGTCATGAAGGACCTGCGCGCCGTGGGCTGCGACTACCTGACGCTCGGCCAGTACCTGCGCCCGAGCCCCGCGCACCTGCCGGTGGCCGAGTTCGTGGATTCCGGCGTATTCGTGCTGCTCGCCAAGTCGGGGCGCCGAATGGGATTCGCGGGGGTGGCGAGTGCGCCGTTCGTGCGGTCGAGCTACCACGCATCGGAGATGGCGGGACAGACGGGCGGTACCTAGCAGCCGCGTGCGTCGGCAGCCGGCGCCGAGCAGTTCCGTCCGCTCGACTTCGCGGAGTACAGCGACCGGTCGGCGGCCGCCAGAAGGCTTTCGATCCTGCGCCGGGGCGATCCCGGAGGGTCCTTGGCCACAACGCCGCCGATGCTCACGGTGAGCGGTATCGGCGCCCCGCCCTCGGTCCGGACGTCCAGTTCGCGCACCGTGTTCGTGATGCGGTCGCACAGCTCGCGGTACTCATCGGCGTCCGTCTCCGGGGCAATGACCGCGAACTCGTCCCCGCCGTATCGGATCACCAGATCGGACGCGCGAGTGGCCTTGCGCAGTGCACGCGCGATCGCCTGCAGGGCCTTGTCGCCTTCGGCATGTCCGTGGGTGTCGTTGACCGCCTTGAAGAAGTCGACGTCGATCAGCAAGACGGTGAGCGGATGGCCGTAGCGTGCGGACCACGCCGACCACTGCGGCAGATGTGTCTGCAGCGCACGGCGGTTGTACAGGCCCGTCAGCATGTCGTGCGTGGCGTAGACGGCCAGGCGCAGATTGTCCCGCCACGTGCGTGAGAGTGTTGCTGCAAGCAGGCCCGCGAGCGAATCGGGCGGGTAGTGCTCGCCGATGGCATCCACGAGCCGCTGAAGGTGCGACTGATACGACGCGTGTCGCCGCTCCGCCCTCGCCGGTTCCGTGAGTTCGATCAGCTCGCCGAAGACCGGATCGATCATGTAGAACTCGAGCCGCGCTGCGAGCGCGAGCATCCCTTCGGTGGACAGCTGCTCGAGATGCTCGGTCGGTATCGTCGAGAGTTCGTCGTGTAGCGTACGCAGTCGATCTGCCAGCTCATCGGTGTCGTTGACCAGATCCGGAAGCAGGCCCTGCTCCCACGCGTCGAGCAGGCCCTCCCACCAGCCGCTGTGCTGCGCTTCGTCCGCCTGGAGCTGCAGAAAGACCGCGCTGAGATCGGGATCGGAGCAGACCGCGGCAAGCTCCCCGTACAGATTCTCGGCGTAGTCGTCCATCTTCACGCACAGCTCGAGGATCTCGCGCATCGTGCTTCCCCCTAAGGCGTCCGCCGGCACGTTGCCGAAGCGTGCCCCACAGCCCGTCGCGAAACCTGAGCCAGCCGCCGCGGACTGCTATACCATGACCCTATGGTATGGGAGCCACGCCGATATCGCCAGCGTGCGGACGCTGCCGGGCTCGTCACTTTCGAGGTTGTCCACGGAGAGACGGACTTGCAGGTGAGCGCCACTCGCAGCCTTCGCGCCGAGGCGGCCGAGGTGGTCGCCTCGGTCCGCGCGGACCTCGAGGGGTACATCGCGGCACACCCGCGGTTCGCCGAGAGCTTCGTGCCGGTCGCGGTGGAGCCCGACGCCCCCGAGATCGTCCGTGCAATGGCCGAGGCGGCCGAGGCATCGGGCGTCGGCCCTATGGCAGCGGTCGCGGGCGCCGTCGCCGAAGCCGTCGCGCGCGGGCTCGCGGAGTTGTCGCGAGAGGTCATCGTCGAGAACGGCGGGGACCTCTACCTGATAGGCGACTCGCCGCGCCGCGTGCTTCTGCTCGCCGGCGACTCACCGCTGTCCGGCAGGATCGCCGTCGAGCTTGCGGCTGCATCGCTACCCGCGGCATTGTGCACCTCGTCGGGGACCGTCGGGCACAGCGTCAGCCTCGGGTCGGCGCACGCGGTGACCGTGCTCGCGGATCGGGGAGCGGTGGCGGACGCGGCCGCCACGGCCGCGGGGAACCTGGTGCATGGTGCTGATGACATCCACCGTGCGCTCGAGCGCGCGCTCGCGGTTCCGGGCGTGCGGGGCGCGGTGGTGCTGGCCGGGGACAGCTTCGGCGTGCTCGGCGATGTCACGCTCGTACGGGTCACGGAGTAGCGCTGAGACGCTGCCGATGTCGGCGCTTCGGCGCATAATCTCGTTGAAGGTGCGTTCAGGCGACGCGCCGGGTCGTCGTGGTATGTGTGGTCGGACGCGCGTGCGCCGATCGAAATGGACCGCCGGAGGGATGGGGCGCTGATGGACAGTATCGATGAGCTGGACATGTTCGAAGCCGACCGACGGCTGGCACTGTACAACGAGTACCGCGACGCGGCGCGCGTCTTCACGTACTACGTGGAGACCGAGCTCAGGGCATACCTCGCCAACGAGGTCGAGGTCGAGCCGGTCGCAGGTTCGGGCGGCACGTACTTCAAGGTCGTCCTCAAGGATGTCTGGATCTACGAGGCCGAGCGCAACAACCGGTTCGTGCCGGAGGCGGTCATCTACTCGGTGAACGACGTGCACGTCCAGACGCTCAAAGGCGAGGAGTAGCCCCGCATGCTCTCCCGGCCGGAAGGCGCTCTCCCGCACGACGAAGCCGATCTGCGTGCCGAGAAGCTGCGCGCCGAGATACGCCATCACGCGTGGCGCTACTACGCCCTCGACTCTCCGGAGATCTCGGACGCCGCCTACGACGCGCTCGTGGCCGAGCTCGAGGCGATCGAGGAAGCATATCCCGACCTGGTCACTTCGGACTCGCCGACGCAGCGCGTCGGCGCGCCGCCGCTCGACGCCTTCGCGCCGGTTGCGCACGCGCAGCGGATGTACTCGCTGGACAACGCGATGAACCTCGCAGAACTCGATGCCTGGCTGGAGCGCATCGCGCGCGAAGCGGCCGGCCGCGAGTTCGGGTTCATGTGCGAGCTCAAGATCGACGGGAGTTCGATCGCGCTCACGTACGAGGACGGCGAGCTGGTGCGTGCCGCCACGCGCGGCGACGGGACGACCGGCGAAGACGTCACCGCGAACGTCCGGACGATCAAGAGCGTGCCGCTCCGTATCCAGACGCCATGGCCCGACGCCGAGCAGATGCCTGTGTTCGGGCACGAGGCCGCGCAGTGGCGGCTCGAGGTGCGCGGTGAAGTCTACATGCCGAAGTCCAGTTTCGAGCGGCTCAACGAGGAGCAGGAGCAGTCCGGCCAGCCGCCGTACGCGAACCCGCGGAATGCAGCCGCGGGCGCCGTGCGGCAGAAGGACCCGGAGGTCACGGCTTCTCGCGATCTGGCGACGTTCGTGTATCAGATGGTCGAGGTGCGCGCGTTCGGCGTGACCGGCCAGAGGCAGGCGCTGGCGTGGCTTCGCGATGCAGGTTTCCGCGTGAATCCCGACATCGAGTACTGCGCCACGCCAGCTGAGGTGCACGCATACTGCGAGCGTGCTATCTCGAAGCGCGGTGCGCTTCCGTACGAGATCGATGGAGTGGTCGTGAAGGTCGACTCGTTCGCGCTTCAAGATGAGCTGGGCTTCACGGCCAAGGCGCCGCGCTGGGCGATCGCGTTCAAGTTCCCGCCCGAGGAGAAGACCACGATCCTGCGCGAGATCCGGGTACAGGTCGGTCGCACAGGCGCGCTCACGCCGGTGGCCGAGTTCGACCCGGTTCTCGTCGCGGGATCTACCATCGCGCGTGCGACGCTGCACAACGAGGACGAGGTGCGCCGCAAGGGCGTCTTGCTCGGCGACACGATCATCGTCCGCAAGGCCGGGGACGTGATCCCTGAGGTCGTCGGCCCGGTGGAGCGTCTGCGGGACGGAGATGAGCGCGAGTGGCGCATGCCCGCCGAGTGCCCGAGTTGCGGGAGCCCGGTCTGGCGCGAGGAGGGCGAGGTCGTCCCGCGGTGCACCAACGCCGGATGCCCGGCGCAGCGGCTCGAGCGGCTCGGCCACTGGGCCTCGCGCGGTGCGCTCGACATCGAGGGCATGGGCGTCGAGATAGTCACCCGGCTTACGGAGCAGGGGCTGCTGCACGACGTCGCCGACTACTACTCGCTTTCGCAAGACCGGCTCGCAACGCTCGATCTCGGCCGCGTGAGGAAGGACGGCACGCCGCAGCTGCTCGGCGACACCGTGGCGGCCAAGCTCGAGGCGAGCATCGAGGCGAGCAAGTCGCGCTCGCTTGCGAGGTTCATCTTCGGCCTCGGCATCCGTCACGTGGGCTCGACCGTTGCAGAGGCCCTCGCGGGAGCGTTCGGATCGATCGACGCGCTGGTCGAAGCATCGTCCGAGGAGCTCGCGTCCGTAGAGCAGGTCGGTCCGAAGATCGCAGAATCGGTGCGCGCGTTCGCCGACAACCCGGAGAATGTCGCGATCGTGCGCCGGCTGCAGGCCGCCGGGGTGCGGACGGCCGAAGAGCGCCGCGAACCCGCGCGAGAGCAGACGCTCTCCGGCACCACGTGGGTGCTCACGGGCGCGCTCGAGCGGCACACGCGCGAGGGAGCCACTGCAG
>SBEH01000008.1 GCA_009668945.1 Actinomycetota bacterium
GGGTCGGCGTCGGGGCCGCCAACGTCATGAAGGTCGTCCGGAAGCTCACCGTGACGGGGTTCCTCGTGCCCTCGGCGTAGATGCCGCCCGAGAGCGTGACATCGTACTGTTCGCCTGCAGCGTATCCGGATGGCAGATCGGCCGGGTTCGGCCGGAAGATGAAGCAGTTCGCCACGCCGTAGCCGTTGAAGTTGGCGTTGAAGTACTCGCCGCCCGTGTTCGTGTCGGCCTCGTCGATCACCCAGGTCCGGCCGTCGGACACCCGGCGCAGCGTGACCGCGTGGCCGGTGCGGGTCGCGTCCCAGTCGTACCTCGCCGGATTGAGCGTGATCGACCAAGGGGTGTATCGGCTGGCGAACTCGATTGGGAAGTACCCGGCGGACGGCCAGGCGACGTAGTCGTACGCGACATCCGCCGACGGACGCGACGTGTCGAACGCGTAGGTGGTGTGGAAGGACTCCGCGTACCCGATGCCCGTGTAGAGCATCCGGGGATTGAGCAGCCACCGGCGATGCCCGACGCGATCGATGTTGCCCGAGTCCGAGTCGTCCACGCATCCCCGCTGGAAGGCGTGGCTGGTGCCGTATCCGTACCCGATGTTGCTGGAGCTCGTCGACGCGTATCCGCGGTCGTAGAAGGCCTGGTCCATGTCCGCAGGCTTCGGGGGAGTGTGTGAGAACGTCGATGCCTTGAGGAGCACTGCGCCGTACTGCGCGTCTGCATTCCTGGTGGCGTTCAGCGTCACGTCGTACGGCAGGCCGGCCAGGTAGCGCGCGAAGTTGACGGTGTTGACCGCATCGCCGCGGAATCCGGCCGCGGCATCGCCGGGACTGTACGGGGCGCTTACGCTGGGCACGACCGCGTAGGGCGTGCCCGTGTATGCGGGCTCGAGCGCCGCCCACACCGCGCGGACGTCCGCCTCAGTGCGGATCGTGGTATCGACAGTCCACGTGGCTGCGTGCGCGGTTTCGAGAACGACAGCAGGCCCGGCGAAGAGGGCGAGTGTGCCCGCCAACGCCAGAACCGTCGCGTACGATGCGATTCGCACTAGCACACGCGGGCTATGACTGCGCAGCAACACTGGACATGCCTCTGGATATCGCCAACGACCGAGCGAACCGGTCTTCACATGCTGTGTCGGCATGCGGGTACGAGCACTTGAGGCCGAGCGGTAGCAAGGTGTATACCGAACGGCAGAATCACCGTGAGTTTCGGCTGTGTTGGGCGACGAACGGTCGCCGACGGGAAGCCCCTCCGGGCGCTACCCCAACATCCGCCCGAGGCTCTCCCGCAGCGCAGGCCCGTACTCGTCGGTCTCGAGCGCCAGTACAACGTTCGCCTCGAGCCAAGAGAGCACGTTTCCGGTGTCGTATCCCTCACAGTCCATAGTCACCGCGTAGATGTCCTCGGTCTCGAGCAGTTTGCGGAGCGCGTCGGTGAGCTGGATCTCCCCACCCCGACCGGCTTCCACATGCGGCAGGATTCGCATCACCTGCGGCGTGAGCAGGTAGCGCCCGAAGATCGCAAGATTCGACGGCGACTGGTTGGCTGGCGGTTTCTCCACGAGTTCCGTGAGCTTCCAGACGCCAGGCGCCACCTCGTGACCGCCGATGATACCGTAGCGGCTCACGTACTGCTGCTCCACGGGTTCTACGGCGATGACCGACGCGCCATAGGTGTCATACACCGCCTTGAGCTTGGGAAGGCAGTCTTTCTTCGGCACGATCACGTCGCCGAGCATGACGTAGAACGGCTCGTCGCCGGTGTGGGGCGCCCCGCACAGTATCGCGTGCCCCAATCCGCGCGGTCGTCCCTGTCGCACGTAGAAGACGTTGGCGAGATCCGGTATCGCTCTGATCTGTCGGAGCTTGTCTGTGTTGCCCGCCCGCTCAAGCAAGTCCTCGAGCTCCACCGACCGGTCGAAATGGTCCTCGATCGCCCGCTTGCCACGACCGGTGACGACGAGCACGTCGCTTACTCCGGCGGCCACGGCCTCCTCCACCACATACTGGATGACCGGCTTGCTCAGGACGGGCAGCATCTCCTTCGGCTGCTCCTTCGTTGCGGGAAGGAACCGTGTGCCCACTCCAGCGGCGGGGATGATCGCCTTCATGCTCTAGCCTCCGAATCGACGTGTGCGCGTCCGGTCAAGCCGACCGTGATTCTCGCGAGTCACCAGCGTACTACTACAGCCCTGACAGCACCTCATGCGCCGCAGATGTCAAAGCGTCGATGTCCGCATCCGAGTGAGCCATGCCGACGAACGTCGCCTCGTACTGGCTCGGCGCGAGCATGATCCCGCGGTCGAGCATCCCGCGGAAGTAGCGGGCGTACAGGTCGGTGTCGCTGGTCGAGGCGGTGGCCCAGTCGGTGACTTGCTGTCCCGTGAAGAACATGCACGCCATCGCGCCCACCCGCGTGAGAAACGCGTTCGCGCCCGCCGATTCCGCCGCCGCCCGCAGACCGGATTCCAGCCGCGCGCCCTTGCGCTCGAGCTCGTCGTAGACGCCCGGCTTCGCGAGTTCGGCCATGAGCGCAAGCCCGGCGACCATCGCGATCGGGTTGCCCGAGAGGGTACCGGCCTGGTACACGGGGCCGACCGGGGCCAGGCGCGACATGATCTCGCGCTTGCCGCCGAAGGCGCCCACCGGGAACCCGGCGCCGATGATCTTGCCGAGCGTGGTCAGGTCGGGCATGACGCCGTATCGCTCCTGCGCGCCACCGCGCGCGATACGAAAGCCCGTGATCACCTCGTCGAAGATCAGCACGACGCCATGAACGTCGCACAGATCGCGCAGTCCGGCGAGGAACCCCTCGGCTGGAGGCACGACGCCCATGTTGCCGGCGACCGGTTCGACGATGATCGCGGCCACCTTGTCACCTTCGGCGTCGAGCGCCGCATCCACCGCGTCGAGGTCGTTGTACGGCAGCACGATCGTGTCCTGCGCCGCGCCGCTCGTGACGCCGGGCGTTCCCGGGATGCCGAGCGTGAGCAAGCCGCTCCCCGCCGCCACCAGTAGCGCGTCGCTGTGGCCGTGGTAGTTCCCGTCGAACTTGATGAACTTCTCCCGGCCGGTGTAGCCGCGGGCCAGGCGGATCGCGCTCATGGTGGCTTCGGTGCCGCTGGAGACCATACGGACCGTCTCGACCGACGGAACCGCCTCGCAGACGGCCTCGGCGGCGCGGACTTCGATCTCTGTGGGAGCGCCGTAGCTCGTGCCGCGTTCGAGCTGCTCGCGCACCGCGTCCAGCACGACATCCGGCGCATGGCCGAGGATCATCGGGCCCCACGAGGCTACGAAGTCCATGTACTCGTTGCCGTCCGCGTCCCACACGCGCGAGCCCTTCGCACGCTCGTAGAAGACGGGGTCGATCCCGACGCTCTTGAACGCCCTCACCGGGGAGTTGACGCCGCCTGGGATGACACGCTGCGCTCGCGCGAACAGATCGGACGAACGGGAGTGATCCATGGAGAAGAGCCCCCTAGGCTGTGTGACGGCCGAAGCGTGAGTATACCAGCTAACGAAGGCGGGCTCCGAGCAAAGCGTCCACAGGCGCGGGGTGTGCGCCGAGGACAGCGAGCGCAAAGTCACGGCTTCGGCCGTGCGAGTCAGTCCCCTTCGGTGAAGTACCGCATCGGTGCGCGAGCGTGCTCGCGCACCGGGTAGGAGATGCGCGGCGCGTCCAACCCGCCGGCGATACGGATCCTCTCGATCGCCCGGTCGATCTCGCTGCGGCTCTCGCCCTCGATGACGGCCAGAATCGCCATGCCACCGGGGACACGCCGCTCGAAGCAGTGCACCACCTCCGAAAACGAGGCGATCATCGTACCGGCCGCTTCGGGCTCGTCCGGGCAGCGCCATATCGTGAGCGCCGCACGCCACGGCTCTTCGCGGCGCCTGAACGTCGCCACGACGCTTGAGATCGCGCCGGACTCGTGGAGTTCCTGCGTCTGCTCCAGCGCCCAGCGCTCGTCCACGTCATACCCGCACTCGGCGAGCGTCTGCGCGAGCGCGGCATACGGACGCTCGGTGTGCGGCATGTCGCCTTGGAGAAGCCGAACGAGTGCTCTCTCGTCCCTGTCGAACGGGCGCGCACCGGCGGCGACAGACGCCTCACCGGGATCCGGGGCTCCATCGGCGTCGAACGCGGCCGTGACCTTGAAGAGCTCGTCGGGCAGAACGCGATACCGGTCGGCCACGCCCGCCATGCGTGCCATCTCGCTTTCGGCGATCTCAAGCCGAGTCCGCGAGGGCGCGACGAGCACGTACCACAGCCGATAGCGGTCCTCGAGCTCGAAGACATGGGTCACGTTCGGCAGAGCCTCGAGCATCGCCGCAACCTCGTCGGCACGCTCTTCGGGAACGGCGAGCGCACCCAGAGCCGCCTGGTAGCCAAGCCCGGCGGGCGAGAAGGACGCACCAACCCTTCTGATGGCACGCGTGTCCCTCAACTCGCGCATCGCGGAAAGCGTTTCGGACTCCGACAGCCCGGCGCGCACGCCGAGTTCGGCGTACGGCCTCAGCACGAGCGGAAGCCCGTCGGCGAGCGCGGCCAGGAGTGCCGCGGTGTCGTTGTGCTGGTCGGACATCGTATCCTCCGCGGACCCGTCGGGTCCGTGCAATCCTAGACTTCCGGGCGCTCCCCGGCCCACGCGGGCGGCTCGTAGGCGCAGTAGGGCTCGGACGCCAGGTAGTCGCCGGTCACCTCAAACGCGCGGGCCCGGCATCCGCCGCAGACAGCCTTGTACTCACACGCGCCGCACTTGCCCTTGAGCAGCGAGTAGTCACGGAGCTCGTTGAAGACCTTCGACTCCGTCCATATCTGCGAGAACGGCTGCTCTTTCACGTTGCCGAGCTGCATGTCGAAGTAGCCGCACGGCTGCACGTCTCCGACGTGGCTGATGAAGCAGAAGGTGATGCCGCCGAGGCAACCGCGCGTCATCGCATCGAGCCCGTACTCCTCGCGCGTGACCTTCTTGCCTTCAAGCTTCGCCTGCTGTCGGATTATGCGGTAGTAGTGCGGCGAATCGGTGGGCTTGAAGTGGAGCGGGCTCGTCTTCTGGCGGTGGTACGCCCACGTGAGAACGCGCTCGTACTCCTCGGGCGGAAGCTCCTTGTCGAGCAAGTCGCTCCCCCGTCCTGTCGGCACGAGCATGAAGATGTGGAACGCGTCGATGCCGAGCGACTCGGCAAGGTCGTGCACGGCCTCGACCTTCGTGTGATTGAGGGTTGTGACGGTCATGTTGATCTGCACGCCCACGCCGTGAGCCTTGGCCATCTTGATGCCGGCGATCGAGGCGTCGAACGCACCGGGCTCGCCGCGGAACGCGTCGTGTTCCTCGGCGGTCGGGAAGTCGATCGAGACCGAGATGCGCGGGATGCGGTGCTCGGCCATCTTCCCCGCAATCTCCTCGGTGACGAGCGTGGCGTTCGTGCCGATCACGGGCATCGCGCCCTTCTCGTGCGCGTAGTCGACGATGTCCCAGATGTCCGGGCGCATGAGCGGCTCGCCGCCGGTCAGGATGATGATCGGGTTCGAGATCGTGACTATGTCGTCGATGGTCGCCTTGATCTGGTCGAACGACAGTTCGCCGGGGTAGTGGCCGAACTCCGCGGCTGCGCGGCAGTGCGCGCAGGAGAGGTTACAGGAGCGCGTGATCTCCCACGCGATGATGCGCGGCGGCTTGATGCCGGTGCGCGCGAGGTATGCCTCAGCCGCGGGACCGCCGCCAGGCCGGAAGCCGACGCTCCGCGCTCCACCGTGCCGCTGCCGGTCCATCGGAACGCCCGCCGGGTGACCCCCGGGATGGCCCGCGCGCGGCGGGACCCGGAGCGAAGCCTCCGCAGGCGCGTCCTCCGCGCCGAGGACAGCGAGCGGGGGGTCACCGCCGGCGCGGTGCCCTCCCATCGGTATCCCGACGCCAGCCTCGCCGCACCCGGCTTCGGCGTCGGCAAGCGCTTGCTCCAGGTCGAGGTCCGGACGCGCGTCGGCGTTGCCAACGTTGTCGGCCACTACTCGCCTTCCTTGAGCCAGCGAGCAGCATCCTTGGCGTGGTAGGTGATGATCATGTCGGCGCCGGCACGCTTGAGACCGACGAGCGTCTCGAGCACGACGCGCTTCTCGTCGATCCACCCGTTCGCCGCCGCGGCCTTCACCATCGCATACTCGCCGCTCACGTTGTACGCGCATGTCGGGTAGCCGAATTCGTCCTTCACGCGCCGGATGACGTCCATGTATGCCAGCGCGGGCTTGACCATCACGATGTCGGCTCCCTCGGCGATATCGAGCGCGGTCTCCCGCAGGGCCTCCTCACCGTTGGCCGGATCCATCTGGTACGCGCGCCTGTCGCCGAACGCCGGAGCGCTGTCGGCGGCGTCGCGGAACGGGCCGTAGTACGCGCTTGCGTACTTCGCCGAGTAGGCCATGATCGGCACCTCGCTGAAGCCCTCGGCGTCGAGCGCCGAGCGGATCGCGCCCACGCGTCCGTCCATCATGTCCGAAGGCGCGACCATGTCGGCGCCGGCCTCGGCGTGAGAGACCGCGGTTGAGGCCAGCATCTCGAGGGTGACGTCGTTCATGACGCATCCGTGCTCATCGAGTGCACCGCAGTGGCCGTGCGAGGTGTACTCGCACATGCATACGTCTGTGATCACGGTGTACGCCGGATCATGCGCCTTGATCGCGCGGATGGCCTCCTGCACGATGCCGTTCTCGGCGTAGGCGCCACTCCCCGCCTCGTCCTTCACGTCCGGCAGGCCGAACAGGATGACCGCAGGGACGCCGAGCCGCTTCAGCTCGTCGATCTCGGCCGGAAGCTGGTCGAGGGTGAGCTGGAAGACGCCGGGCATCGACGCGATCTCGTCGCGCTTGCCCTTCCCGAACTTGACGAACAGCGGGTAGATGAGCTCGGCGGGCGAGAGCACTGCCTCGCGGACGAGCGCACGGAGCGCCGGGGTCCGCCGCAGGCGGCGCGGACGGTAGGCTGGGAACTCCATCGGATGTCCTCCTCAAGAGAGCGTGCGGAACGCGCACGCACCGCACACCGCCGGATCGGCGGGCGCGAGGCACGCGCCTATTCTACGAAGGCGTCCGTTTCCGCTTCGGGCTTGTCGGAGCCATCGTCGGCCGTCTTCGGCTGTGCGCCGCCGACCTTGAACGTGACGAGACGCTTGTACTGAAGCGCCACCATCACTGCGGCTGTCGCGATGGCGGCCCAGAACAAGATCTGAACGCCGACGTAGACGATCTGCCCCCACTCGGCGAACCAGGTGAGGAAAGCGTTGGTGGGTGCCACAGTGCCCATGCAGGTTCCTCTCGTCGACTGATCAGGTCACGACGCATTGTATGACGGTCGGGGCGACCCGCGCACGCAGGCCGCCCCGACATTGCATCTTCTGGTGGAGATGAGCGGGCTCGAACCGCCGACCTCCGCGTTGCGAACGCGGCGCTCTCCCAGCTGAGCTACATCCCCACGTCCCAGACCCTGTTGGCCGTGCCCGGCAGGGCCGCAGAGCAGACATCAGTCTGCCCACTCGAGAACCCGCTGTCAACCGAGCCAACGGGCGCGTTGTCAGGCGGTCACAGCGCATCCGGACGGTGCTAGCAATCCCGACGGCAGGCGGCATCGATCGCCCGCACGAGCCCGGCTGAGGTGGAGTCATCGGCCTGGGCGCGACGCAGATACCCGTGACGGACCAGCGCATCCGTGGTCACGGGCCCGATGCTGGCAGCCAACGTGCGCTGCTTCAATGCGGGCACGTCGACACCTGCCGCCTCCGCCCACGCGGTGAAGTGTCTGACTGTCGACGGGCTCGTGAATGTGATCGCGTCGATGTCGCCTGCGACCAGACGGCGCACGATCGACGGGTCCGGCACGGCCGGCACGGTACGGTAGACGGCGACCACGTCGACATCGGCCCCCGCGCGACGCAGGTCGTCCGGGAGCAGGTCGCGCGCAACGGCCGCCCGGGGGATGAGCACGGACGTACCCGGGCCCACGCCGATCGCGCGGAACTCGGCAGCCAGGCCCTCGGCACGCCGGTCGTCCGGCGCCGTATCGGCACGGAGTCCGTGCTCTTCGAGGCGCTCGGCTGTCGCCGGACCCACGGCCGCTATGCGCGCGCTGCCCATCAGCTCAGGGCCGACGCCGCGGTCGCGGATGCGGCCGATGAAGGCCTCGACCGCGTTCGCCGAGGTGAAGACGACCCAGTCGTAAGTCCCCAGACGCGAGATCGCCTCGTCAGCAGGGGTCCAGTCCTCCGGCTCGACGATGTCGATCACGGGCGCCGCGATGACCTCGGCACCGAGCGCTTCCAGGGGCTCGACAAGCGCTGCCGCCTGGTGCGCGGCGCGCGTGACCAGCACGCAACACCCCGCAAGGGATTCGGCCGCGCGTGCCCCTGCCGCATCCCCTCCCGGCCCGCGAGCGGCTCCGCGCGGCGCCGCCATCTCTCAGGTTCCGAGCAGCTCGTCGGCGCCTACGGCACCGCGGATGGACTCGAGAATCTCACCGGCGCCCAGCTGCAGCAGCCGAGCGACCATCGCCTCGCCCAACGCCCCGGGCTCTCCGGCGTCGCCGCACATCTGCTGCCTCACGATGTGCGTGCCGTCGACGGCGCCTACCATCGCGTCCACGGTGAGCGTCTCGTCCTCGTACCGCGCGTACGCGCCGATGGGCACCTGGCAGCCGCCCTCGAGCATCCGCATCACGACCCGCTCGGCGGTGACGCACTCCATGGTCTCCGGGTGGCCGATGCGCTCCATCACGTGCAGCATCTCCTCGTCGTCTTCGCGGATCTCGATGCCGATGGCGCCCTGCCCGACAGCAGAGACCATCTGCGTCGTGGGGATGTAGCTCGAGATCCGGTCGGCCCAGCCCATGCGGGTGATACCGGCCGCAGCAAGCACGACAGCGTCGACCTCTCCCTCCTCGGCCTTGCGCATGCGCGTGTCGAGGTTGCCGCGGACATCCACGATCTCGAGGTCCGGCCGAAGCGCGCGGACCTGTGCCACCCGGCGCAGCGACGATGTGCCGACGCGTGCGCCCTGCGGAAGGGTGGTGAGGTCGTATCCGGCGCCGCTTACGATGACATCGCGAGCGTCGACGCGCTCGGGCATGGCGGCGATGATGCAGCCTTCGGGCAGCTCGGTGGGGACGTCCTTCATCGAGTGAACGCACAGGTCCACCATGCCGGCCATCAGCTCGACCTCGAGTTCCTTGGTGAAGAGCCCCTTGCCGCCGACCTTCGCGAGCGGTACATCGAGGATCCTGTCGCCGGTGGTCTTGATGACCTTGAGGCTGACAGGCAGACCCGTCAGCTCCTCAAGCATCGCCTTCACGTACTCGGACTGCCACAGCGCGAGCTTGCTGCCGCGCGTGCCGATGACGAGCTCCCTACGCTCCGCAGTCGCCAACGTTGTCCTCCGTCTCCTTCCGCCGGTCCATGATCTCTCGCGCCCGCAAGTTGAGCAGGTTCCGGAAGGCACCGGGGCCTGAGCGGTCCTCGCTGTCTTCCAGCCCGTACAGCGCTCGAGCGACCTCCATGTACTCGTACGCGTCCTTGCCCGTCGCTGCCTTCTTCAGCCGGGCAGTGGGCCCGTGCAGCATCTTGTTCACTATCGCGCATGTGAGCGCCTCGACGGTCTTGCGGTCCACATCCGAGAGATCGAGGCGCTTGAGGGCCTTCTCGAGTTCCATCTCGCGAATGACCTCGGCCTTCGCGCGGATCGCCGCGACGGTCGGCATGACCTCCATCGACTCGACCCACGCGAAGAACGCCGCGATCTCCTCATCTATGATGCCCTCGGCCCTGTGCGCTTCGGTCATCCGCTCCTCGAGGTTCGACTCGACGACGCCGTTCAGGTCGTCGATGTCGTAGAGGAACACGCCGCCGAGGTCGTTGGCGCCGGGATCGATGTCCCGCGGGACTGCGATGTCGATCAGGAAGAGTGGCCGCGTGCGGTTCTTCGCGACAGGCGCGAGTTCGGCTTTCGTGATCACGTACTCCGTGGCGGCCGTCGACGAGATCACGATGTCGGCCTCGCGGATGCTCTCGTACAGCCGCTCGTACGGTACGGCGGTACCGTTGAAGCGCTCGGCCATCTCCCGCGCCCGTTCGAACGTGCGGTTCACCACGAGAACGCGCGCCACCCCGTTGCTCACGAGGTGCTTGGCAGTGAGTTCGCTCATCTTGCCGGCGCCGAGGATGAGGATGGTACGCCCGTCAAGCGTATCGAAGACCTTCTTCGCGAGTTCCACGGCGGCGTAGCTGATGGAGACGGCGGCTTCCCCGATCGCAGTCTCGGTGCGCACACGCTTGCCCACCTCGAAGCTCTGGCGGAAGAGCTTGTTGAACACGCGTCCGGTGGCGTCGGCGTTGAACCCGTGCTCGTAGGCCTCCTTCGCCTGTCCGAGTATCTGCGCTTCGCCCACCACCATCGAATCGAGCGATGCGACGACGCGGAACAGGTGCCGGACGACCGTCTCGCCTGTGATGATGTACAGGTAGCGGGCGAGCTCGTGACGGTCGAGGTCATGGTAGTCGGCGAGGAAGCCGATGACCGAGTCCACGCCGGCATCCTCGTTCGCCGCTACCGCGTAGACCTCCGTGCGGTTGCACGTCGAGACGATCACCGCCTCGCGTATGCCTTCGATGCGCGAGAGATGGTTGAGCGCGTCCTCCTGCACCTGCGCGGGGAACGTCAGCTTCTCGCGTATGGCGACAGGCGCGGTCTTGTGGCTCAGGCCGACAAGCACGAGGTGCATCAGTATCCGCTCGCTTTCGTGCGCTCACGTCGTGCAGGCGCGACAGTCCGCGACGCGGACGGTAGAGGGCTGGGTCGCCCCCGCCGGTGCGGTGCGTTGTTGTTCAGGCAAGCAGGCCCGGCGGGGGCGGTGTGGGGGTGATGCCTAGTACGCACCGCTTGTTCGTGCCCGAATATCAAGATGATACCACCCGGATCCCCGAGCGGCTTATGGCTAGCGACGAGCGGTCGTCTACTCGGCATGAGCGGAAGCTCCCTTGCGCGCTTCGGCAACCGTGCTGTCGAACAAGGCGAAGAACGCCTCCGGCCAGAGGCCCTCGAGACGGTAGAGCAGCCTGTTGCTGAATCCCGGCAACACAAGGAAGTGTCCGCGCTCTACACCGCGGACGAATAGCTTCGCCGTCTCCTCCGGACTGCGTGTCTTCGCGATGCCGTTGATCGCCTTCGTCTCCGCCGGCTCGGTGGCGATCTCACGAGCGTAGCCGGGCGTATCGATGTTCGACGGCGTGAGAAGTGTGACGCCGACGCCGTGCGGCTTCATCTCGCATCGCAGCACTTCGGCGAAACCGGTGACGCCGAACTTCGCCGCACTGTACGCCGAGTACCCGTACACGCCGACGAGGCCGCCCATCGACGACACCATCGCGATATGACCGTGGCCGCGTTCGACCATCGCGGGCGCGACCGCACGCGCGGCGTGCACGACCCCTAGCAGGTTCACGCGCGCGTGCTCTTCGAACGCCTCCAGCGGCAGCTCCACGAATCGTCCCGGCGTGCAGTAGCCGGCGCACGCGAACAGCCACTCCACGGGTCCCGTCTCCGCTGAAGCGCTCGCGATCGCCCCCATGAGGTCCTCGCGATCGCCCACATCCGCCGAGCGCGTGATCACGCGCTGCGACTCGCTCGCGCGCGCAGCAAGAACGCGCTCGCGCGCCGTTGCGAGCCGCGCCTCGTCGCGCGCTACCAGCGTCACGTGAGCGCCTCGCTCGGCCGCAAGGACTGCGGTCGCGAGCCCCAGGCCGCTCGAGCCACCGGTGACGAGTGCGTGCGTGTCGCTCCAGGCCGCCACGGGACGTCCCTAGAGCCCGAACACGTGGAAGCCGGCAGGAACCGTACGTGCGGCTATTGCGAGAACCACCACAAGAGCGAATCCGGCGAGGCACAGATATGCGGCCGAACGCCCAGCCCAGCCCTTGCGCCAGCGCATGAACTGGTAGAAGGCGAAGATGAGCCATACCAGACCTGCGAGCACGACCCGAAGGTCCGCCCACCACAGGTGCACGTCCGTCTCGATGGCCCGCAGCACGCCCAGGACAAGGCCGGCCGAGTACACGGGGAACGCCCAGACCACCGAGCGGCGCGCAACCTTGTCCGTCTGGGTCAGGGACGGCAGTCGGTTGAAGAGCTTCGAGGCTTTCTTGTGCTTCAACTGCCGCTCCATGACCACGTAGAGCAGCGAACCTGCCGCGCTGACCGCGAAACCGGCGTTCCCGAAGGCGATCAGAGCCACGTGAATGCCGATCCGCCAGTTGTCTAGGAGCGCCGCCTGCTCGGCCGTGAGGTCGGCCAGTACTCCGCGGCTCGCGCCCATGATCTGAGCGACCAACAGGACAACGAGCGCGCCTGGCACCAGCAGTGCCCCGTAGAACTTCACCTTCATCAGGTGCTCGAGCACGAAGTACACGAGTACGAGCGCCCACGCCATCAGGACGAGCACGTTCGCACCGGTGAGTTCCGTGCCGTCGGTGGCCGTCGACTGCAGGCCGATCGAGGCGGTATGTAGGACGAACCCGGCTCCGGTCGCGAACGTCGCGAACCACGATAGCGACGCGCGCTTCGTGAACGCCTGGTAGCCGTACAGCACGGTCGCCGCGGCGTAGAGCGCCATTGCGAGCCAGAATGCGACGAACGCTACCTCTGTCACGGCCCCTCCTCGCCTCGGCCTTGTGAACTACTCGGCGCCCGAGCGCCGCGCGATTGCCGCCTCGAGCACCTCGACTTGCCTGCCCAGCCCGTTCAGTCGCTTGAGCGCGAGGCCGACGTAGACGATCAGCCCGGTCCACAGCAGGGCGTACGCCCCGGCCACCAGCGGCCATTGGGTGAGTACTAGGGAGTAGACCTCTTCGAGTGTTGGGTCCATGTCGATGCTACCTTTCCAACAGAGTCTTGGCGTGCTCGATGCGGTCCTTGAGCATGGTCTCGCCCATCCGCAGCTGGTAGATCGCGTAGCCGAGGAGGATCATCCCGATCTGGGCGACGATGAAGCTCACGAGCATGGGCGGCTCCAAACCGCCGCGCTCGATGACGGGGTGGTTGGACGGGATCAGACGGGTGATGAAGAACGAGATCGGCGCGTCGATGAAGGCGAGGATGCTGAATGCGGCGGCATACAGCGCCCGGCGCTCTTCGTCCTCCACGGCGTTTCGCAGCACGAAGTAGCCGATCACCAGGAGCGTCATGATGAAGTACGTGGTCAGCCTCGGCTCCCACTCCCACCAGACGCCCCAAGCGGCGCGGGTCCAGAGGATCCCCGTCATCATGGTGAGCGAGACGAACGTGAGCGTGACCTCCATGGATATGCGCGCCCTGGTATCGAACTCGCGCTTGCGGGTCATGATGAAGCGGATTCCGTAGAAGGCGGCGAGCGCGAAGACAAGGAACGAGATCTCTGCCACGGGGACGTGGAAGTAGAAGATCTTCTGCCCCCAGTCCGGTCGGCCGTATTCCGACCCCCGGACGACCGCCGACGTGATGTCCGCGACCGCGATCGTGTCCTTGGGCGCTCCGGCATCGCCGGTATCGGTGCCGACGACGACCCGGCTCTCGTCCGCCTCGACTACGCGGCCGGCGTACGATTCACCGTCGGCCTCGATCTCGGCTTCGTACCCGACGTAGTTGGCGAGATAGCGCGCCTCGTCGATCTTCTGCTCGAACGGTCCCTGGTAGCGCACCGAGTCGGTATGACCGGCAACCCGGACGAACCCGAAGTCGGGGACGCCCGCCCAGAAGAACGTGCCCAGGAAGGCGCCGAGCGTCAGGACACCCCCCAGGACCAGCGCCACCAGCGCTCTGGTGCTCGCAAGCTTCACGTGACTCCCATCCTCCTTCGTGCCAGTGGGCGCCTACGCGCCCACGATGAATTCGTAGAGGCCGTACGACGCCAGCAACATGATGACATCGTAGCCCAACACCCACGCCATGCCCGCCCAGAACGCGTGCATCGCGTCCGGTCCGCCGACGATCGCCGCGCCGGTGGCGGTGACCGTACCGAGCAAGAGCGGATACGCCAGCGGGATGAAGAGCACGGCGAGGATGAAATCCTTGCCGGACGTGTTCACGGACATGGTTGCGAGCAGCGTACCCACACCGGCGATGCCGATCGAGCCGGCGAGCAGCACGAGCGGCACGAACGCTAGCGAGCTGACTTCGACCGTCTCACCCTGAAGGAACAGGAATGCGAACACCGGGATCGTGAGCGCCTCCACCGCGAGAAGGAAGATCAGGTTGCCCGTCACCTTCCCGAAGAAGATGACGGGTCGGTCCACCGGCGAAAGCAGCAGTGCTTCGAGGCAGCCCTGGTCCTTCTCGTGCACGAGCGAGCGGTTGAGGCCGAGCATCGAGGTGAAGATGAACGCGAGCCACAGCAGTCCCGCCGCGATGTCCCGCGGGTCGAAGGCCGAACCCGCCTGCGAGAGCGCGACGAAGTAGACGACCATAGTGAGCAGCGAGTATAGACCCATCGACATGAGCATCTCCTTGGTGCGGAGTTCCATGACGATGTCCTTCTTCAGCATGGCGCGGAACTGGCGCCAGGACAGACTGGCCATCTACGCCACCCCCATGCCGACAGTAGCGCGGTAGGTCTCGCGGAAGCGCGCGACGTCGAGGGCTTCGCGTGGCTCGAAGAGAACCACGCGCCCCTTGGCGAGGATTAGCGCGTGCGTGCAAAGCTCGAGGCCCTTGTCGAGGTCGTGGCTTATCATCACGAAGGTGTGGCGAGCGCGGATCTGTGCGATCAGCCCGTCGAGGATGTCCATCGCGTGAGGGTCGAGGCCGGAGTACGGCTCATCGAGGAAGATGACCTCGGGCTCGTGGAGCAACGCCCGGGCGATCGACAGACGCTGGAGCATCCCGCGCGAGAACGTACGCGCGAGGTCGAGCTTGCGGTGGTCGAGTTCCACGGCCTCCAGGAGCTCGGCTACCCTGACATGCGGCTTCTCGATCCCGTACATCTCCGCGAAGAACAGCAGGTTCTCCTCGGCGGTCAGATCCGGGTACAGCAGCGGGTTGTGGCTGATGAGCCCGATGCGCTGCCGCATCTCCACGGCGTCGTTCACCACGTCGAGGCCGAGCACCTTCGCCGTCCCGCTCGTCGGGTTGAGAAGACTCGTCAGCACCTTGACGAGTGTGGTCTTTCCGGCGCCGTTCGGCCCGAAGATCGACAGGAACGCCCGCTCGGGCAGGTCGATGGTCACGCCGTCGAGGGCCTTGCGCACGCCGAAGGCCCGGGTGAGATCCCGGACCTCCAGTGCGGGCGCGTAGCGCTCGGTGTCCGACATGCGACTCCCCTACGCCGCGAGCTGCTTCTTCGGCCAGGCAGCGATCGCGCTGCCCACGATCGTGATGATGAAGCCGGTCCACACCCACCACTGCAGCGGGAAGAACTTGATCGTGAGGTTCGCCGCATCGTTCGCATCCAGCCCCGAGAACGACATGAACACGTCTTTCAAGGGCTCGAACATGATCGCGACATGCTGCGTGCTCTGACCCTGCTGCGCAAGCTGCTGGGGGAAGCGCATCTGGGGCTGAGCCGTCGCGATCTTCTTCCCGTTCTTGCTCACATCCACGTTCAGCGTGTAGACGGTGTCGCCCTGGGTACCGCCCTCCGGGATGTTCTCCTGGGTCTCGTCCAGCGAGACGTACGTGAAGGTGTAGCCCTTGGCTTCGTACGACGCCCCCTGTTCCTGCGGGATGGCCGCCTGGAAGGTGGAGACGAACATCGTCGAGCCGACCAGTCCGAGCAGTATGACACCCATGCCGAGGTGAGTCAGGTACCCGCCCGATTGGGTGCGGGCGCGTGTGAACATCCACAGGAGCGAGGAGCCGAAGGAGGACTCCGTCGCCGCCGCGCGTTTGCGCGCGCCGTCGTAGAACAGCCACAGCGGGAGCGCGATCGCGTACGCGGCGGTGAGGGTACCAGCAATCGCGATGAAGTGATGCCACCAGGTGGGCGTGCTTGAGTCCGGCGTGTAGAACGGCATCATGAACGCGAAGAAGAGGCCGACGAATACGGCCGCGAGTACCGAGCCGACGATCAACGGCATCTTCGCCTTCTCCCACAGCTTCTTCGCGTCTCCGCCGCCCCAGGCGAGAATCGGGCAGATCGTCATGACGAAGATGTAGAAGATGCCGAGCGGACGCGCGAGCGCGTCGTACGCCGGTGGCTTGATGCTCTGCCCGCCGAGCGGCATCCACGAAGGGAACGCCGAGGCGAGCGTCAGATACGCAACGAGAACGCCAGAGATCAGCATGATCACGTTGTTGAAGTAGTACGACCCCTCCTTGGAGAGGACCTTCTCGAAGCCGTCGGCCTCGCTCGTGATGCTCTTCCAGCGCATCCCGACGCCGATAGCCATCACGGCGAGAGAGCCGATCATCATCAGCAAGAAGAGCCAGAACGAGAGCGGGTCCTCCTCGAAGGCGTGCACCGACTGCACGATGCCCGAGCGCGTGATGAACGTGCCGAGGAGTACGAACACGAACGTGACCGCCGCCATCATGAACGCCCAGACCTTGAAGCCGTCGCGACGCCGGTAGACGGTGAGCGAGTGTACCAGGCCGACGCCCGTGAGCCACGGCAACAGCGACGCGTTCTCGACCGGGTCCCACGCCCAGTAGCCGCCGAACGCAAGCTCGTAGTAGGCCCACACGGAACCGAGGCCTATGCCCACGCCGAGCAGCAGCCAGGAGAACACGGCGATTCGGTCGGACAGAACGACCCAGTTCTTCGATGTGTCGCCCGTGATCAGCGCCGCCAGTGCGAACGCGAACGGCACCGTCAGTCCGGCGTAGCCGATGAACAGCGTCGGCGGGTGCAGGACCATCGCCCACGTCTGCAGAAGCGGGTTCATCGCTGCACTGGTGAGCAGTGCACCGGAAGTGGCATCGACGTACCCGGCGGGAGTGGCGATGAACGGGTTGTTCTTGTCGATGAACAGCGCTGCCAGGAAGAACAGCTGCACGAAGTTGACCACGGCAAGACCGACCGAACCCAGCTTGCTGTCGCTCTTCAGGAACTTGCCTGCGATGAACGCTGCGTAGATGGAGAGCACCCACTCCCAGAACAGGAGCGAGCCCTCGCGCCCGGCCCACACGCCCGAAAGGCGGTACAGCCACGCCCACGGACCGGTGATCGTCGGGTGGTTGAACACCACGTACTGGAGCGAGAAGTTCTCGCTCAGGAACGCAGTGGCCAGCAGCACCATCGCAAGCGTGGTGAAGCCGAATGTACTGAAGGTCAGCAGATGCCCGACCTTGCGGGCGTTCGATCCCTTCTCACCCGCCGTCGCGTACGCACCGACCGACACGATCGCGCAGACGCTCGCGAAGCCCAGTAGCACGTTGCCGAGAGTACCGAGGTCCATCCGTCAGCTCCGTTCGGTTCGGGCGTCTTCTTCTACTTGGAGGCCTTGTCCAGAGCCACTTCGGCGCACTGGAATATGCGACCTCGCTCGAGCGAGCCGGTGATGACGACTTTGGCGCCGTCGCCGAACTCGTCCGGCAGCCCGCCGCCGAAAGCAACGTCAAGCGGCGTGCCGGCGTCGACATCGTCCGCGATCTGGAAGCGCACCGGGGCACCGGCGTCCTTGATGGAGTCGGGAACCACGAAGCCGGTCACCTTGAGGGTGGCCGCACCCTCGAACTCGTCGGCACGGTTGAGCACGTCGTTCACGGTGAGCGCGCCTGTGGCGGACTCGTACTTCGACGGGCACTTGGTGACGAGGTACTTCGCCTCGATCGTGCCGTCCTCGGAGACCGTGCCTGTGACCGTGGCCGTCGTCCCGTCGCCGAAGGATCCCGGGACCACGTCGTTCCACACGACGCCCAGGCGACCTGAGTCTTCCGCCTCGGCGTCCTCTATCTCGAACACGAACGGCTTCGCGCCCGACACCCACGATCCTGCGACGACCTGCCCGGTGACCTCGACCTGCTTGCCGACGAGCGTCTCGTCCGCGAGCACATCGGCGATGGACACCGGCGTGGCGACGCCCCCGCTCTGTGTCGCATAGAGCACGAGCACTCCGACCACCACGAAGACAAGGATGGTGACGCCGATGAGGCGCTGTTTGGCGCGCTTGTTCACAGAGACGATCACTCCTCGCATGCGTGCGACTGAACGCGACGAGAACCACCGGGACGCAGTCGGCATGGGAAGCGACCGAACGCGCACCTTGCCCGCTTGAGTTGCCTGAACGCTGCTGATGGTAGCACACCCGCGCCCGCACGCGCGCGAGCGACCGAGCGCGGAGAGCATGCCGAGTGACGGCACCCGGCTCGCGGGCTAGGCGTTGCGCTCCCACACTATGCGCAGCCCCTTGAGGGTCAAGTCGCCGTCGACGGCAGTGATAGTCTCGCACAGCGGCGCCATCCGTTCGGCGAGCCCGCCGGTGGCGATCACGGGGCACTCACCGCCCAGTTCTGCCCAGGTGCGGCGCACGAGACCGTCCACCATCGCCGCCTCGCCGAGGAGCAGCCCCGCCTGCAGTGACTCCCGGGTGTTCCGGCCGATGACCCTCGCGGGCGGCTCGAGGTCGACCGCCGAGAGGCGTGCGGCGCGGCTGAAGAGTGCCTCCGCGCTCGTCTCGATCCCTGCAGCGATCGCTCCGCCCAGGTAGGCGCCGCTCGCGTCGACGACATCGAGCGTCGTCGCTGTGCCGAAGTCCACCACGACCACGGGCGCGCCGGACGCGGCGATGGCGGCGACCGCGTTGGCAATGCGGTCGGCGCCGACTTCCCGAGGGTTCTCGTATGCCACCGAAAGACCCGTCTTGACCCCGGGCCCGACAACAAGCGGCGCACGTCCGGTGGCACGCTCTGCAAGATCCTCGTATGCCGCGGTGAGCGCAGGCACCACTGAGGCGATGACGACGCCGGCGACGTCGGGCCAACTGCGGCCATCGAGCTCGAGCAGGGCGCCCACCTTTACCCTGATCTCGTCCGCGGTGAGAGACGCGTCGGTGGCCATCCGCCAGCGCCCGTCCAGGCCACTGTCAGCAATCAGGCCGATGACCGTCTGGGTGTTGCCGATGTCTACGGCAAGTATCATCGTCGCGCCCCTTGCGTCCCGCATGACAGACCGTCAACGGCCGGTCCGGAGCCTCAGCGCTCCGGTGCTATCATCGCAGATGACCTCGACTTTCGGAGGACGCCCATGGCATCAGCGCCCGCCCGCATCCTCGTCGTAGACGACGAAGAGTCGATCCTTCAGTTCGTATCGTACAACCTCCGCAAGGAGGGCTATGACGTCACGACGGCCCCCGACGGCGATACCGCGCTAGAACTGGCGGCCGAATCACCCTTCGATCTTGTCGTGCTGGACATCATGCTCCCCGGCACGGACGGCTACGAGGTCTGCCGCAGGCTTCGCGCGGCGGGCGACACGCCTGTCCTCTTCCTCTCCGCACGCGACACCGAGCTCGACAAGGTCGTCGGACTCGAACTCGGAGGCGACGACTACCTCGCCAAACCGTTCGGCGTTCGCGAGCTGATCGCCCGCGTGAAGGCGCTGCTCCGGCGCAGCGGCGCACGCTCCACGGATGCGCTGCGCGACGACTCTCCACTCGAAGCGGCCGGAATCGTTCTGGACGAGGCCGCGCACACGGCTCGCTCCGGCGGGGCGGACATCGACCTCACACCGCGCGAGTTTGAACTGCTCGCGTGCCTGATGCGCCATGCCGGCCGGGTGCTGTCCCGCGAGTTCCTGCTCACCGAGGCATGGGGCTGGCAGTACCTCGTCGACACGAAGACCGTGGATACGCACATCAAGCGCCTCCGGGACAAGCTCACGTCCGCCGGAGTCGACCCCGCAGTCGTCGAGACGGTCCGCGGGTACGGCTACCGTCTAGCGGGCTAGCGCCCGTGCGCTCGTCGATCCGCACCCGGCTCCTCGCCGCGTTTCTGGTGGTGGCGGTCGCCTCTGCACTGGGGCTGTCGGTGTACTTCTTGTCCGAACTCGAGTCTTACGGGCTGCGCAAGCTGGAGGAGCGGCTCAACAGCGAGAGTCTCGTCCTCGCGGGCATGGTCGCAGCCCAGATGAACGCCAGCGGCGAGCATGTGCTCTCGCAGGGCCGGGCCGTAGCACTCCGAGACGAACTCGCACGGCTGGGCCCGATGATCGCCACCCACGTGCGCATTCTTGACGCAGAAGGAGTCGCGCTCGTCGACTCGGCCGAACCGGGCGACATCGGTGCGCGGTACGACAAGACGCCGGAAGTCGCGAGCGCACTTGAGGGCACGCGGGGTGCGGCGACCCGCATCACCGAGAACGGCCGGGTCGCGCTCTATGTAGCCAACCCGGTGATGGTGAACGGCCGTGTCGCGGGTGTCGCGTACACCTCGGCCACCACATTCTCGATCCGCACGCTGTTGCGCGACTACCGTCTCCGTCTGGGCGCGGCCGTCCTCCTGTTCGTTGTCCTCGCGTTCGTGCTCACCGAGGTCCTGTCGCAGTGGCTGTCGGCGCCGCTACGCGACCTGGCGAGGACCGCGGTGGCTTTTGCGGGAGGCGACCACTCCGTGCGCGTTCGCCCGCGGGGTTCGAGCGAGATCCGGGCGCTCGGGGACGCGTTCAACGAGATGGCCGACGAGGTCCAGACGGTCATGTCCGAGCTCACCGAGGAGGAACGCCGCAAGACGCGCTTCGTGTCCGACGTGAGTCACGAGCTGCGTACGCCACTTACGGCGATACGCGGTGCGGCAGAAACCCTGCTCGACGGTGATGTGCCCGAGGACGACGCGCGGCAGTTCCTCTCGACCATCGTGCGGGAGTCCGCGCGGCTCTCGAGGCTGGCGAACGACCTGCTGACGCTCCAACGGATCGAGGGCGCTACCGGCGAGCTTCCCATCACTCGCGTCGACCTGGGCGAGACTGCGCAGCACGCGATCGAGGGACTTGCGCCCTTGACCGAATCGCGCGGCGTGCGCGTGATCCTCGAGGGGTCCGCGCCGCCGGTACTCGGCGACAAGGACCGGCTGCAGCAGGTGCTCGGAAACCTGATCGACAACGCCTCGAGGATGACTCCCGAGGGTGGAACAGTGAGAGTACTCGTCTCCTCCGAAGGCCGGGAGTCGGTGGTTCGCGTGCTCGACGAGGGGCCCGGCATCGCGGAGGAGGACATCCCGCACGTCTTCGACCGCTTCTATCGGGCGCAGGCGAGCAGGGACCGGTCCAGCGGCGGAGCGGGTCTGGGACTCGCCATCGTCTCGGCGATCGTGAGATCGCACGCCGGAACCGTGGCTGCGGCCAGCCGGCCCGAAGGCGGAACGGCGTTCACCGTACGGTTCCCCTCGGCCGCCGGCTAGCGCGGTCGTCACCGTTTCGGCACTCCGCCGTCGGGCTCGCGCAACCTCGGCGCCGCCGGGCCGCCATCTGCTGCGCGGATGATTGGCGAAGGATCGTCTGCAACCTCGCCGAATCGTCCGAAACGTCAGAAGGAGGAGCCATGCGAGTCATCAGACTCGTCGCGATCGGGTGCATCTTCATCATCGCAGCACTTGCGTGGGTGGTACTGGCGGGCTCGGTACAGATACGGACGGAGACGACCGACACCAGCCTGGGGCAACGCGTGGAAGGACTCTGGGGCGGTCCGCAGTTCCAGGCGGCACCGTCATTCACGTTCCAGCCGTCAGCCGGCAAGAGCCAGGGCCTTGCGATCGCCGGGAGCGACATCACCGCCGACTTCACCCTCGACCAGCGCCGCAAGGGACTGCTCTGGTACGCGACGTACGCGGTCGAGTTCGGCGCGGCGTATCGCGTCACCGCCCCCGAAGGGGAAGACGGCCAGACGACGATGTCGTTCACGTTCCCCACGTCCGACGGGGCGTACGACAGCTTCGCGGTGACGGTAGATGGTGTGGGAACGCCGGTCACCTACGTCGACGGCACGGCATACGCGACGTTCCCGCTGAAGGCGGGAGATTCCGCCGAGGTCCAAACGGGATACAAGACGCAAGGGCTCGACGAGTGGCGCTACCTGCCGACACCGGCGGGCGTTGGCGTCGTCGACGACTTCACGCTCAGGATGACCACCGACTTCGCCGACGTCGACTACCCCGCCGACGCGGTGTCGCCGACGGATTCAGACGTAGGCGACGGGAGAGCCGAGCTGGTCTGGACGTACGAGAGTCTCGTGACGGGGCGGCCGATAGGCCTGATCATGCCGAAACCCGAGAACCCCGGCCCGCTGGCGGCCCGGATCTCGCTCTTCGCCCCGGTGTCCCTGCTCTTCTACTTCGCAGCGCTCGTCCTGCTCACCGCCACAAGCGGACTCAAGCTCCACCCGATGCACTACGCATTCCTCGCCGCGGCATTCTTCGCGTTCCACCTCATGCTGGCGTACCTCGCCGACCACGTCGACATCAACATCGCATTCGCAATCGCCGCGGCGACGTCGGTGGCACTGTGCGTCGGCTACCTCATACTGGTGCTTGGACGTGGGAAGGCACTCGCGGAGATAGCAATGAGCCAGTTCGTCTTCCTAGTGCTGTTCAGCTACAGCTTCTTCTTCAGGGGTTTCACCGGCCTCGCTGTGACGATCGGATCTGTGCTCACGCTCGCGTACTTCATGCTCAAGACCGCGCACGTGGATTGGGAGCGAGCGTTCATGCGTCAGCCGCAGTATGCACCACCGCCGTCAACTCCGCCCGCAGCGGACGGCAGCTAGATCGCAAGCTGCGGCAGGTCGAGCCGGACGTGGTCCGGCGCCACTTCCGCAAGAAGGTCCGCAGTGTCCGGGTGGCAGGTGAAGAAGACGACCTGCCGCCCGGATGCCGCTTCCGCGATGGCTTCCGCTGCTCCCCTGCGGCGCTCCGGGTCGAAGTTCACAAGCACATCGTCCATGAGTACCGGTAGCCCGGCTCCCACGTCGCCGAGCTGCTCGATGAGGCCCAGCCGCAGCGCGAGGTACAGTTGGTCGGCCGTACCCTGCGACAGGATGTCCGAGCTCATCACCCCAGACTTCGTGTCGAACACTTCGATGCGCCCCTCCGACAGCGGCACGGTGAGACCGACGTAGCGGCCGCCGGTCATCACCGAGAAGATTCCGCTGGCGCTCCGAACGACTTCCGGCTGGCGCTCGCTCTCGTATCGCGCCTGCGCGTCTGCGAGCAATCTGGACGCAACGGCCAGCACAAGGTAGGACTGCACGGCGTCGCCGAGCCGTTCCACCTGACCCGCTTCCCGGATGTGCAGTTCGCCGGCACGCTCTTCGCGGACACCGGCTTCCAGCCTGCCCTCGAGCTGGTGCTTGACCTGCGCCACAGTGTCGAAGGCCGCTGTCGCGTCGGACACTTCGCGCTCGGCCGAGGCGCGCAACACACGCAAGTCCTCGTGCGTGCCTCCATCGGCAAGACCGTAGTGCACCAGCAGCTCGAGGAGCTCGGCGCCCGCGGCCGTGCGCTTCTCGTCCTCGCCCTCGATCCTCGAGACGAGCGAGGCGATCAGGCGCTGGGCCTCGTCCCTGCGGGCCACGGCCGCTCGTGCCGAAGCGAGCGCCTCCTTGAGCCGGTTCACTATCACCGCTACGTCGGTCCGGGCGGTCTCGGACGGCACCTCGACGAACGCGCCTGCGATACCCGAGAGCCGGGCGGCGAACGTGTCGATCTGTGCGGTGGCATGCGCGTGGGCGCCGGACGCCTCGCCGGCTGCGATTCTCGCTACCTGCTCGTCACGCACGAGCGCGACCCGCGCGGCCGCCGCCGCAGGCGTCATCGCGGCCTCGAGACCGTGTTGCGACAGCCACTCGGTCCATAGCGACAAACGCGTTGCCAGCGACTCGCTGGCGAGCCTCGCGTCGCGTTCCGCGTCCTCGGCCGCATGCTGTGCCTCGGCCACCGTGTGCGCGGCCGTCCGCGCCGCCTCGAGCGCACGCCTGAGCCGCGATACCTCGAGCGTGCCGGCCTCAGGCTCGAGTCCCAGAGTCTTCAGATAGCCGCACTCGTCACCTTCCGGGGCGACCGATGCCCCCGGGCGGGCACGTAGCGTGAAGACGGCGCCCGCCGCGACGAGCACGACACCGACGCCGACGGTGACCCACTCCCGAAGCGCGAGGCCGGTCACAAGTGCGACGACTCCCGACGCAAGCATCACGAGCGAGGGAACGTCCACCCCACGCCGAGTGTGTACCGTCACGCTGCCGCGAAGGGACTCGAGCGCGTCGAGCACGGCGAGGCGTTCCGCGATCGCCTCGGAGGCATCGGCCGCCGCAATCCCGAGCGGCTCGAGGTGACGTCCGAGCGCAGCGGTCGCTGCGGCGAGCATCTCGGAGACCCGTTGCGCGGACTCGCTCCTGGATTCCGCCTGGAGCTGTAGCCTCTGGATCTCATCTCGCGCCTCCTCGACAGCCACCAGGCACCCCTGGCAGTCCGACAGCGCCTCGATCGCTTCGGGAGCAAGCCCCGTCCGCGCCACGGCATCCGCAACGCGCGTATCCGCGCGCAGCACGGCCGCTTCAAGCTCGTCGAGAGACTGCACGGTGTGCGCGTGCCCTGCAGCCTCCTCGAGCAGAGCGTCGATCTCGGGGGCGGCAGCAAGCAGCGCCTCGTCGATCGCGAGCGCAGCAACCTCGTCTTCGAGTTGTTTGCGATCGCGCCGGAGGGCCTTCGATGCCTCCTCGGAAGCCGAGATCGCCGCGAGCTTCTCGTCTGCGCGTTCGACCGCGACCGCAAGCTCCGTGGCCCGCTCCCGTGCCGCGTCGCGCACTTTGCGAGCTTCTTCGAGGGACTCGTCAAGCCCCTTCAGCCGTTCCTGGTCGCCGATGAACGACTCGGCCTCTTCCCGAAGCTTCCTGGCATCGGCACGGGTAGTGCGGAGCTCCGCCACGAGCGCGTTCACCTCGGGTTTGCGTCCGGTGGGCTTGAACAGCTCGCCGGCTTCGCGGTCGATCGCCCCGCGCACCTCCTGCGGGCTGGTCCTCAGACCTGCGCTCGCCGCAAAGAGACGCGAGATGACGCTGTCGCCCGAGCTTCGCATCCGCTCGAGGTCTGCCATCTCCGCGAGCCCGAAGCCCAGGACGGTCCGGTACGCGGTCTCGCTCACCCCGCGGGTCAGCTCGTCCAGCAGATCCGGCCGCTCGGCGCCTCTGAGCGCCCGGATCGAGACCTTCCCGCCGTGCGTCCCGGCGGTGCGCTCGATCACCCAGGATCCCGATGCGTCGTCGAAGACCAGCCTTCCGACCCGCCCCTCTCCAGGAACGTCATACGTCGGCACCTGCTCCCTCGCGGTCGGAAAGCGGTAGAGGACCTGGTACACGAGGTTGCGCAAGGACGACTTCCCCGCCTCGTTCGGCCCGTACACGATATTGAGGCCGTCGCCGAGGTCCCCAAGCGTCAGCCCGGCGAGCGCTCCGAAACGTACCGCCTCGATCCTGTGGAGCCTCATCGCTCGTCGCCCGCCAGCAGTCGGTCGAGCACGAGGTCGCGAGCCCGCTCGAGCAGCGCGACCCGGTCCAGTTCGGGGATGTCGCGCGTGTCCAGAGCGGCGAATACCTGCGCGGATGCGTCGTCGATCAACGCCCGAAGGGCCTCGGAGTCCCCGAGCGTCTCGTCAGCGCGCTTGACGAGGTCGCTCGCGAGGTCCTGACCCTCGCGGAGCGCCCCCAGGTCCACTGCCGACCGCGTCGAGTCTGCTATCCGATCGACCCACACCCATGGATCGCGGTCGAGCGAGGCGGCCCTGATCTCGGCCTGCACATCGCGCGTGACGCCCGGGCGTGCGAGCACGTCGTGCACGGGAGTTCGGCCGACGATCTCCAGCCGCACCACGGCCGGACGTCCCTGGGCGTTGCGGGCAGCGGCGTCCACCGCCTGGCCGAGTGCACCGATGACTTCCTCGATACTCTCGAAGCCGCTCGCGTCGACGGTCTCGCGCGCCCACACAACGGCGGACGTAGCGATGAATTCGGTCTGGGCATCTCCGCCATCGAGTGTGACGACGCGACACCCGCGAGGCCCCGACTCGTTTGGGCTCAGGCCCTGGGTGCAGCCGCTGTACGCGATCATCGGAGAGTCGGCCAGCTGCTCTGGCTTGTGGATGTGACCGAGCGCCCAGTAGTCCATCTTCGCCACGCGAAGGTCCTCCAGCGAGCATGGCGCGTAGGGTTCGTGGTCGGTGCGCCCGCCTACATTCGCGTGCAGAACGCCGATGGCGAGCTTGTCGTGACGGTCACGCTTGAAGCCGGCTGCCAGGTTGGCGGTCTCGGCGGAGGTCCGGAACGAGCGCCCGTAGAGCGCGCAGACCTCGCGGCCGTCGCGCTCGTGCACGATGCGCTCGACTTCGTTCTCGGAGAAGACGTGCACGCCCGCGGGCAGTACGAGTCCGGCCGATCGGCTGCTCGCCGGATCGTGGTTACCGCGCGCGACGTACACGCGGATGCCCGCCCTGGTCAAACGCTCGCAGGCGTCACGGAATGCGAATTCAGCACGAAGAGACCGCTCGCTCGCGTTGTAGGCGTCTCCAGCGATCACGAGGAAGTCGACGGCTTGCCCCAGACAGACGTCCACGAGCGCCTCGAGAGCATCGTACGTGGATGCGATCAACGCATCCTTCACCCGGGGGTCGGTGGCGTCCACGCCCTTGAAGGGCGCATCAAGGTGGAGGTCCGCGGCGTGCACGAAACGAACAGGCTCTGCCACAGCACCTCCCGCGTGACGTCGTTGGTGAGACGTATTCTATCGGGCGGCACTGACACGCGCAGCACCGGAGCCGCCGAGCGGCGCGCCTAGGGCGTGTACGTCTTGGAAGCCGGGTGACACGTGCTCGTGCAGGTGTGTGTAGCGTGGCTGTAGGCCGTGATATCGCCGCTGGCGATGAGCCGCTGCCGCGTCGGCGATCCGTGGCTGACGTGGCATGTGGCACATCCGAAGCCGTGAGTCTCGCTGTGGAGTTCGTGCAGCGGTCCGGCCACGGCGTCCCTGAAGCCACTTCCGGTCGCCGCAACCGTGTCGTCTGCCCCCGTGAAGTAGACACTGTACTTGTGGCAGCCGTAGCACAGACCGTCGGAATTGGACGGACGGGCGCCAAGATACGGCAGCCTCAGGATCGGCGCTTCGGCCGACGTATGCGGACCCGCAACAGCCGGAGCCGCTCCTGCAATCGAATGGCAGTCGATGCAGTACAGCCTCGATGCTTGCGTCCACGGCGCGACGAACGTGCCGACGTTGATCGCGGTCGTGGCCGCCGCCTCGACCGCATGGAAGCTCACGTTGGCCGTATCGAACTGCGCCGAGACATCCGCCGCGCCCTCGAGCCCGGCCGGATTCTGATACGCGGAGTGGCACTTGTAGCAGAGCTCGTACTCGTTGTTCACGGGCCTCACACCGGCAAGCGCCGCGGTGGCACCCGACGTGCCCCGGATGAGTCCGTACGCGGCCGGTGCGATCCCGGCGGTCGATGTCGCCTCATGAGAGTTGTGACAGTCGGCGCAGTCGACGTGCCGAACGAAGGGCGCGACCTCGGCTGCAACGTGCGCATCGGGGACCGCCGCCACCGGATGCCTAGACGGGCCCACGCCGCCGAAGTCCGCGAGCGCGAGCGACGGCGCGGTACCTGCGCGTTCGACGCCACCCGCCGCCAGGAGCGTGGCGGAAGCGAACGACGTCTGGCCGACGTTGTGCTGGAATACCTGCAGGCTGGGCGGGGTGGCCAGGGCGCCGGTCCGGCTCCAGTAGCCGCCGTTGCCGACGACGAGCTCGGCGTACGTGTCGCCATCGATGTCGCCTGCCGCGAGTGATCCCGTCCCGAAGCCGGTGCCCGTGACCCACGACTGCGCCGCCCCGAGTCCGCTCACGGTGCTCTGTGCGAAGACGTAGACCTGACTCTGACCATCGGCGCCGTTCGCCGCCACCGAGAGCTCGGCACCCGAGGTGCCGACCGGCGTGGAGCCGGGAAGCACATCGGCAACCAGCGTCGCCCATGGCTTCGCGGTGCCCACGGCAGGCAGGGTCGCGCTGCCGATCTCGGTCCCAGCTGCGCTGTAGACGGTCACGTGATTGACCGCCTCATCGGCGTTGGCCACCGCGATCTCCACGCCCGCCGCGATGTCGATATCGCCGATGCTCGGTCCTCGCACGCCCGCCTTCGCCGCGATTGGCGCGATGAAGGGGGCAAGCGTCCCGGGTGTTACCGCCGATTCTGTGAGCACATGGATCCGGGAGCCGGCGGCATCCGTGATGACCAGCTCCGCGTACCCGTCGGCATCAAGATCTCCCGCGGCCATGCCGGTGAGGTTCGCGCCGAGACCCGCGACGGTGTCCAGCGACAACAGGCCCAGCATGTCGTAGCGATACACGTAGAGCGTGCTGCCCGAGATGACGCAGATCTCCGGTCGCGTCGGAACTCCGTTGGCGATGACGTCGGCGATGACCAGGTAGTCGGCGATGCCACCGATCGCCAGCCCTGCCGGCTCCAAGAAGTACGACGAGAGACCCTTGAGGGGATCCGGTTCGAACACCGTCAACCGAGCCGAAGCGGTGTCTGTCACAAGGAGGTTCTGCGAACCGTCGCCATCGATGTCGCCCGCCGCCAGCACGCCAGCGAGTCCGAGTGGCGCGTAGAGCCGCGGCCCCTGGACGGCACGAGGCACGGTCGTCGTGGCCTCGGTACTCCACAGCGCCACCGTGCTGGATCCGGCGGTCGTCGTCTCCGCCGAGAAACTGGCGACCAGCTCGAGATCGGGCGCGGACGCCGCCGGGTACTGCAGCGACACGAGGTTAGTGCTCGCAGCACTCGCGCCGTCATGGCAGTCGAGGCACAGCGCCGAAGGCTTCATCTCGAGCAGCGACTGGATCGGATTGCCGGTGCCGTCGTCGCGGCCCATGGGCGCGTGGCAGACCTGACACTCGCCGATCAGTCGCGGCGTGGCCGGCGCCGGCCATTCGCCGGGTATGGTGGCGGTCCGGTTCGAGACGTAGTGTGCCGAAACCGAATAGGCGGTCTTGCCCGGGAACGAGCGATATGAGTTCTCGTGGCAGGTGAGACAGAACGTCCGATTGTTCGCCGTGACCGTCAGCGTCGCGACGACCGACGGCGGCGTGACCCTCGCCGTCAGTAGCGGGGCCACCGCCGAGCCGTGCCCCTGATGGCAGATGAGGCAGCGAACCTGCGTGCCGTCCGCGGGATTCGGCAGCGAACCGTAGTGGAGCGTCTTTTCGTACACGGACACGCCCGGGAACCGGCTTGCCGGCCGCACCTGGTGACACGTCCCGCAGTACGCCGAGCCGCGGTATACCGCTGTGCCAACTGCCGTCCTTGCGCGCAGGAGCCGCGCGTACGGCACGCCCGGCGCGCTCTCGGCCGTTCCGTGGCTGTCGTGGCAACTGCTGCAGTACTTCACTGGGGGGCCGTATGGGCTCGCGGCCGGCGCGAGCGAGTGGGCCGAGACCTCCGCGAAATCGGCCCCGACGGGAGTGCCGGAGCCTAGGGCGTCGACGCCGTGGCAGACGTAGCACAGCGCGGTGTCCCCGGAATTCAGCGCCACTGCAAGACCGAGGGCGGTCGACGTCATCTCCCAGCTGCCCGGATCGATTCGGCCGAAGTCGCCGGCCGCCGTGTGCGCACGGTGACACATGGCGCAGCTGTCCGGCGTCGTCGAAGTCGCGACGTGAGGGGCGGCCGCGAGGGCCGGAAGGGGTGAAGCGAGCACGGAGAGCGCGCACACGAATGCTGCGCTCGTGATGACCGCTATGCGGCCGAGCCCCGTACCCCGGATCATGTCACCGCCCAGCTGTCCCCAGGACGATCCGCCTCATACCGGCCGGCGCACCGTCACACTTTGCAGACAGTATACGATGTCGACTCGCGCGTTTCACCCACGAACTGGGCGAGATTCCCCCGGAGTCTCGTGCGCCAGAAGCGCTACTGCCCGAGCCAGAACGCCGGGCCGTCGAGGCTGTATATGTTCGGCCACCTGGCGAGGACGTTGTTCCTCTCGGCCTCGCTTGCGGTGTAGAAGTGACTGCCGTTGCTCTTGTTGTAGAACCGGTAGACCGGCACGCTGTTCGCCACCGGCCCCGGGTTCACCGCGTAGGTGGGCCCGTCCATCGAGAACGTCCCGGGCCACCTGGCAAGCGCGTTGGCGGCCTCACCGGCGCTTGCGGTGTAGAAGTGGCTGCTGCTGACACGGTTGTACAGGCGAGTGAGCGGTGTCGTGTTGTTGGCCGGGTTGAGGTAGTACGCCACGCCCTCGTCCTGGAAGATGTGCGGCCACGTAGCGTTCACGTTGGCGCGCTCGGCGGCCGAGTCGGTGTAGAAGTGCGTGTTGTTCGTGAAGTTGTAGAAGCGGTACACGGGCACGGGGACGGGAGGAGGCGGCGGGGTGCTGCCACCTGAGACCGTGACGGTGATCGTCTCGGAGGCGGTCGCTGCGCCGTCGGAGACCACGACGGTGATCGGGTAGGTGCCGGGTCCCTGCGCCTCGGTGGGCGTCCAGGTGAAGGAGCCGCCGGAGGTGATGGCCGCACCCGTCGGAGGGGTGCCTGAGAGGGAAAAGATCAGCGTCTGGGCCGGGATGTCGGCGTCTGTGGCCGTCGCGGTGAAGGACAGCAGCGAGCCTTCGGCCACGTTCTTGTTGCCGATGGCGGCAAGGACGGGGGCGGTGTGGACCTCCGAGACCGTGACGGTGATCGTCTCGGAGGCGGTCGCTGCGCCGTCGGAGACCACGACGGTGATCGGGTAGGTGCCGGGTCCCTGCGCCTCGGTGGGCGTCCAGGTGAAGGAGCCGCCGGAGGTGATGGCCGCACCCGTCGGAGGGGTGCCTGAGAGGGAAAAGATCAGCGTCTGGGCCGGGATGTCGGCGTCTGTGGCCGTCGCGGTGAAGGACAGCAGCGAGCCTTCGGCCACGTTCTTGTTGCCGATGGCGGCAAGGACGGGGGCGGTGTTCTGCGGTCCGCCGGTCGCCTGACGCCACGTGAGGCCGTCGGTGGTGAGAAGAACGGTTCCGGACGCGCCGACCGCCCATCCTATCGTGGTGCCGGGCCGGAACTCGACGTCGTAGAGCGCGTAGGGATTGCCGCCTGTGATCGTGCACGCAGCCCAGGTCGCACCGCCGTCCGTCGTCCGCACGATGGTGCCGTCCGAACTCGCAGCCCAACCTTTGGCCGCATCGGTCATGTCGACTGCGGTCAGCACCGCAGTGCCCGCGGTTGCCGCCGAGGCCGTCCACGTCGCGCCACCGTCCGTCGTGTAGTACACGACGCGGTTGCCACCCACGACTTGCCCCACCGTGATGCCGGCGGTCGCGGAACCGAAAGAGACGCCCTCCAAGCGCAGGTCGTTGGTGCCGAACCCGGTCACCTTGGTGTACGAGACGCCACTGTTCGTCGACTTGAACAGCGGGTACTTCTCGACATTCGCGGTATCGAGAGTCCAGTAGTCGATACCACATGCCCAGATCGTGGATCCCGCATACTCCACGTCGAGCAACTCACCACGGCCCACATCGTAGTACTGGTCGATGATCAGGTACCTGTGCGGCTTGGTCTCGTAGAACGGGTTGCCCCAGTACCGCAGGTTGCCCGCCGACCCCATCGACGTCCCACCGGTCCAGGTTCCGTCATACGGGGAGATGTCGCCGGCCGCGGTGATGGCGGCCATGCCGCCGACCTGGCAGGCCACATCGTTGTGACTTCTACCCGTTGCGTCGAGTAACCCGCCGTCCATCGAAACGTACGGAGTGAAGTCAACGTTCGTCCACGTCGCACCGCCGTCGCTGGTCGAGGCCACTTTGCCGGCGTGGTCGACCGCAACGCCGGTTGCCGAGTTCCAGAAGTCGATGCCCCGAAACGAGTACGTGTCGGCGCCGCGCACCTGGGTCCAAACGTCCCCACCGTCTGTGGTCTTCATGATCACGCCGTTGTCGGCCGCCGCAAACCCCGTCGTGTCGCTCGTGAACGTCACCGACGTTAGGCTGCCCGTCGTTACACCCGCGGCCTCAACACCTGATGCCGGGGGCATGCTGGCCGTCGGCAGGACAGCGGCGACCATGCTGGCAGCAACCAGCGCTGTGAGTCGATTTCTGACGCGGGCAGACACCTCGAAATCATTCCTCCGTGATGTCGGTCACGTGTTCGTGCTGCTAGGGGGCGTGTCCTCGACTATAGCAGCTTCCGCGCCCAACCGCCGTCTCGGCCAGAACGCGCCCGCGACCGCGGCGAGACTGGCCGCCATCAGCATCAGCCCGGAGAGTCGCATGGGCGAGAGTCGCAGCTTCTCTGCGACGGCTCGCACCCCGAACGACTCGGCAGGCCACTGCACGGACCAGACTTGCACGCGCGCGTTGCCGGTGTCCGCCACGAACAGCTGGCTGCTCTGTGCGTCGTACACGACATCATTCGGATACGCCAACTGACCGGCTGCAGAGCCCGGAGCGCCGTAGCGCGTGACCTCAGAGCCGTCGGTGTCCAGCAACACAATCTCGCTCGCGAGCGCGTCGACCACAGCAACGTACGTTTTGCCTTGATCGCCCTCGAGGAAGGCGAGTCCTCGCGCGATGCCGTTGACCCGCACGAGTCGCTGGAACGCGCCCTCGCGATCGAACACTAGTACGCGGCGGTTGTTGCCGTCGCTGACCCATATGGTGTCGTCGCCGAACGCCACTGCGTTCGGGAAGTCCAACGCGACGGAGACATCGCCCGGGACAGCGGTGGCCTCCGCGCTACCCAGCGAGAACCGCACCTCGCCGGCGCGGTTCATGACCACCATGCGATGCCGTCCGGAGCTGTCGGTCACTGCCACCGAGCCCTCGCCGTCGCACGCCACACCGAGCGGCCCCCAGGTAGGGGTGCTCTCATTCGATGGCCGCAGATCGTCAAGACGAACGCCCTCAGCCGAGAATCTCAAGACTGACCGCGTCTCCCGGTCCACCACCAGCAGCGTTCCGGTGGCGTTGTCACTTGCTGCGTACGCGGGCACCACCAGCGCACCTCGGCCGATCTCACCAAGATCGAACCCCGCCACCGAGAACACGCGTACGACCGCCGCTTCGGAATCGGACACGTAGATACGACCATCGCCGACTGCGAGTCCGACCGGACGGATCAGCGGCGCATCCCCGGCATCGGGTAGGGACCTCACGTACGAGAGGCTCGGCGCCGCCTCGCCAACAGGAGAGACGGTGGGCACGGCCACCTTCGCCGCAGGCGCCAGAATCGCGATCGCCGCGCCCGCAAAGAGCGCCGTTGCTCCCACGGCGAAGACGACACGCCGGGGTCCTTCGAGCCGCAAGGTCAGCCGCATCAAGCGCCCCTACTTCGCGATGCTCTCGACCACGGCGAACACGTCGTTCAGGAGACCCTCGCCGGATGCGCCGGTGGCGTGCAGCTCGACGATCACGGTCACCGCGCCGTCCGTGAAGACCGCGGCCGCGAACTGACCATTCGAGCCCGCAACAACCGCGTGCCCACCGATCGTCTTCTCCTGCCGCGCGTCCGGGTACTCGGTCGCGATCGCCGCCTGGGCCGCTTCTGCGGCCTTGGCGTCGATTCGCTGCTCGACCTCGATCATCAGCTGGTCCGCCGTGCTGCTTGTGGGAATGTACTGCCTGCTGAGTGACGCCATGTCCGCCAGTATCCCCTGCGCAGCGTAGCCGTTGATCGCGTCCGGCACGTACTTGGTGAGGCTCACGACGGGACCCGTCGGTTCCGCGGCCGGGTCCTCGGGAGTCGCGTCGCCACCTGGTGTGGCGGGATCATCGATCGGGTCGACGGCCGGCGTCTGCCCGGCGTCGATCGCGTCGGCCTGCTCCTTCGCCTTGCGGTAGGTCGGGTCGCGGTCGATCACCGTCTGCAGCCGCTCGCGGGCCGTAGCGAGGTCGCCTGCGGCAAGCGCGTCCTGCGCCTGCGCGTACAGCGCGCCCAGGTCACCGTGCACCTCGCAGGTGATGACCTTGGTGGTCACGCCGTACTCGCCCACCTTGCTCTGCGGGACCTCGATCTCCTTCGTGTTGTCCTCGACGATCTCGCCGGCAGTGCATATGACGATCTCACCAGTCTTCATCTTGACCTTGCGCTGGCAGCCCGTGAGGGGTACGAGCAGACCGAACAACACGACGACGACCAGCGCAATCGTCAGGAACTTCCTCACTGCGAGACCACCTCTCGTCCTTGCTCGTCACGCGCCGCGACCTCTTCGGACGCTACTGGCGTTCGATACGACAACGTTACAGCCACGGCAAAGAGCGCGCCAACCAACGCGAGAATCGCCAGAATCGGCGGTCCTCCGCTGAAGTCGATGCGTGCGAACTCGGAACCGTAGTCGACTTGGACATCCGATGGGATGAACGCGGTGAGGGTGCGAAGCGGCGTCGCAGCAGCAAGCGGCCACGCCACGGCCGCCGCCAGGACGGCGGCCCCTTGCGACCACCCCACTCGCGGAACAGACCGGCGCATCGCAATCCCGACCGAGGCGACGGCCACGCCCAGCGCAAGCCACGTTCCGGCCATTTCCGCGCCCCAGAGTCCGAACGACGCTTCGAAGCTCGTGCCGTCAGCGCGAATCGCCGTCACACTTGCAGACATGCCCGGGAGGACCAGTGCGACAAGTGCCGCACACGTCGCGACCGCGCCAAACACCAGACCAGCCGTGCGGAGCAGGCGTGGGCGGGATGCCAGGTCGGGCGAGTCGTCTCGCTCAGCCCGGGCGAGCCAGAGCCCCGCCGCCGTCGAAACGGTACCACCCAGAATCGGCCATATGAGCAGCGGGTTCGGGCCTCTCGCCCCGAACACCTGCTCCAAGAGCAGGAGCAAGGTCATCGCCGCGGGGACCAGCACGTACGCACTTGCGACTTCGTACGCGGAACCACGTCGGAGGAGCACCAGGGTCGAGGCCGTCACGAACACTGCCGCGATGCCGAACGCCCAGAGTCCCCCGCCGGCGAGGTCCGCCACCGTAAGCGTGCCGGCTCCCGCAGAGGCGCCACCGATCACGATGGCCGCTCCGATCCCGCCGAGCGAGGCACGAAGCGCGGCGGCGGGCAACGACTTCCGACGCGCTGCCGCAGCAAGCACGAGCACGAGCGTCACCCATAGTGCGCCCGCCAGCAACATCAGCAACTCCTCGCGACCGTACCGGACGAACGGAGAGAACGAACTTGGCCGCTCCCAGTTGCCGACCACCGCTGCAGCGCCCGCGAGGGCGAGCAGTACGCCGCCGATCCGTCGTATCCGAGTCGGAGGACCTACCGCCGCCGAGATGGCCAGCATGGCTCCCCACGCGGCGGTGGTGAAGAACACTACCTCACTACCGGGCGGGGCGTCGGTGTACCGGTTCGCCATGACGAGCCAGGGAGCCACGGCGAACCCTCCTGCGCCGACGAACGCTTGCGGAAGCCACTCGCGCAGACCTCGGGCTCGCTCCCCCGGCAGACCCACGGCAACCAACACGCCCAGGAACGCTCCGGCTGCCGCAACTGCGGCGAGCGCCGCCGGAGACGAGTACTGATGCGCTTCGGTGCCGAATACACTCGCCGCCACGCTCGAGAGTAGCAGCACGATGAAGCCTGCGGCCTTGAGAGCGACACCTCTGCGCACAGACGCTTCCGGTCTGAGAACCAGCGAAGGGGAAGGGCCGGGGCGAGCCCGGCCCTTCCCTTCTCGCGTGTCGTCTGGCTCAGACGTCACGAACACCTCTTACTTGTTGTGGCATACCTGACAAGTACCCCGATTATTGGTCCGCAAGAGCGCGTTGCCGTAATCCGGCGGTACGGTACCAACAGTAACGACAGTCGTGCCGTCGATCGTGACGCTCTTGGTGCCTGTGTTCCGCTGCGGGTTCGTCGAGTCGGCGACGCTGGCGAAGCCGCTCATCGTCGCACCAGAGCCGTGCGCCACGTGGCATGACAGGCAGTCGACCCAGTCGGTGGGTGTCTCCGCCATGACAACAGCGCCGTTGGTGTTGCCCTCGGCAGGATCGTGCGCCAGGGGAACTGCGTCGGCGGTGTTGTAGTTGAGCGGACCGGGCTGGAACAGGCTCATCGCCACGTTCGTCGGATGCCTGTGACGCTCAACCAGACCGAAGCCATCGTTTGCGTCGTAGATCTCCGCCAGGTAGTCGTTGCCGCCAAGACCGATGAACCCGTCGTTGAGGGTTCCGTTGAGGTCGAAGATGACCCCGGAATCGCCCTTCGTGTTCATCTGCGTGTGGCATGCTGCACACCAGCCGCTGATGCCCTTGGTGGGATCGGGCAGCCCGGTGAGCGTGTTGATGGGTGCCTTGGCGTACCTCGGATTGGTGAAGTCCGGATAGTACGTCGTGTAGGCTGTCATACGCGCGGGGCCTTGAGGCCATCCGCCCACAGGATAGCCCTGCTCGGCCGAGATGACGTACGGCTGCGGGACACCACCCACGTATCCGCCAACCATGATGTTCGCGCGAGCGCCCGTAAGCGGATCGATACCAGCCACGATGTCCTTGAGCAGACGGTAGTTCGACGATCCGTGGGTGTCGTGGCAGGTCGTGCATGAGATCTCGACCTTCTCGCCACCCGTGGTGATGATGCCGTCGCGACCGTCCGGACCGGCACCCCAGGCGACCCACGTCGCGCCACCGGGATAGTGCTGGGTCGGGAACCTCGAGAGGTCGAACCCGCCACCGTTGAGCGCCTGCCCGGCAAGGTTGTAAGTCTCGTCGCTCCCCAGATCACCGTCGCGGGACTGGAACACGCCGTCGAAGACGTTCGTGTCAGCACCGAACGCCGCCGAACCGTGGCAGGTCATGCAGAACGCTTCGTCGTCAGCGGCTGTGGAGATCAACAGCGCGCTGCGCGTACCACGAGTAGCACTCTGCCACGTGATGGGGCTTGACGCGGTGTGAGCACGGTGACATCCTGCGCACGCGTCGGTGTCCGCAGCGTAACCCCCGTGGACACTGCTGAAGGCCATCGCGACACCCGGCACCATGAACACCGCCAGTGCGACCGCGATTGCCAGAACGAATGCACGCTTCCTCAACGTCATCACACCTCCCCCATCGAATCATCGGTCATCTGCTGCCTGCGAGCAATCAGCGCGAACAAACCTGCGCCGAGTGCCGCCGGTACCAGAGCCGCCTTGGCGAACGGACTCGACAGCACGCTGGAAACAAGCGGGGTCACATGGTCTTCAACGAACGGGTCGGCCTTGGGGGCAATGACCAGTGACTTCTTGCTTGCCCAGAAGATGCTACCGTCACCCTGCGCGGAAACGTACCCATTCGCGGAGTTCTGGATGTGGGCGATGACATTTGCACGCGTGTCGTACCTCATCGCCTTGGCCGGGCACGTGTACACGCAGCTCGGCTCGTGGTCCTGCGCCACGTCGCTCTTGAATGCCACACCGGTGCCGAGAACCGTGTTGTAGTTCGAGGGCAGCGGGTTGCCGTACTTCGCGTCAAGTACCGCGCCTGCACGGCCGTGGCACATCGTGCACTTCCAGGCCTTGATCCCGTCGGTCCACGGAGCCTGGTCGCTTCCCTTGCCAACCTTGGGGTAGCCACCACGACCGCAGTCGATCTGACACTGGGCGATGCACTTGGTGCCGTCCGGGCCGTAGCCGTTCGGCGTGCAGAGGTCCGGGTCGATGTACACAGCGCCGGACGCCGCATCTTTGCGGATCGCGTCGAACGGGCAGCGCTTGACGCACGGCGGATTCTCGCAGTGCCAGCAGCTGTACCGCATGAACGGTCCCATGTCGACGCGCTTCTGCGACTTGATGATGACGCGCTGATCAGGAGCAGTCTTGTGGATGCCCGGATTGAGCGCCTTCATCTGCCACGTACGCTTGCAGCTGATCACACAGCCGTTGCATCGGACGCACTTGTCCACGTCCTGAAGGATCGCCATAACAGCCATCGTTCACCACCCCCTTTCTACGGAAGTCTCACGATGTTGCAGAGACAGGCCTTCGACTCAGGGATCACGGTGTTCGCATCCCCTGCGTCGATACACAGGTCGTTCGCCCGGCTGCCCTTCGACAGACCTTGGTCACCCCAGTGCCACGGGATGGCCACCACGCCGGGAGCGACGCGCTGGTTGCCGGCAGTACCTGCACCCACGCGCGCCTTGAAGCCCTTCGCCCAGCCGACGGTCGGGAATGCGGTCTCCCTAGCGAGCGTGCCCATGCTGTCGGCACGAGCAGTCACTACGTTGACCCAGTCACCGTCGTTGATGCCAAGCCTGACGGCGTCGACCGAGTTGATCTCCACCCACGGCTCCGGCTCAGTCTCGACGTTCCACGGGTTGTTCCGAGTGATCGGACCGCCCTGGAAGTGCTCGACGCACCGGATGGTGGTGAGGACGAACGGGTAGTTCGCCGCGGGCGGATCGTTGACGGGCTTGCCACCCGCCACCGTGTAGCCGCGACCGGCCACTAGTGAGTCGTCCTTGACCAAGTCCCAGGCAGCCGTGCCCTTGGTGTTGCGGCCCCAGGTCGCGGCAAGATCCGCCCGTGGGGTCTCGTAGGGCTCGGTGTGCGCCGGGAACCTGCCGGCCAGGATGTGCACGGCGGTGGGTCCGCCGAGTGCGACGTCCGGCTTGTCCGACAAACGGTGGACGGTGCGATACCAACGCGAGTAGTTCAGCGTCGCCGTGTTGGTGCTCACGAACAGGCGGCTGCAGGAGTCCGGACCCATGTAGAAGTCCGACACGTCTCCTGGTACATCGCCGTTGTTGTAGAGCACGCGCCGGTTGACCAGCCACGAGTAGCCCCAGCCAGGGAAGGCCAGGGTGCCGTTTCCGTCGGCCGTATCGCGGCTCTTCGAGCGGTTGTCGGTCGCCCAGTTCGCTTGTGCGGTGCCTAGCGGGGCCGCAGAGTGCCTGTTCGTGGTCCGGTCGGTGCTATACGCACCTGTGTAGAGCCACGAGATGCCGGTGGTCGGGGTGTTCATCTCGCGGTACACCAGCTCCGCAATCCACTCCGAGCCGGTGACGGCCGCCGGCAGCCGGGGCGCTGTCTCCGCGCCTCGCCAAATCTCGGCGATACCGCTGTTGGCGGTCTCGAAGTCGCTGGTGAGAGCCGCCGGCGTCCACCCGTAGCGCGACGCGTAGAGCGTCTGGTATGCATTCGTCCATGTCTTGCCGAGTGTCGTCCAGGTCGACGTGATGTGCCCGAACGCACCGGCGACATCGAGGGCCTTGGCGAACCTGAGCATGAGCTCGAGATCCGAGCGGCTCTTGCCCTTCGGATTCGTGGCCTTCTCGCGCCACTGGAGCACGCGGCCGGAGTTCGCTACGCTTCCGGCTTCCTCGACGTGCGCGCATGCCGGGATCAGATACGTCATGGCGCCAGCCTTGCGACTGCACATCGCAGTCTCAGTGGCGAACATGTCGACGACGACGAGCGTCTCGAGGTTGTACAGGCCGTCGCGGATCTTGCTCTGGTTCGGCTCGGTCACGGCAGGGTTCTGACCCCAACATACGAGCGCCTTGGTGTCACCCGCAATCATCTTGCGGAACATGGTGATGTGATCGTCGCCGTTGCCCTTGGGCCAGAGGTTGTACAGCGCCTTCGTGATCGGCTTGTCGGCCGATGGAGAGGTGATCCACGCCGGATCGCCGAAGAAGCTGTACGTCATGTTGAAGAACCCGCGCTGCTGCAAGCCCATGACCTTCGTGGCTGGAGTCGTCGCCACCGCCGGATCTCCGAGGTTGAACGCGTCGTCGTACGACCCGTTCATCTGCGCACGGCCGCCGGTACCGCTGAGCGGGAGGCCCCAGAGCGTGTCCATGTACTTGCCGTACGCGTTGACGACGCGGAGCGGCCGCGGGATGAAGCCGCGAAGCGGCTTGTTCGTGACGTTCTGAGGCTCCGGACCGGTGCGCGGCGTGTACAGCACGTTCTTGCCCCCGCTGGCAATGCCGTCCAGGCTGTCGTAGGCGTTGTTGTCGTACACCTGCACGCCCGTAAAGGGGCCGGTCGGCGCGGAAGCCGATGCCTGCCAGACGCCATCGGGGTGCTTCTGGTAGGTCAGAACGTACTTGCCGCCGGTGATCTCGATCGACGGGTCCTGCCCGGAGGCGAGGAGCGAGACCACTGCGCCAGGGGCCGCGCTGCCGATCGTAAGCGGCAGGTAGCTGATGCCAGCACCGTCGTAGTAGTAGACGTGAGTCGTAGTGCCGTTCGAGACGATTGACGGATACCTCACGGCCGTGGTGGTCGTGTACACAGTGCCCGTGGCCGTCCACAAGAGGCCGTTGGCCGACGTGAACTCGTATAGGTTGCCCGACGTGTAGGCAGGTATGTACGCACGGAACGTAGTACCATCCCACGCGATGTCGCCCGGAAGCGGGATGTCCACACCCATTGCCGTGGCCGCAACGGTGATGAGGTTCGAACGGCCCTGATACACGTACGTACCGGCGCTTGCCACGTTCGTCGCGCGATAGACCAGGATGTCCCAGCGGGCCGGATTCATGGCGTCGGCCATGGTCGCCGGAACGGCAGCAACCTTGTTCGCGAGTACCGACACCAGATAGCCCGCCGGATTCCCATCTGCCGCGATCATGGCCTCAGCGAAGCCGTAGTACGGCACGAGGTCGATGGTGCCGGGTGCAAGGATGCCGGACTCGTCCGCAATCTGCTCGATGCTATCAACGTTCATCGAGCCCGGGTTGCCCGAGTAGTACGGGATGTTCCCGTAGAGCAGACCCTGATCGGTCGAGCCCTGAACGTTGTGGATGCCACGGAGGGCGTTGATACCGGCACCCGCGCGACCCACGTTGCCCATCACCGTCTGCATCACGGCGAACGACTTCACGTTCTGCGCGCCGCACGTGTGCTGCGTGAGGCCCATGGCGTAGAGCATCGTGGTGGCGCGGTATCCCACGGCGCGAGGGTCCTGCGTGGCGAGGGCGCCGCCTACGGTCGAGCACCTGCTGTTGGCGATGAACGCATCGGCTAGGAACTCGATGTCGGCCTCGGTGACTCCCGTGATCCCGGAGACAACCGACTTCGAGTACGGTGCCAGGTGGGCCTTGAGCCGATTGAACACCGTGTTCGGGTCGGGCGTGACCAGCGCGGTGGCAGGGGTGCCGTCAACCGTGTAGCCGTAGATCGTGTCGGCCTTCTTCGGGAAGTTGGAGATCGTGGTCTGGTCCGGTGCAATTGCGGTCACGACCCCAGTGGAAGCCAAGACCTTCTCCCGCACGTAGTCGGTTCCGCCGGCGTTGAGCACGAAACGGGCATCCGTGTACTTGGAGTTCCTGGGGATGCTTCCGACCTGAAGGCTGTTGATCGTGGCGTTGCCGTCGGTGTAGAAGGTGCCACCGCCGGTCTGGTTCAAGAACGCGAGGAACTGCGTGCGCTGAGCCGCGGTGATGCTCGTATCAGCAGTGTCCTCCATCTTCGCGATTATCCGCCCGAGCACACCGTTCGCCAGAGCGATGTCCGTACCCGGGCGCATGCGGATGAACTTGTCCGCGACGACCGCGGTGCGGGTCTTGCGGGGATCGACCACGACGAGCTTCGCACCCTTCGTGTTCGCCCAGGCGCTCAGCGACGGAGGCAGGCTCGTTGCTGCGGGCCAGCTGATATTCTGATTGTCGCGGGCCTTGTTGATGTGGGCCATACACGCCGGGTGGTTCTCCGACGGGTTCGCGCCCCAGACCAACACCATCGATGCGTTGCCGATGTCGGTCCAGTTGTTCGTCATGGAACCTCGTCCGAAGGCGGCGGCCAGACCGGCCACCGTGGACGAGTGTCATATACGTGCCTGATGCTCGACGTTCGACGTTCCGAACTGAGCGATCAGGCGGCGGTACATGATGTTGGGCTCGTTGTTCATGTGCGACGAGCCGAGGAACGCCACGCCCTTGCTGTTGTGGCCGTTGGTCTCAGCAGGGGCGCCGGTTGCGTTGCGCGCGGTCACGAGCCGCGGCGCCAACTCGGCGAATGCTGCGTCGAGGCCCATCGGCTGCCAGGCGCCGTCGCCGGTGCGCTTCCACGCGATTCCGCTCGCGTCACCACCGGTGTACCAGTCGATACCGTCGACGTTCGTGGCCTCCGGTACGCCGAGGCGGCGCTTGTTCGTCACCAGCTGGTAGGCTCCAGCTCCCTTGGCGCACAGACCGCCGTCGTTCCACGGAGACAGGTGATCGCCGTAGACGTCGAGCACGTTTCCTGACGCGTCGACATCGACGAGCTGACCACAGCTCGCGGAACAGTACGGGCACGTCGTGTGGTAGGTCGCTGCGACTGCCGCCGCGTCGGCCCGCGAAGGCCGAACGGCGAAGTCGACGCCCACAGCGCCCGCAGCGGCCGCCGCCGCGCCGACCTTCAAGAAATCGCGGCGCGAGAGCTCGAACTTCCCTCCTTGATTCTTGTCCTTAGTAGCCATGCTCTTCCCTTCCGTTCAGCGGGTCCATAGAGGAACCACCCCTGGCCCCCCCATGGGGACCACACACACGCGCGAGATGCCGGCACGCCTCCTTTCTTGAGCGTTGCAGCTTCGTCGGGAAACGCAAAGACCGACCAAGCGCGCCATCACGGCACCGCATAGCCGGTCTGATTACGTCTTGCACACCTCCCTTACCCTGGAAGTCGACCGCACACCGGGCCCCGCCGGAGGGGCCTTCCTGCAGTCTCCTTTCCAAGTCGGGAGGCGCCATTGTTTCCGCTGACACCCTGATCGGCTTGCCCGCCGTAGCGCTGCGTGCGCCTTAGGCGCGACAAGCTCGGAGACGATATTCGGTTGTACCTGCTGCCTTGCCTCAACTTCCTTAATACATTGTAACCGCAGTTACAATACAATCCCTCTCAGCCTACTCAGTGTCGTCCGGAGTGTCAATCCTCGACTCAGGACTACGCCGCTGAGCGGCCGAACCCTTTCGCCGGACGGCGAATTCGCGAATGAAACGCTCCCGGTCGACAACGACGATATCCAGTGCCCGGGCAGCCTCGGCGAGAGTCGCGTCCTCGGTGGCAAGCCGGCCAGTGCGTTCGGCCATGGTGAGGATGATGGCGGTCTTCTCGTCGGCACCTGACTGTTCGACGAACTCGCCCACGTCGGTGCGGGAGAAGGGTTCGCCGACGAGCAGCTCCCCGAAGCGCACCTCACCGGACCTGCGATGCAGGTACCGATCGAACAGGTCCTGGGTCACAATCCACTTGAACTTGCGGTTGTCCATCCGCGAGACCGCGCCTGCGGCGATCATGCCCTCGATGAAGTCCTCAGTGGTCATGAACGACGTGCGGCGGCGCAGCAGCGGCAGTAGGAGCAAGAGCAGCGGCGAGAGGCAGATGCCCCATTCGGCGGGCTCCTCAGGCAACGCAACCGGCGGGATTATGCCGGTCGGCCAGCCCCAGACCTGCACCTGGTTGTTCTCGCGGTCGCTCACGAACATCCGGCCGGTCTCATCGAGTGCGATGTCACTAGGGAAGCGGAACCGGCCTGGCTGCACACCCGGTCCGCCAAACCCGGTCTTGCGTTCGCCCGTGAGATCGTAGACGTCGATCATGTGCGCGAACGGGTCGGCCACCAGCAGGCGCTGCTCGCGATCCACGACCAGCCCCAAAGGCGAGCCTGACGTGTAGACGAGATACTTGAACTCGCCGTCGTGCGAGAACACCTGAACGCGATGGTTGCTCATGTCCGAGATGAACACGTCGCCCTCGGCCGAGAAGGCGATGCCGTTGGGATAGTAGAAGCCCCCGGGCGAATCCGTCATCTTGGCCGCCTGCACCGTCTTGCCGAATCTCAACAGCTCGTTGCCCTCGGCATCAAACTCGAGGATCTGGTGCTGTTCGCTCAGTCCGAGATCCGCGACCCAGAGATTGCCGTCCTCATCGAAGGCGAGTGCGCAAGGGGCCCAGTACTCGATGACGTCGCTGTTCGGGATGAACTCGCGAATGAACGACCCGTCCTCCGGGCTGAACACGAAGATGCCGTGGAGGTGCCGGTCGGTGACCCACACGTTCCCGTCGGGCCCGATCACCACGCGCTGCGGAAGCTTGAGCTTGTCACCGGTGTCGCTGACGACCGAACTGAACGTGAACAGGTAGTCGCCATCGGTCGTGTAAGCGCGTACGACGCGGCTCTGCGCATCGACGACGAACACCTTGCCGTCACCGGTCACGGCCACGCCGACCGGCATCATCAGCGCGTCGGCGCCCTCCGGACCGGAGATCGCGTACAGGAACTCCGGCGCCTCTGTCGTTCCCTCGGTAAGCGACTTCACCGGCGGGAACGGCAGCCGTCGATTCGCCGAGTAGTACATGGTCGTCCACAGCAGCAGCATCAGAAGCACGACCAGACCTAGCAGCAGGGCCAGCTTGCGCACACGATCGTGCTTGCGCTTCCTGCCTGCGTAGTCCGTGATCTTCTCGATCGAGCGGTCGGTCACAAAGTCACGCTCCCTACGGCGTTGTCGTTGCGGAGTCCAGCGCGGCCAGCGCTTCGGTGGCCTGCTTGTCGTTAGGTACGAGTTCTAGCAGGCGCTCCCATGCGGCCCGCTCATCGACCGGGCTATCCAGCTTGCCCAGCAGCTGCGCAACGAGTCTTGCGGCATCCACGTTCGTCGGCTCCAGCGCCGCGGCTATCCGCGCCTCCACGAGCGCCGCCGTCGGGTCGGATTCAACGAGAGACCTGGCCGCCAGCAGACGCTCCTCGCATGGCCCCAGCGCGACGAGCGCCTCCATCGGCTCGGGCTGACCGGGTGCAGCGTCGACCGACCGGCGGAACAGCTCCGCTGCCATGGCTTCGTCACCGTCTGCAAGATACAGCAGCCCAAGGTCGTAGCATGCCTCGGGCATGTTGGGCACGAACATCAGAGCGGTCTCGAGCGACTCGCGCTGCTTGTCGACCGAGCCAAGCTCCCGGTAGGCCACCGAGAGCGCGTAGTGCGTGTCTGCATCTGCGCGTTTGATGCGCAGCGCCTCCTTGAGATAGGAGACCGCGTCTTCGTACTCGGCGAGCTTGATCAAGACAGTGCCGTAGTAGTAGTAGGCACGCTCAAGCCGCTCATCTTGGGCGGCGTACTCGTTCTTGCGTAGCACCTCGATCGTGTTCCGCCAGTAGCCTTCGGCGGTGCGCCACTCCTCCTGCTGCATGGCGACAAGCGCTAGGCCGCTCAGAGCCAGCGGGTGGTCCGGCGACAGCTTGAGCGCCTCTTCGTATTGCTCGATCGCCTTGGCAGGCCGACCGGTATCGCGGTACGCGTCGCCAAGAAGAATGCGCGCGGCGACGTTCTCCGGCTCGGCGGTGACCGAGGCCTCGAGTGCTTCGATGGCACGCTCGGTTACAGAGCTGTTCTCCACCTGACGTTGCCCGCTGTAGACGCTGTACGCGAGGAAGACGAGTGCTCCGATGACGAACAAGCCGACGATACGGATCGCCCACGTGAGCCAGGGGTCGCGCATTGAGGATACTCGGGCCAAGCGTGCCTCCTGATGTGTGGTGTCTAGAGCAGGTCCTTGTGACAGCGGAGGCACAGCTCGGCGCCTCTGTACGGGGCGATCAGAGCGTTCTCGAAGTCGAGCGCTCCGTGGCATTCGTAGCAGATGCGCATGTCGTGCGGACCGGTAGCGGGACTCAGGATACGCACTCCGCCGACACCGAATCCGATGTGGCAGTCTTCGCACTTGTAGGGCTCGCCCTTCTTCTCGGGCAGCGCCACCTGGAAGTGTACTGCGTGCTCTGCCAGGCCGGCGTTCTGGATGTCGGTGGGCGGATCGGTCGCCATTTCCTCGTGACACTTCACGCAGTTCTCGAGGACGAGGTCCGCCGACCGTACGGTGCTGTGGTGGCAGTCCTGGCAGACCTCGCGGTCGGTGTGACACACGCCGCAGTCCTTGGCGAGCGAGCCATTGCCCTGCGCGTGGTCGGCAAGCCACGTCGCCGGGTGAGGCATCGTGGTCTGGTGGCACTGTTGGCAGTACTCGGAGGTGTGGCAGACCACGCACAGGCCCTTCTGCTCCAGGTAGAGCCCGCCGTGCTCCTTGCTCCACTCGGGACCCTTGTGACTGTCGGGGATGACCATTTCCCCCTTGCGCCCGTCAGCGAGCTTCGTGCCACCGTTGTGGCACTCCACGCACGAGGCCGGAGCATGGCACTGCGCGCAGTACGCCGGATCGCTCGTCGCGGGGTCCTTGTGCTTCCCCGATAGGAATTCGACCGTGTGGTCGGGAGGCGTGAGATTGAACTCGGCGGTGTGGCACTTGAGACAGTCCGCGGCAGCCACCAGACCGCTGCCGTTGTGTGTGAGGCCGTGACACCGCGTGCAGTCGCGCATCGGCGGACGCTTGGTGCCGTTAGGACCGTGCGGGAAGGACGTGTGACATGCCTCGCATCGGTACGCGCGCTCGAGGTGCTTCGCGTGTGCGAACACGAGGCCGTCCACCGAGAAAGCGTCGATCCTCGGATGACAGTACACGCACTGTGAGATCGACACCGGCGCGGCGAGGTCCACTGACGCCGCGGGCCGGGTGGACGCCTTCGGCAGGGTGCTCAGGTAGATCGTCGGCATCGGGCCGATCTCTACACCGGCCTCCTGGTGGCAGACGTCGCAGTCCTCGGGCGGGTTGTGGCACATCAGGCACGTGTTCACGCCTCCCGCAGACGCGTCCGCGTGGGGCTTTGCCGGCCAGTCCTCGACGTGCGATGCAGGCCTCAGCGTGAATCCAGCCGGGTGACAGTCTGCGCACTGGCCGGAGGCCAGTGCGCCCATCGGCCCGTGGAACAGCCCGTGACACGTGAAGCAAGAAGGCATCTCCGGCGTCGCCGGGACGCCGCCCTCGTGCGCCGGCCGGTTGTGACAGGCGGTGCACTGGGTGAGCAGGTGCGCGGCGTGGTCGAAGATGACGTTCGGGTTCCGGGACGCGCCAGGCTCCGGATGGCAAGGTGAGCAGGTCTCGCCGGTGGCCGGCGCGCTCACGTTCACGACACTGACTTCACCGACCGCCGGTGCGTGCGGATACGCGAGCGTCACAACGACGGCAGCTGCTATCGATGCCGTCGTTGTGATCCAAAGGCGTGCTCGCGTCTTCCTCTGCATCTACTTTGCTACTTGCCTCCATCGCCGAAGGAGAGCAACTTAGCAAGCGGGTTCTTGGCCTTGACCTCGGACTGGCCGTGGATCATCTCCGCGGTCTGTGTCACGAAGCCCTCGGTGGCGTCCTTGTGCTGGTGGCAGCCGATGCCGGTCGAGGCGTCGCCGGCGCACGTGGAGGCCACCTTCGCGTCGTTGGTGGAGGACACAGGGTCGTCCGACGGTTGCGTAGAGTGCGCGGGATGGCAGTCCCAGCACGCCGGGGCATCTAGCGCGCCCATCTTGTACGCGGCGCCGTGGTACGGGTCGCTGTAGTTCTCCCAGCGGTCCTCGTGACACCGCGCGCACATCGCCTGACCGGCAAGCTGCAGATCGTCCCTCGCTGCCTGGGTGTCCAGCCGCTTGATCGTGTGCCCGCCGTGACAAGAGCCGCAGGTGGCGGACTTCAAATCGCCGTCGGCGATCTTCGTGCCGTGGATAGACGCCTGATAGGCGGTCAGCTGGTCCTCGTTCTTGTCCGTGGCCGGGTCGTCCTTGTCGTGGCACCCGGCCTTCGCGCATGCCATTCCGGCGTTGACGGACCAGACCTTGGTCTGGCCCGGCACATCGGCATAGGCGAAGTCGACGTGGCATTGGGGGCACGTGAGATCGCGGTGAGCCGATGCCTCAAGCCCGACGACCTGGAACGACTTGATCCCGAGTGCGGAGGTCTTGATCAGGTTCGGATTGCCGTGACAGGCCAGACATCCCGAGCCGGCGTCGTAGACCATCGGCTGCGGGGGCGTCCACCAGACGCTCTTGGCGGCGTGGCACTCGTCGCATTGCACCTGCGTGTGGCACATCGAGCACTGCGTGGTGAGGCGCTCCTGCGAGGGGACCACGTGTCCCTTGCCCGCCCAGTCACCCACGTGGAACGCGGGCTTGAGGCCGGGGAGATTGTTGCCATGGCAGTCGGTGCAGGTACCGGTAGCGATGACGCCCTGCGGACCGTGGTTGAGCCCGTGGCAGTTCCAGCACTCCTTCATCACCGGCAGATCGGTGCCTTCCGGCTTGTGCGGGAATTCGGGATGGCACGTACGGCACTCGTACGTGATGTGATTGCCGTGCGTGAAGATGTACTTGGGGTGCTTGTCCGTCTGCGTGTAGTTCGCGTGGCACGGCGTGCACTTGCCCGAGTACACGTCTCCGCTGATGTCGATGGTGAGCGCCCGCGCCAGCGCGGGCACGGCCAAGACGGCTGCCAGAACGAGGGCCGCTATCACCGCGCGCCTGGCACTCATGCCGGTGAGTGCTCCGAATCGCTTCGCCATACCCCTAGACCCGCCCTCTCTGTCGTTAGACGCGCCCCGCGTCTACGTGTCATCCCCACCGCCGAAGAGGCGGCCGATCGCATCGCCGATCGAACGGAAGAACTTCAGGATCGGATTCTCGGCCTCCACGTCCGGACGTCCATGGATGAAGGCCGCGTACTCCGTGTAGTTCTCGTCGACGCCGTTGTGACACCCTTCCTGACCGCACGTCTCGACAAGGTGAACCTCGTTCACCTTCGAATCGCGGTTCTTGGAAGGCTGGATGTCGTGCCATCCATGGCAGTCCCAGCACGCCGGCGCGTCTTCGGCACCGAGCTTGTATGCGGCACCGTGGTAGTAGTCGCTGTAGTTGTCCCAGTAGTCCTCGTGGCAACGCCCGCAGACCTGCCAGCCCTGCTGGTGCAGCTCCGCTTTGCCGTCCTTCCAGTCCTCCCCGCCCTTCTCGGTGAGCGCGAGCATCCCGTGGCTGCCATGGCAGTCGCCGCACAGCGGCTTGGGCCCGACGGAGGTCTCGGTGGACGCATCGGCGGCCGGAACGGCGACAGCGCCCGCGCTCGCCGCGGCGGAAACATCGACGGTCTGCCGATGGACGCCTGCGCCGAGGGCCTTCGACTGGTCGGCATGGCAGTTCCTGCATGCCGACTTGGCCGTGATCGGCCAGTCTGCCGCCTCATGCGGCGCCGTGTAGGCGAAATCGATGTGGCAGCCGACGCACTGCGTGTCGGCGTGAGTCGAGGTGCGCAGTTGCTCCTCGTTGATGAAGAAGCTCACGACGGCGCCCTCGCGCACGCGCACGAGCGCCGGGTCGCCGTGGCACACCAGACAGCCGGACCTTGCGTCGGAGGGCAGCGTGAAGTCGAGCTCGTAGGGGGCGGTCGCCGACGTTTCAGCGGCCGGCACGGCCTCCTGCGCGACGGCTGCGGCAGACACACCGAGAGCCGCCCACAGAACGCATCCTACAGCGAGAGCGCGTGTCCCCCAGCGGCGCATTCCGTCTCCTACTCCGCTTCCGCAGCGAGCACCGGCGCGCCGTGTTCTCCGTGGTCGCCATGCTCCGCATGCGCCTTCGCCTTGGCCTCCTCGATCAGGTGGTCTGGATACCGCTTGAAGCCGAAGAAGTCGAGGCTGATCAGCAAGTCCTCGTTCAGAGCGAGGTAGAAGTGCACCGTGGTGATGATGATGAAGAGCCAGTTGATCGCGTAGTGCACCACCCGGATCCAAGCGCCGGCGATGGCGACATCGCCGAGCATCGCGCCGAGCCACCAGCCGACGAGAACCTCGCGCGGGCTGTAGCCGAAGAGGATCGGCTGCGTCAGCAGCGCAAGTCCTGTGAAGCCCTGGAGGAGCATCAGGCCGAGGAACACAAGGTAGGTCAGCTTCTGCATCACGTTGTACTCGGCGACGTGAGGCTTGCTGTTCGAGAGATACGCGTAGTACATCGCTACGCCACCCATGGATTGCATGTCGCGGCGCCCTACGGCGAACTTCTTCCAGTCACGGTCCTTCGCGAAGAAAGCGTACCAGATCCGCCAGAAGAGGTTCAGCAGGACGATCGTCATCGCGACGTAGTGGATGTAGCGCATCGGGGTCCGCCAACCCGCGTAGGTGGGGAACCGGATGTACAGGCCGGAGGCCGCCAGAGCGATCATGCACGCGAGATGGACCCAGTGCATGAGCTTCGGAAGGAACGGTGCGCGGTGGTCGTGGTCCGGCCACTTCCACTCGATCCACTTCTTGCGGAAGCGCCCCTTGGGCATTCCCACGAAGAAGTGCAGGACCATGGCACTTGCGGTAGCGATCCACAGGATGAAGAAGATCGCGTCCATCCAGACGTTCACCTTCGCGAGCAGAATCGCAAACACCCCCTACCCGTGACAACGCCCGGACTCCCCCAGGCTTTGGGACGTAGGGTCACAGGCTCATCGACTCGCGGCGGGTGTGCCGGCACCCTGCATCCACACGTTGGACACCCCTCCGGCCGACGACTCTGACGGGCCGCGTGACCTGAACACACCATATATACGCACTCGGGACGTGTCAACGAACCGCTGGCGCCCTCGGGAGGCCCTACTCTCGCGCTGGATGATGCTCGACGAGCGTGATGTCGAAGGTCAGGGTGTGCCCCGCCAGCGGATGGTTGAAGTCCACGGTGACGTTCACGCGGTCGGGGCTGATCTCCACCACTCGCCCGGTGTACGACTCCCCGTCGTCGCCGATGACGTTGAAGTGAGCGTCGAGGGGCGGCTCGGCCTCGCCGAACACGTCGACCGGAACGACCTGGCGCGCTTCGGCTACGTACGGGCCGTATGCCTCCTCGGCCGGGATGGTCACGGTCACGGCGCCTCCGACCTCGAGTCCGATCACCGCCGACTCGAACATCGGCAGAACGTCTCCCGCGCCGATTGCGAAGAGCAGAGGCGCCCGACCGGCGCTGGAGTCGAAGACGGAGCCGTCCTCGAGGCGTCCCTCGTACTCGACAGCAACCGTATCGCCGTGACGTGCTGGCATGGCGCGCCTCCCGTGGAAGTTGACCTGACACTCCGACGCCGGAATGCTAGCACACGAGCGTCACGCGGGGGGCGGCACGCGGTCGCCAAGTCCGGCCTTGCGCAACGCGCGAGCCACGAGCATCGCGACTGCGGCCTTGGCGAGGTCGATGACAACGAACGGTGCGACCGCTACCGCGAATGCATCGGCGATGGAGCGTCCGGAGACGGCTGCAAACTGCGCGAGACCTGCGACGTAGGTCACGAGTACCAGCACGACAAGCGCGACGATGTCGGCAAGCAGCCCGCGGCGCTGGCCGCCAGTGGCCTCGATAGCCCGCCTGATCGCCGCACCCGCAAGAGCACCCGCGAAAAAGCCGAAGAGGAAGCCGCCGGTCGGGCCGGCGAGTACCCCGGCGCCCGCACCCCCGCCCGAGAAGACCGGCATGCCGACAGCGCCGATCAAGAGGTACAGTCCGACGGCTGCCGCGGCCTCGGCCGGCGAGAGCACCAGCACGGCCACGGCGATCACGAGCACCTGGAGGGTGACGGGAACGGGGCCGATCGGGACCGTCACCAGCGCGCTGGCAGCGATGAGCGCGGCGACAAGCGCGGCGCGGACGAAAGGGAGAAGCCGGGATCTGGTCATGCGCGTCCTGTCGTATCGTAAACATCACTGTGCAGAGCGTTTACGATAGCCGCCGGATCCCACCGGCGTCAACAGCGAAGCGTCACTTCGCCCGCGGCGACCCGAAACTGTCCGCCCGCGCCGTCGAGGAGGAGCTCTCCGGAATCGGAGACTCCAGCCGCGACTCCCTCGGCGACGATTACGCCGGCAGCATCGCGCACGGTCACTGGCCGCCCGGCAAGCGTGTCGCGCGCCAGCACCTCGACCCTGGCCGGGCCGAAGCCGTCCTGTAGGAACTCGCGATAGCCGGCGGCGATCCCGTCGAGCACGGCGGCGGCGATCTCCGCGACCCGTGCCCCGGACACCGCCTCACGCACGAACGCGCCATCGGGCCCGGGCGCGGCACCGACATTGATGCCACACCCGACGACGACCCACTCGACGCGGTCCGCCTCCGCCGACATCTCCAGCAGGATGCCGCCGAGCTTGCGATCGTCGAGCATGAGGTCGTTCGGCCACTTGATGCCGGCATCCACGCCTGCGGCGCGCAGCCCGCGGGCGACCCCGGCGGCCACGACGAGCGAAAGCGGCGCCGCCTCGGCGGGCGCGATAGCGGGCCTGAGCACGCACGACACGTATGCGCCGCCCGCGGGCGATTCCCACACCCGCCCGAGGCGACCCCGGCCGGCCGTTTGCCTGGCGGCGACGACGGACACACCCTCCGGCGCGCGAGCCCGCGCGAGCCGCTTGGCGTCATCGTTGGTGGACGTGACCTCGGCGGCTCCTTCGCAAGCGATCCACAGCGGGTCGCGCAGACGCGGCCCGACCTCCTCAGGAATGCAGGCGTCGGGCGCCGATTCGAGGCGGTACCCTGCCCGTGGCGCCGCAGCGATCTTGTAGCCGAGCGCGCGCAAGGCAGCCACGTGCTTGCTCACCGCCACCCGCGAGACTCCGAGATCGGCGGCGATCGCCTCACCGGAAACGCCGGCGGGACCCGCGGCGGCAAGCGCTGCGGCGACCTGCGCTCTACGGGAGGTCGAGATCAACATCGGCCTCCGAGCCCTCGGCGTGTTCGTCTTCCTCGGCCATTTCGGCGAACTTGTCGACCCGGCGTGCGATCAGCTCCCGACGGCCCCAGAAGAGGAAGGCGAGCATCCCCACCAAGACGAGAAGGCCGAACCAGGTGATGCTGCGGGCGATCTTAAGAGCACGGTCGAAGTTCTCGGCGAAGACCCATCCGAGCGAGATCATCAGCGTCGTGTAGATGAGCGCGCCGACGAACGTGTACAGCTCAAAGATCCAGAGGCGCATGCTCGACACGCCGGCGATCATCGGCACGAAGTTCTTGAATCCGGCCGCGAAGCGGGAGACGAGCACCGTCTTGTTGCCGTGATGCTCGAAGTACTCCTCGGCCGCGGTGATGCGCTCCTCGTCGAAGAACCTGCCTCCCCACTTGAGGAGCGCGGCCCGACCGCCGCGGCGGCCGAAGAGGTAGGAGAGGTTGCTGCCGGTCAGCGTGCCCGCCAGCGACGAGATGCCGACGAGCCAGGGGTTCAGGCCGCCCATCTTCGCAACGAACCCCGCAGCCATCACGACCGTCTCTCCGGGCGTGAAGGATCCCAGGACGAAGAGGTTCTCGGCGACGGTGAAGAGCGCCACGATGAGGTACCCGAGCGTATCGAGCGCCGCGAGGAACCAGTCGAGTATCGGGACGCCGGTCTCAGGCATGTCACTCGGCCTCCGGCGCGACAGACCACGCAACCCACTGGTCGAAACGCGGGTAGAGCAGCGCCAGACCGACCAGAGTCACGAGCAGCATGAGGTAGAAGTCGACGGCCTGGCGCGTCATCAGCGCAAGCGCAGCGCCGATCACGGCGGGCGCGAGAGCGAAGGCCACGAGCCGCCACGAGAGTGACACGACCGTCACGGGCGCGAGCGGTCTGGCCGCCGTGTCACGCGCACGGGTCCCGCGGCCCATCATCACGGACGCGATCGCCGCGGCGACGAACAGGTACCGCACAGCGCTCTCGGCGGTCTGGCCCTCGGCCCACCATGCGCTGGACGCTGCCGTCTGGATTGCCGCTGTCAGCGCCAGCGGCAGCAGTAGGACCGGCACCGCCCGGCGCGTCCAGGCAAGGTATGCGTCGCGGAGTGTCGGCGCGGTCACTTGCGTCGCTCCGCATCCAGCCCGAAGTCGAGCGGTGGCGCGAACGTGAGCGCGCTCGTCGAGACCCGGTCGATGCCGGCTGCGGCAAGGGCCGACAGGCGATCGAAGGTGATCCCCCCCGAAGCCTCCGTCAGACACGCCCGACCCTGCGCGGCCTCGCGCACGGCGACGACCGCCCGGGCGAGCGTGTCCTCGTCCATGTTGTCGAGCAGCACGTAGTCGGCGCCTGCCCCAGCCGCCTCAGCGGCCTGCGAGACCGACTCCGCCTCACACTCGACGAGCAGCCCCGGGTGCGCCGCTTTCTCCTGACGCACGGCGTCGGTCACGCTCCCGAATGCCACGATGTGGTTGTCCTTGATGAGGACCATGTCGAACAGCCCAGCCCGGTGGTTGTACGCGCCGCCGACACGTACCGCGTACTTCGAGAGCGCCCGCAACCCGGGCAGCGTCTTTCGGGTATCTGTGACGGCGATCGCATCCCCCGCCGCACGTTGCCAGCGCCGCGCCTCGGAGGCGATGCCGGAGAGTACCATCAGCAGGTTGAGCGCGGTGCGCTCTGCCGCGAGCACGGCGCGCGCGTCACCCTCGACCTCGAGCACCCTCTCGCCCGCACGGACATCCGCACCCTCGGCCACGCGCGGAAAGCACTCGACGTTCGTGCCCGAAGCTTCGGCCAGCATCTCGAACGCGCGCGCAGCGACCGGCAGGCCGCACACAACACCGGCTTCGCGTGCCACGATCGCACCGCAGAAGGGGTCCGGCAGCGCGAGCGCCGAGGACGTGGCGTCCCGCATGAGGAGTGACGAGTCCCCGCGTGCTGTCAGCACGCGCTCGGTTGCTACGCCGAGGTCCTCCGCAAGCGCGCGAGCGACAAGATCGTCGATCGGCGGCAGGTCGAAGCTCATGCGCGACCTCCCGTCAGCATCGGCGCGTCGGCGACGTCCTCGGAGCGCACGTCGGCGCCCCGTCGCCACATGAGGTGCCGGCGCCACGCAGCGTCATCGCGGTCGGGATGGTCGGCGCGGAAGTGCGTCCCTCGGCTCTCCTCACGCATGCGGGCAGCAGCCACGGTAAGCCATGCGTTCACGAGCAAGTTCCGCGTTTCGATCGCATGCAGGTCCGTACCGCCGAGGTTGGCGGCAAGCCCGGCGATCCCTTCCGCCGCTCCGGCGAGTCCTTCGGCCGAACGTGTCACCCCCACGTGACGGCTCATCAGCAGCTGGAGTGCCGAACGGGCGGCACGCTGGTCCGCGCCGACGGGTTCGGCGACGTCCGCGTGCGCGCGTCCCGCCCGGGCGCGACCGCGTTCGCCCTCGAGCGCGCGCACGATCCTGCGCGAGCACACGAGCCCCTCGAGGAGCGAGTTGCTCGCGAGCCGGTTCGCCCCGTGCAGGCCCGAGGCGGCGCACTCGCCGGCCGCGTAGAGTCCGGGCAGTGATGTGCGGCCGTCGATGTCCACGCGCACACCGCCGATGAGGTAGTGCGCCGCCGGCGCCACCGGCACCAGGTCGCTTGAGAGGTCGAAGCCGGCCTCGCGGCAGCCCTCGGTGACTGTCGGGAAGCGCCCGGCGAGGAACTCCGCGCCGAGGTGCCGGGCATCGAGCCAGACGTTCGGCCGGTTGCAGCGGTGCATGACCTTCTCGATCTCGCGGCTCACCACATCGCGCGGGGCAAGCTCGGCCAGCGGGTGGAGCGCGGGCATGAAGCGCTCGAGATTGCAGTCGAGCAGGTATGCACCTTCACCCCGCAGCGCCTCCGTGATGAGGAACTTCACGGTCGACGCGCTGTCGAGCGCGGTAGGGTGGAACTGCACGAACTCCATATCCGCGATCTCCGCGCCTGCGCGCCACGCTGCAGCGATCCCATCGCCGGTGGCCACGAGCGGGTTGGTCGTGACGCGGTACACCTGTCCGGCGCCGCCGCTCGCCAGGATCACCGCCCCTGCGGAAAGCGCGATGAGCGCGTGCGAGCCGCTGTCCATCACAAGCGCCCCGGTGCAGCGATCGTCGTCGGTCAGCAGGTCCACCAGGAATGCGTCTTCGACGAGCTGGATCCCAGGCGTGCGGCGCACCACCGCCGAGAGCGTGTTCTGGACCTCGGCACCGGTGGCATCGCCCGAGTGAAGGACGCGCGGCAGGCTGTGGCCTCCCTCGCGTGCGAGCGCGACCTTGCCGCCCTCGGCGCGATCGAACCGCACGCCGAGCGTCTCCAGTTCTGCCAGCGCGTCGGCGGCTTCGCTCACCACCGAGCGCACCACATCGGGGTCGCACAGCCCCTGCCCCACCACGAGCGTGTCGGCGAGGTGCAGTTCCACCGAGTCCGCTTCGCCCACCGCGCCGGCGATGCCTCCCTGCGCGTACCACGTGTTCGCGTCGGTTACTTCGGACTTCGTGACCAGCGTGACCGTGCCAAGCCGGGCGGCATGAAGCGCTGCGGTGAGTCCCGCGATGCCCGAGCCGATGATGAGCACGTCGCTGCGCTCGGCGGGCATGGCGGCGGTGTCGAACGAGACGACGTAGCGCTGATCGAGGGCGGCGGGCACGACGGAGGACATCTCGCGCTATCCGATCGCGGTCATGCGCTCAAGCGAACCCCGGGCGGCGTCCGCAACCTCCGCGGGCACCACGATCTCGCCACTCATGTCGCGCAGTGCGTCGCGGACGTGGTCGAGACGGGTCATCTTCATGTTCGGGCACAGCATCGCAGGCGCGAGACCGACAAAGCGCTTGCCCGGTGCCGCCTTCTCGAGTCCGGTGAGCAAGCCGCTCTCCGTCACGACGATGATCTCCTCCGCATCGCTCGCCGCCGACCACCGGAGCATCTGGCTCGTGGAGAGAACGGCGTCGGCCGCCGCGGTGATCTCGGGCCGGCATTCAGGATGCGCGATCACCGGCGCGCCGGGATGCTGCCGCCTGGCGTCCTCCACCTGCTCGAGGGTCACCCGGTCGTGCGTCGGACAGTAGCCGTCCCAGAGGATCATCTCGACCTCGGGCAGCTTCGACGCGATCCACGTGCCGAGGTTGCGATCGGGACCGAACAGGACCTTGGGCGAGCCGAGGGAGCGCACGACCTCCACCGCATTGGCCGACGTGCAACAGACGTCGGTGAGCACCTTGACCTCCGCCGAGGAGTTCACGTACATCACGACCGGGACGCCCGGGTACTCCGCCTTCCAGGCGGCGAGCTGCTCGCCTGTGATCATGTCGGCCATCGGACAGCCCGCGTCGGTGCGTGGGATCAGCACCGTCTTAGCGGGCGCCAGGATCTTCGCCGTCTCCGCCATGAAGCGCACACCGGCGAGCACGATGACCGATGCTTCGGCCGCCGCCGCACGCCTGGCGAGCTCAAGCGAGTCGCCCACCACGTCGGCGATCGCCTGCACCTCGGCACGCTGGTAGTTGTGCGCGAAGATCACGGCGTCGCGCTCGCGCGCGAGTTCCCGTACCTCGGCCGACAGCGCCTCCAGAATCGCGACGTCCACTAGCCCACCGCCAGTGCGAGGTTGTCGATGAGACGCGTCGAGCCTACGCGCGCGGCGATGAGCGCACGTGCCGGCGCGCTGCCGAGCGTCTCGAGCGGCGCGAGTGTCGCGGCGTCTACCACCGCGACGTAGTCGAGCGCCGCAAGCGACTCGCCCTCGACGGCTCCGCACATCGCCTCCTCGAGCACCCGCGCATCTCGTTCGCCGTCGAGTGCGAGAGTCTCTGCGCTGCGAAGCGCACGGTAGAGCACCGTCGCCGCTTCGCGCTCATCGCGAGACAGGTACGCGTTGCGGCTGGACATCGCGAGTCCGTCGCACTCGCGCACCGTGGGACATCCGACCACCTTCACGGGCAGGTCAAGATCGCGAACCATGCGCCGGATGACCGTGAGCTGCTGATAGTCCTTCTCGCCGAAGAACGCCAGATCGGGCCCCACCACCGAGAGGAGCTTCGTCACGACCGTGCACACGCCGCCGAAGTGCGTAGGGCGCGTCGCGCCTTCGAGCACGGCACCGAGCGCACCCGGGTCCACGGTGACATCCGCGCCGCCGCCGTACATCGCCTCGGATGTAGGCGTGAACGCCAGATCTGCTCCCTCGGCGCCAAGCAGGTCGAGATCGCGTTCGAGGTCCCGCGGGTAGGCGGCGAAGTCCTCGCCCGGCGCGAACTGCGTGGGGTTCACGAACACCGAGACGACCACGTAGTCGGCGCGCTCGTGCGCGGCACGGACGAGCGACAGATGTCCGTCGTGCAGCGCGCCCATCGTCGGGACGAGCGCGATGCGCTTACTCTCGCGCCGCGCCTCGCCGACGGCTTGCCGGACCTCGTCCTTCGAGCCGAGCCGCTCCACTAGCCCTCCTCGTCGGTGAGCGGCAGTATGCGCTCCAGTTCGGCCACGACATCCGCCGCGAGATGCGACGTCTGCTTCTCGGTCGGGAAGGCGCCGCTGCGCACGTCATCCACGTACGCGGAGACGGCCTTGCCGATGACCGCCCCGGCCTCGGTATAGCGCCTCGCATGCTTCGGCGTGAAGTCACCGAGCCCCAGCACGTCGTGGTAGACCTGCACCTGACCGTCGCACCCGGCACCCGCACCGATGCCGATGGTCGGTATCGTCAGCTCCTCGCTGACCATCTGCGCGAGTTCGGCCGGCACGAGTTCGAGCACCACCGCGAACGCGCCCGCAGCCTCGAGCGCGAGGCAGTCCTCGACCAGGCGGATGGCGCTCGCCGAATCGCGCCCCTGGAGCTTGTAGCCGCCGAAGACGTTCACCGACTGGGGCGTGAGTCCGACGTGGCCCATCACGGGTATGCCGGCATCGGTCATCAGCCCCACCGTATCAGCCACCGCCATGCCGCCCTCGAGCTTCACCGCCTGCGCACCGGCCTCCGCGAGGAACCGGCCGGCGTTGCGCAGCGCGTCCTCGACGCTCGCCTGGTAGCTCATGAACGGCATGTCGGCGATGACGAGCGCCCGCTTCGCGCCGCGCGACACGGCCGCGGTCGCGCGCAGCATGTCGTCCATGGTGACCGGCAGCGTGCTGTCGTAGCCGAGAACGGTCATGCCGAGCGAGTCGCCGACGAGGATGGCGTCCACGCCTGCCGCCTCCACGAGGCGCGCGCCGGAAACGTCGTACGCTGTGATGACTGCGATGCGCTCGCCGGAGGCCTTCATCGCGATCAGGTCTGTGGTGGTCACTCGTGCGGCTGGTCTGCCCGCCGGCGTTGCGCTCATAGTCCCACTCCATCCCGGTGGTCCCGGCCGCTTCCTCCGGTCCGGGCCGCCTTCAAGAAACGGAGCACGAGTATACACCCCGACGTGCGGGGACGCGCGTTTCCCGACTTGCGGGGAGGCGACGGACGGCGGGCTGTCAGGCGCCGTCGCTGTCCGGCTCCGGCGGCTCGTCGAGAACCGGCTGCGCCGCATGCACGTCGGCGAGCAGCTCCCGGGCGCGCGCCGCCATCGTCGGCGGGACGAGCAGCCGGTACGTCCGCGGCAGAGCCCAGGGACTGTACTCCAACTGCGGCGGCATGGGGTCCCAGCCTATGGGGATGCCCTCCTGCTCCAGCACGGCCGCGTCGAACAGCAGGTCCATGGCGAACGACGTTCCGACACCGACGGCGAAGCGCCTGGACGCGATTTCCTCCCACCCGGCGAAGTCCGCGCCGAACCGCTGCGGCCCCGTCCAGCCTCCGGGAGGGGGCGTCACGTCCTCGTAGCCGGGGACGGGCCCGAGTCCCGAGGTGATGCGCCCTTGCGTCGCGCGGTCGCGCGTGACCGGGGAACCGTCGGGCCACTCGGCGTGCGGCGCGATCTCGAGCAGTGGCGAGACCGCGAAGTCGCGATCAGCCAGACGCGGATGCGGGACGGTGAGCTCGGGCGTATCCCACTCGTCATCACCGTAGAGGAGGACGTCGAGATCGATCAGCCGCGGGCCATACCGCTCGCCGGGGACGCGCCCGAGTGCAGCCTCGATGTCCTCGAGGAGGCCGAGGAGGCGGTCCGCGGGGATGGCGGTTGCGATTCGCGCCACGGCATTCGCGAAAGGCGGCTGGTCGGTCACCCCCCACGGCTCCGATTCCACGGCGTTGGACACCGAGATCACCCGGGTCTCGTCGAGCCCGCCGATCGCGTCGAGCGCCCGGCGAAGGTTCGCGAGCCGGTCGCCGAGGTTGCTGCCGAGGCCTACATACGCGTCGGTCACCTCGCGCCGCCCTCGATAGCTGACCACACGCTGAGCGCCCGGACGGTCTCCGCCACGTCGTGCACCCGCACCACATCGACGCCGTGCCCTGCTGCCCACACAGCGGCGATCACGCTTCCCGCCACGCGCCGGTCGGGCCGCTCCTCGCCGGTGATCTCGCCTATGAAGCGCTTCCGCGACGCGCCGACGAGTACCGTATGCCCGAGGGCTGCGATCTCCGGAAGCCTGGCGAGCAGTTCGAGGTTGTGTTCTGTCGTCTTTCCGAACCCGATCCCGGGATCGACGGCGATACGCTCGCAGGCCACGCCCGCGGCCTCGAGAGCCGCAGCCTGCGACGCGAGGTAGTCGCGAACCTCGACCACCACGTCGCCGTATTCCGGCGCAGCCTGCATCGTCTTCGGCTCGCCGAGCATGTGCATCGCGACGACACCGGCATCGCATGCCGCCGCTGCTTCGGTCATCGCCGGATCGCGGAAGCCGGAAATGTCGTTGATGATGCTTGCGCCCTCGGCCACGCACGCCCGGGCAACCTCGGCGTGGCGCGTGTCGATGGACACCGGGATATCCAGGCCGTGCACGAGCGCCGCTACGACCGGCAGCACGCGCTCCAGCTCCTCGACGACGGACACCTCATCGGAGCCGGGCCGCGTGGACTCGCCGCCGACATCGATCATGTCCGCGCCTTCGCGCGCCATCTGCAGTCCGCGCTCGAGTGCAGCGAGCGGGTCGAGGAACCGGCCGCCGTCGGAGAACGAGTCCGGCGTGACGTTGAGGATGCCCATGACGAGCGGGCGCGCAAGGCCGAGCGCGTACCGCCCGCAACGCCAGATGCGGGAGCTGGCGGCCGCGGCGCCGGCATCGTTCATCGCGCGCCCTTGATGAGGCTCATCGCCTCGGCGCGAGTGGCGGCATTGCGTGCGAAGATGCCCCGCACCGCCGACGTGGTGGTGATGGCACCCGGCTTCTGCACCCCGCGCATCGACATGCAGAGGTGCTCGGCCTCGATCACGACCAGCGCTCCCTGCGGCTCAAGCTGCTCCACCAGCGTGTCGGCGATCTGAGAGGTCATGCGCTCCTGGACCTGCGGACGCCGCGCGTACACCTCCACCAGCCGCCCGAGCTTGGACAGTCCGCAGATGCGTCCGTCCTCGCCCGGAACGTACGCCAGGTGCGCCTTGCCCACGAAAGGCAGCAGGTGGTGCTCGCACACCGAGTACAGGGGGATGTCGCGTATAAGCACCATCTCCTGATGACCTTCGTTGAAGGTGACCTGGAAGTGCTCGGCCGCATCAGTGTCGAGTCCGGCGAAGATCTCGGCGTACATCTCCGCCACGCGACGGGGTGTGTCCTGCAGCCCCTCGCGTCCCGGATCCTCCCCGATACCCTCGAGGATGAGGCGCACGCCCTCTTCGATCTTCGCGCGGTCCATAGAGCCCTCCGCCGACGGCGTCAGTGTCTGGGATTGTACCCTACGGAACCGTTCGAACGGCCGCTACCGCCGCTAGCCGAAGACGCGCACAAACGATATCGCCGCCGGGCCGAGGATGACGAGCAGGGTGGCCGGCAGGATGCACAGCACCAGCGGGAACACCAGCTTGACCGGCGCCTTCTGCGCGGCCTCCTCGGCGAACTGGCGGCGCTTCGTCCGCATCTCGGCCGCCTGTGTCCGAAGCACGCTGCTCACCGAAACGCCGAAGACGTCGGCCTGGACGATCGCCATGATGAATCCGTTCAGCTCGGGGACCTCCGTGCGCGCCGAGAGGTGACGCAGCGCCTCGGCCCGGCTCACGCCCGCCTGGACCTCCTGAAGCATCCGCCCGAACTGCTCGGACAGCGGCCCGGAGGTGTTGCGCACTATCTTGGCGATCGCCTGGTCGAAACCGAGACCCGCCTCGACAGAGATCGTCAGCATGTCGAGCATATCGGGAAGCATGCGGCGGATCGCGTTCTTGTAGTCGGTGATCCGCGACGCGAGCCAGAGGTCCGGCATGAAGAAGGCGAGGATGACGAGCGGGATCACGACCAGCAGCCAGGTCGTCGGGCTGAGCGGTCGGATGACCGAGATCGCGGTGAACAGCAATCCCGTTCCGACGGCCGAGAGTATCTTGACGACCATGAACCGCCCGACCTCCATGCCGCGCGGGTTGCCGGCAAGCACGAGCCGGCGGCGAACGCTGTCGGCGTACCCCTTCGGCGCCGCTGCCGAACCGGCCCGCTTCACCGCATCGGCTACGGGCGCGCTCACGCGCTCGGCGAACGGGCGCAGAAGCGGTTCGACTTGCTTGGCCTGCTTCGCTTCGTACTCGCTCATCTTGCGCAGTCGACGTGTGACCTGCATCTCCTCGGAGAAGACCGTTGAAAGCACGAGGTAGGCAAGCGCGACCACCATCGAGAACACGAGGAAGACGACGATAGGGGCGAGCACGGCCTACACCTCCACCCTCATGGCGCGCACCAGCCAGATCGAGCCGACCATCAGAAGCGTCAGCCCCAGGCCGAGGATCATCCAACCCATCGGCTCGGTGAACAGTGGCAGCATGTACGTCGGGTTCACGAACGTAAGCACGATACCCTCCACGAACGGCAGAGCCAGAAGGATGATGGCCGACATGCGCCCTTCGGCCGTAAGCGCACTCACGTGACGCCGGAGCGCCGCCCGCTCGCGGATGGTGGTGGCGACCACGTCCAGCACCTCGGCGAGGTTGCCGCCGACCTCCCGCTGGATCGCGATCGCCGATACCGCCCAGCCGAAGTCCTCGCTGCCCACCCGTTCGGCCATCGACCGAAGTGCATCCTCGACGGGGAGTCCAAGCCGCGCTTCGGTCTGAACGCGTTGGAACTCATCCGAGGCCGGCGGGAGCGTCTCCTGCACAACCATGTCCACCGACTGGAGCAGCCCCCAGCCTGCACGGAGTGAGCCCGCGATGAGGTTCAGGATCTGCGGCAGCTGCTCCTCGAAGGCCGTCATGCGAGAGCGGGCCTTCAGGTCGAGGTAGAGAATCGGGGCAAGGGTGGCGAGCACCACGACGAAGGCGGAGACCACCAGGTTGCCGCTCACGACCTCGGCCGCAACGCCCGCGACGACGACCAGGGTGATGTGCGCGGTCATGTACTCGGCAGGACGCAGCGGAAGACCCGCGCGTTCGAGCCGCTGACGCACAAGGCCGGTGATGCCACGCCTACCGGCGACGTAGCCGACCACTCCTACCATCCGCTGGCGTAAGGTGTCGCCAGTCGCCTCGGCGGCCGACGGCAAACCGGCGGCAGTGCCGCGAAGCTGCTCGTAGAAGCGCATCTGGTCGAGCGTGGTCCGTGGCCGGACGAGGACAAGGATCAGCCCGAGGGCCAGCAGCCCCACCGAGAAGCCCACGAGCGCCACCGCCCCGACCAAAGACAGAACGTCCGCCGGCCCGACCTTCAGGACCTCGCCGGTGCCGGTCTCCCTCACCTCGAAGCGCGGGTTCGCCACGAACGTGGATGCCAGTGCCGAGTTCGCGCCGGACACCGCGGTCACCTCGATCTCGAGGTCCTTCGTCTGCGGCTCCGCGCTGCGGTAGACGATCACGTAGCTCGTCTGGATCTCCTCGGCGATGTTGCGGTAGAGGTCCGGGAGCGCCGCGACATCCTCGATCGCGACCTGCCTGCCGCCGGTCTGCGCGGCGATCGTCTGCAAGACGGTGGGATCCGCCTCGTACGACGGCAGTGAGATGGAGTACACAGGGACGCCCGCGCCGGTGACCTGGCGCACGGCTTCGTCGAGCGTCGTGCGGCTCATCGTGTCGCCGCCGTCCGAGAGGAACACGATCCCCTTGAGATTCGCGCCCGGCTCAGCGGCCATGCCCGCCGCGACCACGAGCGAGTCGTACGCTGCGGTCTCCCCGCCCGCCTCCAGTCCGTCTATCGCCGCGTTGAGAGCCGCGTCGTCAGCGGTAAAAGCGGAGGCGACACGCGCGCTGGACGAGAAGGCAACGATCGCGACCCGGTTCGGCGCCTGCATCGCCGCCACAAACGCCCGGGCGGCGCTCTTCGCCGCGTCGAGCGAGGCGCCCTTCATGCTGCCGCTCGTGTCGATCGCCAAGACGACGTCCACGGGCTTCTCGGGTGCGGTCAGGTGGTCCTCGGCGAGCACGTCGACCTTCTCGCCGTTCTCGGTGACCGAGAAGGCGGCCTGTGCCCCGTCCGCTGCGAACTCGGCCGGGACAGTGAGCGAGATCCGGACGTCCGGGAAGTCCGCCGAGTCGATGCTCTGGATCCCGAGCGAGTACTCGGCGGCGAGCGCGGGTGTGCCGACCACCAGGGCCAGTACCAGTGCGACGATGAACGCGCGCTGCCTCATCCCGTCCCCTATCGGTGCGCCGGTGGCTCGTACTCGAATGTCTCTGGTGGCAACGTGACGCCGAGGTCCTCCAGCCGCCGCATGAACACGGGACGTAGTCCGGTCGACTTGATGTGACCCTTGAACCGGCCGATCTCGTCTATGCCCATCGAGTAGTCGAAGTAGAAGAGGTCCTGTAGCACTATCGTGTCACCTTCCATGCCCTCGACTTCGGCTACGTGCGTGATCCGTCGGGAGCCGTCCCGGAGCCGGGTGAGGTGGACGAGCACGTCGAGCGCCGAGGATATCTGCTCACGAATCGCGCGCATCGGGAGGTCGATGCCGCTCATGAGCACCATCGTCTCGAGACGTGCAAGCGCGTCGCGCGGCGAGTTCGCGTGGATGGTCGACAGTGAGCCGTCGTGGCCCGTGTTCATGGCCTGCAGCATGTCGAGCGACTCCCCGCCGCGGACCTCGCCGACGATGATGCGGTCGGGACGCATGCGCAGCGTGTTGCGTACGAGGTCGCGAATGGTGATCTGACCCCTGCCCTCGATGTTCGCCGGCCGGGCCTCGAGCCTAAGCACGTGCGCCTGGCGAAGACGCAACTCGGCGGCATCCTCGACGGTGATGATCCGCTCGTCTGGCGGAACGTATGCCGAAGCCACGTTCAAGAGCGTCGTCTTGCCGGTGCCGGTGCCTCCCGAGATCAGCATGTTCAAGCGTCCGCGCACGCACGCCTCGAGGAGCTCTGCCACCCTGCGGTTCATCGTGCCGAAGTTGATGAGGTCCTCGGCCGTGAAGGGGTCGTGCGAGAACTTCCGGATGGTGAGCATCGGGCCGTTGATGGCAAGCGGCGCGATGACGGCGTTGACACGCGACCCATCGGGCAGGCGGGCGTCCACCATCGGCGAGGCTTCATCGATGCGCCTGCCCACACGCGCCACGATCTTGTCGATGATTCGCAGCAGATGCGCTTCGTCCACGAAGTGCTTCTCGGTTGTGAGGATCTTGCCGGCACGCTCGATGTACACGGTTCCCGGGTTGTTCACCATGACCTCGGTCACGGTCGGGTCGTTGAGCAGCGACTCGATCGGGCCGTAGCCCATGATGTTGTCTATCACGTCGGTGACGATCTCGCGCTTGTCGTCCGCCGAGAGCGGCGTGGTCTCCTGGTTGAGCAGGTCCTGCAGCTTCGCCTCGATGCGGTAGCGCAGACCCACCTCGTCGGTCGAAGTGTCGAGCTCGGTGCCCATCTCGTCGATCAGCAGGTAGTGGATGTTGCGCTTGATGGCGTCTTTCGTGTCGAGTGAAGCCCCACCGCGCAACGACGCGCCGGGCGAATCGGCTTTCGCTTCGGCGGCGACGCTTGCCCCCGCGAGCCGGTCCTTAAGAGACATGCGCCGACTCCTCTCCGACGGAGGCCGCGACCGACTTCGCGATGCCAAGAATGGCCCTCGCTACGTCTGACTTCGGTTCGTCGATCACGACCGGAGTGCCCTTGTTCACCGAGCGCGGCACTACCCGGTCGCTCGGGATTCGGGCGAAGATCTCCGATCCGACTGCGCGCTCTACTTCATGCGGCTGCAGCCACACCTTGCTGTCCGCACGGTTCAGCACGACGTGCACGAGCCCGTTGGCGTATCCGAGCTGCGCGAGCTTCTGCACGGAGATGCGCATGTTCTTGATGCTTGCGACGTCCATCATCGTCATCGCATACACGTCATCCGAGCGGTCCAGAGCCGTGAGCACCACTTCGTCGAGCGTGGCTGCGGTGTCGATCACGACGACGTCGTACATCTCGCGCAGCAGTTCGAGGATGCGGCTTATTCGGCCGGTCGTGACAGTCTCAGCGTCCTCAGGCCGCACCGGCGCCAGCAAGACGTCGAGACCGCTGTCGTGATGCGTCATGTGGCCGCGCAGCAGATCCTCGTCGAGCCGCTCGATGCTCGCGGCGACGTCAGTGATCGTGCGCTGCGGCACCAGACCTAGCATGATCCCACAGTCACCGAACTGCAGGTCGAGATCGACGAGGGCGGTCTTGAGGCTCAGGCACTTGGCAAGCGCAGTCCCGAGATTGGTCGCCAGCACACTCTTGCCGACGCCTCCCTTCGTGGAGAAGACGGTGACGACGTATCCTCGCGACGCCGGCGCGGCCTGCGCCTGTCCCCGCATCGCGCTCTCGTGCCTCGTTTGCGCCTGGTCGTAGGCATCGGTGATCGCGCGGGCGACGTCGGCAGCCGGATCCGAGGCGGCAACCACATCCGAGACGCCCGCCTTCATCGCTGAGCGCATGAGTTCGGTGTCGACGCTTCTCGCAACAATCACTACCGACGTGTGGCTGTCAGCAGCCTCGGCGGCCCGTGCGACATCGAGACCGACGCTCGGCGGCGTCGAGGGAGCAACGACGACCACGTACGGTGCGCCCTCGCCGAAGCCAAGACCCTCGGCGTTGGGGACGGGGTGGATCTCGGCGTCCGGCCGGGATGCGCTCAGCGTGCCGACGATGTCGGCGTACTCACCGGAGTGGTCGATGACGGTTATCAGGCCCAATTGGCACTCCTTGCCGGCTTGGCGGTATCGGCTACTGGAAGATGTTCTGCAAGGTCCGACCCGGAGTGTCGGGCACCTCCTGCCCCGTCGCGGGCAGCAATGCCGCCCACACCGACCCGTTCTCCTCGCAGAACACGATCTGCTCGGCCTCATCCGCCGAGAGCGCGAGCGTGAGCGTGATCGCGTTGAGGCTCTGCTGCGTTTCGTCCTGACGGGTCGCGTTCAGCGCGCCTCCTCCGCCGGTGTCGGCGTTCTCTTCGTCTGTGGACTCGGAGCGCAACGCCGCCCCTACCGCAAGCACCTTCGCGTCCTTGAGGATCAGCTTCGTGATCGCCGGCGTGCCAAGCCGGTCGTCCGGATCGAACGTGACATATAGCGCAACATGGTCACCGGGCTTCACGAGCCCCGAGACCCCCTGGACCTCGTCGACCGGGATCGACAGCGCCATCAGCTCACTCGGGATGCTGTACGCGAGCCCGGCGGTCGAGGGCAACTCGAACCGTCCTCGCGTCACCTGCTCACCCGCGCTCAGCGGGTCGGCCAGCACGCGGCCTTCAAGCGCCTTCTCTGATGAAACGGCGCCGGAGGCCACGAAGCGCTGCGGCACCTCTTCGATCACGATCAGGTCTTGCGCGAACAGCTCCTCGGCACTCATCCCCCTTGGGATGTCCTGCTGGGCAACCAGCACCTCGACCGGCTCGCTCTCGGCCTCGATCGTCGAGCGTGCCTGCGAGAGATACCTCGCGGCTAGCACGGCGGCGATTCCCCCGAGCACGAGAGCCACGATGAGGATGATGACCTTGCTGCGCATAGGGCCCTCCCGGCTCTAGAAGTCCACGCCCTCGGCCACCAGGTGGGGAGCCCTGGCGATGAGCGGCGAATTCGGCGGATCAGGTGAGACGATCCAGCCCGGCCCGGCGTAGTCCACGAAGTACCCGCGGACGAGGGCGCCGCCGCCGCTCGTGTCGACATCCTCGACATACATGACAGCGAAGCTGATGACACGCAGAGGCGTCTGACCCGTGGTCTTCTGGATCTTCTCTGTGATGGGGATGAACACGAGGCGGTTGCTCGCCTTCCTGTCCTTAAGCCAGCCCTGGAAATCGGCCGGCTCGCCAGCGAACCGGGTCTGGAGCGCGGTCCGCGTCTTCGGACCGCTCTTGTTGCCCGGCTCGGTCCAGACGGTGTCGTCGACATGCATGATGAAGTCGTAGTCCGCTGTGCCGGCGATGTAGTCGTAGTAGAGGTTCGTGCTTCCCGGCATGTCGGGATACTCGGCAGGGTCCTGCGGATGCCGCCAGTTCGGCGGGTGGCGGAGGGTGTGGAAGTCGATGGCCATATAGTTGCCGGTCTCGCCGCCGCCGCCGATGACCTTCAACTCATAGAGTTTGTTCTTCTCGTAAGAGTTGAGTTCGACCTCCACCTGAATTGGAGCCGAGGCGCCCGCGCGGAACACGAACGGGTGGACCTCGATCGCCTTGATCGGGTACGTGGAGCGTCTTATCACTATGATCGGCTCGCCTGGGAGTGCTTCAACAACCTTGTTGCCCTGCACGATCGCGACAGTGACCGACGCCGTGCTCCACAGACGGTCCGTGGTAGGCGCCTTGAAGCTCGCGGAGTACGAGTTGCCGCCGAGGCCCGCCGCAGCGTACTTCTTCTTGTCGAAAGTCACCTGCACGGACTCGCCGGGGCCAAGCGGCCCCGTGAGGTCGATGTAGATCCGCACGTTCTCGCCCGCCCCGGACGTGAACGTCTGTTGCGGCATCCGGACGTCTGCGAAGCGCGAGCCCGCCGGCAGGTAGACGAGCCGCTGCACCGGAGAGATCTCCTCCGGCACGCCGTCAGGGTAGTTAGGATCAAGCGTCTGGTCATTGTACGCGGTGACGCCCACCGTTCCGGTAGAGCCGGAAGGCAGCCAGCCGCTCCAGTGGTCGTCGGTGCCCTCGGACATCGCATGCTCGACGCCGTTTACGTCTGCAAACATCCGCGTGACCTGCAGGATCGGCAACGCCCAGGGCACAGGCGTCCGTGCCCCGACCAAGTAGTCGAGCCTCGCCTTCGCCTGCGCCTGGATGACGTTCGAGTCCATCCCGACGATGCGGCTGAAGAAGCCCACTGCGTCCGAGGACACGGTGACCTTCACGAAATCGTCGCCGATGTCGCTCAGTCCGCCCGGCGACGGCTCGATGACCGTGATGTTGTCCACCGGCGTGACCGCATTCGCGCCGGCGTACGCCGTTACCGCGTCCCATATGTCGTTGTTCGAGCCGCCGCTCGCCAGCTCTCGACAGCCCGCGAGCGCGCCCGCATCGGCGGCGGACTGGAGCTGTCGGCGCACGTTGTACCAGTAGCCCATGTCGACTACGAGCGCCGACAGGAGCAGCAAGACGAACAAGAGCAGTGCCACCGTGACCGCGACCGCTCCCCGATCATCACGCAACTTGGCAAACATGGCCGCTCACTCCACTCGTAGCGTTGCCGCACTCTCAAGCCGGATCCCCGACCCGCCGACTATGTCGCCGATCAGCGGTACGAATACCGGGCTTGTGTATACGACTCGAACGGTGATGGCCTCCTGGCCGTCGACCGTCTCGCCGGAAAGGGTGATCTGATCGTCGGTGAGCCCCGGATTGAGGCCTGGGGCAGCCGCGGCGACTCGGCCCTTCACAGAGTCCGAGTTGCTTACGCTGCCTTCGTCAAGCCCGAGGGAGGCCCAGCGCGCGCCCTCACGGGCCGCGTGGACGACCTCGAGATACTGGAAGAACGTGAAGCCGAACTGGATGATGCCCGTGAGCAGGAGGATGAGGACGATCGCCACGATCGCGAACTCGACCGCGCTCGCCCCAGTGTCGTCGCGCTTTGCGCGTATGACCGCCCGGAACATGGCGCCCCCTGTCGGTACTACGTTTCCCGTGCGAGCGCCCGGCCGCCGCCTGATTCGCCTCGACGCCGACCGGGCCCGCATGAGTCCTGTAGTGGTGCGGAAGACGATCCTACGGCGCGGCCGTGCCGATCCTTGTCGAAACGTTGCCGAACAGCGTCGACAGGTTCCCGCCCAGTGCCCAAACCGCGAGGATGATCAGCATTGCGATACCAGCCACCATCAGGCCGTACTCGACGGCGGTCGCGCCCTCGTCGCTCTCGGCCCAGGTGCGCGTCCGGACATACAGCTTGGTCAGCATCCGAAACACCTCCCCCCGTGCGTGCGATTGGCGGCGATTCCACGCCACCCTGTGGTGAGTGTGCCCCTGAGGAGCGCGCCGGAGTATCCGCCCCGGGGCTGCTTGGAGGGTGAGGGAGGTATGAGCCGCGCTCCTACGGCTGAATGACTGTCCCGCGGCAGCGGGTACGCGGTTCTACTCCGCCGAGGGGAGCTGTACGAGCCCTGCCCGGACCGCGGTCAGCACTGCCTGCGTGCGGTCCGACTGCTCGAGCTTGCGCAGGATGTGGCTGACGTGGGTCTTCACGGTGGTCTCGCCGATCCAGAGTGCGCGGCTGATCTGCTTGTTGCTCATACCCTTCGCCATGAGCTGCAGCACCTCGAGTTCGCGCTCCGAAAGCCGCTCGAGCAGCTCCGCGTCAGGCTCGCGCTCGGCCTCGGACTTGCCGGCTATGACCCGCGCTGCGATCGACGAGTCGAACACCGCTTGCCCCACGGCTACGGCGCGTATCGCCTGCACAACGAGCTCCGGGCGCGAGTCCTTGAGGATGTAACCGCTCGCACCCGCAGCAAGCACGCCGAAGACCTCGTCGTCGTCGCCGAAGCTCGTTAGGATCAGCACCCGGGTGTCCGGTGCGCTCTCCCTGATCCGACGGCACGCCTCGATGCCGCCGATGCCTGACATGCGCAAGTCGAGCAGGAGTACGTCGATGCCGCCGGCCTCGACAGCCTCCACGGCACGTTCGCCATCCGGCGACTCGCCGACGATTGCGAGCCCGGGCTCATTCTCGAGCAACGTCCGTAAGGCATAGCGTACGAGTTCGTGGTCGTCGGCGATGTGGATGCGAACGGGATCCATCTGCTACGTCGCTCCGATCGGCAAAGTCGCGCGTATGAGTGTGCCCGTGCCCGGCGTGCTGTACACCTCGAGACGGCCGCCTTCTGCGACCATCCGCTCGTTCATGTTCCGCAGTCCCGCGCCCGTTCCTTCCAGGCGTGACCGCGTCTCGCCGGGGACGAACCCGTTGCCATCGTCGCTCACGGTCAGGAGTACCCCGCCGCTCGAGTACTCGATCCGCACCTTGACGGTGGTGGCGTCAGAGTGCCGGACGGCGTTGCTCACCGCCTCCTTCGCGACGCGGTACAGGCACGCCTCCTGTGCGGGCGCCAGGCTCCGAACCTCGCCCGTGACCTCCGTGCGTCCGTGCACGGTGCTCCCTCGGGTGGCCTCGCGCACCCACGTCTGAACAGAACCAACGAGACCCAGCTCCCGGAGCTTCACGGGCCGCAGATCGTAGATGAGCCTGCGAAGCTCGGCTGCGCTCGCGGTGAGCTGACTCTCCAGGTCATCGAGCGTCCGCATGGCCTGCACGGAGTCTTTCGGCACCTGCTTCTTCGCGAGCTCCATGCCGAGCGAGATCGAGAAGAGCGACTGCGAGATGCCGTCGTGCATCTCGCGCGCGATGCGCTCGCGCTCGCCCGCAAGCATCGCGTAGCGTGCTTCCTCGGCCAGCCTCGCGTTGGCGATGGACACAGCCGCGAACGCGCCGAGGATCGAGAGGAACGCGGTGTGCTCGGGGAGCAAACCGTGAGTGACGGCGTTGATTGCGATCAAGACGCCGAGCGGCTGGTCCTGGACGCGAACGGGAACCGCGAGCAACCACGCACCACGGTCCCGGTCGACATCGAAGAACGGCCGACCGTCTGCGAAGACATCGTCCGCGATCTCGGAGAGATGCTGTCCCCACCAGTCCTGCGCGTGCGTGCTCCTCGGACCGCGGACCACCATCGTCGTCTCGTCCATGACGAGCCCGTCCGCGAACTCGTCCACGAGACACACGACGACCTTCTCGGTGCCGGTGAACCGCTTCGCCGCCTCGACGATGATGGCAAGGACCTCCTGCACCGTGCTCGCAGAGGATATCGAGAGCGAGACGGAGTCGAGCGCGGTTATCAGCGCGAGTTGACCGACGGGCGGCTTGGGAAGGAGGTCGCGCTTGCGCGCGCGCCGACCGAATGGCCATACGGTATGACCCGAGGCGGCAAGTCGCCCAGCTCTATCCCGCACGTCATCTCCCTTGGATGCGACATCCGAGACGATGGTACTCCCCGCATGACGGTGCGCGCCAAGAGCAGGGATGCACCCGCCCCGCGTGCGTCCGACCTGCCGGCGCTACGCCAGGCTCGCCGAATCCCCGACTCCCGGCACGGGCCCCTCGGTCAGAGGCTTGCCGTCGGCCTGAGGCGTGTCTTCCTTCTTGGTCCTCGCCGATGCCTTACCCCTACCCCTGCCCTTGGTCGCCGCGGCCTCTTCTTCGGCCCGACGCTGCTCGTCTGCGAGGTACTCGGCCCAACGGCCCTCGAGTAGCGCCTCCAGCTCATCCTTGTCGACCGTTTCGCGCTCCGCCAGCACGTCGGCCATGAGGTCGAGATGCTCGCGACGTTCGGTGAGGATCTTGTAGGCGGTGTCGTACGCCTCGTCGATCAGGCGCCGGACCTCCTTGTCGATTTCGAACGCGATCTCCTGCGAGTAGTTCGGCGTCGCCGAGAAGTCGCGGCCGAGGAAGATCTCGTGCTGCCCCTCGCCGAGCGTCATCGGACCGAGCTTGTCGCTCATGCCGTACTGCGTCACCATCTGCCGCGCCAGCTTCGTGGCCCGCTCGATGTCGTTGCTGGCGCCGGTGGTGATGTCGCCCATGGTGATGGCCTCGGCCACCCGCCCGCCGAGCATCATCGCGATCTCGTCGAGCATCTCGCCGCGCGCCTGGAGGAACTTGTCTTCAACGGGGAGCGCGAGTGTGTAGCCAAGCGCCCGCCCGCGGCTGATGATACTGATCTTGTGGATCGGATCGGTGTTCGGCAGGACGTGGCCCACGAGCGCGTGGCCTGACTCGTGGTACGCGATGACCCGCTTCTCCTTCTCCGAGATGATGCGGCTCTTCTTCTCGGGGCCGGCGATCACGCGCTCTATCGCTTCCTCGAGCTCCACCATCTCGATCTCCTTCTTGCCGTGACGCGCGGCCAGCAGAGCGGCCTCGTTCACGAGGTTGGCGAGATCGGCGCCGGTGAAGCCTGGCGTGCGCCGGGCGAGCACTTCGAGGTCGATCTCAGAACCCAGAGGCTTGCCGCGCGAGTGGATCTTGAGGATCTCGAGGCGGCCCTTGAGGTCCGGCCGGTCCACGAGGATCTGACGGTCGAAGCGGCCGGGTCGCAACAGCGCCGTGTCGAGCACGTCCGGCCGGTTGGTGGCCGCCATGATGATGACGTTGTCCTTGATGTCGAAGCCGTCCATCTCCACCAGCAGCTGGTTGAGCGTCTGCTCGCGCTCGTCGTGCCCACCGCCGAGACCAGCACCACGCATGCGGCCGACGGCGTCGAGCTCGTCGATGAAGACGATGCAGGGGCTGGCGGCCTTGGCCTGCTCGAACAAGTCGCGGACGCGGCTTGCGCCGACGCCAACGAACATCTCCACGAAGTCGGAACCGGAGATGGTGAAGAACGGCACGCCGGCCTCGCCCGCGACGGCCCTGGCAAGCAGCGTCTTGCCCGTTCCCGGAGGGCCGACGAGAAGAACGCCCTTCGGGATCTTCGCGCCTAGTGCCTGGAACTTCCCGGGATTCTCCAGGAACTCCTTGATCTCGCCGAGTTCCTCGACAGCCTCTTCAACGCCGGCTACGTCCTTGAAGGTGATCCGGGGCTGATCGCGGGTGATGCGTTTCGCCCGGCTCTTCCCGAACGACATGACCTTCGAGTTGCCGCCCTGCATCTGGTTCACGAACCACACCATGACGATCACGACGATGCCGATGACGAGCACGTTTCCGAGGATCGATATCCAGACCGAGCTGTCCGCCACATCCACCGCGTAGCCCTCGATGGGCGGATACTCGTCGAGGATGCCCATGAACTCGGCGCCGTCCAGGTACGTCGTAACGTACGCCTTCTTCTCCTTCTTCTTCAGCGCTTCTTCGTCGGGGTAGTACTCGCCCTCGACCTTGTTGGTGCGCGCGAAGACGTCGGCCGACACTACGCGCCCGTCTTTGAGGGCCGTGATCAGCTCGGAGCTGTCCAGCTGAGTGACCGTCGCCGGCGCCAGTGCCTGCGCGAGGAAGAAGAGTGCTGCCACGACGAACAGCAGGTACAGCAGCGCGGTTCGCAGATTACGATTCACGTCCGGGTGACCCCTCCTCGGCCTTAGTCGGCGTAGATCTCCCGCTTCAGCACGCCTATGTAGGGAAGGTTGCGGTATCGCTCAGCATAATCTAGGCCATATCCGACGACGAACTCATCGGGCACGTTGAACCCCGTGTACTTGCAGTCGATCGGCACCTGCTGCTTTCCCGTCTTTGAGAGCAGTGTGACAACTTCGAGGGTGTGCGGCCTGCGCGACGCGAGGTTGCGAAGCAGATACTTGAGCGTAAGGCCGGTGTCGAGGATGTCCTCGACGACGAGGACGTCACGCCCTTCGATGTCCTCGTCGAGGTCTTTGAGGATGCGGACGACGCCCGATGACTTGGTGGTCGAGCCGTAGCTGGAAACCGCCATGAAATCGATCTCCACCCTGCCCTGGATGGCGCGCGCCAGGTCGGCCACGAACAGGGCCGCCCCGCGTAGCACCGCGACGAGGAGCAGCGGGCGCTTGGCCTCGGCGTAGTCCGCGCGGATCTGGGCGCCGATCTCCGCGACACGCTCGGCAATCTGCTCCTCGGTGATGATCACGCGATCGATGTCAGCGTGGATGCTCATCGCCCTTCTCTCGGCTCGTCGTCCATTGCGTCCGGCGCACCCGTATCGGTGGACGGACGGTGCCACACCAGCCTGGCCGCCCGCTGCGTTTCGGGCGTCACACGCACATCATCCGCGAGTCTGACGCCCGCCACCCACACGACCCGCTCGCCGTCGCGCACCACCGGCGTGACACCTCGCGTCCGCCGCGGCACCTTCGCGTCAGTCAGCAGGTCTCCGACCTTCTTCGTACCCTTCGCTCCGAACGGCCGAATGCGATCGCCGTCGCGTACCGAATCCACGACGAGCGGCCAGCCTACTGTCTCGGCATCGATCGTCTCCTGGTCGCCTCCGGCGTGAACCGAAACGGGCTCGGCCTCGATCGCCTCGATGCTCCCTGCCGCCCCGAGGTCGAGGAACCCCGGCAGTTGCAGCAGACCCGGCGACACGCACGATTCTTCAGCTGCCCTCCGGGAGACTCTCAGTCTACCGTACTCGGTCTCAGCACGCAGTCCGAACGGGAGGTCCCGCGCGAAACCGTCGAGCGCGATGCCGCGGGATACGGCATCGGCATGCTCGAATTCGAGCCGCAAGGCTTCGGGGAATGCGGCGACGAGCGCGGCCCGGACCGTGCGCCGTGCCATCGCGGGGGAGAGTGTCGCCATCAGAGCTCGATCGAACACCAGCGATCCGTCTTCCAGCCGACTGAAGTCGTGCGCGAACGCCTCGGCCATCTCGGTCAGCAGCAGGTCGTCATCGGTCAGGAGGTCGAGTGCGCGAGACACGGCCTCGCCGAATGTCGGGTACCGGCCTTCGATGAGCGGCAGCAGATCGTGCCGGATCCATGCGCGCTGCATCGCTGTGTCCTCATTGGTGGCGTCCTCGCGCCACTCCTGCCCCAGGCTCCGCAGGTAGCCGACCACGTCCGCCCGGCGGGCTTCGATGAGCGGGCGGACGATCCGGCCGCGCACCGGCGGAATCGAACGGAGCCCGCCGCCGCCTGCGCCTGTCAGAAGGCGCGCCAGGAACGTCTCAAGGCGGTCGTCGAAGGTGTGTGCCACGGCGATGCGGCCGCGCTCGCGTCCCTCGCTCACGCTTGCGCACGTCGCATCGAGTTCCGACTCCGCGAGGGCATAGCGGATTCTTCGGCCTGCATCTTCGAGGTTGAGTCCCGCGCCGAAGGCATGCCCGGCAATGTCGCAGGCCACCACGCGGCATTCCACGCCTAGCTCATCGCATGTGGCAGCCACGAACGACGCGTCGCGGTCCGACTCCTCGCCGCGAAGACCGTGGTTCACGTGCAGCACCCGGAGAGCCGCCGGGTCGCCGAGGTCGCCTGACGCCAACAGCCGAAGCAGCGCGACCGAGTCCGCGCCGCCGCTCACCATCGCAAGGACCACCGCGCCATGCGGGATCATAGCGTGGCGGCATGCGGTGTCGCGTGCGATGTCGGGCAGGGCGCTCATACCCTCAGGTTAGGGCCGGAAGCGTGCGGACGCTAGCGCGGGTCCTCAGCTGCCACGACATCTTCGATCGCTGCGAGCGTGACCTCGCCCATGAGTCTGTGCTCGACATCCGTGACGGGCACACTCCTGAGCCCGGAGTCGACCATGTGCTGCAGCGCTTCCTTGAGGGCCGCATCCGGAGACACCGCGACGGTTCCAGGGTCCGCATGTACGACGAGGTCGCGAGCCGTCTGACCGTCCTCCATCTCGCTGATGTCGAGCCAGCCGCTGAAGCGTCCGTCGCGTTCCACGACGAAGATCAGGCGCCGACGTCCTGCGCCTTCGCGAAGAGAGAGGTGATCCGCCCCGACGAAGACCACCGCCGGCGAACGCATCACGTCACGAACCGCGACACGCTCTAGACAGTCATTGGCGTGCTCGTCGCTAAGGAGGTCATGTGCGGAGCGGTCGTCAGGCTGGTCCATGTCGCCCCCTGTGCGCCTGAGTCCCCACTAGATTAGGTCACGTGAACGCAGATGCAAACACCTGAGGGTGAGGCGGTATGCAGGTCACAATGCGCACGTGAGCCACAAGTATCCGTGCCTCACCGTCACCGGGTACGCGGCGACGTCCGCGTCAGGGTGATTCGTCGTCCCGTCGCGCACGTCGTACCGCCAGCCGTGCCACGGGCACGCCAGCTCGTGCCCCTCCAGCACGCCGTCGGCGAGCGGCCCGAACGCATGCACACACACGTTTGAGATCGCGTAGAACTCGTCACCCACGCGTGCGAGCGCGTAGTCGGTCTTGCCTGCCTTGACGTGCTTCGTCTGTCCGGGCGCAAGATCGTTCACGCGGCATACAGGCACCTCCACCTGCGCTCCCAGTTCGGGTTCATCGATCACGCCGAGCAGTTCCCCGCCGTCCTCGACGTCATATCGAATGAAGAGTCCGCACCAGCACTTCCGAATCGCCGCGAACTGCACCATGTGGAACGGGATGCATGGGCAGACGATCATCGCGTCCTCTTTCGGGTCCCCGGTCCGGACCCGGCAGGGACAGTAGACGTCCCCCGTGTCGGCGAGAATCTCGAGTTCGGACGCGAGCACCTCGTCGACGAACTCCGACTCGGTGTTCAACTTGTAGCCAAGCGTCGCCGCAAACGGCGCCATGTACGTCTTGAGGTCCTCGATCGTGGTGCCTTCGGCGAACAGCCGCCGACGGGGACGCGCGTGGTCGGCGCTCACAGGCTCAGGAGCTCCATCATCCGTTTCTTGTTGAAGCCGACGACGATCTCATCGTCGAACAGCATCACGGGAAACGAGGTCCCGCCCGAGATGTCCTTGACCTCGGCGATCGCCGCGGCGCGCTCGTCCCCATCGAGCAGGTCGACCTCGACCACGTCGTACTCTACATCGTTGTCGTCGAGGTACTTGCGTGCCATCCGGCAGTACGGACAGGTCGAAAGCGCATAGACCCTGATCGTCACGGAACCTCCTCGGATTGCGGGTGACGGAGTGTCGACAGACGATCTACGCGGCCGATACGGGCGGGGCTTCCGGCTTCTCCACGTGCTCGACCTCGATCTTCTTCCAGTGATACAGGTACAGCGGCCCGGCCACGAACAGCATCGCTGCGTTGCCCACGAGTTCCAGAATCGCGTACCGACGGGATGAGGCCTCCTGCGACTCGCGTTCGGCCGCGATGTCCTCCGCCGTGCGGTCCGAGGTGCCGCCCTCGGTCTTCGGTACGTCGTAGTAGTATCCGGGATCCGGGTAGACGAGCTCGACCGTGCTGCGGACGAGCCCCACGACCGAAACGATCACCATGATCAGCGTGATCAGGCACACCAGATAGAGGTAGATGTTCCGAAGCGACCAGCGGCTGCTTGCCATAGCGAACTCCTTCGCTTCATCGGGCGCTCTCCGCGCCCGTTCGCAACGTATGTTCCCCGCGCGCGTCAGCTCGGCACGCTACAATCTTCGCATGCCTGCCACCCCCAGACCGACGCCCCGCCGATGCGGCTGATCGTACTCGCCTCCGGCTCGTCCGGGAACGTCGCGCTCGTGGAGTCAGGCGGGCGGGCCGTGCTTCTGGATGCGGGCATCTCCGCGCGAGAGGCGCTTCGACGCGCGCAGGACGCCGGTGCCGGTGACGCGCGAATCGAGGCGATCCTCCTCACGCACGAGCACATCGACCACATTCGGGGAGCCCGGGTGCTCGCGCGCAGGCTCGGCGTGCCGGTGATTGGCACGTCCGGCACGCTCCGGGCAGGTGCGCGCTACCTGGAGGACGTCCCGGAGCGGATCACCATAGCGCGCGACGATGGGTTCCGAGTGGCCGGAATGCATGTGCGGCCGTTCGCCACGATGCACGACGCCGGAGCCCCGTGCGGATTCACGTTCGAGAGCGCCCGGGGCCGCCGGGTCGGCATCGCCACGGATACCGGCGTGATCACGCACGAGATCATCGGGGCGCTCGAGGGGTGTCACGCAATCGGCCTGGAGTCCAACCACGACGAGCGGATGCTCGAAGACGGACCGTATCCGTACTTCCTCAAGCGGCGGATCGCGGGAGACCTGGGGCATCTCTCAAACACCGCGGCAGCGCACGCGCTCTCAGGCCTCGCGTGGAAGGGGCTCTCGCGCGTCTTCGCGCTGCACCTCTCCGAGCAGAACAACACGCCGGGCCGCGCAATTGCCGCGCTCGGAGCCGTCCTCGGCAGCCGCGCGGAACTCACGGCCGTCGCCCGCTACGAGACCGCAGGCTGCGTGTTGTAGCGGTGCGCTAGTACTCGATGCCGAGGCGCGCAGAAACGCCCTCGTCGTAGGGATGCTTGAGCGGCACCATCTCGGTCACGAGGTCCGCCCGCTCGATGAGCGCAAGCGATGCGTTGCGGCCTGTGAGCACCACATCCATCGTCTTGGAGCGAGCGTCGAGCGCTTCGAAGACGGCGGCCTCGTCGACCAGCCCGTAGTGCATCGCGACGATGATCTCGTCGAGGACGATGACGTCGTACTCGAAGCCGCCGAGCATGTCGGCTGCGATCTCCCACGCCTCGGCCGCCGCCCTGCGGTCACCCTCGGTAATCCCCTTGTCGAGCAGCCCGGTGGGCTTGAGCGCAGGACGCTCCACTGCGATGCCCATCTCGTCGAGCACCGCCAGCTCGCTGGAATACGCCCCGCCCTTCACGAACTGCACGAACGCGACACGCTTCCCCGCACCGAGCGCGCGGACCGCCTGACCGATGGCCGCGGTGGTCTTGCCCTTGCCGTCGCCGGTGTACACCTGCACGATGCCGAGCTCGATGGCGGTCATCGCTCCCCCTCGTCCGCGTACGTCTCAACGATACCCGGTACGTCTGACAGTGACTCGGCGCGAACTGCACCCCGCGCGACCGCCTCAGCCCAGAACCGCCCGGCCTCGCCACCGGCGAAGTCGCGGTCGGAATCGAACTCGCCGACGAGCACGAGTGGCGATCCGCCGTGCAGCGCCGCCCGCAAGTTCGGCAGATTCGACCTGCCGAATGGGGTCGGGCACACAACGACACACCGCGTGCGCCCGAAAGCCGCACGCACCTCGGCTTCCGCCCTCTCGTCCACCTCGCCGAACGGCGGCAGCGGCACGTGACCCGCACCGAGAGCCTCCGCAACCGACTGATCCACATCGCCCTTGTTGAGCGCTCCGGCATGCACACGCCAGCCCGCGAGCACGAGTTGCCGCATGAGCTGCGCGCCCGAGCCCGACCCGCACACGAGCCCGACCGCGCCGCGAGTTCCCGCGGGCGCCACGTCCTCACTACGCACGACCGGCGTCACGGCCACGCTGCCGGTCACAGGGTCTGTGTGCACCACCGAGCGCACGCCGAAGACCTCGGAAATCACCCGCGCGCTCAGCGCCTGGACCGGCGGCACCGGCGGCGTCACGTGCCCACCGGCGACGATGCCGACCCGGTCCGCGTAGCGCGCCGCGATCCCGAGGTCGTGGAACACGCCGGCGACCGCCATCCCGCCATCCGCCAGACCGCGGACGAGGTCGAGGACCTGCAGGGTATGGTTGAGATCGAGGTGACTCGTCGGCTCGTCGAGGAGCAGCACGCGCGGCTGCTGTGCAAGTGCCTGCGCCAGCGTGAGCCGCTGCAAGTCGCCTCCGGAAAGCTCGTCGATGCGCTCGCCTGCGAGGCGTGCGGTATCGGTGCGCTCCATCGCCTCCCGAACGGCCGCGCGGTCATCGGACCCTGGCGTGCCGAGCCGGCCAATATGCGCGTGACGCCCCATCTCGACGAACGCGCGTGCGGTGAAGGCGAAGGCCGCCGGCTGCGATTGCGGCACGGCTCCGATGAGTCTCGCCCGCTCGCGCTCGGGCATGCGGAGCACAGATGCGCCGCACGAGATATCGCCCGCAAGCACGTCCGACCCTCCTGTGACCGCACGCAGCAGCGTCGATTTGCCGCCGCCGTTCGGTCCCACCAGCCCCACGAACTCGCCGGGCGCAACCTCCAACGAGACGTCGCGCAGCACCACCCGGTCGCCGTAGCCGACCGTGACAGCGTCGAAGACAAGCGTGCGATCCGCCGTGCTCATCGCCCGCGCTCCTTGCGCACCAGCAGCCAGATGAAGAACGGCCCGCCAGCGAGCGCGGTCACGATTCCTACCGGGATCTCCACCGGCGCAAGAACAACGCGCGCGATCAGGTCCGCGACCACCAGCACGATCGCGCCCGCCAGCACGGACGCGGGCAGCAACGTGCGATGGCCCGGCCCGACCACCAACCGCACCATATGCGGCGTCATGAGCCCTACGAAGCCGATGAGCCCCGAGACCGACACCGCTCCGGCCACCACGAGCGAGGCCGCGGCGAGGGCGAGGAGCTTGAAGCGTTCGACCGGCACGCCGAGCTGCCCTGCGCGCTCGTCCCCTAGAAGCATGAGATCGAGCTCACGATGGAAGAGCACCGGCACGATGGCGCCGAGCGCGAGCAAGACCGAGAGCATCGCCACGTGCTCCCAACTCCGGTTGCCGAGCCCGCCCATCATCCAGAAGACCACGCTCGTCATCGACTGGCGGTCGAACACGAGCAGGAACGAGGTCACTGCCGAGAGGGTGTATGAGATCGCGATGCCTGCAAGCAGAAGCGAGGTCGGGTCCAGGTGCCCCTTGCGTGACGCAAGCCGAACGACGAGCACCATGGTGAGTGCCGCGCCGGCGAATGCTCCGAGCGGCACTCCCGCCGCGCGCGCGAAGTAGCCCGTGCCGAGCAGACTGATCGCGAGCGTCGCGCCTAGCCCCGCACCCGAGGAGACGCCGAGAATGTACGGGTCTGCAAGCGGGTTCTTGAACAGCGCCTGGTAGAGCACGCCCGCCAGCGCGAGCGACGCACCCACCAGCGCCGCTAGGAGCACTCGCGGAAGCCGCAAGTCCACGACGACCGCGTCGGCCAGTGAGGAGCCGTGTCCCGAGATCGCTCGGGACACGGCCGCCACGACTTCCGCAGGCGCGATCGGAACCGCGCCGAGCGCCACGCCCGCGAGCATCGCGAGCACGAGCACCAGGCTCAGCCCGACCAGCGTGAGAAGCCTGCGCCTGATGTCCGGCGAGGGCCTCACGTCACTCGAACGCCTCGGGGTGGAGCGCCTCGGCGATCTGGCGGATGCCCTCGACCACACGCGGGCCAGGGCGGCTAACGAGATTGTCGTCGAGCAGGTACACTCGGCCGCTCGCCACCGCGCTGAGGTTCTCGTAGCCGGGACGGCCGGTGATGTCCGAGGGGTTGCTCATCGATCCCTTCGTCGCCAGGTAGACCTCGGGATTCGCGGCGATGAGCTGCTCCACCGAATAGGCCACGTAGCCGTCCTCGGCAACTACATTCTCCCCGCCGGCGTGCTCGATGAGATCGTTGAGGAGCGTGCCGCTTCCCACAGTGAACAACGGGTCTTGCGCGATTTCCAGGAAACAGCGCACCGGCGCGCCTTCGACCTTCTCGCCGATCTCCCCGATCTGGATGCGCATCGACTCCACGACCGCATCCGCCGCGTCCGGCTCGCCGATGGCAGCGCCCGCGGTGCCGATCGAGATGTAGAGCGCGTCGAGCGTCTGCGGATCGATCGCCACTACCGACGCGCCGAGCGCCTCGAGCTGCCCGATGACCTCCGACTGAACGCCGGTGGTGACGAGCACGAGGTCCGGGTCGAGCGCAGCGATCGCCTCGAGGTTCGGCTGCATGAAGTCGCCGATCTTCTCGATCTCTGCGACCTCGGCGGGATAGTCACAGTACGTGGTAACGCCGACAAGCCGGTCGAGCGCGCCAAGCTCGGCGACGATCTCCGTGTTGGCCGGCGCGAGACTGACGATCCGTTCGGGCTTGGCCTCGATGGTGACGTCGCGGCCCGCGTCGTCGGTGACGGTGACCGGGAACGCCGCCGTGACAGGTGCCTCCGTCCCCGGGCCGGTCGGCCTCTGGCAGCCCGCAAGCGACCCGGCGAACACAGCCGCAGCCAGCAGCACTCCCGCGGTTGCACACCGTGAGAGCTTCCGTCTTCCACCCTGCGTCGTTCTGATGATGCTGATCACGCTGGTCCTCCTTCTGCGCCGTCTGCCTGCACTCCGGCCGAAGAATGACGCGCCCCGAGAATCAGAAGAGACCCTCGCCGGTGGCGGGGTCTCATGGTTCTCGAGGTGGGTTCGGAGCGCGGGAACTAGCGCTGCGAGTGTGCCTCGTACCACGAAGGCCGCGTCGCCGATGTGCAGGCAGGTCTCCTGGCTTCGGAAGCACTCGCTCCCGTTACAGTGGCGGGTCCGCGCCGGAGTCGCACCGGCTTCCCTATTCTCCCGGAAGTGGCCTTCCGGGCACCTGCACGGTCTTCGGTTGTCCGCGCCATGATAGTCCGAGGAGCCGACGGTGTGAAGCCTGATGCGCTCGCCATGCTGCGCACAAAGGGAGGCTGGCCGCCAACACCGGCGCCGCTGAAACGGTACAATGCGGTAGCGCGCGCCGTTTGGGGCGACCTGGCACGCACACACAAAGGGGTACTGTGGACATCTTCCAGAAGGCGTTCGACTACACCGACGCGCGCATCGCCCGCGACTCCGGCTACTACCCGTACTTCCGTGTGATCGAGTCCGAGTCCGACTCGAAGGTCCTCGTGGACGGTCGCGAGCTTGTGATGCTCGGCTCGAACAACTACCTGGGCCTGACCACGCACCCGCACGTGCGCGAGCGTGCCGCTGAAGCGCTCGCGAAGTACGGCACGTCATGCACCGGCTCGCGGCTTCTGAACGGCAACCTCGACATCCACGTGGAACTCGAGGAGCGACTGGCGCGGTTCGTGGGCAAGGAACAGTGTCTCGTCTTCTCAACCGGCTTCGGCGCCAATATCGGCACCATCTCGGCGATCGTAGGGCGTCACGACACCGTAGTCATCGACAAGGACGACCACGCCAGCATCTACGACGGCTGCAAGCTCTCCTACGGCAAAGTGGAGCGCTTCGAGCACAACAACGTCGCCAGTTTGCGCGAGGGACTCGAGCGTGCGTCGCGGAATGCGAACGGTGACGGCGGTGCGCTCGTCGTCGTCGACGGCGTCTTCTCGATGGAGGGGGACATCGCCCCGCTGCCGCGGATGCTGCCGGTCCTCAAGGAGTTCGGCGCGCGCCTGATGGTCGATGACGCGCACGCCTCGGGCGTGCTCGGTCCGAGCGGCGACGGCACGGCCGCGCACTTCGGCGTGACTGGCGAGACCGACCTCATCATGGGCACGTTCTCGAAGAGCTTCGCCTCACTCGGCGGCTTCATCGCCGGCGACGCGCTAGTGATCGACTACATCAAGCACAACTCCCGGCCGTTCATCTTCTCGGCCGCCATGGCCCCGCCGAGCGTAGGGGCGTGCCTCGGGGCGCTTGACGTGATGGAGTCCGAGCCGCAGCATCGCGAGCGGCTGTGGGAGGTCGTGCGGAAGATGCACGCCGGCTACCGCGACCTCGGTTTCGACACGGGCACGAGCGAGACTCCGGTCATCCCGATCGTCCTCGGGGACGAGATGCTGGTCTTCGAGTTCTGGCGCCGTCTTCTCGAAGCCGGGGTATTCGTGAACCCCGTGCGTCCGCCGGCCGTACCAGCCGGACGCGCACTGTTGCGCACGTCGTACATGGCCACACACACCGACACGCAGATGGAGTTCGTGCTCGAAACCTTCGGCCGTATCGGTCGCGAACTCGGCGTGCTGCCGGCGTAACGCCCGCTCCGGCTACGGCAGTGCGTGCCCGTGCGGATGCTCGGGGTGCCTCCGGCGCGCGACCAGCGTCACGACGCATCCCGCCGCAACCGCCATCGAGGCCACCATCGCCAGGAACGAGTAGATGTAGGTCGGATTCTCGGAGTTGAACACCGGGCTGTCGGGGTGGAAGAGGTTCGGGAGTACGAGCACGAGCGTCCAGAGTGAGATCGCCAGCACCGCGTCCAGCACCGCCGGGACCTTCGGGTGGTCGAAGATCAGCTGGATCGCAAGGATCACGACCGCGGCCGCCAACAGGCCGAACGTCATCCCCAGACGGGGCTCGTTCCACAGGATGCCGCCCCAGATGAGCTTCATCGACGTGATGCCGAGGACGGTGTTCACGCACCACAGCGGCAACGAGCACCAGCGGAACGCCTCGCCCCATCGGCCCAGCTTCTCGGCCCCGAACACATAGGCCAGGCTGAAGGCGCCAGCCAGGGTGAACGTGCCCATGTTCACCCACGTCGATGCTCCGTGGAACATGACGAAGCGCACCATCGTACCGAGCCGCTCGTCGGGCGGGATGCTGAGGATCGCCGCGACGCACGCTGCTGCGGCAAACGGGACTAGCGCGACAAGTCCTATGCGGGCATGACGCGACAGCGGCAACGTCTACCTCCTGGCCTTTCGGCGGATGATCTCGACCATCCCGAGCGCCGCGTTCTCCCCGGCCTCGATCGCCTCCGCGATATGCGCGTAGTCCATGCCCGTCATGTGGTGCACGGCGGGTGAGATCACGACGTCGGCCTCGCGCAACGCCTGCTCGGCGACGCGTGCCTCGAACGCCTCCGAGACCGCGCTCAGGATGTCGAGGCTTGTACTGCCGCGCTGCAACGAGCCGGTCTTCACGTTCTCGCGGATCTCCTTGATGCGCTCCGCAGGACCCGGCGGCACACCCTCGGGCAGCCTCACCGTTCCATCGCCATGGACATCGACCGCCACGATGACCTCTGCGCCGAGATGCCGCGCAAGCGAGATCGGCATCGGCTCGGAGACGTAGCCGTCGACCAGAAGCGCGTCGTCCATGGTGACAGGAAGGAAGGCGAGCGGAACCGAGATACTCGCGCGCAGCGCGGCGATGAGGTCACCGGACGTGAACCGTACCGGCCGGTTGCGCGTCAGGTCCGTCGCCACGCACCCGAACGGGATGGCGAGCTCCTCGAAGGTGGCCGGCAGATGCTCGCGCATGAACGCCTGGACCTTGTCGCCGGAGAAGACCGCGCCCTTGACCAACGCAACCTCGCCGACGCCGGTGAAGTCCTTGATGTCCATCCCGAGCGCGATGCGCTCGACTTCGGCCGCGGAGTGACCCGCCGCGTAGAATGCGCCCACGAACGCGCCCATGCTCGTACCTGCGATCGCGTGTGGGACGAGTCCTTCGGATTCCAGCACCTTCAGCACGCCGATGTGCGCAAGCCCTCGCGCGGCGCCACTGCCGAGCACCAGGCCTATCCGCTTGCTCCGGAGCGGCGACATCCGCCTACTTGCCTTCCCTGGCGAGCCGAACCGCGTGCTGCATCGTCGAGACCAGGAACACGAGACCCATCGCGACGGCTAGACCGATGCCGATGACGTCGAACGGCAGCAGCTCGCCCAGGATGGGCGTGAGGAACCAGCCTTCCGCGGCGATGATCGCCGTGTTCACCAGCATGATGATGGCGCGCATCTCGGTGGGCCCGAACTTCCCGTAGCTGATCTTGAACACGCCGTCCACGGCGGTGCGCACGTACACATGCACGCTCATGAGCAGGTAGCCGATCATCGCGAAGGCGGCGATGTCCAGGCGCAGGTACGGCGACATGCCGATGCCGATGATCGTGAGGAATTCGGTCACGGCGTCCACCGAGTGGTCGATGTAGAAGCCGAACTTCGGCCGCTCGATCTTGCGGTAGCGGGCGAGCGTGCCGTCAAGCGAATCGCCGTACCAGTTGATGACGAAGCCGAGGTTCACGAACATCAGCCACCAGACGTTTCGCGCCGAGAGCCAGTAGCCGGCGAAGCACACGATCGAGCCCACGACGCCGATGGCGGTGAGCACGTCCGGCGTGATCCAAACCGGCGAGTGCGCCGCCAGGTACTGCAGCGCCGGGCGCTCTAGTGGCCCGAGGAGCATGTCGTTGACGCGCTTGTGCTCTTTGATGTCGTGCACTTCGGCCATTGCAGGACTCCTTGTCGGTCACGCAGGAACGGATACGTCCGGCCACACCTGATGCGGCATCGCCCATTGGGCGGGATACTCCGAGATCCATGACTCGCACACCCTGAGGACCTTCTCGGCATTCGCGCACAGCGCGTCGCCTTCGGGTCTGTCGCCGTCCATCGGGATCGGGTCGGAGACGAGCAGCCGGTAGCGCCCGTCCTCCCCCTTCGGCGCGCCGATCGTGACCACCGGGACCCGCGCGCGCATCGCTAGGCGCACATGCAGCAGGGGCATCGGCGCCGCATGCCCGAAGAAGCGCGGCATCACCTTGTCCGGAGCGTCTAGCGGACGGTCGTGGCCGGTGAGAATGGACTTGCCGGCCTCGAGGCCGCGCGCAGCCTGCTTGAGCGAGTCCGCTGTGACTGGCGTGACGTCGAAGCCCGCCTCCCGGCGCACCTCGTTCTGCCACTCGAACCCGGCGTTCGGCCCCGCCACCGAGAGCAGCTGACAGGTCCAGCCGGTCCGCCCGAGCGAGCGTCCCACCAGGTCGAAGTTGCCGAGGTGGATGCCGCTATACACGAACGGCCCCTCATCGCGCTCGCGCTCGATCATGCGGTCCCAACCCGCGTCGCGAACGATCATCGCGTCTTCGGCGGCGTAGTCGTAGAGGACGTGGTAGAGGTCGTAAAGGAACGTGCCCATCATCCGCACGTTCGCGCGTGCGGCGTCTTCGAGCGCCTGTCCGGTCAGCGTGCCGCCCGAGATCACGAACTGGTTCGAGCGCGCGGCACGCATGATCTCCGAGTCCTCGCCGACCCGGTTGGCCGCAAACGCCACCACACGGCCCGCGGCACGCCTCGGCAGCACGCGCCCGAACCCGAGCGCCATGCGCATTCCGATGCGACTTCGCGACAATGATCCCAGCATGCCCCGGCCCGCTCCTTCCCGGCGTCCGTCCAGTGTACCAGCACCAATCGCAGTGCTACGCTCGTGCCGGCATCCACCCAAGGAGACGAATGTGACCGGCGCGACCGCAGCAGTACGCGTGGAGGAGATCCCGCTCGGCGACCCGCGGATCAAGGACTTCGTCGCGTTTCACTGGAAGCACTACCGCAACGACCCCTACTGGGTTCCCCAGCTGAACGCCGACCTGCTCGGCAACAAGCTGCTCGGGATGAAGGGGCTCCTCACGCCCGGGCACCCGTACCACGAGAGCGCGGGTGCCACGCACTTCATCGCCTACCGAGGCGCCGAGGCGGTCGGCCGTGTCTCTGCCGTCGTGAACCACCGGTTCAACGACTACTACAACGCGAAGATCGCGTTCTTCGGCTTCTTCGAGACCATCGAGGACTACGCGGTCGCCGAGGCGCTGCTCTCGACCGCGCGGGACTGGGCGAAGGCGCACGGCGCCGAAGTGCTGCGCGGCCCAGGGGAATACGGCAATGCGACGCACGAGCGCCAGGCGTGCCTCATCGATGGGTTCGACCAGGACGTCTACGTGGAGCACACGTACAATCCGCCGTACTACCAGGAGTTCATCGAGCGCTTCGGCTTCGCCAAGGTGATGGACTACCACGCGTACAAGGTCGACCTCACCAAACCGATTCCCGAGCGCATGACGGCGCTTTCCGCCGCGGTAGCCGCGCGAAGCCGTATCGAGACTCGCGCACTCGACATGTCGCGCTTCGAGGAAGACCTCGCACTCGTTGTCGAGATCTACAACAAGGCCTGGGCGCAGAACTGGGGCTTCCTGCCGATCCAGCAGTGGGAGGTCGACGCGCTCGTCGAAGCGCTCAAGCCGATCATCGACCCGGGTCTGGTGCGCTTCGCGTTTCTCGATAGCGAGCCGATCGCCGTTCTCGGCGCGTTTCCCGACCCGAACGAGCCGCTGCAGCCGCGCTGGAAGTGGTACGGCGACTCGGACTACACCCGTTTGGCGCGCCTTTTCGCCACCCGGCGGAAGATCCAACGCGTGCGGCTCATCTTCTTCGGCATAGTCCCCGGGTACCGCAGGCACGGCGCCGACGCTCTGCTATATCGGGAGGTCCACAACTACGCGCAGTCGAAGGGTTACGGCGACTGCGACGTATCGTTACTGCTCGAGGTGAACGATCTGATCATCCGGGCCGCCGAGGCCATGGACGGGCACCGCTCGAAGACCTGGCGGATCTGGGACCTCAAGCTCTAGCTGCTGAGCCGGCCGCTTGCGCGCTCCACCAGCACTTGCGGAAGCGTATCCGCGCAGACGCACTCCAGCACCGCTCCGAGCTGCTGCGCCGACTCCGGCATGCTCGGCGCCACCGCGGTCGCAGGATCCTCGGCGAGCGTGTACGCGCCCGCCTTGCGCAGTGCCAGCATCCCGAGCGATCCGTCCTTCCCGAGGCCGGTGAGCAGCACGCCGAGCGCGCGGCTGCCAAAGGTCTCCGCGGCCGACGAGAGCATGAAATCGATCGACGGCACGAAGAACGAGTCCGCGAAGTCGGTATCCAAACGGATCCGCGCGCCCGATCCGTCGCGACGGAATCGCATGTGCATGCCCACCGGAGCGATGTACACCGAGCCGCGCTCGAAACGCTCCCCGTTGCGGGCCTCCCTCACCTTGAGCCAGCAGAGCGGATCGAGACGCTCGGCCCACTGTTCCACGAAGCCCTCGGCGATGTGTTGGCAGACCGCCACAGGCGCCGGGAAGTCCGCGGGTAGCGCGCGCAGGATGCGCTCGACCACAGGCGGGCCGCCGGTCGATGCGCCGATGACCACGGCTGCGGAGGCAAAGCCGCCCACCGGCGTGCCGAAGGAGACCGGTGTCTCAGAGCTCACCGGACCGCCCCGGGTGCCGAGGTTCCGGCAAATCGGGGCGCGACCCCGCTCTCGCGCCAGAACGGCCGATTCATGCGCCCTCCGCCAACGTCCGGGCGGCCTCGACTTCTGTCATGCCAACGGTAGCAGATGGGGGCTCGAGGCGTGCATACTCGTGTCGTAGTCGACTTCGGGGAGGACCGTCATGCGGAGGCCGAGTCTCAGAGCAGTCCTGCTGATCGTCGTGGCCGCGATGCTTCTCGGCGCGCTCTTCGCATGCGGACCGGACGAGGGCTACAAGTTCGGGCAGAAGGAGTACACCGCGAAAGTCGGCGAGACGGTCGCACTGAAGCCGCAGAGGTACGACAACCAGAACCACGGCTGCCAGTGCGATCCACCGGACATGGTGTACCTGGAAGCCCGGAACGTCGACTACGGGATCGAACCCGCCGAGGGTGCAAAGGTCAGCAGCAAGGGCATCTTCCAGGCCAGCAAGCCGGGCACCTACGTCGTCACGATGTACGGCACGCTCGGTTCGGCTTCGACCACAGTGAAGGTGACTGGCGACGAGGACGACGTGGCACTCGCCGAAGACGATGACGAGAGCGCAGACGGCACAACGAGCGAAGGTGACGTGGCCGCGGCCGACGACACTTCCGGCGAGCCGGTCGAGGTGTTCGGTACGCACAGCCTCGGCGCCGTCAACACAGGCAATCCGCCCAATCCGACGGTGTTCACACTCGAGAAGAAGACGAAGATCACCTCCATCATGACCTACCACTGGAACGACGGTCAGGGCAGTGCCGGCGGCGGCAAGATAGGCCTCGTGGCCGAGGGCGGCAAGAAGTACGGCCCCTGGAAGCTCACCAAGACTACCGACGGCCAGGGCGGCGTTCCGAACGCCTACTGGTACGTCGAACCGGACGACCTCGAACTCCCGCCCGGAACGTACACCGTGACCGACACCGATCCGGCCACCTGGTCCTGGAACGACGAGACCGGCGGCATGGGCGTCGTCATCATCTACGGCATTCCCGAGCGGTAGCGGCCGACAGGGCCGAGGGGCCCCGGATGTATCCAACCGGCCAGGCTACCCCGCCGCCTGCTTCATCATCTCCTCGAGCAGGCGGACCATCGCATACGTGTCTAGCGCGCAGTACTCAGCGAGCGCGCTCAGCGTGGCTTGCGCCTCATCTTCACCCGCAACACCCTTGAGGATGCGCAGGTAGCGGACGCTGGCGGTCTGTCCGTCCGCGATCGGCAGCCCCTCGTACGAGAGGTCGGGGCACCAAGCCGGCAGCGTGTACTTCACGCTCGAGCGTCCAGCGGCTTTCGGGTGGCGCGTATAGCGCATGATGAGCGGCTCGAGGTCGAAGAGCCTGGAGCGGATGGCCGCGAGGGCGGGCGCAAGATCCGGCAACGCAGCAGTCAGCTCATCGATGCGCGTGCGCTCGAACGACGTGTAGTGCACGATCGAGCCGGTCTCACCGAGATCGGCGATCATCTTCTCCGCCAGCGGCCGGCGCGGGTCGGCGGTGCCGACGTGGAGGAACTCGCGATGCTCGGTGGTGCCGTCTTCCCGGTGAACGTGCACCGAATACTGGAACGGGATCGTCTGGTACGAATGCGTGCCCGCCCACAGCGGCAACGCCGGCATCACCGTTTCGAAGTCGAGATGGTACACGGGCCACTCGAGGCCGCCGAGTGCCGACGCCAGCGCCCGAGCGTCCACGCGCGGCTCGCCCGCCTGCACGGCCGCGATCGTCTCGCGCTGCGGCGCAGTGAAGCCGCCGAAATCGGGCGGGATGTCGAGAATGCACGTGAGTCCCGCGTCGATGAGCCGGTGCAGCTGCGGTTCCGAAAGCCGCGGCAGTTGCGTGACCGGATGCTCGCACGGCAAGAAGGCGTGGCAGTACTCGGCGTATTCGCACGGGTACGGCTTCGAGCATCGCGTACCGATCAGGACCTCAGGCTCGGGACCCTCCAACACGGCCTGCAGGCGCTCGATCGTCTCGGGCACAGTGCGCATGAACTCGCGCGCTTCGTCAGTGATGTTCTCAACAGCGAAGAGCGCCCGGGTATCGTATGCGCCGCCGGCGTAGATGTAGGCGGGATCGAGGTGCACCACGTTGATTGTGCGCAGGTTCAGGCCCGCGCCCTCGATTGCGTACGACTGAACGGCGGCGTCGGTGACGTGGACATCCTTGAGCGAGTTGCTCGACTTGACCTCGTAGAGGTCCCAGAGTCCGTCGCCTGCTGCGACCATGATGTCAGCCCGGGTGAACGCGCCGCCGAACTCGAACGCGGCTTCGTAGAGGATCGTCGCGCCCTCGGCAAGCAGACGCTTCGTCGTCTCGAGCGCGTCAGCCTGGTGCATGTAGTCCTCCGAGACCTCGGCACCGCCCGGGAACAGCTCGCGGGCAAGCAAGCCGACCTCGTGGCCCTGATCAAAGATCCACTGCTGCACCTCATCGGGCGGGGCAGCGAGGTCCTTGCGGTGCACGCCGAGCCAGAGCGCCTTCTCGCACTGAAGGCCCTTCTGGAAGCGCGACTTCGAAAGCGTTCGTCCCATGACCGCATCAACTCCATTCGATGCCGTCATCGTACCGCGGTGGCCTGACATGGCGGTGACAACGAGACCTAAACGGCTGCATACTTGAAGGGTCGCCTACCAAGGGAGTCTCCGGTGAAGCGCTTCGCGATCTGTATGCTGGCTCTGGCCCTCATGCTCGGACTGACGGCATGCGACACGGGAGGCGGTAGCGCCTCGGACCGTGGCTCTACCGGCAGGACCTCGGGCGGCAGCAGTTCGGACGACGCCATCACCACCGTGGGAGATCTGAAGGCGGCGCTGGCCGACCAGTACGGCGACACCGACTGGTACCCGGACATCACGAGCATCACTCAGGAGACCTTCCTCGGCGCGGACGTGCTGGCGTTCCATGTGACGTGGTACGCGCCTGATGCGGACTGGACAGTCGACAACGACAAGGTGACACAGCTCCAAAGCGCTCTCTTCGAGCTCAGCCCGGAGGTCTCGCCCAACCTCGTGATGATCAACGCGATTGGTGAGGTAACTTCCCTCGCGGGCTTCAGTGTGAACGACGCAACATTGATGTCCGAAGTGTTCGACCTCCCGCCCGCGCCCACCACCGCTGAGGAGTTCGAGGCCTGGCTCGACGCCGTCTACGGCCCGGACGGGCTCGTGAAGCTCGGCCCGAACGAGATCTGGTATGGCGCGATACAATCCCTGACGGTCGAGGATCTCGGATACGGCACCGGCCCTGAGCTCGTGATTCGAACGACCATCGGCGGGACCGACAGGACGCAGCAGACCCTGCTCCAGCTGGCGATCGGCACCACAGGGTCGCCCCTTCTAAGAGACGTGACGTTGTTCTACGCCGACGGCGCCAGCTCGGCCTACAGCGGCGGCGCCGGCCCGCCCGGGCAGGGCGGCTTCATGTACCCGAAGCAGTAGGAGGCTCGACTGCCCACGAATACTGCAAGCCGTGTCTGCGAGTCTGCCTGGCCCCGCCGTAACTCCTCAGGATGCCGAAGTCGCGCTCGATTGCGCGCAGTGACGCCTCCTGACCGGTGCTCACCGAGGTCATGCCGCGCTCAACCTCGGCGGTGCAGACGATGCCGCTGGAGCCGGTGGGAAGCAGAGCGAGCGCCAGTACCAGGAGCAGTTCGAGTACGATCGTGCGAGCGTTGCGCTTCTGGACGAACTCCCCGTCGTCGGCAATGTGTCTAGTGTGCGGCGAGGTCTGGGCAGGCGCTACTCCTTCTCAGCGAATCCGTACTCTGCGCGCTCCTCCGCCGTCAATCCTCTGATCGTGCCGCGGAACCCTTCGTCGATCAGCCTCAGCATCTCGCGGTAGTCGGCAGGCCATACCCGGACGGAATCGCGCCATGCGTACGACACGAGTCGAGTTCCGTCGGGAGTGAATCCGAGCGGCCATGCCGCCTCCAAGTGGCCGACGAACGAGTGCTGGACCTTGGCACTCGCCACATCCCACGTCTTGACCTCGCCATCTGCGTAGCCAACCGCAACGCGATCGTCGTCGGGCGAGAACACCGCTCCCACGGGTGCAACTGGCCAGCTCATCGCCGAGATGGTTTCACCGGTCGTCACGTCCCGAATGCGCACCACGTCGTCGTCGTCCGAGGTGACCATCCTCGCGCCATCGGCGGTGAAGTCCACCGGCGCCGCGCCCTCGAGCGTGTACAACCGCTGCTCGGTTGCCCAGTCCCAGGCTACCGTCACTACCTCCCGCATGGCGATCCCGTCGAACAGCACTCTGCCGTCGGGCGAGAACTTCACCCAGTCTGCCTCCGACCCGTGCGGCAGCGTGGCGACCTTCTCGCCCGTGCTCACGTCCCACACGGTCGTGTCGGTCTGGAAGACGACCGCCAAGTGCGCGCCGTCGCGCGACAGGTCCAGATCCCGTACGCGCGTCGCCGAACCCAGGTCGGGCGAGCCGAACGGGATGACACGCAGCTCCTCGCCCGTTTCCACGCTCCAGATATGCACTCCGTATGCCCCGTTCACACCCTCCGCAGCGGCGATGACGCTCCCGTCGGGAGAGAACACGCAGGCGTCGAGCGACTTGTCGCTGTAATAGTAGAGTTCGCGAACCTCTTCCCCCGTCTGCGCATCCCACAGTCTGGGCGGACCCTCGTCGGCAACAGTGAGCAGCAAGGCACCGTCTGGCGAGAAGGTCGCCGACCGAACGTGATCCGACGGGTCACGAAGCTCGCGAGTCTCATAGGATGCCAACGGGTCGTATGCCTCCGAGATGTCGCTGATCGCATACAGGGTCTCGCCATTGCTCGCATCGCAGACCTCGCACCCGCCGTCGGCGGTGGTGATGACGACACGCGTACCGTCCGATGAGAGCATGGCCGACTCGAGGCTGCTGGAATACGGCGGACTCGACGGTGGCTGGATCACGGCTATCTCCTGCCCTGCCTTGAGATCCCACACACGCGCAGTCTCGTCCTCGGACCCGGTGACTGCGAACTTGCCGTCCGCAGAGAACCGCGCGGCCGTGACCGTACCGGTATGGCCTCGGAGCGACAGAACGAGGCCGCCTTGGCGTGCATCGTTGACCTGTGCCGACCCGTCCGAAGCTGCCGAAATGAGGAGCAGTCCGTCCGGAGAGAAGGCGAAGTCCTTGCTGGCTGCGACAGCCGAGCCGGTTGCCGACGATGTAGTCACCACGAACACAGGTGCTAGAGTCCGAGCATCAAGTACCACGATCTCGCCGGGGTCGCGCTTCACAGCCAAGCGAGTCCCGTCGGACGAGACGCACACGCGACCCGCTTCGCTTCCGAGGTCGGCCGAACCGAGTTCACGCCCCGTGGCCACGTCCCAGAGCCGCACGGTCGTGTCCGCCGAGGCAGTGATGAGCGATCCGCCATCGGCCGAGAACGAGACTCCCGACACGGCGTCGCTGTGGCGTTCGATTCTGAGAACCTCGGCGCCTGTGGCTACGTCCCACGCCACGATGCTGCCGTCTATGCATCCCGCCGCGACCAGAGTCCCGTCCGGACTGAAGCAAGCTGCCGCCGGCAAGTCGTTGAGACCTTCCAGGCCGCGCAGCTCGCCGCCGGTGACAGCGTCCACGACCACGAGCCGGTTCTTCCAGTCGCCGAACTCGCCAGTCCCGCAGGTGACGATCAGCTTCCCGTCCGGTGATATCAGCGGGCTGCCGAAACTGAAGTCGTTGTGCGGAATCGTGCGAACGAGCTCGCCCGTCGTGACGTCCCAGAGGCACGCCACACTTCCGCCCGCGGCGTTGATGAAGTTGGTCATGGTTCCGACGAACCGCCCGTCCGGGGTGAACTCAGCGTAGCCGATGACCCGCAGCTGGTGGCCCTCCTCGGACGCTAGCGTGAACGTCTCCTCGCCGGTCGCCACATCCCACACGCGTGCGGTGCCATCCCACGCGGTCGTGACCATAGTCTTACCGTCGGGCGAGAGCGCGAGGTCGGTGAGAGGCTCGGTATGACCGGTCATGGACGTGAGCGTGAACGGGTACAGCAGCGGTTCCCACAGAGCGGACTGCGCTGCCAGCGTCGGATCTACGTCAAGTGCGGAGCGGGCCAAGAGGAAGCTCATCAACGGGTCGCGTCCGACCATCTCTCTCGAGTACGCCACCAACTCGTTGGAGCGCGCCAGCCTCTGCTGGCGCCGAGCTTCAGCGGCGTTGAGCAGCGCCCAGGCGGCGAGAGCCATCGAGACGACGAGCGCGCCCGAGATCACGGCGCGAATCACCTGCGTGCGACGCCTCCAGCGGCGCTCCTGCTCGACCTCCGCCTTGCGGCTGTCCTCGACGTACTGCGCCTGGAGTTGCGTGAGAGCAGGCTCGCGCCCGGTACTGGCCTCAGCCAACTCGGAGAGGGCGTCGGCAAGTGCCGCGCCGCGCAGGAGAAAGCCGACTTCCCGGGCATGTTCGTCCCACTCGATCGCACGCTGCAAGAGCGCGGTGTGCGTCTTGACCCACTCGAGATCCGTCTCGACCGCCTTGAGCATCTTGTCGAACGACTCTTGTATATCGTCCTCATCGCGGAAGAACACCCAGTTTCGCGCGGCCACCTCGGGCGGCAACGAAGTGGCATCTACGTCGTGCACGGTGATCGGGATGAGCCGCTTGTTGTGCTTCACGGCGTGCGCAATCTCGAGTCGGCACACGTCCGACCCCGCAGAGGTCTCACTCACCACGAAGATGAACGCGTTCGCCGATTCGATCGCCCGGTAGACCTCGGCCATCCAGTCGGCGCTAGGCGGGATGTCCTGCCAGTCTATCCAGGTGTCGAGTCCGCGCTCCCGCAACATTCCGTGCAGGATGCGGACGAATGCGATGTCCTTCCGCGAGTACGAGATGAAGACGTCGTGCTGCCCGCCGGTGTCGTGCTCAACCC
>SBEH01000025.1 GCA_009668945.1 Actinomycetota bacterium
GCGTACTGCTGCGCAGGGGGCGCCCCCAGCGGCGCCCCCTGCGCAGCAGTACGCGCCTCCCGCGGCCCCGCCGCAGTACGCACCGCCGCAGTACGCACCGCCGCAGCCGTATCCGCAGCAGGCCCCGGCAGCCTGGAACCAGCAGCAGGCGCCGAAGAACCACCTCGTGACATCCATCCTCGTGACGGTGCTGTGCTGTCTGCCGCTCGGCGCAGTGGCGATCTACTTCTCCACGCAGGTCGACTCGCGCTGGCAGCGCGGCGACTACGCAGGCGCGACCGATGCGGCGAAAAAGGCGAATCTGTTCGCCACGCTCGCCGTCGTGCTCGGCCTGATCGCCAACTGCGCCTACCTCGCCCTTCAGATCGCGAGTCAGAGCGGCAGCTCGTACTGATGCCGGAAGCGCCGGCGCCGGCGTGAACGCGGAAGCGCAGACTCAGGCTGGTCCGGGCGGCGGGCCGCAGCCGTCGCGCGCGTGGGAGCGCGCGAGCGCGCTGCTGTTCCTCGCGGTCGCAGCCGGCGCGGTCGTCGCGGTGCTGGTGCCGGCCGTCTCGCGGCTCGTGCCGCCGTGCGCGTTCCGCACGCTCACCGGGCTCTATTGCCCGGGCTGCGGCACCAAGCGGGCGATGACGGCGCTCGTGCACGGCGACCTCATCACCGCGCTCCGCGACAACGCTTTCGCGGTGATCGTGATCGTGCCGGTGTTCGTGGGCCTCGTGCTGAACGTGCTCGACGCGTTCGGCCTGCCGCGGCCGTGGACGCGCGTGCGCGTGGATCACCGTCTCGTGACCGCGTTTGGAATCGCAGTGCTGGCGTTCTGGATCCTCCGGAACCTGCCGTTCGTGCCGTTCACGTACCTGTCGCCGCCCTGACGAAAAGAGGGGCGAATGCCGCCGCGCAAGGCGGGTATGTTCATCTTGTCCGGACGCTGACGAAGGAGGCGCGATATGCAGATGATCGTGAAGGGGCGTCGAATGGACGTCACCCCTGCTATCCGCGAGTACGCAGAAGAGAAGATCGGACGAGTCACGCACATCCTGAACAGCCAGCTCATGAGCGCCGAGGTCGAGTTGTACCGCGAGCGGAACCGCTCGATCGAGAAGGGCCAGGTAGCCGAAGTAACCGTCTACACCAAGGGGCACGTCATCCGCGCAAAGGAGAGCGCGTCGGACATGTTCGCGGCCATCGACCTTGTGGCCGAGAAGCTCGAGAGCCAGGTCCGCAAGTACAAGAACAAGGTCGTCGACCGCCACACCAGGGGCGCGCCCGCGCCCGCACCCGCCGTCCCGGTATCCGAAGAGGAAGAGCCGCCGGCGATCGTGAAGACCAAGACCGTATCGTCGAAGCCCATGAGCACAGAGGAAGCAATCCTGCAGATGGAGCTTCTGGGCCACGACTTCTTCGTGTTCCGCGCCGAGGACACCGAAGGGATGAGCGTTCTGTACCGCCGAAACGACGGCGACTACGGACTCATCACGTCCGCGTAGAGGACCAGCAGCAAGCGCCCTCAGAGGTCCCGCGCAACCGCTCGTCGGTTGACAGAGCGCGTCCGTCGTCCATACTGTGACGTGGGCACAGGTAGCCGCGCCAATTCGTCGTACTCAACAACGTAGCAACAGCCGAAGCAGGGAGCCCGCATGGAGCACGTTCTCTCGAGTGCGCTTGTCGCCGAAATCGAGGAAGCGCTCGCTCAAGTCTCCGAGATCCGCGCCGCGCGCGTTGTCGCGTCCCCTGGCGGGCTCATCGACGAGATCCACATCCTCGCGCTGCCCACGAAAGCGCCCAAGCAGCTGGCGCGCGACGTGGAGTCCACACTCATGGCCGCGTTCGGCATCGAGGTGGACCACAAGAAGATCTCGATCGCGCAGCTGGGGCAAGAGTCGGTGCCGCAAGTTGCCGACGACTCCAAGGTCAAGGCCCGCGCGCAGATCAAGAACATCAGCGTCGAGGTCGCCGGCGTGTACGTGACCGTGGCCGTGGCGCTCGAACTCGAGGGCGATCTGTACACGGGACGCGCCACCGGGCCTGCCAGCCGCACCGGACGGGAGCGGCTGGTGGCCGAGGCCACGCTGGACGCGATCGCACAGTACCTGCAGGGCGCGTTCACCTTCGCGCTCGAGGACGTGGAGATCATCCGCCTGGGACGCGAGAGCATCGCGTGCGCGTGCGTGGTGCTGGTGACATCGCTCGGGGAGCAGGCATTTGCGGGATCCGCGCTGGTGCGCCAGAACGATAAGGACTCCATCGTGCGTGCTACACTCGACGCCATCAACCGCCGTCTCGGCTTCTTGACAACCCCATAGATGACCCAGTTTGGGCCAACGCCGTGAGAACCGGTATGGACACTGTCAGCCAACTATCGAGCGGAGCGGACAGAGTTCTTCCGTCACTAGCGGGATGGGAGAAGACACCACTTAGACAGGGGGTCTTCTCACATGAAGCGTATCGCTCTTTTGCTTGCGTCTCTCGCCGCTCT
>SBEH01000015.1 GCA_009668945.1 Actinomycetota bacterium
GGGGGTCTTCTCACATGAAGCGTATCGCTCTTTTGCTTGCGTCTCTCGCCGCTCTCGTCATGGGCGGGGGAGCCGTCTGGAAGGTCTAGCTTCTCCAACCCGCGGCGTTGGCCCAAGTACGTCTATGGGACGGCGAGATCGTTGAGGGAGCGCCTGCTGTGGACATATGCCGGGCTCCTCACCGTCGTGGCACTGCTCGGCGGCGTACTCGTACTTCCTGGTTGGCTCGCCGTTGATCCATGGCCGATTGCGGCTCTCGTGGTCGTGACACTCGTTCTGAGCAACATGGCTCTTGAGTTGCCGTTCGCGGTCTCACTCTCGCTTACATTCGCGCCGATCTTCGCCGGGATTCTCATCGCAGGTCCCTTGGGTGGAGCCGTGACCGGGTTGGCCAGTGCCGTAAGCCTTCAGGAGATACGCGAGCACAAGCCGGCGGTTCTGATGCTGACCAATGCCAGTCAGCTCTTCATCTCAGGTCTACTGAGTGGCTGGGTGCTTGTCTTGCTGGGGGGCGGCGCGTTGCAGACTAGCGCGTCGGGGAGTTCCCTCGTCGGGCGAATCGCGGGCCCTATTGTCGCTGTCACCCTGTTCTTCGTTCTGAATCTGTTGTTCGTGGGGGTGCATGTCGGGCTGAAGACCAGTATGAATGCCTCGCAGGTGCTCAGGGCCCTGGCGCCCGGGTCGTATTGGGCGAGCCTGCTGGTCCTTGCACTACTCGGCTACGTTATGGCGCACCTGATTGCCATGTCATCCTGGCTTGGAGTAGTACTGCTGGTCCTGCCGTTCATGGCGGCTCGCCGCACATTCCGCGTATATGCGGAGCTCACTGAGGCATACACGTCGACGGTGCGGTCTCTCGTGACGGCGATCGAAGCGAAGGACCCATATACGCGCGGCCATTCGGAGCGAGTGGCCGTCTATGCGCGCCGACTGGCGGAGGCGATCGCCCTGCAACGCTCGGAAGCGGACTTGCTGGAGCGTGCAGCGCTGCTGCACGATGTGGGCAAGATCGGTGTCGCGCTCGACACGCTGACGTCGCCTGCGCAGTTGAGTGCCGAGGAAGTCAGACTCATACGCCAGCACCCCATCATAGGCAGCGAGCTGGTTGAGGACGTGGAGTTCCTCGCCGATATCGTGCCGATCGTCCGCCATCACCATGAGCGGTACGACGGTGCGGGCTATCCGGACGGACTAGTGGGTGACCAGATTCCGCAACTTGCTCGCATTCTGGCAGTCGCAGATGCCTACGATGCCATGACGTCGGATCGGGCGTATCGACCCGGAATGACCCAGGTGCAGGCGCTGGTTGAGATTGCTCGCGTAGCAGGAACCCAACTGGACAGGGAGCTAGCACTGCAGTTCACCGCTGTAGTCGCCGTCGATCAGGGAGCTGCAGTCTGATGTCGGCGCGTTTAGTCCAGACCCGTGCTGCGAGCTTCGTTGGTCAGGCACTGTTGCTGGTTGGGCTCGTTTCGCTTGGGGCGATAGCCGTCGTTCTAACGCGCCCCGCGGCCCCCGCCGAGTTCGACCTAGCAGCAGCCGCGGCGCTCGCTGCGGCGTTCTTCGCGACCCGACTGCTGACAATTCGGCTACCGCAGGGTGACGAGGTCTACGTCACGCTGGCGGTCGGTCTAGTTGGCCTTGCTGTAGCGAACATCATGGTCGTTCTGTCGGCCTCGGCCGTTGCCGCCGGCGCGGAGTCAATCGCGCGTCGGGCGCAGTCCACCCGCGACCAGGCTGCATATCGAGCCGCTGACGCAGTAAGAAGCACGGGCGTGCTCGGGCTCATGGCGCCGTGGCAGCTGGTCCTGAAGCCCTCGGAACTCGGCGGGCTGTCAGGGGAGAGCGTGATTCTGCTGACACTGCTCGCGGGGGCTGTCTACGCCACAGTGGATCTCGTGACGATGGCCGTTCAGCAGCGCGCCGCAGGCGGCCTGCCAGTGGCCCAGGGCGTCACGACGCTGCAGCGGCCGCTGGTAACGATGTACTTGGTGCACCTGCCGATGGCGGCGGTTGCGGTGCGGCTGCAGACGGAGTCTGCAACGTGGGCGCTGCCCGTTGCGCTCTTGCTTACGCTCATACTGCAGAACAGCTTCAACCTCTATCTGCGAATTCGGCGCGGCTATGCAGATACGATTAGCGCGCTGGCCCACGCGGCGGAACTCGATCGACCTCACGACACCGGGCACTCACGACGAGTCGCGGATTTGGCGGTGGCCGTGGGTCGAGGAATCGGGCTATCCACGCACGAGCTCGAGCGCATCGGATATGCTGCGCTGCTCCATGACATCGGACGGATGGGCGACATGGTCGACGACCAGAGCGAAGCGCACGCGCTGCGTGGGGCCGACATCGTCTCGTCGATTCCATTCCTCACCGATGTCGCACCGTTGATTGCGCCCTGCAGCGATGAGGCCGATTCCGGCCATTTGATCGGATGCGAGATAGTGAGAACCTGCTCGCGGTACGATCGACTGCGGGCCGAGATGGGCGCTAGTGCCGCCCTAGAGCGGCTCCTGATGGAGGCCGGGGGCCTAAGGGGCCGCGTGCTCGAGTCGCTTGATGGAATCGTGCGGGGACCGAATGCCAGCGTCGGATTCACCCGATGATCCTCCTCGAGGTAATCCTCGCCGGACTACTACTCTCGCTCGCAACAGGCGGATCACTGCGCAATCTCGTACACGAGCAGCTGAAGGCCGAGTGGGTACTCCTGCTCCTGCTGCCAACACAACTCGCGTGGCCTGCAATCTCAGAACGACTGGGGCTGGACTGTGCGCTCAGCATCATCGTGTGGCTGCTGATGATGGCTGGTCTCGCGGTGACCTTGATGCTGAATGCACGTCGGCAATGGATGCTGGCGTTCGCGGCGCTAGGAATCGCGATGAATATCTTGGTGATCGGCGCAAACCAGGCCATGCCGGTGAGCATCAAGGCGGCATCCGAGATCGGTGCCACCAGGCCGGTCTTTCGCGACGCGCTAGACACCGACTGCCTGCATGAGGAGATGACCGACAGCACGGTACTGACGGCACTGGCCGACGTCGTTGCTGTGCCCGGACCTGAATGGCAGCGAGGGGTTCTGTCTGTTGGAGACATGCTTCTTGCGCTAGGGCTGGCAGGATGGATGTACTCTGCAGCGAAGTGCAGGCGATCCGTCTAGCGCTGGTATCTGGGCGCCCAGGCTCTCGGGTCATGTGTCAGGAGTATTGCGTGCTCCGTCTCGATGCGTTCAAATAGCCCATATCCTTTCAGGGGTCTCCAGCCGATTCTCAGGGGGAGGAATGGCGAACATGGAGGCCGCCGCATGCGGGATTCCGGTGTTTGGTCCGGTCGTGGAGCGCACGGATCTCCTGCGTGTGGCGCAGAAGCAGCGCCCCGCTCTCACTGTCGTGTCGGCTCCACCGGGGTACGGGAAGAGCGTGTTCGCAGCACAGTGCGCACGCGCGTTCCTGCCTGATGATGTGTTGTGGGTGCCGCTCTATGATGCCGAGCTTGCAGACGACGAGTGGATGGTCGCCCTTGCTGATGCATTGCAGGAGCACCGTCCAGATTCCGACCCGGGCGGGGTGTCCGCAGCTGCATCCGACGCAGAATCGGGCAAAGCTGATGCCGTGCTCCGAGCTCGAGGGGAGATGATGCGACTTCGAGGTCGCGCGGTACACTTGTTTCTTGATGGTGCGAATCGCATCACTGACCTTGAAGCGCTCGAGCGCCTCGCTCTGCAGCTGACCGAACTGACATCGCATCGCAGCACTGTCACCGTCACCTGTAGGTTCTTGCCAGTTGGCGAACACACACCTCATCCGAACCGCTCCTGGTTCGTGACCGCTGAAGACCTGCGCTTCGACGCTGGAGAGGTGGAACAGCTCCTGGCGGTGCTCGGAGAGGATGCCGGGGGAAGCGACCGTGCGGCCAGACTCGTTCGTCGATTCGACGGGCATCCTGCACTCACTTGTGTCATGCTGCGGCATTCCCGTCTTGACGACGACGATGTGCCCCAGGACCTCATCTGGCACGTTAGGAGGATGGTTGAGGGACTCCCCAGCGAAGCACTCGCTCTGACGTACTGTGCCGCGTTGCTCAGAGAGGGGAGAGCGACCGAGGTCGACGAATGCCTCAAGATGGCGGGCTGTGACCCCGCCGACTGGAGCCTGGCTGTGCCCTCCGCACCATTGTTTGGGGTTGAATACGAGTGCCCCTCCGCAGCCGCCAGGTTCAGGATGCATGCCGTCATGTGCGATGTGGTTGTGGAGGGCGTCCCCGGTCGCCTTGGCCTGGAGAACGTGCGAGCCGTCAGAAGGGCAGCCACCGCGTATCTCGCCGACAGGCGTGACTTCATGCGACTTCAGAGGCTACTGATGATTGCCTGCGATGAGGACGAGGTTGTGGCAGCGTGTGAGACGTGGGGCACGTCGATCTTGCATCACTGTGGCGCAACGATGATGGAACAGTGTCTGCGGAGGTTGTCGGCAGCCAGACTCTCAGAGAGCGGTAGGCTGTTGCTGCTGCGCGCTGCCACGCTCAGGGAGGCAGAGCGGCTCGACGAGGCACTTGTGCATGCTTCGCTCGCGCAACGCATCGCAGAACTCAATCGCGATACCCCTACCGAAATCGGAGCCGTGCTACTGGAAGTCAGGCTGGCTGTGGACAGTGCCGACTTGGGTGCTGCGCGCGGATTCCTGAAGCAGTTAGGGGGACCGCTGAGAAGCCAGTTGAATCCCGCGGAAGAGTGCCTGTGTGAGGCGTACGCCGCAGGGCTGGAGGCGTATGCGGGCAACTCCTGCCAGGCACGGATGCATGCCGAAGCCGCCGCCAGACTGCTCCCCCAGGCAATTAGGCACCAGCATGATGCGGGCTGGGTGGCGACGTGCATCTCCAGCGTGCAGGGTCAACTACTCGGCCGATGGGACCTTGCCGCCTCACTGGTAGCGCGCGCCGCAAGATGGCCGGGTACTTCGATGACCCAGCGTCTCCAATCGCGCGCGAACTACGCGGTCGCGCTGATGGAGTTGGGCTCGCTGGTCGAGGCTGATGCGATTCTGGTTTCGGTGTTGGCGGATACCGCCATGGCGGAGCTGCGACTACTGAACGCGTACGCGCTTGGCACCCTGGCGGATATTCGGGGAACACGAGACGTGGAAGAGGGCGCAGAGCTGTACCGCGAATCTCAAGCGGTACTGGCGGCTACTGGAGACCAAGTCGGCGCCGTCGTCGAGCAACCCTTGCGAGCAATGTCGCTGAGAGCCGCGGGACGCAAAGATGAGGCGCTCGCAGTTGCCGAGTCGGCGCTCCTCGAGATGGTCGGATCGGCCTCGGAGTCCGGCCTGCTTCGGCTGACTGCCGAGATCGAGGTAGCCGCGTCACTTCTCGCGCTCGGCGACCGCTGGGGCGCACATCGAATCGTCACCCGTGTCCAATCCGAGGCTCATCGACTGGATGCTGCTATGCACCTGCTGTGCGCGGACATGGTGGCAGCCGAGATGGTAAGGCAGCAGGGGGATTTCGACGCAGGCGTGTGCATCTTGCGTCGCCACGTCGACTACATCGCCACGGGTTCGGCCAACTGGCGAATGGCGATGTACTGTCGCGCATTTCCCGGTCTGCTTGGACTGCTCGCATGCGCCTGCAGTTCGGAGCACCTGCCGCTGCGGATGCTCCGGCTCTTGCCCGCCGTCACACTGGAGGCCGCTGTGACCGCGGGAGGGATCTCCCCTCAGGACCGGGAGGTCCTGAGGGCACGGGCACAGCCGGGGCAGAGCACCGGGTTCGCGCAGTGTGGTGGCGATCCGAGCGCGCCGTTCTGTCGCGTACGCTTCTTCGGCGCGTTTGAGGTCCACATCGACGGAAGTCGCATCGAGGACTCCTACTGGCGCAAACGTAAGGTGCGCCTGCTCTTCGCTGTTCTTGCTGTGCGCCGGGGGCGGGAGCTGCCCCGCGATGTCATTCTGGAGCGGTTCTGGCCCGACATGGATGAGGACCGCGCCAGACGCAACTTCTACGTCACATGGAGCGGCATGAAGCGCGCCCTCGCGAGTGGGCTGACGGTCGACGGACCGTGCCCATTCGCTGTGTGCTCGGGTGGCGTGTGCAGAACCACGCCGGAAGTCAGAACCGACCTCGACGAGTTCGAAGAGACGGTCGACGAAATCCGAGCGGCGACTGCAGTCGACGACGCGGTCAGCGTTCTAGCCGCCGCACGCAGACTCGCTGCGGTGTATGTGGGAGAGTTCCTGCCCGGCGACGTATACGAGGAGTGGTTCACCGACGTTCGCGAGGAGACGAAGCATACCTTCTGCGACATGATGCTGGTTGCGGCGCGCCATGCCGAAGCGGCCGGTGGTTTTACCGAGGCCTTGGCGTTTCTGCGACGTGCGGGTACTGCCGATCCTTGGCGTGAGGATATCTACCAGACGACCATGCGGTGCCAGATCGGATGTGGTCAGCGCAGCAGGGCGATTGAGACGTACCTAGCGTGTCGGGGGCGGCTCGTGGACGACCTCGGCATCGATCCGTCTGCCGAGACGACGAGGCTCTACCAAGCAGTGCTCGCGATGGAGTCTGACGACTCCGAGAGCTGTCGGCCAGTTTAGATGCGGCTGACATCCGGTTGAACTGCGCCAGATACCATGCCCTTGCAGCGGTTCGGAAGCCCGCCGTGCGGCCAAGTGCAGGTGACGAGCGAGGCGATGAGGAGACGGGAGACCTCCTGAGGGGCATCGTCTGAGTCCGGCACCACGGGGCTTCGGGGTCACTGTGAGGAGCCGGGAGGTCGTCAGACCTCCCGGCTCCGACACGCAGGCGGAGCGGCCGCCGCCGCAGGGTTGTTGGCACTCGCCATGCTAGAATCACATGTTCTTGTCAGCCATCTTGAGGAGCACCTCTTCCCATGGCCAACCTCTTCACCAAGATCCTCACCCTCGGTGAGGGCAAGCAGTTCCGCGAGTACGAGGCGATAGTCGAGCAGATCAACTCCTTCGAGCCGTCGCTCGAGCCGCTCTCGGACGACGAGATCCGCGCCAAGACCGATGAGTTCCGCAACCGCTTCGCTGAAGGCGAGACACTCGACGACCTGCTCCCCGAGGCATTCGCCGTGGTGCGCGAGGCGGCCAAGCGCTCGCTTGGCATGCGCCACTTCGACGTGCAGATGATCGGCGGCATCGTCCTTCATCGCGGCAACATCGCGGAGATGAAGACCGGCGAGGGCAAGACGCTCGTGGCAACGCTCCCCGTGTACCTGAACGCGATTGCCGGCAACGGCGTGCACGTGGTCACCGTGAACGACTACCTCGCCCGTCGCGACAGCGAGTGGATGGGCCGCGTGTACCGCTTCCTCGGCCTCTCCGTCGCCGTGATCCAGAGCGGGATGGATTCGGCGGCGCGCAAGCCCGCGTATGCGGCAGACGTCACCTACGGCACCAACAGCGAGTTCGGCTTCGACTACCTGCGCGACAACATGGTCACGCGCCCGGAGAGCCGCGTGCAGCGCGGCCACCACTACGCGATCGTGGACGAGGTGGACTCGATCCTCATCGACGAGGCGCGCACCCCGCTCATCATCTCCGGCGCCGGCACGCGCTCGGCGGACACCTACAAGTCCTTCGCCAAGATCGCGCCGCGTCTGAAACTCGACGAGGACTTCGAGCTCGACGAGGCCAAGCGCACCGTGGCGCCCACGGAAGAGGGCATCGGGCGCGTGGAGCAGATGCTCGGCATCGAGGACCTCTACGCCGATCCGTCGGGGCAGATGGTGAACCACCTCCAGCAGGCCCTGAAGGCGCAGTTCCTCTTCCACCGCGACGTGGAGTACGTGGTCAAAGACGGCGAGGTGCTCATCGTGGATGAGTTCACCGGCCGCATCATGTACGGCCGCCGCTGGTCGGAGGGACTCCACCAGGCCGTGGAGGCCAAGGAGCGCGTGCACGTGCGCGAGGAGAACCAGACCCTTGCCACCATCACGCTGCAGAACTTCTTCCGTCTCTACGAGAAGCTCTCGGGCATGACCGGCACGGCGGTCACCGAAGACGCCGAGTTCCGCGAGATCTACAGCCTGCCCGTGGTGGTGATCCCGCCCAACCGCCCGATGGTGCGCGACGACAGAAACGACCTCATCTACCGCACCATCGACGCGAAGTTCGACGCCGTGACCGAGCTCATCGCCGAGCGCCACGAGGCCGGGCAGCCGTGTCTTGTCGGCACCATCTCGATCGAGAACTCCGAGCGTCTCTCGCGCTCTCTCAAGCGTCGCGGCATCGAGCACGCGGTGCTGAACGCGAAGTTCCACGAGATGGAGGCGCACATCATCGCGCAGGCGGGCCGCAAGGGCGCCGTCACCATCGCCACCAACATGGCCGGACGTGGCACCGACATCATCTTGGGCGGCAACCCCGAGTTCCTCGCGGAGGAGCTGCTGCGCGAGCGTGGCGTGCAGCCGGATGAGGCCACCGACGAGCAGCGTGCGGGCGCGCTCGCGGACGCGAAGGTCACGTGCGCGGCCGAGCACGAGGAGGTCGTCTCGGCGGGCGGGCTTGCGGTCCTCGGCACCGAGCGCCACGACTCGCGCCGCATCGACAACCAGCTCCGCGGCCGTTCGGGGCGCCAGGGCGACCCGGGCCTGTCGCAGTTCTACCTCTCGCTCGAAGACGACCTCATGCGCCTCTTCGGCGGCGCGCGCATGGACCGCATCGGCAGCTTCATGGCCAAGACCGACATCCCCGACGACATGCCAATCCAGGCCGGCATGGTCTCCAAAGCCATCGAGAGCGCGCAGAAGCAGGTGGAAGCGCAGAACTTCGCCTCCCGCAAGTACGTGCTCGAGTACGACGACGTGATGAACAAGCAGCGCCAGGTGATCTACGGCGAGCGCAACCAGATCCTCGACGGCAAGGACATCCGCGCCCGCGTGGAGGAGATGATCGAGGAGACCGTGGCCGACGTCGTCTCCGAGTTCTGTCCCGAGAAGAGCTACCCGGAGGAGTGGGACTGGGACGGCATGGCCGAAGCGCTCACCGAGATCACGGGATTCGCGGTCATCGACGACGAGGCGCGCAAGGCCGAGAACCCCTACGAGCTCGGCGACGCGCTCTCGGCGAAGCTGCTTTCGGCGTATGAGGCCAAGGAAGCCACCATCGGCAGCGACCAACTGCGCGCTCTCGAGCGCTACGTGATGCTGCGCGTGATCGACGCGCGCTGGATGAACCACCTGCTCGAGATGGACTACCTGCGCGAGGGCATCGGCCTGCGCGCCATCGGCCAGCGCGACCCGCTCGTGGAGTACAAGGGCGAGGCGTACGAGATGTTCCGGTTCCTCGTGGGCGAGATCAACCGCGACTTCCTGCGCACGGTCATGCACATGCAGCTCGCGCAGGCCCCCGCGCCCGCGCCCGAGGCGCCCGAGGTGAGCAAGGTGTCGTATTCGGCGCCCTCCGAGTCCAGCATCTTCGGCGGAGCGCGCCAGCAGGCCGCCGCGAACGAGCAGGCCATGGCGCAGGTGGGCGGGGGAGCGAGTGAGGCGATGGCGAAGGCCGCGTCAGCCGGTCAGAAGCGCACCGCGACGCCTGGCGCCGCCACGGTCGTGAAGGACAAGGACGACCCGTTCGCGAACGTCGGACGCAACGATCCCTGCCCGTGCGGCAGCGGCAAGAAGTACAAGTTCTGCCACGGGGCGAACTAGGCGCGTCCGCCGGCGCGTGACGGCGTGCGCGCTCGGGTAGATTCCCTCTAGCGTCGCCGACGAGGGGCCGGCGGCAGGGCGCTAGGAGGCATCCACATGCATAGCAGGGGCTCGAGGACTCAGGCTCTATGTGCGCGCGCAGCATGCACGCTGACGGCCGCTGTCGTGGCGGCAGCGGTGGCGCCACTCGGCACGCTTTCGGCTCACGCGTGCGTGATCTCCCAGCTCTCGAACAACGCCTGGGGGGACGTATTCCCGGACGTCTCGGGCGACCGTGTCGTGTGGCAGTACCTCGGCACGAGTGGTGGCAGCTCGACGTACGAGATCATGACGTGGACGCCCGCTTCGGGCACGGTGGCGATCACCAGCAACTCGACCGCCGACTACGATCCCCACGTGAGCGGCAACCGCATCGTGTGGGTGGGGACCGGGGGCGCTGTTCCCACCGGCGACAGCGATATCTTCACCTGGACGCCGGCAAACGGGACAGTGCAGCTCACCAACACTGTGTCAGGCGAAGCGCGGGTGCAGGTGGATGGCGACCGGATCGTCTGGGAGGCTGCGGGCGGCTCGGACGCCGGGGTTGACCTCGAGATCTTCACGTGGACGCCCTCGGGTGGCGTCGTGCAACTCACTGCGAACTCCGCCGACGACTCCGAGCCGTACGTGCAGGGCGACCGCGTCGTCTGGTGGGGCTACGGCGGCTCCGATGCCGGGGCGGACTCCGAGATCTTCACGTGGACGCCGGCCTCGGGCGTCATGCAGCTGACGACGAACGCTAGCCCGGACTGGGCGAGCGATGTGTGGGGGAATCGCGTCGTATGGTACGGCACGGGCGGTTCGGACGCCGGCTCCGACTACGAGGTCTTCGTGTGGGAGAGCGGCGTCGGTACTACTCAGATCACCACGAACGCCACCGAGGACTACGAACCGGCGGTCTACGGCGGCCGCATCGCGTGGGAAGGCAAAGGCGGGACCGACGCCGGCACCGACCACGAGCTGTTCACCTGGACGCTCTCGAGCGGCATCGTCCAGCTGACCCAGAACAACACCGATGACAGGGACGCCGCCGTCTGCGGTGATCGCGTCGTGTGGGCGGGGATAGGCGGCTCCGACGGCGGAGCGGACTACGAGATCTTCGCCTGGACTCCAGCGGGCGGCGTCGGGCAGTTCGTAGCGAATTCGGGCAACGACCGGGCGCCCGTGATCGACGGCAACTGGATCGTGTGGCAGGGTAAAGACGGCGACAGTGAGACGATGCTCGCCCAGGAGGGGCAGAGCCCGGTCTACCGCTTCTACAACGTCACCAACGGCACGCACTTCTACACGTCGTCGGCCGCCGAAGCGGATCACGTGATCGCCACATGGCCGACGGTCTTCCACTTCGAGGGCGTTGCGTACTACACCGACCCGGCGAAGAACAGCCAGCCGCTCTATCGCTTCTACAACCGTGTCAGCAGGAGCCACTTCTATACGTCCAGCGCCACCGAGGCGGCGGACGTGCTCGCGAAGTGGCCCACCGTGTTCTCGCTCGACGGGCAGACGTACGCCGTGAACCCGGCACAGGTTGGCAACAACATGACGGTCTACCGGTTCTACAATGTGCGCAACGGAAGCCATTTCTACACCGCTTCGGCCGCCGAGCGCGATCACGTCCTCGCCAGCTGGCCGACTATCTACAGCCTCGAAGGCCCGGCGTTCTGGATCGGGCAGTAGGGGCGCGGCTGCGTGCTACAATCCGTCTGCCCCGGGGTGTCGCTCCGGTGGACCCGGCACGCGGACGGACCCCATGATCGACGATCTTGATTCGGACATCCAGGCGCTGCGCGAGCGCGTGGCGCATATCGCCGAGTACCTGCATCTCGACACCAAGCGCGCCGAGCTCGCGACGCTCGAGGAGCGCTCCGCCGCACCCGGCTTCTGGGACGACCAGTCCGCCGCGCAGCAGGTGATGTCGCAGGCGGCGGGGCTGCGCGACGAGATCGAGGCGTACGAGTCGCTTGTAGACGCTCTCGACGAGCTCGAGGTGGCCAACGAGCTCGCGGTGGCCGAGGCCGACGACGAGCTTGGGGTCGAAGCCTCGGCGGGGCTCAAGGACCTCACCCGCCGCACGAACGACCTCGAGCTTGCCACCTGGTTCACTGGCGAGTTCGACCACGGGGATGCGCTCGTCACCATCATCCCGGGTCAGGGTGGCCTCGAGGCCCAGGACTGGTCCGAGATGCTGATGAAGATGCTGCTCAAGTACGCGACGCTGCGGAAGTGGAAGGTCGACGTGCACGACGCGCCGGCGGGCGTGGAGCTCGGCATCGACCGCGCCGTGTTCACCGTGCACGGCCGAAACGCTTACGGCATGCTTAACTCGGAGCACGGCGTGCACCGCCTCGTGCGCATCAGCCCCACCGACGAGAAGAAGCGCCGCCAGACGACCTTCGCACGCATCGAGGTGCTGCCGGTGCTGCCCGACGACGTCGTGGTGGAGATCCGCGACGAGGACATCCGCGTGGACGTCTACCGCTCGAGCGGCCCGGGCGGCCAGAGCGTGAACACCACCGACTCGGCGGTGCGTATCACCCACGTGCCAAGCGGGCTGGTGGTAACCTGCCAGAACGAGAAATCGCAGCTCAAGAACAAGGAGACTGCGATGAAGATCCTCCGCTCGCGCCTGTACGAGATCGAGCAGGAGAAGCGCCGTGCCGAGATCGACGCGCTCAAAGGCGAGCGCCAGGAGATCTCCTTCGGCAGCCAGATCCGCAACTACGTGCTGTACCCGTACCAGATGGTCAAAGACGTTCGCACCGGCATAGAGACCGGCGATGTGAACGGCGTGCTAGACGGCGACTTAGACGAGTTCGTCATCGGATACCACCGCTGGCGTGTGTCCGAGGCGCAAGCGGTGTTGGCCGAGTAGCGGGGGGGCCGGCGCGGTGATGGCGAAAGAGCGGGTGAAGGCGGCGCCTTCGGCGGTCCTCAAGAGCCGCCGAGTCCGCGACTACGCGCTCATCACCCTCGGCATACTCATCACCGCCTGGGGTCTCAACGCCTTCCTCATCCCGAACAAGCTCGCCGCCGGCGGCGTGTCGGGTCTTGCCACCGTCTTCCACTACCTGTTCCTCGACAAGTTCGGCGTGAGCGTGCCGATCGGCGTGCAGATGCTGGTGATGAACGGCATCCTGCTCGTCATCGGCGTGGCGCAGAAGGGTTGGCGCTACGGCGCCAAGACCGTGTACGGCATGATCGCGCTCCCGGTTGCCATCGACGTGCTCGCGCCGTTCACTCCGCACCTGGCGGCGAACGACCGGCTGCTGGCGGTCCTCTACGGCGGCGCGATCACCGGCATCGGCATGGGGCTCGTCTTCAAGGCGCGGGGGAACACCGGCGGCACCGACATCGTGGCGCAGCTGCTTGTGGACAAGGTGAACCTCGGCATCGGGCAGCTCATGCTTGCCGCCGACGCGGTGGTGACTCTCGTGGCGGCCATCGTGCTCGGCCCCGACCTCGCGCTCTACGGCGCTGTCGCGGTGTTCGTGATGGGCACGGTGATCGACGTCGTGCAGGAGGGCCTGTCGGTCGAGAAGGCGGCGTTCATCATCTGCGACGAGCCCGGCCGAGTGGCCGACGCCGTCCTCCACCAGCTCGGCCGCGGAGCGACGGGGATCGTGGCCCGCGGGCTGTATTCGGGAGAGCCGCGTGAGATGGTGTTCACCGTGGTGTCGCGTCGCGAGATAGACTCGCTCAAGGCGCTAGTGCACGCGGTCGACCCGCGTGCGTTCGTGGTTATCGCCGACGTGCATGAGGCACTCGGCGAAGGCTTCAAGGAGATCGGAGCGGACCTATGACCGACGCGGCGCAGGTGGCAGCGATCGAGGCGCGTGCGGCGCGCATGCGCTACGAGATCGTCGAGATGATCGCCGAGGCCGGCAGCGGCCATCCGGGCGGATCGCTCTCGGCGGCCGACATCGTGGCCTCGCTGTACTTCGGCGTGATGAAGCACGACCCGCTGCGCCCGGACTGGGAGGAGCGGGACCGCTTCGTGCTCTCCAAGGGCCACGCCGGGCCGGTGCTCTACGCCGCTCTCGCCGAGGCGGGCTACTTCGGACATGACAACCTGAAGACGCTCCGCAAACTCGGGAGCATCCTTCAGGGCCACCCCGACTCCAACAAATGCGCAGGCATCGAGGTCTCGACCGGCTCGCTCGGTCAGGGACTCGCGATCGCCAACGGAATGGCGCTGGCGCTGCGCATGGACGCCAACCCGGCGCGCGTGTTCTGCCTGCTCGGCGACGGCGAGATGCAGGAGGGCGAGGTGTGGGAGGCCGCGATGTTCGCGGCGCACCACAAGCTCGACAACGTAATGGCGATCGTCGACCACAACGGCCTGCAGATCGACGGCGCGTGCGACTCGGTGATGTGCCTCGGCGGCGTCGCCGAGAAGCTCGACGCCTTCGGCTGGGAGGTGCGCGAGGTCGGCGGGCACGACGTCGAGGACCTGCTGAAGGCGCTCACCGAGCCGCCGATGACCGAGGGCGTACCCGTGGCGGTGGTCGCGTACACTATCAAGGGCAAGGGTGTCTCGTTCATGGAGGGCGACGCCGGCTGGCACGGCAAGGCGCCTGACGCCGAGCAGACCACGCTCGCGCTCGCGCAGTTGGCCGAGGCGCTGGAAGGCGGTGCCCGATGAGCGAGAAGCGGGCGACGCGCGAAGCGCTCGGCGAAACCCTCGTCGAGCTCGCGAACGAGGGCGTAGACGTCGTCGCGGTAGACGCCGACCTTTCCGGCTCCACCACCACCGCCAAGCTAGCGAAAGCCTACCCCGATCGCTTCTTCAACGTCGGCATCGCCGAGCAGAACATGATCGGCACGGCGGCAGGGCTCGCCGTCGAGGGCAAGGTCCCGTTCACGGGCAGCTTCGCCGTGTTCGCGACCGGACGCGCGTACGATCAAGTGCGCAACACGGTCTGCTACTCGAACCTGGGCGTGAAGCTCGCGCCCACGCACGCCGGCATCACCGTCGGCCCCGACGGCGGCAGCCACCAGATGCTGGAGGACATCGCGCTCATGCGCGTGCTTCCCGGCATGCGCGTGCTCGTGCCCGCCGACTACGTCGCCGCGAAGGCCGCGATCCGGCTCGCCGCGGTCACGCCGGGGCCGTTCTACATCCGCCTCGGCCGGGCCGGCGTTCCGGTCATCTACGGCGACGACTACGCCTTCGAACTCGGCCGCGCGCGCGTCCTGCGCGAGGGCGTGCACGTCACCCTCGCTGCGTGCGGCGTGATGGTCGAGCAGGCGCTTGCCGCCGCCGAGGCGCTCGCGCTAGAGGGCGTCAACGCCGAGGTGCTGGACGTCTCGACGATCAAGCCGTTCCCGGCCGAGCAGATCGCGGCATCGGCGCGCAAGACTGGCGCCGTCGTGGCGTGCGAGGAGCACTCGGTCATCGGCGGGCTCGGATCGGCCGTGGCCGAGGCGCTCGGCGAGCTCGCGCCCGTTCCGCTCGCGCGCGTTGGCGTGCGGGACGTCTTCGGCACGTCGGGAGAGCCGGCGGAGCTGATGGCGCACTTCGGACTCACCGCTGACGACATCGCGAATGCCGCGCGGGAGCTGTTGAAGCGCAAGAAATAGGCACGAACGGCACGCGGCGTGCTACCGGTCCTCGGCGGCCGGGCGCTGCCCGTTCTGGTAGACTATCGCGGGAATCGTCGCACAGATTTGGAGCACCCCTATGATTTCGATGCGGAACGTCAGCAAGATATACGTTCCGAACAAGCCCCCCGCACTCGACGAATGCAACGTCGAGATCGAGCAGGGGGAGTTCGTGTTCCTCGTGGGCCATTCGGGCTCGGGCAAGTCCACCTTCATCCGTCTGCTGCTTCGCGAGCTGCTTCCCACCCGGGGACAGATCGTGGTGGCCGGCCAGGACCTCAGCAAGATGAAGGCCTGGAAGGTGCCGTTCCTGCGGCGCAACATCGGCTGCGTCTTCCAGGACTTCAAGCTCCTGCCGAACAAGACCACCTACGAGAACATCGCGTTCGCGCTTGAGGTCATCGGCCGCAGCAAGCACGTCGTGCGCACGCAGGTGCCCGAGGTGCTCCGCCTGGTCGGCCTCGAGGACAAGATGGAGAGCTACCCCGACGAGCTGTCGGGAGGTGAGCAGCAGCGCGTGTCCATCGCCCGGGCGTTCGTGAACCGGCCACCGCTGCTGCTGGCCGACGAACCCACCGGCAACCTCGACCCGGCGACCTCGCTCGGCATCATGAGCCTGCTCAACCGCATCAACAAGACCGGGACCACGGTCCTGGTGGCCACGCACGATCGAGAAATGGTCGACTCCATGCGCAAGCGCGTCATCGCGCTCGAGGGCGGCAAGGTCGTCCGCGACCAGGACCGGGGTGTGTACGGCTATGGCGATTAACTTCGGCTACTTCGTCAAAGAGTCCATCATCAGTTTCAGACGCAACTGGGTGATGAGCCTCGGCGCCATAATCACGATCTACCTGTCGCTGCTCCTGGTGGGCGTGTCCGTCGGCTCAGGCTTCGTCCTAGGCCAGGTAGTGCAGTCAGTGGAAGAGAAGGTCTCCGTTCGCGTGTTCCTCAAGGACGGCGCTGCCCCCGCGGAAGTCGACGCGCTTCAGCAGGAGCTCATCGCCAATCCCGAGGTGCTCACCGTCACGTACACCTCGAAGGAGCAGGCGCTCGAGGACTTCAAGAACACGATCGCCCAGGACAGCCCCGAACTCGTCGAGCAGCTGGAAGGCAACCCGCTCCCAGCCTCTCTCGATGTCGACCTCAAGGACCCGCGGAACGTCATGGTGGTCGTCAACGCGATCAAGGCGAGCCCGAACTTCGCGAAGGTGGCCGACCGTCCCGACGATCCCGAGAAGTCGCTCAAGTACGGGCAGCAGATCGTGAATCAGCTCTTCACGTTCACGC
>SBEH01000016.1 GCA_009668945.1 Actinomycetota bacterium
CGTCGGGGCGACCGACCCGGGGCGGGGCGGGCGGTTGCCGCGCGCGAGCGGGCGCGGGGTGGGGGGGGGGGGTACGTGCGGCTGGGGGGGGTGGGCGGAGGCGCGCTCGCGGGGGCGGGGGGGCAGCGGCGGTCGGCATAGCGGGAGTGGGCCTGTAGGCCGGATTCTGTCGAGGACGACCATCTATCTGGGACCGCCGTCACCGACGGCCTCGTGCGGGCGTACCCGAGCGTGGCCGGGCCAGCCGTAGCCGCTCCTATTCGCCCTTGCTCCGGGTGGGGTTTGCCAAGCCGTCGTGTTGCCGCGACGCTGGTGCGCTCTTACCGCACCGTTTCAGCTTTTCCCGGCGAGCCGGGAGTCTCCTTTTCTGTGGCACTTTCCATCGGCTCGCGCCGCCCTGCTGTTAGCAGGCACCCTGCCCTGTGGAGTCCGGACTTTCCTCACGCTCCGAAGAACGCGCGGCCGCCCGGCCCACTCCCGTCCACACATTGTAGCAGGCCACGGGCGTGTACTGGCTTTCGAAGCCGAACCGCCCGTAGCGGAAATACTCCTGGGGAGTGGCACATGATGGGGGGAGCCGGCATGGGACGGAAACGAACGTTCTTCACGCGTGCCTGGTACGAGCTGGTGGGCGACGGTGCGCTTCTGTCGGCTGGGACGATGGCGCTGGCGACAGGGATTGCATTGCTGGTCACGGGAGTGATGGTGAAGGGGAGTGTCCCGGTTTGGATGGAGGCCGGAGCCGGGATCGTGGTGATGGCAGGCGGGCTGTCGGGCCCGATCGTGGCATGGCTGGCTCACGGCAAGCGCGTGACACCGCCGGCCGTCGCGGGCGCCCTGTTCTTCGCATTCGTCCTGGCAGCCGGATTCGTTGCACTGTGTGCGTGGTTGGTGGTTGACGGCGTGAAGGATCTGGGACCGTCGGGCAGGCATCACGTGAGGGTCGACTCACTGCGGTTGGCTGCAGCTGCGGTCGTACTGATCTATGCAGCCATCATCACGGGGTACTCGCTCCGGTCCGGAAGCGGAGAGTTGCTCGAAGCGATGGCGTTCGTGCTGATGGGGGCGCTATCGGGTGCATGCGCGGTCGGCATGGCGGATCTGGCGCAGCATCTGCTGCCGGCGAAGCGCCCTGACGCGCCGGAGGGAGACGCCGACGCCGGACCCGTTCAGAGCGAGTCGTGACGTCCCTGGGCCTGGAGCTTGGCCCAGGTGTCCTTCAACGTCAGCGTGCGGTTGAAGACGAGCGCCGCGGGTGAGGAGTCCGAATCGGGGCAGAAGTAGCCCAATCGCTCGAACTGCACTGTCTGGCCTATCTCGATGTCTGCCGCCGAGGGCTCGACGAACGCGCCAGTGAGAATCGTCTCCGAGGCAGGATCCAGGTCATCGAACAGATCGCGCCCGCCGGAGCCGGGATGCGCGCTCGCGAACAGGTGGTCGTAGAGCCTGATCTCGGCAGGCAGAGCATGACCGGCTGACAACCAGTGCAGCGTGGCCTTGACCTTGCGGCCGTCGGGTGAGGAACCGCCCCGTGTGTCCGGATCGTACGTGCAGCGAAGCTCGATGACCTCTCCACGATCGTCCTTCACGACGTCCGTGCAGGTCACGAAATACGCCGAACGCAGCCGGACTTCGCGACCGGGTGCGAGCCGGAAGAACTTGGCGGCCGGCTCCTCCATGAAGTCATCCCGCTCGATCCAGAGCTCACGCGCGAACGGCACGGCACGGGTGCCCGCTGACTCATCCTCGGGGTTGTTCGGGACTTCTACCTGCTCGACCCGATCCTCGGGGAAGTTGTCGATGACGACCTTCAGCGGGTTGAGGACGCCGAAGCGCCTGAGAGCGGTTCGGTTCAATGCATCGCGTACCGCGTGCTCGAGCATCTCGATCTCGACGACGCTGTCCGCGCGTGCGACGCCGACCATAGCCGCGAAGTCGCGGATGCCATCGGCGGGAAAGCCACGGCGCCGGATGCCGGAGAGCGTGGGCATGCGTGGATCGTCCCAACCGTGGACGTGCCCTTCGTTGACGAGTCGGAGCAAGACACGCTTCGAGAGCACGGTGTGCGTGATGTTGAGTCTGGCGAACTCGTACTGGTGGGGGGTGGACGGCACCGGCAGGTTCTCGATGAACCAGTCGTAGAGGGGCCGGTGGTCCTGGAACTCCAGGGTGCAGATCGAGTGCGTGATGCCTTCGATCGCATCGGACTGGCCGTGGGCGAAATCGTAGGACGGGTAGATGCACCAAGTGCTGCCGGTGCGCGGATGTTCGGCGTGGAGGATGCGGTACATGACCGGGTCGCGGAAGTTGATGTTGCCCGAGGTCATGTCGATCTTGGCCCGGAGCACGCGTGACCCGTTCGGGAACTCGCCGGCGCGCATGCGGGCGAACAGGTCGAGGTTCTCGTCGGCCGTACGTTCGCGCCAGGGGCTCTCGATGCCCGGCTCGGTAAGAGTGCCGCGGTGGGTGCGGATGTCGTCTGCGGAGAGGTCGTCGACGTATGCCTTGCCGTTCTTGATGAGGTGGACCGCCCACTCATAGAGCTGCTCGAAGTAGTCCGAGGCGTAGTAGAGGTGCTCGGCCCAATCGAATCCGAGCCACCGGACGTCGGTCTGGATCGAGTCGATGTACTCCTGCTCCTCCTTGCAGGGATTCGTGTCGTCGAAGCGCAGGTGACAGCGCCCGCCGAACTCGGCAGCTATGCCGAAGTTCAGACAGATCGACTTGGCGTGCCCAATGTGGAGGTAGCCGTTCGGCTCGGGCGGGAAACGCGTGACGACAGAATCGTGACGGCCGGCAACAAGGTCAGCTGCGACGATCTCGCGCAGGAAGTCGCTGCGTTCAGGCGTGGGTGCGGAGTCGGGCTTCATGGTCGCCGAGGATAGCACAAAGCCCCTGCCGAATCGCCGGAGGGGCTAGAGGGTGCTGGTAGCGCGTACGGGATTCGAACCCGTGATCTCCGCCTTGAGAGGGCGGTGTCCTAACCGCTAGACGAACGCGCCATGTGTGGCTGGGGTGCTAGGGCTCGAACCTAGAGACTTCGGAACCAGAATCCGACGTGTTGCCAATTACACCACACCCCAACGAGCACCCCGCGCGCGGGGCGCGAGTAGGTACTGTACCCGCGAGATGTGAGCAGTGTCAACCGCGCAAGAAGGCCCGCTCAGCCCGCGGTTGCAGCCTGCGCCGACACGAGCCGCGCGCGCGCCGTCTCGCTACCGAGGAGGGCCAGGGACTCGAAGAGCGGCGGACTCACGGTGCTTCCGGTGACGGCGACTCGGACCGCCTGGAACAGCACCTTCGGCTTGACCCCGAGCGAGTCGGCGACGGCACGGAGGCATGCCTCGATCGACGCGGCATCCCACCGATCGAGCGTACCGAGGGCCTCAGCGGATCCGCGCAGCGCCGTCCTGGCCTCCGCGGTCGTGAGCGCCTTCTCCACGGAGGCGGGGTCGAGCGTGATCTCTGAGGCGAAGAGGAAGCCGAGGGCGGGGACGACCTCGGTCATGCGCTTGAGACGCTCGTTCACCAGTGGGACGAGTGCGAGGAACCAGGCGCGGCGCAACTCGAAGTCAGCGCGGGATGCCAGTCCGGCGCTTTCGAGCCAGGGGAGCATCCGTTCTGCGAGCTGCTCGGGAGGCATGTCGCGAATGTAGACGCCGTTCATCCAGTCCAGCTTCTCGGCGTCAAAGATGGCGGGGTTCTTGGAGATGCGCTCGAGTGAGAAGGTCGCCCGGAGCGTCTCGGCTGAGACGATCGTGGTCTGGCCATCGAGCGACCATCCGAGAAGCGCGAGGTAGTTCAGTAGCGCCTCAGGCAGGATGCCCTCGTCGCGGAACGCCTCGACGGAGGTGGCGCCATGACGCTTGGAGAGCTTCTTGCCATCGGCGCCCCAGATCATCGAGAGATGCGCGAAGCGCGGAACGGGACTGGCAAGCGCCTCGAAGACGAGAATCTGCCGCGGGGTGTTGGAGAGATGGTCGTCGCCTCGGATCACGTGCGTGATCTCCATGTCGGCATCGTCTACAACAGTTGCGAAGTTGTAGGTCGGTGTGCCATCGCTGCGGACGAGGACGAAGTCGTCCATAGCCGAAGCGGGAAAGACCGTCTCGCCGCGCACGGCGTCGTCGACGACTATGTCGCCGCGATCCTCGGGCACCGCGACCCGCCAAACGTGGGGTTCGCCGCCGTCGATGCGCGCACGGGCGTCGTCGGCGCTGAGGCGACGGCAGGTGCGATCGTAGCCCGGCGTGCCATCACCTGACCGGGCCGCCTCCCGCTTCCGTTCGAGTTCCTCGGCGGTGCAGAAGCACGGGTATGCGGAGCCGTTGGCCTTCATCCGCTCGAGCGCCACGCGGTAAGCATGGGCGCGCTGCGTCTGGAAGTACGGGCCGAAGGCGCCGCCTGCCTCCGGGCCCTCGTCCCAGTCAAGGCCGAGCCAGCGAAGCGAGCGAAGTATCTGCGCGGTGTTCTCGGCGGTCGAGCGTTCCGGGTCGGTGTCGTCGATGCGAAGGATGAACGTGCCGCCGGTCTTGCGCGCGAACGCCCAGTTGTAGATCGCCGTGCGGGCGCCGCCGATGTGCAACGCGCCCGTCGGACTCGGCGCGAAGCGTACGCGGACATCAGCGGCAGGGTCGGGCACTCGAGTCTCCTCGCAGGGCGGTAAGAACGCACCAATGATAGCGGTATCCGCGCGGGTTGGCAGGCGGGAGTCCGGCGTGCTATCGTCGCAAGCGTTCTCATCACGAGGCAGCGCGCAAGCGCTGCAGAGGGCCGAGGGACCGCACCCGACGACGCCCCGGCAACCGGCGTGAAAGCGACGCAACGGTGCCACATTGCGGCAGACGGCAACGTCTGGAAGATGAGGGAAGAGCGCGGCGCGCACGCGTGCCAACGTCTGTGTCCCTTGTCTGTTCGGGCAGGGGACTTTCTCTTGTCCGAGCATGGCCGAAGGAGGCCCGCAGAAGCGGGCGGCGACGATAGGAGCGGTGATGTCGGAGCGGGAGTACGTGTTCACCTCGGAGTCGGTGACCGAAGGTCATCCGGACAAGATCTGCGACCAGATCTCGGACGCGATCCTCGATGCGATCGTCGCACGAGAAGGTGAGTTGGCAGCGGAAGGATACGTGACCGACAAGGGTTCGAAGGCCTCACCTGACTACGTCCGTGTGGCTTGCGAGACCCTCACCACGACGGGTCTGATCGTTGTGGCCGGGGAAGTCCGCACGCACGCATATGTTGACTTGCCCACCATCGTCCGGGAGACCGTGAAGGACATCGGGTACACGCGGGCCAAGTACGGTTTCGACTACGAGACGTGCGGCGTGCTCACCGCCATTCACGAGCAGAGCCCGGATATCGCCATGGGTGTGGACGAGGCATACGAGGTCAAGCACGGCGACAAGGACCCGCTCGATCTGATCGGCGCCGGTGATCAGGGGATGATGTTCGGATACGCCTGCAATGAGACGTCGCAGTATATGCCGATGCCGATCTACCTGGCGCATCGGCTCGCAGAGCGGCTCACCGCGGTACGGAAGGCCGAGGTCCTGGACTACCTGCGGCCAGATGGCAAGACGCAGGTGACCGTGAAGTACGTGGATGGAAAGCCTGTCGGCGTCGACAAGGTCCTCATCTCCTCACAGCATGCGGATGGAGTTGAGATCGACGCGCTGATGAAGCCCGACTTCATCGAGCACATCATCGAACCGGTCATGTCCTCGGAGGGCATCGACTGGGAGGGCGCCGAAGTCTACGTGAATCCGACCGGCCGCTTCGTCATCGGCGGCCCAATGGGTGATTCGGGTGTCACCGGGCGGAAGATCATCGTCGACACATACGGTGGCATGGGCCGCCACGGAGGCGGTGCCTTCTCGGGCAAGGACTGCACAAAGGTGGACCGCTCGGCCGCATACGCGGCCCGTTGGGTGGCGAAGAACGTGGTGGCAGCGGGCCTCGCCGACCGCTGCGAACTCGAGCTCGCATACGCGATCGGTGTGGCGCACCCGCTCTCCATCACGGTGGAGACGTTCGGCACCGAGAAGTACGATGCGACGAAGATCGAGAAGGCCATTGGCGAGGTCTTCGACCTTCGCCCCGGCGCCATCATCCGGGACCTCGACCTGCGCCGGCCGATCTACCGGAAGACCGCCTCGTACGGGCACTTCGGGCGCGACGACAAGGACTTCACGTGGGAGCAGCTCGACCGCGTTGACGCGCTCAAGGCTGCGATCGAGTAGCGGGTGCGCAGGACCTGACCGCGATGGCCATCGGCACCATGTCGGTGGCCTTCGCTATTCTGTCGGAGATGGATACCAGCCCGCTCATAGCCCGCGTCGTGATCGACGTGCCTGCGCGTGCCCTCTCCGAGCCGTTCGACTACCGCGTGCCAACGCATCTGCAGGCCGACGTGACCGTGGGGTGCCCGGTGGCGGTCCCCTTCGGCAAGCGGCGATGCGTGGGCTACGTCGTGTCGCTGGGCGGCACGACCGCCTACGGGGGCGAGCTGCGCGACATCGACGGCGTTCTGGGCGTGCCGGTCTTCGACGGGCACGCGATCGGACTCGCCGAGTGGATTGCCTCGGAGTATCTCGCGCCACTTTCCGAGGCGCTTCGGTTGTTCCTCCCGCCCGGCGGGGCGCCGCGTGTGGTGAAGACGGAGCACGGCTGGGCGTACCAGGGGCGGCAGGCCCGCGCGGTATCCGACAGCCTCGTGACCCGCGTCGAGGGGGCAGGGTTCACGCCGAGTACGCGCGCCACCGTCCAGCGCGCGGTGTTGGAGGCTCTGGCCGACGGTCCGGTGACCGTTTCCGAGCTCTCCGCGGACATCCCGGGTGCGGCAGCGGCGGTGAAGGCGCTTGAGGCGGCGGGGGCGGTCGGGGTCACCGAACGGCGACGGTTCCGCCGGCCGGAAGGACGAGTGCCCGAAGCTTCGCTCCATACCCACACGGCCGAACAGACGGCTGCGATCGACGCGATTACAGGTGCCGTCGGCGCCGCCGGCGGGGTGGTGCTTCTCGAGGGAGTGACGGGCTCGGGCAAGACAGAGGTGTATCTCTCGGCGATCGAGCGCGTCATCGAAGGCGGCGGGAGCGCAATCGTTCTCGTGCCCGAGATATCGCTTACCCCGCAGACCGTCGGGAGGTTCAGGGCGCGGCTGGGGGACGACGTCGCGGTGATCCACAGTCGCCTCTCGGCAGGCGAGCGCTTCGACCAGTGGCAACTCGCGTTGAGCGGAGACGTGCGCGTCGTCGTCGGTGCCCGCTCGGCGCTCTTCGCTCCACTCGCAAACGTTGCGCTCGTCGTGATCGACGAGGAGCACGAGCCGTCCTACAAGCAGGGTCAGGCTCCGCGGTACCACGCTCGCGAGGTCGCCGAACGTCTGTGCGCCACCCGCGGGGCCGCACTCGTGCTGGGGTCGGCCACGCCGAGCCTCGAGTCCCGGTACCGTGCCGATACCAGACGCTACACACGGGTCGGCCTCACGAGGCGCGTGGGCGGCGGGAGACCGCCGGAGATGGCCGTCGTGGACATGACAGCGGAGTTCGCAGCCGGCAACCGGTCGATCTACTCACGTGCGCTCCATGAGGCACTCGCCGGTGTGGCGGAACGCAGCGAGAAGGCGGTTCTCTTCCTCAACCGCCGGGGATTCGCGACCTTCGTGTTGTGCCGCGAGTGCGGGTTCGTGCCGGAGTGCGCGTCGTGCAGCGTGTCGCTCACCTACCATGAGGACACCGGTTCGCTCGAGTGCCACCACTGCGGGATCCGTGAGTCTTTGCCAACGACCTGTCCTCGCTGCGGGAGTGCGTTCCTTCGCAAGTTCGGTGCCGGGACCGAGCGGGCGGAGAGTGAGCTTGCGAGGCTCTTCGGAGAGCTACCGATCGTGCGCATGGATGCTGATACCACCTCCCGAAAGGGGGGACACGAGCAGGCACTGATGCGCTTCGAGGCGTTGAAGAGCGGTGTCCTTCTGGGCACCCAGATGATCGCGAAAGGCCTCGACTACCCCGACGTGACGCTGGTGGGTGTGCTCAACGCGGACACGAGCATGCACGTACCGGATTTCCGCGCCGGGGAGCGCACCTACCAGCTGCTGGAGCAGGTCTCAGGACGCGCCGGCAGGGGGACCAAGCCAGGCAAGGTCATCATCCAGACGTACTGGCCTGACCATCCTGCCGTGCGCGCTGTTGCCGAACGGGATAGCGGGTTGCTGTACGTACCCGAGTCCGCCGATCGCGAGGCGCTCGGGTATCCGCCGTACGGCCGACTGGCCAACGTGCTCTACTCGGGAGCGGCATCGGACGAAGTCAGGACGTCTGCGAAGGCCGCGGCGGAGGCGATCCGTGCTGTGCTGCCACCGGGTTGGGAGGTACTGGGACCGGCTGCAGCGCCGATCGCCCGGCTGAAGGGCAAGTGGCGTTGGCACGTGCTCGTGAAGTCGCCTCCGACGGGCGATCTTCCCCGGCTGGTTGGCGACGCGCTCGAGGGCACGCCGCTCCACTACGGCGTCACGAGGGTAGTGGATGTCGATCCATTGAGCATGCTCTGAGCGGCGCGTTGTAGAATACCGGCGGCACCCTTCTTGCTCTGTCGCGGTCACCGCATGCGCACGGAAAGCGAGCCCATGGAAGTCCTGCACCATCCCAGTCCGGCCCTGAAGGGCCGCGCCCGCGAGGTAGACGCCGCGAGCGACGTCTCACTGCGCGATCTGGTGCGGGCGATGGCTGAGACGATGTACGACCAGAACGGTGTCGGTCTGGCCGCTCCGCAGGTGGGGGTGGACAAGCGAGTGATCGTCTTCGATGTGGAGGACCGCCTGGCGGCGCTGTGCAACCCGGTGATCACTGAATTCGGCGAAGAGACTGCGGTCGAGGACGAGGGATGCCTGTCGGTTCCCGGGATCACGGTGCCCGTGGAGCGCAGCACGCACGTTGTGTGCTCAGGCCACACGATCGAGGGACGTGAGATCACGATCGAGGCCGAGGACCTTCTCGCACGGGTGCTGCAGCACGAGATCGATCACCTGGACGGAACGCTCATCCTCGACCGTTGTCCTCCGGATGTGCGCAAGTCGGTCATCCGTGCATACAACGAGGCGAACAACCTGTAACCCGACCGCAAAGGGGGACGTGATGCGCGTCGTGTTCATGGGTACGCCCGCGTTCGCGATCCCTTCGCTTGAGGCGCTCGTGCGCGCGCACGAGGTCCTTCTCGTGGTGACGCGTCCGGACCGTGCAGGCGGGCGCGGAAGCGTGCCCCGGCCATCGGAGGTCAAACAGAGCGCGCTCTCGCTCGGTCTGGAGGTCTGCCAGCCCGAATCGCTCCGGGGCGAGACTGCGGAGCGTCTGCGCAAGATCGGTCCCGACGTGATCTGCGTGACGGCATTCGGCATGGTCTTGCCGTCCGAGGTGCTCGAGGTTCCCCGTCTCGGATGCCTGAACGTGCACGCATCACTCCTCCCGCGATACCGCGGGGCGGCGCCGGTGCAGCGCGCGATCCTCGACCGGGAGACGACCACCGGCGTGAGCATCATGCGCATGGAAGAGGGTCTGGACACCGGACCGTACGCAAAGCAGATCGCGGTCGAGATCGGGGACCGGACGGCGTCCGAGCTGGAAGATGCGCTTGCGCGTGTCGGTGCGGAAGCGCTGCTCGAGGTGCTGGGAGGCCTCGAGAGCGGCGCTGTGGTTTGGACGGCGCAGGACAGCGATGAGGCGACCTACGCTCCGAAGGTCACGAAGGACGACGTGGCGCTTTCGCCGGACCTCGCGGTAGACGATGCGCTGGCGCGGGTGCGTGCTTCGACGCGGCGGGCGCCTGCGCGGGTCTGCGTCGGCGACCGCGAGCTGACGGTGCTGAACGTCGCCCACGCGACGACATCCATCGCTCCCGGAGGTGTGCGCATCGAAAGCGGGAGGCTAGTGCTCGGCCTTCGGGACGGAGCTATAGAGCTGGTCACTGTCCGTCCGGCCGGTCGCGGGGACATGGCGGGCGCGGACTGGGCGCGCGGCGTGCACCTCGGCGAGGATGTGTGCTGGCGGTGCACACGGTGAGCGTAGCGCACGCCCGGCGAATTGCGCTTCGAGTGCTGTCCAGGATCCGCCGGGACGAGGCGTTCTCGGGCGCGGTCCTTGCGCGGGAGCTGGAGCGGGCGCGGCTGAGTCCCGCCGACGCGGCTCTGGCGGCAAGGCTCGTATACGGGACGCTCGCTGCCCAAGGAACGCTTGACGAGGCGATCGATCGTCACCTGCAGTCGGGGATCGAGCCGAGGGTCCGCGATGCGCTGAGGATGGGTGCCTTCGAGCTGCTATACAGCCGCGTGCCCGCGTACGCCGTCGTGGATCAGGCCGTTCAACTCGTCAGAAGCGCGCGGCCGCAGGCGGCGGGTCTTGCGAACGCCGTGCTGCGCAAGCTGGCCGACGAGAGCAGTGCGTTTCCCTGGGGAGACCCAGCTGCCGATACGGATGCCCTCGCACGAGCGACCGCGCACCCGCGCTGGATGGTCGATTTGGTGAGGGACTCGCTGGGACCCGAGCACGCACGGGAGATGCTGGACTGCGGGCTGGAGCCGGCGCCTACCTACGTACGCCTGAACCCCTTCGAGGGCGATACGCCAGCGACGCTGGAGTCGCTCTCCGCGGCGAGACCGGATCGGTCACCGCCGGACCCGGGGTGCTACCGCCTGTCGGCTCCGGCGGCCGTGTACGGAGCGAGTGAGCGGTCCAGAGGCTGGTTCTCCATGGATGCGGCAGCCCAACTGGCGCCGCTCGCGCTAGCTCCGGCTCGCGGCGATGAGATCCTCGACGTGGGGGCCGGGCGCGGCAACAAGACCATCTGCATGCAAGCTGGCGCGATGCGTACGGGCGGTCCGGCCAACATCACCGCGGTCGACGTGGATCCCAAGAAGGTGCGCGGCCTGGAGGAGCGTCTCAAGAGCGCGGGCGTGCCGGGCGTCACCTGCGTTGCCGCGGACGCCGTCGCGCTCGAGGGCTACTTCGGCGGGAGGCTGTTCGACGCGGTGCTCATCGACGCCCCATGCACGGGACTAGGCACGCTTCGACGCTACCCTGAGAAGCGGTGGCGCCTGGATCCCGACGATGTTGCCCGGATGAGCGAGATCCAGCTCGCGCTGCTTCGATCCGGCGCGCAAGTCACGCGTCCCGGAGGACGCCTGGTGTACTCTACCTGCAGCGTCGCGAGGCAGGAGAATCAGGGACTCGTCGAGCGATTCCTGTCGGACGCTCCCGGCTCGGAGTACGTGATCGAACCGCTCGGCGATGCGATTCCCGCGGAATGGGATACATTCCGAGACGGGCAGGGATGTTTCAGTTCCTGGCCGACGTCAGGGGGACCCGACGGGCACTACGTCGCGCTGCTTCGCCGAAAGGCGTGCTAGCAGACCGGTACCGCGATTCGAGGAGGATGGGATGCGTACCACCCGTATCGTCGAGATGCTCGAGGTTACCGAGGCGGCCGCTCTTGCCGCTGGCCGGTGGATGGGCAAGGGGGACAAGCACGCCGCGGACGACGCAGCCGTCGAGGCCATGCGTGCAGCATTCAATCAAGTGGAGATCGACGGCACGGTCGTGATCGGTGAGGGGGAGCGGGACGAGGCACCGATGCTGTACATCGGCGAGAGGGTCGGCTCGGGCGGAGAGGAGATCGACATAGCGGTCGACCCGCTCGAGGGGACGAATCTCACCGCGTACGGACAGTCGAACTCACTCGCGGTTCTCGCGTTCGGGCCCAAGGGTACTCTCCTGCACGCTCCGGACACGTACATGAACAAGGTGGCCGTCGGTCCGGCGGCGGCCGATTGCGTTCATATCGACCTCAGTCCCACCGAGAACGTCCGGAACGTCGCCAAGGCGCTCAAGCGCCCGGTGGAGGATCTGGTGGTGTGCATACTGGACCGCGACCGGCACAAGGATCTCATCGCCGAAGTCCGCGCCGCGGGGGCGCGCATCCGGCTCATCTCGGACGGAGACGTCTTCGGGGCAGTCGCCACCGCCATCGAGGGCACAGGCATCCACCTCTACCTGGGCATAGGAGCGGCGCCCGAAGGGGTGCTCGCGTGCGCGGCCATGAAGTGCATCGGAGGGTGCTTCATGGGTCGCTTCGCGTGGCGGAGTGATGAGGAGAAGGCGCGTGCAGTGGAGATGGGCACGCCGTACATCGACGGGATCCTGGAGATGGATACGCTTGTGAATACCGACGAGGCGGCGTTCATCGCGACCGGGGTGACTGACGGCGAGATGCTGCGCGGAGTGAAGTACTTCGGCCAAGGGTCACGGACGCATTCCATCGCGATGGACAACGCTACGGGCACGGTTCGCTTCATTGAGACGGTCCAGCGCACCGGTGCGGAGAAGTTCTGGGTGCGGATGGACTGAGGAGCTACTCGCTGCTGGCTGCCGGACAGCCCGCGCAGGCCGCACTGCTGTCCGGCTTCTCGCAAGAGCCCTTGGCACCGGCCGAGGGCTCTTGACTTGCCGGACGGGCGCGGTAGTCGGTGTTGTGGAAGCCGGAGCCCTTGAATACGACTCCGACGGGGGTGAATCTGCGCTTCGTGGCTCCACCGCAGGACGGGCAAGTGATCTCGCTTCTGTCGGTGAGCGCACGGGTCAGTTCGAAGACCGACGAACACGACACGCACTTGTAGTCATACGCAGGCATCGGGACTCCAGGGGTACGGCCAACGATATCGCAGCATAGCGGCGGGAACCGCGCGAGGCAAGCCGGGCATGTCGCTTGCTATACTGCGGCCCATGGCCCAAGCCCACCACAGGCGCCGTTTGGTGCCCAAGTCCGCGCTTGTAGCGGCCTCGGTGATCGTTTTCCTGGCCGTCGCGGCGGTCGCAGCGAGCGTCACGGTTGCGCGCTCCCGCCTCGTGGCGGTTCCGAACATGGCGGGGATGAGCGCCGAGGAGGCCGAAGAGGCGCTGGCGACTGTCGGGCTGCGGTACACGGTCGGCGGGACGCAGGTGTCCGCAAGGGTGCGCGAGGGACGCGTGATCTCGCAGGATGTCCCAGGCGGCACGCTGGTCAAGCCGAACTCCCAGGTCAAAGTGGTGCTTTCGGTGGGTCCGCAGAGATTCATCTTGCTCGACTTGGTCGGAGCCCCGATCGAGGAGGCACGGAGTGCGCTCGTCGCGCTCGGACTCGACGTGGTGGTGGAGGCTGTCGCATCCGAGACGACTGCAGCCGTCGTTCTTGAGATGTTTCCGGCTCCCGGGGCGTCGGTAAGCCCGGGTGATCGCGTACGGCTGAGCGTGCCCGGCGGGAGTACCGCCGCAGACGTGTTGCTGCCATACGATCTGTCCGGGACGACCGTCCTGATCGATCCCGCTCCCATGCCCGCAGGTGTGGCGGTGGATGCGACCATGGAGGTGGCCCGCAGACTGCAGTCGCTCTTGGAGGCCGCAGGCGCGACGGTCACGACCACCAGAAGCGCCGCGACGCCTCAGACGGTGGAGTCGCGGGTGGCATCTTCAGAGGCGTCCGCCGCGGACATCCTGGTCGGTATCGATGTCGGCGACGGAGGGACGGCCGGGATCAGCGTGCGCTATCAGCCGGAAGCGGGCGCTACCGGCAATGTGGTGCTTTCAGCCGAGCTGGCGCGCTCGGTAACGCGGGCGGCGACACTGCCGGAGCTCACGGTAGGCCAGCCGTCGGAGGCTGCCGATCCGGTGATGGCGGCGTTTGGCGGGGGTTCGATCAGGGTGACGATCGGCGATGCGCAGTCCGCGACAGACGTTGCGCAGTTCTCGGATCCGGCGTGGTTCGATCAGGTGGCACGCGCTGTCTATCGCGGCCTCGGAAGTGTGCTCAAGGGGCTGTAGGCAGCGTCATCATGTACACTACACCTCACTCGTCTCAAGACCTATGAAACGGATCGACCTTGCGTTCACATCGCATCCGGATACTCCCCGCACTCTTGCTCGTGGCCGTTCTCGGCTTTCCGCCTTGCGCATCCGGCGTCACGCAGACCGAGGTGCAGAAGCTCCAGGCTCAGGTCAAGGAGCTGCAGAACGAGTCCGGGAAGGCCGCTCAGGCGTACTCGGCGGCGTACTGGCAGCTCGACGCTACCCGCGTGGAGATTGCACGCATCGACGGCGAGATCGCTGTGTCCGAGGAGCGCCTCGCACAGGTGAATGCGAGACTTGCCCAACGCGCGACTGACATGTACAAGACCGGCGGCGCAGACTACATGAGCGTACTGCTCTCGAGTGACGATTTCGAGGAGATGCTACTGCTGCTCGAGTACGCACAGCGGATGGGGCAGCAGGACGCCAACATCATCGCCGAGGTCGAGCAGTTGCAGGTAACGCTCGCGCAGCAACGGGCCGACCTGGAGGCGACAAAGGCCCGGCAGGCCGAAGAGGCGGCGGCGCTCAAGCAGGAGGCGGACCGAATCGACGCGCAGCTGAAGTCCCAGCAGGCCGAGTACGACAGGCTTCAGAAAGCGCTGAAGGCCGCGATCGAAGCCGAGAAGAAGCGGCTGGCGGCGACCACCGCCAAGGTCGGGCCCAACGGGATGGTCTTCCCTGTGGCGGGTCCGTGTACCTACACGGATACCTGGGGCGATGCTCGATCCGGCGGGCGGACGCACAAAGGCACCGACATCATGGCGCGCGAGGGGACTCCATGCGTGGCGACCCTTTCGGGTGAGGTGACCACGCGAGACAACAGTCTGGGCGGCAAGACGATCTGGTTGACTGCAGACAACGGATGGTCGTTCTACTACGCCCATCTGAGCGCGTACAAGGTCACGTCGGGGCACGTGCAGGCCGGCCAGGTGATCGGATATGTCGGAAGCACAGGCAATGCGTCGGCGAGTGCACCGCATCTGCACTTCGAGATCCACCCCAACGGTGGAGCGGCGGTCAACCCCTACTCGTATCTGAAGCAGATGCAGTGAGCTTGCAGGTCCGGTCGAGTAGTGACACTATGACCGTGCCATACCGTTTCGGGAGCTGCCGTCAGGCGGCTGAGAGGCGACAGATGAGTCGCGACCGAAAGGACTGCTCCGATAATGCGGAGCAGCAACACGGACACCGTCTCTGCGTGAGACGGAGCCGCTCTCAGCGCTCCTGTCTGTCCGGCCGTTGCGGCCGGGAAGGAGTGTAGCCATGAACGTTCCGCGCATCCGGATCGTCGCCGAGATCGGGCTGACCGTCGCCCTTTCCGCCGTGCTGGGGCTCATCTCGGTCTGGCAGATGCCGCAGGGCGGTAGCGTATCGCTCGTGATGCTTCCGATCTTGCTGCTCGCGTTGCGGCGCGGACTCCCTGCCGGGCTTGCCGCAGGAGCGTTGTACGGCGTACTCGACTTCATCCTCAAGCCGTACTTCTTCCATCCGGTGCAGGTGGTGCTCGACTACCCGCTGGCGTTCGCGGCATGTGGCCTGGCGGGGCTGTTCGCCTCGGCCTGGACTTCGGCTGCGCAGGAGGAGAAGTACGCCAGCGGCCTCTGGCGTGCGGTTCTGCCGGGTGTCGCTGTCGGTGCGCTGGGGCGATACGTCGCGCACGTGATCTCCGGGCTGGTCTTCTTCTCTAGCTACGCTGTGGAAGCGGGACAGGCTCCGCTCATCTATTCGGCTGCGTACAACTCGTTCGTTCTCGTCTCGGCCGCGGCATGCGCCATTCTGGCCTCCGCGATCATGCCGGCCCTGAGCCGGGTCGAGGGGGGCGGGTCGCGATAGCGACTGGTGAGGTGCTAGTGGTGGGGTCGTCGCCGGCTGCTGGCGAGGGAGCGTACTACCGCGAACTTGTCGCTGAGGCGGACGTCGTGATCGCTGCCGATGGCGGCGTGTCCCTCTGTCGCGAGGCGGGGAGGGTCCCCGACCTGTGCGTTGGGGACTTCGACTCCGCTGCGACTGACGACCTCTGCTGGGCTGAGCGTGCGGGTGCCGAGGTCCTACGGTATGCCGAAAACAAGGACGAAAGCGACCTGGACCTTGCGGTCGCCGCGGCGCGGAGGCTGGGTTGTTCCGGCATCACTCTCACCGCCGCCTTCAGCGGGCGCATGGACCACACGCTCGCGTCACTGGGGACGCTGCTGGCGGCTGCCGATCTCGGAGCGGTCGCCGATGAGCCCGGGTGGACGGCGTACCCATTGCGCGCTGGGGTGGCTTCTTCAGTGACATTGGAGGCTGCTGAGGGCACTCTTGTGTCCGTCATTGCGTTCGGCGCGGACACCCGGGTCAGTGTGAGCGGGATGGAGTATCCGCTCTCATCTGCGGTTCTGGCTCCGCTATCGTCGCTCGGCGTGAGCAACGTCGTCTGCGGCAGGTCTCCTCAAGTGGAATTGACGTCCGGTAGCGCCGTCGTGATCGTGCAGCGCACCGGCTGACACTCCTTTCAGCGCCATCCATCCAAGTCCGATACTGTATTCAGACGCACGCGGGTCGTGCGACGTTCGCTGCTGCGAAGAGCGAGGCGGAATGATCTCAGGGCCGACATCATCACGGGTGGGGTGGGCT
>SBEH01000026.1 GCA_009668945.1 Actinomycetota bacterium
TCTCGGGTCGTAACTGATTTGGGGGCGGCGCTTCAGCTGAAGCGCCGGACGTTAGACCGATGGCCGCCTGTCTCCCAGCTCCCGGTAGGAATGAGGTTGGAACAGCCGCAGCTCCTGGGGATCCCGCCCTCGACCAACACAGTGAGCGCCGTAGGATGAAGCCACAGCTCTCCGGGGGTCGGCAGGCGCGGGGGATGCGGCTCGGGGACCTGGGAGGTCGGGCCACGGATAACGAGTTATCCGTGCCACGGTCTAACCCGGGCGTCAACCTGGCAGCGCCAGTAGGGTAGACTCGGGTTCGAAGCGGGCGTGATGCGCTGCAGGTTACGCCCAAGAGCGTTGGGCACGTCGAAGTGAGGAGGTACCATGCGCAGGGCGGCACGGGTATTCTTGATTCTGGTCAGTATCCTGAACGGCGTGGCCGGCCTGGTTTGCGGCGTGCTGTTCCTGGTCAGCCCGGACGGAAGCCTGATGGGATTCGAGCCGCTTCTCTCGGTCATTGGAACGCTGCCGCTCGCTGACGTCTTCTTCCGTGACCTCATGTGGATCGGTGTCGCGATGCTCCTCGTTCTCGCAGCACCGAACACGGTGGCCGCTGTGATGCTGACACGCCGCAGCGCCGGGCAGTACACGGCGACCCTCGCGGCAGGCGTCCTTCTAGTGCTCTGGACCGGCTTCGAGCTGGTCTTCATGTACAACGTGGCGGCTGTGGGCTACTTCATCGTCGGAGTGCTCTCGATCCTGTGTTCCGTCGTGCTGCGGCGGAGTACCGTGCAGTCGAGTGCCCAACAAGCGCATCCAGCAGTCTCGGCGCCTCGCGAGGTAGACTCGGCAGTGAAGTGAAGCGGCGCGCCTCGCAGCTGATGCGCCAGGCGTTCGACAGGGCGCAGAGGATGCACCATTGACAGCCCCCCCCCCAGGCTCGGTTAGCCTGACTGCAGCGAGTGGCCACACGCGGGGTCAACAGTCGGGGGGCGAGTCGATTCCGGGCTTGGTTTCGGGTTGCCCCGAATCTTGCTTCAGCATCGAGGGAGGGGATGACATGGCACTGCGCCAGACAAGGGGGAGCGCTCTAATTGTAATCGCACTCGTGGTCTTGACTGTAGCGATGCCGCTAGCGGCGTTTGCGAGCGACTACAGCTCGACGCTGAGCTACACCTACAAGCTCACAGGTGCCACACGATCGTACAGCCACGGCAACATAAACATCACAGCGTACTGCTCGTCCTCATCGACGGCACCGATCACGACTCATGTTGTGCGTCTGTACCGCGACAACGCCTGGCCCAAAGGCGACGACTATATCGGGTACAAGACGTGGCCGCGTCGCGGCTCGGGTAGCGGTCGGTGGACAAGCGTCGGCTCGGGCAACTACTACTTCAAGTTCGAGAAGTCCGATGATGGAGTTCGCGTCTACAGCGACTACGTTCATATGTGGTGCGATTAGACGCTGATTCGCCGGAGGGGCGTGGGTCTATGGACCCGCGCCCCATCGCAACGGATGGGGTTACTGCATGCTCCCGGGTTCGTCGCTCTATGTTCTGACTATCCTCGCTGTGCTGGGAATCGTTGTCCTTGCGGGGATACGTCGGATGCCCTACCTTCGCACTCTTGGTTGGCTGGCGTTCGCGGTGTACATGACGGAGGTCGTGTCGCGGACTCTGTTTCCGCTCCCAACGCAGGCACGGCTGATTGCCGACATGCGCATCCAGCAGTTCGGCCATCACAACTTCGTGCCATTTCGAACGATGAGTAGCGTCCTCACACGACCAGATCTGAGCGTGGCGCTCGTTCAGATTGGCGGCAATCTGCTGCTCTTCTTCCCGCTCGGCTACTTCCTGCCGCTGCTATTTAGTCGCATGCGGCGGCCTCGGAACGCGCTGGCCGCTTTGTTCGCGGCTATCATCGGGGTTGAGGTCGTTCAGCTATTGCTTTCGGCGTTCGTGTTCGGCTTCGTCTACAAGTCGTTTGACGCCGATGACATCCTGCTCAATCTGTGCGGCGGCCTACTGGGATACGGGCTCTTCAGGCTATGTCAGCCCCTGATCGGCCGTACGTCCATGGACACACCCTCCTCGCTGACGGGCAGTCGTGTTGATGATCCTGGCGTGTGAGCCGTAGCGCCCCGCATTCCGCGCCTGTCGAACAAGCGCTTCCAGCAGAAAGCGCCGCCCCTGTGCGGTATTCTCTGGCTGCAACCGATTTGGGGGCGGCGCTTCATCTGAAGCGCCGGACGTTAGCGCGATACCGCGACACCTTCGGTGATGAGGTTTCCGCACGTCTCCCT
>SBEH01000017.1 GCA_009668945.1 Actinomycetota bacterium
CCGACTCGTACTCGACGTGCGCGATGGCGATGGTGATGCCGCGCTCGCGCTCTTCCGGGGCCTTGTCGATCTGGTCGAACGGGGTGAAGTCGGCCTGGCCCTTGGCGGCCCGGCACTTCGTGATGGCAGCTGTGAGCGTCGTCTTGCCATGGTCGACGTGACCGATGGTGCCGACGTTCATGTGCGGCTTGGTGCGCTCGAACTTCTTCTTGGCCATAGCCTTGCCTCCCCTACTCGGTCGAGCCGCCGGCCTTGGCGACGATCTCGTCGGCGATGGCCTTCGGTACGGGTTCGTACGCTTTGAACTGCATCGTGTACGCCGCACGCCCCTGCGTGCGGGAACGCAAGTCAGTGGCGTAGCCGAACATGTTCGCAAGCGGCACCTTGCCGCGGACGAGCTGACTGTTGCCGCGGGGCTCCATACCCTCGACGTGACCGCGGCGGCTCGAAAGGTCGCCCATCACATCGCCCATGAAGTCCTCGGGCGTGTCGACCTCGACGGCCATCACAGGCTCGAGCAGCACCGAGCCGCTCTTGCGGAGCGCCTCCTTGATGCCCATGGAGCCTGCGATCTTGAAGGCCATTTCCGAGGAGTCGACGTCGTGATAGGAGCCGTCGACGAGCTCGACCTTCACATCCACGACCGGATAGCCAGCGAGCACTCCAGTGGTGATGGCCTCCTGGATACCCTTGTCGACCGCCGGGATGTACTCCTTGGGGATGGCGCCGCCGACGATCTTGTTCTCGAAGACGTACCCGTCACCGGGCTTCTGCGGCGAGACGTTGAGGATCACGTGACCGTACTGGCCTCGGCCACCGGTCTGGCGCACGAACTTCCCGTGCACCTCCGTCACCGGCTTGCCGGCGGTCTCGCGGTACGCGACCTGAGGCTTGCCGACGTTCGCCTCGACCTTGAACTCGCGCAGGAGCCGGTCGACGATGATCTCGAGGTGCAGCTCACCCATGCCTGCGATGATCGTCTGACCGGTCTCTTCGTCGGTGCGAACCCGAAACGTCGGGTCCTCCTCGGAGAGCTTGGCGAGCGCGGTGCCGAGCTTGTCCTGCTCGGCCTTCGTCTTCGGCTCGATCGCGATGTCGATGACCGGGTCCGGGAACACCATCGACTCGAGAAGAACGGCATTGCCTTCATCGCAGAGCGTGTCGCCGGTGGTCGTGTTCTTCAGCCCGACCGCCGCGACGATGTCGCCCGCGTAGACAGCGTCAACGTCCTCACGGTGGTTGGCATGCATCTGCAAGAGGCGGCCTAAGCGCTCCTTGTGCCCCTTCGTGGAGTTCAGCACATGCGAGCCCGAGTTCATCGTGCCCGAGTACACGCGGAAGTAAGTGAGCTTGCCGACGAACGGATCGGTCATGACCTTGAAGGCCAGCGCGGCGAACGGCGCCTTGTCATCGGCCTCGCGCGTGATCTCCGAATGGTCGCGGACCGAGACGCCCTTGACCGGCGGGATGTCCAACGGGGAGGGCAGGTACTCGACGATGGCGTCGAGCAGGGCCTGCACGCCCTTGTTCTTGAAAGAGGCGCCGCATACGACCGGCGTGATAGCGCAATCGATCGTCGCCTTGCGGATAGCAGCCTTGAGTTCTTCGTTGCCGATCGGCTCGTCCTCCAGGAACTTGTGCAGGAGATTGTCATCGTACTCGGCAGCGGCCTCGACGAGTTCGTGACGGTGAAGCTCCGCGTCATCCGCCATATCGGCCGGAATCACCTCGACCGTGGGGTTGATGCCCTGGTCGCTCTCGTTGAAGTGGATGGCGTTCATCTCGACGAGGTCGATGATGCCCGTGAACTTGTCTTCGGCACCGATAGGCAGTTGAAGAAGCACCGGACGGGTGTCGAGCCGGTCCTTCATCATCTTGATGACGTTGAAGAAGTCGGCGCCGGTGCGGTCCATCTTGTTGATGTACGCCATCCGGGGAACGCCGTAGCGGTCCGCCTGGCGCCACACCGTCTCGGACTGCGGCTGTACGCCCCCCACCGCGCAGAAGACGGCCACTGTACCGTCGAGGACGCGCAGAGAACGCTCGACTTCAACGGTGAAGTCCACGTGGCCGGGCGTGTCTATGATCTGGATGCGGTGGTCTTTCCAGAAGCACGTGGTCGCTGCGGAGGTGATGGTGATGCCGCGCTCCTGCTCCTGGACCATCCAGTCCATGGTCGCTGCGCCATCGTGCACCTCGCCGATCTTGTGCGTTCTGCCGGTATAGAACAGGATGCGCTCGGTCGTCGTCGTCTTCCCGGCGTCGATGTGGGCCATGATCCCGATATTCCGGGTCATGTCGAGTGGGGTCCGCTTGGGGGCCATCGGGTGTCTTCGTCCTCTTCCTGCGGTCTCTAGCGTGCGTGCTTACCAGCGGTAGTGGCTGAACGCGCGGTTGGACTCGGCCATCTTGTAGAGGTCCTCACGCTTCTTCACCGACGAACCGAGCCCGTTGGCGGCATCCATGATCTCCGCGGCAAGGCGCTCCTGCATCGTCTTCTCGCGGCGCTTCCGGGCAAAACCGACGATCCAGCGGATGGCGAGCGTAGTAGAGCGGCGTGAGTTGACCTCGACCGGCACCTGATAGGTGGCGCCGCCGACGCGCTTCGGCTTGACCTCGAGCGTCGGGCGAACGTTGTCCATCGCCTTCTTGAACACCGAGAGCGGGTCCTGGCTCATCTTCTGTTCGATGATGTCGAACGCGCCGTATACGATGCACTCGGCGACCGACTTCTTGCCGTCGAGCAGGACCTTGTTCACAAGCTGGGTGACGAGCCGGTTGTTGTATACCGGATCGGCGATGACCTCACGACGCTGCGCTGCTGCACGTCTTGGCATGTGCTACTCCTCTTTCCTACAGGTGGAACGCGACACGAGCTGCGGTCGACCTGCGACCGTCAGCTCGATTGCGCGACTATTTGCTCTTCTTGACGCCGTAGCGTGAACGGGCCTGCTCGCGCTTGCTGACGCCGGCAGCGTCGAGGGCACCGCGGATGATCTTGTACCGGACACCCGGGAGGTCCTTAACGCGGCCGCCACGTACGAGCACGATAGAGTGCTCCTGCAGGTTGTGGCCGATGCCGGGGATGTAGGCGGTCACTTCCATCTGATTGGTGAGGCGCACGCGGGCGACTTTGCGAAGCGCCGAGTTCGGCTTCTTCGGGGTCGTCGTGTACACACGAGTGCAGACGCCGCGCTTCTGCGGATTGCCCTTGAGGGCCGGCGTCTTGCTCTTGTCGATGGCCTGCTGACGGCCCTTGCGCACCAGCTGGTTGATGGTGGGCACTACTCATCTCCTTAGTCGACCTTCTAGTACCTCGCGAACGGCGCGCGCGAACACGCGCCGAGCACAGTCGCAACGCGCAACTCTAACAAACCGCCTGGTGAGTGTCAAACCACGCGCCCGGGCGTATCGCTCCGCTGACACACACCGGCCCCGGGGTCTCTCGACCACCGGGGCCGGTGACGGAGCCTCAGACTACGAACCTTGCGCTTCCAGCTTGGCGTGAACGCCGCAGTAGATGCCTTCTTTGGCCTTGTTCGGGCATGGCGTGCCGTCGACGCGGAACGCGCGGCACAACCCGTCGCTTTCGGCCATCCTGGCGTGGACACCGCAGTAGCGCGAGCCCTCCTTCGCCTTGTGCGTGCACGGCGCGCCGTCGCTGAACTGCGCTTCACACAGACGTTCGGCGGGTTCGAGCACCGCCGCCGGAGCCGGCTCCTCGGGATCGAACACGACTCCCTCGAAGTGACTCACATCGATGTCCTCGTCCTCGCTGTCCATCGCGAAGCCGGCGAACAGCGCTTCGGTCTCCTCGTCGGTGAGCGTGCCCTCTTCGATCGCCGGGCCGGGCAGCATGGCCTCGAGCTCGCGAAGTTCGTCGGGCGCGAATTCGGGCAGCGGCCCGCTGCCCTCTTCGGCGCTCCACTCCGCTGACTGGCCCCGGTAGGTGAGCTTCACTGAGCGATAGCGCTTCATGCCGGTAGCGGCAGGGATGAGCTTGCCAATGATGACGTTCTCCTTGAGGCCGAGCAGCTCGTCGGACTTGCCGGCGATCGCCGCGTCGGTGAGAACGCGCGTGGTCTCCTGGAACGAGGCCGCGGAGAGGAAGCTGTCGGTGGCAAGCGACGCCTTCGTGATGCCAAGTAGCACGGCGTGACCGACCGCGGGCTGGCCTCCCTCGGCGATGACACGCTCGTTCTCGTCCTCGTACTGCAGGCGGTCGACGAGCTGACCGGGCAGGAAGGCGGTATCGCCGGCCTCAAGCACCGAGATCTTGCGCATCATCTGGCGCGCGATGACTTCGATGTGCTTGTCGTTGATGTCGACGCCCTGGCTCGCGTACACCTCCTGCACTTCGCGCACGATATAGCCGAGCACGGCCTTCGGACCGCGAAGGACCAGAAGATCGTGTGGGTTGACCGACCCCTCCGTGAGCTGGGTGCCCGCCTCGATGACGGCGCCGTCGACGACCCCCGGGCGGAGGCGCGCACGGCGGGACACGGTGTAGTCCTTGCTCTTCCCGTCCTCGGCCGTGACCGTGAGCTTGCGGGTCTTGTCGCTCTCCTCGATGGCGAGCTTGCCGGTGAGCTCGGCGAGTTGCGCTTGGCCCTTCGGCTTGCGAGCCTCGAAGAGCTCGGTGACACGCGGCAGACCGTGGGTGATGTCCTCTCCGGCGACACCACCGGTGTGGAACGTGCGCATCGTGAGCTGGGTGCCGGGCTCGCCGATCGACTGGGCAGCGATGATGCCCACCGCCGTGCCTATGTCCACCAGGCGGCCGGCCGCCAGATCGAAGCCGTAGCACTTCTGGCAGATGCCGTGGGCAGCCCGGCACGTCATGACAGTCCGCGCCCGGACGCTCTCCACACCGGCATCCGCCAGGCGGTAGAGGTCCTTGTCGGTGCGGATGAAGTCGCCTTCCTCGACGAGGACCTCACCCGTCTTCGGGTGCACCGCGGGCGACAGCAGACAGCGACCGAGAAGATCGTGGTCCGGCTGGCCCTTCTCGTCGCGGACGGGGAACTCCATCGCCTCGTCGGTGCCGCAGTCAGCCTCACGGACGATGACGTCCTGCGCCACATCCACCAGACGGCGCGTGAGATAGCCTGAGTCGGCGGTACGCAGCGCGGTGTCCGCCAGACCCTTGCGCGCGCCGTGAGTTGAGATGAAGTACTCGAGGACCGAGAGGCCTTCACGGAAGTTGGCCTTGATCGGGCGGTCGAGGATCTCGCCCTTGGGGTTCGCCATGAGGCCTCGCATGCCGGCGAGCTGGCGCACCTGCTTGATGTTACCGCGGGCGCCTGACTGAGCCATCATGAAGATCGGGTTGAACTTCTCGAAGTTCTCCGCCATCGCGTCGCCGACGTCATCCGTCGCGCGCGTCCACACCTCGACGATCTGACGGTGACGCTCGTCTTTGGTGATCAGGCCACGGTCGTACTGCTGCTCGATCTTGTCGACCTCGGTCTCGGCCTTCTCGATGATCTCGTCCTTGGCGGCGGGCACCGCGGCGTCATAGACACCCACGGTCACACCTGCACGCGTGGCGTAGTGGAAGCCGAGTCGCTTGACCTCGTCTAGGATCGCGCCCATCTGCGTCGTGGAGTATACGGTCGAGCAGTCCTCCACGATGCGCGCAATGCCCTTCTTGTCCACCTCATGGTTGATGAAGGGGTAGTCGGCCGGAAGCGACCTGTTGAACGTGATGCGACCGACGGTCGTCTCGATGCGCTCGCCCGCCTTGCGCTCGCGAAGCGCGAGCTTGCCACCCTCGTCCGGGTACTCCTCGACCAGGTCATCGCTGAGGCGCACCTGGATGAGCGCCTGCAGGTCCAGGTCGGCACGGCTGTCGTACGCGAGCTGCGCGTCGGCGAGACTCACGAATGCCCGACCGGTGCCGTTCGCGCCTTCGCGAACAGTCGTGAGGTAGTACAGGCCTATGACCATGTCCTGGCTCGGCACCGTGAGCGGACGGCCATGCGCCGGGCTCTTGATGTTGTTGGTGGAGAGCATGAGCGTGCGGGCCTCGGCCTGTGCCTCGGCCGATAGCGGCAGGTGCACGGCCATCTGGTCGCCGTCGAAGTCGGCGTTGAACGCCGTACACACGAGCGGGTGAAGGCGGATAGCCTTGCCCTCGACCAGGATGGGCTCGAAAGCCTGGATGCCGAGACGGTGCAGGGTGGGTGCGCGGTTCAGGAGCACCGGATGGTCGGATATGACCTCCTCAAGCACGTCCCACACGATATCGCGCCCACGGTCCACCATGCGCTTCGCGCTCTTGATGTTCTGAGCGTGCTCCATGTCCACGAGCCGCTTCATCACGAACGGCTTGAAAAGCTCGAGGGCCATGACCTTCGGCAGACCGCACTGGTGGAGTTTGAGCTCCGGTCCCACCACGATGACCGAGCGGCCCGAGTAGTCCACGCGCTTGCCGAGAAGGTTCTGGCGGAAGCGGCCCTGCTTGCCTTTGAGCATGTCGCTGATGGATTTCAACGGCCGGTTCCCGGGGCCGGTGACCGGACGGCCGCGACGGCCGTTGTCGAACAGCGCGTCCACGGCTTCCTGCAGCATGCGCTTCTCGTTGTTCACGATGATCTCGGGTGCGCCGAGATCGAGCAGCCGCTTGAGGCGGTTGTTGCGGTTGATGACCCGGCGGTACAGGTCGTTCAGGTCCGAAGTCGCGAACCGGCCGCCGTCGAGCTGCACCATCGGACGCAGGTCCGGCGGAATGACCGGCACGGCCTCGAGGATCATCCATTCCGGACGGTTCTCCGAATGCTTGAACGCCGAGACCACCTTGAGGCGCTTGATAGCCTTCTGCTTCTTCTGGCCCTTGCCTTCGTCGATCTGCTCCTTCAGCTCGTCGGCGAGTGCGTCCATGTCGATCTGCTTCAGCAGGTCCTGGATCGCTTCTGCACCCATGCCTCCGCGGAAGTAGTCGCCATAGCGGAGCTTCATCTCGCGGTATAGGGTCTCGTCGTTCACGAGGTCCTTGACTGCGAGCTTCTGGAAACGGTCGAAGGCTTCGCGCAGCAGGTCGCGACGCTCGTCGAGCTCCTCCTCGAGGTCGCGCGCGTCGCGCTTCGCCTCTGCCTCGAGCTTCTTGATGCGGTCGGCGGGGTCGACGTCTTCGTCGAAGGACTCGCCCTCCTCGGGCTCGAGCTCGCCCTTCGCAACGGCGATCAGGCGGTCGCGCTCGGCCTCGATGGCGGCCTTCTCCTCGGTCACGTCGGCCTCGAGCGACTGAACGTCGGATTCGAGCTCATCGCGGAGCATCGCGAGATCGGCCTCGCGGTCGTCCTCGTTCACGCTCGTGATGATCGACGATGCGAAATACAGCACCTTCTCAAGATCGCGAGGAGCGATGTCGAGAAGATAGCCCATGCGACTTGGCACGCCCTTGAAGTACCAGATGTGTGACACGGGCGCGGCGAGTTCGATGTGCCCCATCCGCTCGCGGCGGACCTTGGCGCGCGTCACCTCGACACCACAGCGCTCGCAGATGATGCCCTTGAAGCGCACACGCTTGTACTTGCCGCAGTAGCACTCCCAGTCCTTCATGGGACCGAAGATCTTCTCGCAGAAGAGGCCGTCCTTCTCCGGCTTGAGCGTGCGGTAGTTGATGGTCTCCGGCTTCTTGACCTCGCCGCGCGACCATTGGCGGATCTGCTCCGAGCTCGCCAGCCCGATGCGGAGCTTATCGAAGTTGTTGACGTCGACGTCGAGCAACGTTCATTCCTCCATCCGGTGACGCGCGTAGCGCGGGCGCCCACCCGTAGGTACCTGCCGGGCCCTACTCTTCGACTTCGTCGGCGGCCATCAAGTCCTCTTCGCCGAACTCCAGCGAGAGGTCGATCTCCGACGTGTCGAGATCGTCTAGCGACTCGTCGTCCTCGTCGCCGCCCATGATCAGACCAGGTCCCTCACCCATGCCGGTAAGGTCGAGTCCGAGCTCCTCGGCGGTGCGAAACACATCTTCCTCGTCCTCCTTGAGCTCGATCTCTTCGCCGGACTCAGACATGATCTCCACGTCCAGGCACAGCGATTGCATCTCCTTCACGAGGACCTTGAAGCTCTCAGGGATGCCGGGCTCGGGGATGTTCTCACCCTTCACGATCGCCTCGTAGGCCTTCACACGGCCGAGAACGTCGTCGGACTTGATCGTGAGGATCTCCTGCAGCACGTAGGCGGCACCGTACGCGTACAGCGCCCAGACCTCCATCTCGCCGAAGCGCTGGCCGCCGAACTGGGCCTTGCCGCCCAGAGGCTGTTGGGTGATGAGCGAGTACGGGCCCGTGGAGCGGGCGTGGATCTTGTCGTCTACCAGGTGCAGGAGCTTGAGGATGTAGATCATGCCGACGGTGACCGGCTCACGGAACGGCTCGCCGGTCCGCCCGTCGAAGAGCTGCGTCTTGCCGCGGGCGTCGATGTTGGGCACGACCTTGTCGAGGACCTTCTTGCCGTACCGGCTCTGAGCCTGCAGCTTCACATTCTTGTCGGCCTTGAGAAGCGTGGCCGAGATCTCGTCCTCACGCGCACCGTCGAAGACCGGCGTGGAGACGTGCATCGGGCCGTAGACCGGCTCCTTCTGTGCCTTGTCGTCGCTCCAGCCAACCTGCGCAGCCCAGCCGAGATGCGTTTCGAGCAGCTGCCCGATGTTCATGCGGCTCGGCACTCCGAGGGGGTTCAAGATCACGTCGACTGCGGTACCGTCGGCCAGGAACGGCATGTCCTCGACGGGCAGGATCTTGGAGATGACACCCTTGTTGCCGTGACGGCCGGCAAGCTTGTCGCCCTCCTGGATCTTGCGCTTCTGGGCAACGTAGACGCGGACCAGCTCGTCCACACCCGGGTTCAGGTCGTCGCCGTTCTCGCGGCTCATCTTGTGGACCGCGATTATGCGGCCGGTCTCACCGTGCGGAACCTTCAGCGACGTGTCGCGTACCTCGCGGGCCTTCTCACCGAAGATCGCGCGCAACAGGCGCTCCTCGGCGGTGAGCTCGGTCTCGCCCTTCGGCGTGACCTTCCCGACAAGAACGTCGCCAGGGAAGACCTCGGCGCCGATGCGGATGATGCCGTCCTCGTCGAGGTTGGCTAGCACGTCCTCGCCCACGTTCGGTATCTCGCGCGTGATCTCTTCGGGGCCGAGTTTCGTGTCGCGCGCCTCGACCTCGTACTCCTCGATGTGGATCGAGGTCAGGAGATCGTCACGCACGACGCGCTCGGAGAGGATGATCGCGTCCTCGTAGTTGTAGCCTTCCCACGGCATGAACGCGACGAGCAGGTTCTGGCCGAGCGCCAACTCGCCGGCCTCGGTCGACGGACCGTCGGCGAGCACTTCGCCTTCGGCGACCTTCTGGCCTTCGACAACGAGCGGCTTGTGGTTGATGCACGTGCCCTGGTTCGACCGCTGAAACTTGGGCAGCTCGTAGGTGTCGACGCCGTCCTTGGCGGTCACCTCGACAGAGGTGCTGTCGACCGCAGTGACCGTGCCGGCACGGCGCGCAACCATGATCTCACCGGTGTCGACTGCAGCGCGGTACTCCATGCCGGTGCCGATGAGCGGTGCGGCCGGAGTGAGGAGCGGAACGGCCTGCCGCTGCATGTTCGAACCCATGAGGGCACGGTTGGCGTCGTCGTGCTCCAGGAACGGGATGAGCGCGGTGGCGACAGAGACGATCTGTCTCGGGCTCACGTCCATGTAGTGGACTTCCCCGGGCGCCGCGTCGATCGGTTCGCCGCCCTTGATGATGCACAGGACCTTGTCGTGCACGAACTTGCCGGTCTTCGGGTCGATTGGCTCACCGGCTTGCGCGATGACGTACTTCTCGTCCTCATCGGCCGTGAGGTACTCGATATCATCGGTGACCTTGCCCTTCGCGACCTTACGGTAGGGCGTCTCGATGAAGCCGTATGTGTTGATGCGCGCGAAAGTGGCGAGCGAGCCTATGAGTCCGATGTTCGGACCTTCGGGCGTCTCGATGGGACACATGCGACCGTAGTGGCTCGGGTGCACGTCTCGCACCTCGAAGCCCGCGCGCTCACGCGACAGACCGCCGGGGCCGAGTGCGGAAACGCGGCGCTTGTGCGTGAGCCCGGATAGCGGGTTGGTCTGGTCCATGAACTGCGACAGCTGCGAGGAGCCGAAGAACTCCTTGATGCTCGCCACGATCGGCCGGATGTTGATGAGCGACTGCGGCGTGATCTGCTCCACGTCCTGCGTGGTCATGCGCTCGCGCACCACGCGCTCCATGCGCGCTAGACCGATGCGGAACTGGTTCTGGATGAGCTCGCCGACCGAGCGGACCCGGCGGTTGCCGAAGTGGTCGATGTCGTCCACCTCATAGTCGCGATCCTCCGCGCCGAGGCGGATCGAGTCGTACTTCGCGCGCAGCGTGGCCAGCACGTCCTCGGTAGCGTGCTCGCGGTAGTCTTGCTCCCACAGGCCGAAGAGGAACTTCAGCATTCCCACGACGTCCTCGTTTGTGAGAGTGTGGATCTCCTCGGGCACGCCAAGGCGCAGCTTCCGGTTGAGCATGAAGCGACCGACCTTGCCGAGGTCGTAGCGCTGCGGGTTGAAGAACAGACCATCGAGAAGCGAGCGCGCCGACTCGACGTTGGCCGGTTCGCCCGGACGCAGGCGCTTGTACAACTCTATCAGCGCCTCTTCACGGGTGGTCGTATGGTCGCGCTCGAGGGTACGGCGGACGACGAAGGTGTCGCCCAAGACCTCCAGCATCTCCTCGTCTGTCTCGGCAATGCCGAGTGCGCGGATGAGGACCGTTGCGGGGACCTTGCGCTTCCGGTCGACGCGAACATATGCCTCGCCGAATTGCTTGTCGGCCTCCATCGGACGCCCAGAGGCGACCCACGAGAACCAGGGGCGGCCGATCTCGAACTCGAGCCACGCGCCGCGGCTCGGGATGACCGAGCCCACCGCATAGCTCTTGTTGTTCCGGATGTCCCATTTGAAGTAGGCGCCCGGTGAGCGTACGAGCTGCGAGACGACCACGCGCTCGGTCCCGTTTATGACGAAGGTGCCGCGGTCGGTCATGAGCGGGAAGTCGCCCATGAAGACCTGCTGCTCCTTGATCTCTCCGGTTTCCTTGTTGATGAAGCGCACCTCGACGAAGAGGGGCGCCTGGTAGGACATGTCCTTCTCTTTGCACTCCTCGACGGAGTACTTAGCGTCACCGAACTCGTGACCGCCGAACTCGACGGCCAGCGTGTCGGTGAAGTCGCTGATAGGAGAGATGTCCTGGAAGGTATCGTTCAGTCCCTCATCGAGGAACCACTTGAAACTATCCGTCTGTATCGCGATGAGATTGGGGACGTCTAGAATCTCCGGGATCTTGGCGAACGAACGGCGCTGGCGAGCACCAGCGGGAGCGGGGGAACCTGCTTCGCGCGGCACCAGGTGATTCCTCCTTATACCCGAGCGGCGTACTGAGAGTCGCAAACGTTCAGTTTACCTAGGGCGGTATCCTGGGTCAATTACTTCTTGACAGATATCGTGCGTTGTGGCCGACGGCGCGGAAGCGCCGCCGGCCACAACGGAGCGGACTCCCGAACGGGGGATCCGCGACGCGCGATGCTACTTGACCTCGACGGTAGCGCCAGCCTCTTCGAGCTTGGCCCTGGCCTCCGCAGCCTTCTCCTTGTTGACACCGGAGAGCACGGCCTTGGGAGCGGCGTCGACCAGGTCCTTGGCCTCCTTGAGGCCAAGAGCCGAGTCGAGTTCACGCACGACCTTGATGACCTGGATCTTCTTGTCGCCGGCACCTGCGATGATCACGTCGAAGCTGTCCTTCTCCTCCGCCACGGCGGCTTCGCCACCAGCGGCCGGAACGGCAGCCGCGACTGCCACAGGAGCGGCAGCCGAGACACCGAAGACCTCTTCCATCTCCTTCACGAGCTCAGCGAGCTCGAGGGCCGGAGCAGCCTTGATCCATTCGAGGATGTCCTCACGCTTGAGTGCAGCCATTCTTGTCAATCTCCTTCTTCTGTCCTGGAGCGAGGCGGATTCGCTCCGCCCGTCCGCGAGTCCTTGCGATTCCTACGCGGCGGCCTTCTGGTCCGCCACGGCCTGAACGGCTCGTGCGAACGCGCCCACAGGTGCGTTGGCCATAGCCATGAAGCTTCGAACCGGGTTGAGCATCGTGCCCATGAGCTTCGCGATGAGCTCCTCGCGGGACGGCAGCGCGGCGATCGCCTTGACGGCTTCGGCGCTAACTACCCGGCCCTCGATCAGCCCGCCTTTGAACGCGAATGCCTTGCGGTCCTTCGCGAAGTTCAGAAGCGCCTTAGCGGTAGCGACCGGGTCTTCGGGTGTGAACACGAACACGGTCGGTCCGGCAAGGAGCTCTTCCATGCTCGGCAGATCCAACTCGCGGATCGCGATCTGGGCGAGCGAGTTCTTGTACACCGTCGCCTCACCACCCGCAGCCTTGAGCGACGTGCGAAGAGCGCGCATGTCCTTGACCGTGAGACCGCGGTAGTCCGCCAGGATCACGCCGCCGGACGACGCGAAACGACCCTTGATCTCGGCAACCAGCCCTTGCTTCTCGGTTGTCGGCATACACTCCCCTCCTTTCGGATACACGTGCGACACGCCGGATGAGGCCGTGTCGCACGGGCGTGTACGCCCATAGAGAATGCGACGTGGCCCCCGCCGGGAAGGGCGGAGGCCACGGTCGACGTGAGACGCGATCGCGCGTCGCATGTTCTCGTTGCTCCACCTCGGCGGGCGGGACTGGGCTTCAGTCCCCTTAGGACCCGGATGCCTCCGGGCACCTGCTGTCTTCGGCAGCGGTCGTACGTGCGTTTTCAAGTCGAGCGGAGGTGATGATAGCGGCTCACCGGCGCTCGCGCAACCCGTGGACTCTACTACGCCTCTTCGAGCAGACTGCGTGTCTTGAGCGGGTCGACCTTGATACCCGGGCCCATCGTCGTCGAGACCGTGATCGACTTGATGTAGCGGCCCTTCGAGCTGGCGGGCTTGGCCCGCAGGATCTCGTCCAGCAGCGCACCGTAGTTCTGGATGAGCGCCTCGGGCGAGAACGACTTCTTGCCGATGCCGACGTGGGCTATCCCGAACTTGTCGGCTCGGTACTCCACTCGGCCGGCCTTCAATTCCCCGACCACGCGCGCTATGTCCATCGTGACGGTGCCGAGCTTGGGGTTGGGCATGAGTCCGCGCGTGCCGAGGATCTTGCCGAGACGACCCACCTTGCTCATCATGTCCGGAGTCGCGACGGTGGCCTCGAAGTCCAGGAAGCCGGCCGAGATCCTCTCGACGAGGTCGTCCGAACCGACGACGTCGGCACCGGCTTCTTCCGCCTCCTTGGCCTTGTCGCCTTGCGCGAACACGGCGACACGCACGGTCTTGCCGGTGCCGGCCGGAAGCGAAACGCTACCGCGGACCTGCTGGTCGGCCTGGCGGGTGTCGATGCCGAGACGGAAGTGCACCTCGACGGTCTCATCGAAGTTCGCCGTAGCGATCTCCTTCGCGAGCTTCATCGCTTCGAGCGGGCTGTACAGCCGCTCCCGGTCGACGGCGGCTGCGGCCGCCGCGCCCTTCTTCCCTCGCTTCATGCTTCCTCCTCGTGGTCAACGGGCTGCGAGTGCCCTCCCACATCTACCCCTGCGGCGCGAAAGCGCCGCCAGCGGTCACTCCTCTACGGTGATACCCATCGATCGCGCAGTGCCGGCGATGATCTTCATCGCCGCGTCCACGTCGTTGGCGTTCAGATCCACCATCTTGAGTTCGGCGATCTCGCGAACCTGCTGCTTCGTCACCGAGGCCACCTTCGTGCGGTTCGGCTGGCCCGATCCGCTCTCTACACCCGCAGCCTGCTTGAGCAGAACGGCAGCTGGAGGCGTCTTGAGCGCGAAGTCGAAGGAGCGGTCCTCGTAGACCGTGATCTCCACCGGGATGATCGTGCCTATCTTGTCCTGCGTCGCGGCGTTGTACGCCTGGCAGAACTGCATGATGTTCACTTGATGCTGACCAAGTGCGGGACCCACCGGCGGCGCCGGATTGGCCTGACCGGCCGGAATCTGCAACTTGATGAAACCGACGACCTTCTTAGCCATCTCGTCCGTCCTTAACCCTCGGCGTCAAGAGCGCGACGCCGTTCCTGACCCATCTATCGCACCGGGCACTGTCCGCGAGAAGCCCGGGACGCCACATCGCCCCGGCGCGAACGCCCCGAACTGCCTACAGTTTCGCTACCTGATCGAACGACAGCTCGACGGGAGTCTCCCGTCCGAAGATCGAGACCATGACCTTGATCTTGCCCTGGTCGGGGTTGACCTCGGCAATCACGCCGTCGAAGTCGGCGAGCGGGCCGGCCGTCACCTTCACGGCCATCCCTTCGGCAAAGTCGGTCAGGGTCTTAGGCTTGGCCGACGACGCGACGCGACCCTTGATCCGCTCGACCTCCGCACGTGACAGCGCCACGGGCTTGGCCTGCGCACCGACGAAGCCTGTCACGCCTGGGGTGTTGCGCACCACGTACCAGGAGTCGTCGTCGAGCTCCATCTGAACGAGGATGTAGCCCGGGAACACCTTCTTCTCACTGGTGACCTTGCGGCCGCCGGGCTTGATATCGGTGACCGTCTCGCGTGGGATGAAGACGTCGAAGATCTTCTCCTGCATGTTCATGGACTCGATGCGGTGACGCAGGTTCGTCGCGACCTTGTTCTCGTAGCCCGAGTAGGTGTGGATCACGTACCACTTCTTCGCCATCTCGCCCTACCTGCCGATCCCGGCCAGTACGTCAATGAAAACGAATGACGCGAGGTTGTCGATGATCGCTGTGAACGCCATGAAGAAGAGCAGCGTGACGATGACGATGACACTGGAGTTCAGGACGTCCTTGCGTGATGGCCAGATGACGCGCCGCAGCTCGGTGCGGACGTCCTTGAGGTACCTTCCCAACCGCGAGAAGACGCCCGGCTTCGCCGCGCTCTTGTTCGTCGCCTTGGGGCTCTTGTTCGTCGCCTTGGCGCTCTTGTCCGACTGAACCATCTTCTAAGCACCTCTTCCGCCCCGCATGGGGCCGGTATCAGCTGCCGCGCTCTGGACTCTCGCGGCCAATCCAATCTCTGGCAGGGCAGGAGGGATTCGAACCCCCAACATCCGGTTTTGGAGACCGGCGCTCTACCGTTG
>SBEH01000027.1 GCA_009668945.1 Actinomycetota bacterium
ACGGATGCAGAATCGACCTGACAGCGCACGGGCGTCTGCTCATGCGCTACGCGTTCGAAAGAGCGTCCAACACCTAGTCCCCGGGGGGATCGGTGTACTCCACGTCAAGCTGGGCGCTCGGCAGGTCGAAGGGCAACGACTGCGGGGTTGGCGGTAGGGCAATGCCAAGTCGCTCCCCAAGTCCTCTGCGAATCGCCTCGGCCAGCAAGTCCGCATGCTGGCGGAACCTTCGAAGATCATCCTCACTGAGGTCGGTTCTCCCATGGGCCAAGTCGATGCGACTCTCGTAGATCAGTGCCGCAGTGTCCTCGTCGTACCCGAGACTCTTGAGGTAGGCGATCTCACGCTCACGGAGTCCCGGTGCTAGAGCTTCTGCGTGGCCGCACTCGGTGCAGACGCGCGTGCGTGTGGGCGCCGCATCGTGATCGCCGGCGATCAGGTCCAGCGCTGTGGTCAGCGCGCTCAACCTCTCCACTCCGTCGGCGGCCGCGATGCCTCGTGCCCACCACCGAATGACGCGCCTTGCCTTGCGGTCGATTGCCACGGTCAGCAGCGTTGGGTCGAAGACGCTGGGCGGCGCTATCGACACTGCTTGGCTCGCGCCAATCACGAGGCGGTGCTTGCCGGACTCAGCCAGGTCGTATCTCACTGACACGCTCTCTAGCGCCACCGGCCGTCCTGTGGCCAGAGAGATCGCGGCGGCGGTGCTCTCGGCGACATCCTTCGCCGCCTCGAGCGGGATGTGCCCCGGGAGTGGCGATTCGTCAGGGTTGTCGATGTCTATCTCCACCGTTAGGGCGTGCAAGCCGGTGTATTGTCCCTCGTCATCGAACTCAGGCGTCAGCTCCAGCCTCTTCACGCGTTGACCCGGCTCCGCGTCGGCCGTCAGCGCCCCGTCCGTGATCACGAACTCACCGCGCACCTTCGCCAACACGGCCCATCGCTCACGAGCCATGGTGCGTCGCCCCCTCTTCCGCGCTCTCCTAGATTGTAGTCTGCCGCCTTTCGAACACGCGTTTCCAGCGGGCGGCGCTCCGCGGTAGGCTAGGAAACGGCGACGGCGGAGAGCGCCGCCGCTGAAACGCAAGAACGTTAGGACGAACCATGAGCGACGTGGACGGACGCATCCACAACAACCTCACGATGACTTTCACTCGAAAGAGCGTCGGTGAACACGTCCTCGGGCTCCTGCGACGGTGGCACAGTCTCCTGCTGACCGCGCTGGCCATTTTCGGCGTGATCTGGACGATGTTCGAGGCACCGGCCTACTTACTTGACGCCGACCTTCGGGGAGCTCGGTTCTACTTCGGCGCGGTACTGGCGTCGCTGCTCGCATCCGTGATGTGGACAGTTCGACAGTATCTGAATGACTGGCCTGAGGGTTTCGAGCACGAATCCAAGGCTGCAAAGCGAATCGCGCACCTGCAGCGGACCAGGTGGGAGCACAGGCTAGCTCGCCAGTTGCTGAACGACGTTCTGGCGGACTTGGACGATGAACTCGGCGCCCTCCTGGACGGGAAAGTGTTTGTTCCAATCACGTCGAATCCTGACTTCGCCGGCTACATCAGCTGGGTCGGCTTGGCCCCTGCGAGTCTGCTGAACATGATTGATGTTGCACAGCAACTAGTTGTGATGGATCTTCCGTCGCAGCTGGGCGCAGCCGATCTCAAGACGAAGGAGCAAGGCATTCGCAGTGCGGTGTACCGGATACGGGACCTGTACGAGGCAACTGTTGAGTTCGAGCGCTCGCGGCGTGCGGTCCAGCCCCCAGAAGGCGCTGAGCGGCTTCATGAACTCCAGCTTGGATGGACAGAGCCTGTCCGCGAGAGCGTGAAGCAGACATTCGACTTCATCGACAAGGTGCTGGCGACTCCCAGCAAGGGCAACCACGAGGTCTCGTTCACCGTCGTCATCCGCGAGCCCGACAACATGGATGAATTCGGTCGTGAGTTGAAGCGCCTGGAGATGCTGGGCCTGCACCTCGCGTGAGGTCGTCCTAACCCGTGCTTCCAGCCGACTCACGCATGCGCTAGGTTGAACCGAAGCCGCTCGTTCGCGGCTGAAGCACAGAGACGTTAGATTCATGACCCATAACGCTTGACGTATGACGCGGCGCGTTATACTCTCCG
>SBEH01000009.1 GCA_009668945.1 Actinomycetota bacterium
CATGCGCTAGGTTGAGACGAGGCCGCTCGTTCGCAGCTGAAGCACTGGACGTTAGAGCGAACTGCCGGAGTGTGTATCTAGTGTCTCCCGATCACCATTGCGTGTACGTAGTCGAACTGGACTCCTCTGTGCGTGAGGATCGCAGCTTCGCCAACGCGAACCCTGACTGCTCGCCCGATCTTCCGTGTCTTTACGTCGGCCTCACGGGCCTCACGCCGGAGGAGCGCTTCGCCCGGCACAAAGCGGGAGTGCAGCACTCTCGCATCGTGAAACGCTTCGGACTGAGGTTGTTGCCACAGATGTACGAGCACCTGAACCCCATGCCCTATGACGCTGCCGCGCAGATGGAGGCAGAGCTTGCGGATGAGCTGCGAGCGGAAGGATACGGTGTTTGGCAACACTGAAGCGGTCGCTCTAACAAGTGCTTCCAGCTGGCGCGCCAGGCGTTATCTTGGAATGCGAAAGCTTCGGCGCGCAGCTGAAGCACTGGACGTTCGACAAGTGCGTCAGGACGCGTTCGCGTCAGGCGGGGGGGTGCACCCTTGGTCCGGCCCATCACGGCGTGGCCTCATCTGCTGTCTGCGCCGGTAATGCTATGTCGGTAGAGCACGTGTCACTTCGGTACTTCAGCGGTACAGGCAACACGTATCGGGTGGCCTGCTGGATTGCTGAGGCGGCGCGCTCCCGAGGCGTTGAGGTTGACATGGCGTCGATCTCTGGCCGCGTCGGCGAACCGCGCACTCCGACTACCGCGTCCGATCGTCGCCTGCTCGGTGTTCTCACCCCGACTCACGGATTCACGGCGACTTGGGCTTCGATCGTCCACGCAGCGACCACCCCTGGGGTGCGTGGCGCCGAGGTCTTCACGGTGGCGACCCGCGCCGGTTGGTTCGTCGGGTCGGCGCGTCTTCCCGGCCTGGAGGGTACCGCCGCGTGGCTTCTCGCCCTCGTCCTGGTCATGCGAGGCGGTCATCTGGTTGGTGTGAGAGCGATCGACATGCCCTCGAACTGGACGGCGCTGCATTGGGGCTTGAGCGCCTCGCACGTCGCCGAGATAGAGGAGGCTGCAGCAGTCAGGGCGAAAACCTTCGCGCAGAGCATCCTTGAGGGTCGTCGACAACTGACCGGCGGGCTTTCGCTGACGGCTGGCCTCCTGCTCGCGCCGGTGTCGCTGCTGTACCTGGCGCTTGCGCGCCCTCTGCTCGGCAAGCTCTTCGTCGCAGACGAACGATGCACCTCCTGCGCCCTGTGCGCGAAGCACTGCCCCTTCGGCGCGGTGCACATGATCGGCGGGCCGCGCAAGAGACCGTACTGGACCAGCAGCTGCGAGAGCTGCATGCGCTGCATGAATGTCTGTCCGGAACGTGCGATCCAGGCGAACTGGCCGCTCGCGGCGGCGCAAACGTGGGTGATGCTGGCCATCTACGCGGCAGTAACCGGCGCGGAGAGTGCGACAGTCGAGTTGACGACCCAGGTTCTGGCCTTCATCGCCGCTTGTGTCGCCGTCCTTTGCATGACCGGCCCAGTCTACTGGGTCGCCTGGAGGCTGAGCCGCCTTGGCGCCGTCGCCTGGCTCCTCGGGCACATGACTCCGACGCGGTTGTTCAGGCGCTATCGTGAGCCGGAGACGAACCTGCGTGACATCTAGGAGGCGTGGGCGCATTGTCGAACAAGCAGTTCGAGCCGACTCGCTGCACTCGCGGCTCAACTGCCAAGCGTTAGGCGTACGGCAGCCGGGGGATTCTCACCGCGTTGGCGAACGCACCAGGTTGGAGGTGGGGGCAATTGCGGACAAGTCGACAAGGCGGTCTGATGCGACCGCGAAGCCGGTTCTTCTTGCAGGCGGCAATCCTCAGATAGCGAAGGCCGACGGGGATGCTCCCGTGCAGGCCTACATCGCGGCCATGCCAGGCTGGAAGAGCGATGTAGGGCGCCGCCTCGACTCGATCATCGTGCAGACCCTCCCGGACGTGCGGAAGGCGGTGCGCTGGAACTCCCCCTTCTACGGCGCGGAGGGTAGAGGCTGGTTCCTCAACTACCACTGCTACACCAAGTACGTGAAGGTGGCCTTCTTCGACGGCGCGTCGCTGAATCCGCTACCGCCGGGCGAGTCCAAAGACGAGAACGTCCGCTATCTGAACATCTTCGAAGACGGCAAGTTTGATGAGGCCCAGTTCGCTGATTGGGTCAAGCAAGCAAGCCAGTTGCCCGGATGGAACGGTTCGTAGCGAGACACGGGGCCAGCGCTTCCGTTTGGCGACGCCTAACAACGGCATCAACCCGAAGACCTCGGCAAGGAAGCTTGCGCTTCCTTCGAGGCTCTGCGAGCCTCGGTCTCGGGTTATGCCGAACAACGTTAGGCTGAGTCGTGATGGCGAGGGGGGACGGACAGCGTGTCGTCGGCACGCCCCGACATCGATGCGCGCAGCATCAAGACGGTGCTTCGCGTCGCCGAGCCCTCGTTCGACGACGGGATGGTCTACGCACGCTATCTTGACGAGCTATCCCCCGGCTTCCGCATGGCCCTGGGGAACGGGCGCCTCGAGGTCGTCGCCGCCGCGTTCACTCAGCCAGGCCACGACCTGTCATACGAGCACGTGGTCTTCGCCGTGCACCGCGGCGACATCATCGGCATGGTGTCCGGCTACACGTTCGACCAGCACCGCAGCTCATCGGGCGAGGTCCTCAAACTGGCAGCCGGCGATAGGATCCTCGGCAGGATGGGCGCTGCGGTGACGGCCGCCTTCCTGCGGCGCTTCGGCCCCGAGGCAGATGAGGAGTACTACGTATGGGCCCTCGCGGTCAGTCGGGAATCGCGAAGGCAGGGGATCGGCAACACCCTGATGGACTCCGCTGAGGACCGCGCGCGCGCGAACGGTTCATCGCTTCTGACCCTCGATGTTGAAGCCAAGAACGAGGGCGCGATCCGCTTCTACGAGAATCGAGGGATGGCCGTTGTGTCGCAGTGGCCCAGGCTGCCACTGGTCCCAGCGGGCACATTCCGAATGGCCAAGCCGATCTGACGCGAATCGGGGTACCCAGCCTAGCAAGCGCTTCCAGCAGAAAGCGCCGCCCGGTGCGGTATTCTCGGGCTGCAATTGGCGTGGGGCGGCGCTTCTACTGAAGCGCAATACGCTAGGCGTATTCTGTTGGATCTCCCGCAGGTGCTATAATCGGCACCAGAATAGCGATGCGGTTTGGAGGTCCATCATGCGCGGTCCCGCGGTGAAGTTCTCAGAGGACGTCGTCCCGCTCGGGGATATGAAGATCAACCCCGGCAAGGTTGTGCGCCGTGTCGACGAGACAGGTAGGCCCGTGCTGCTCACGAGCCACGGACGCGGTGTCGCTGTCGTACAGAGTCTCGATGAGTTCGAAGCTGCCCAGGAAGAACGGGACTTCATGCGCGCGGTCGTCGCCGGCCTAGCGGACATCGATGCGGGCCGGGTCGTGCCGCTCGAAGAGGTCGTGCGCTCGCTCGGACTTGAATGATGGGTGCAAGAACCCGTGTGGAGTTCGCGCAGTCCGCACACGACGATCTGCGCGATATGATGGCGTGGTATGCGTCGCAGGACGTCCCGGAGGTTGGCCGCCGTCTGGCGGCGGAGATCATCGACCGCGTTCGCCAGCTCGAGATGTTCCCTGATAGCGGCAAGGTTGTCCCTGAGTTCGACACCACATTGCTGCGCGAGTTGGAGCACCCGCCGTTTCGTATCGTCTACCGTCGTGACGAACTGTCCGTGACAATCGTCCGTGTTTGGCGCAGCGAGCGCCTGATGGATTCTGGGCTCGGCGGAAACGCCTAGCAAGTGCCTCCAGCTGGCGCGCCGGACGGTATCGTGTGATGCAGACGCTTCGGCGCGCAGCGCAAGCACTGGAAGTTGGACCGGCGCAGGTGCGCGCGCACCGGTTCGAAGGACTGGGGGTCTCTTGAAGGCTGCGAGGTTGGTCGCGGGTCTGAGTCTCGTCACTGGGGCGGGAATCCTGCTCCAGTGGATCCTCGTGTGGACGGGCACGTTTCCTGTCGTCGAGAGCACCCCGGGCTTCCGGCACTACTTCTTGTCATTCGCCGTTGCAGATATGTGGCTCGTCATCTCGGCCTTCATGACCGCGTTTCTGGTGCGTCGGGGCGACCGGCGTGCGGTACTAGCGGCCGTGGCCCTCGGGTCCGCGATGCTGTTCTTTGGCTTGTATGCTCTGCTCTACGACCTCAATACCGGGCTGCTGTTCAAGACGTCCGCCGAAGAGTTGTTCGGCAAGGGCGTCACGCTCTACAACATCGCAGTCGGAGCGGTGCTGATGTGGCTCGGGTGGACGAGCGTCGCTCGTGCTGACGCGGCCTGAGTTCAAGTTTGAATCGCAACACGTCGCCCGCTCCACCATCGTCACCACACTGTTCCTGCCGTGCTCGGTGCCCATCACCGTGTCGATCTCCCAGTGTCCGACCTCGGCGCGTTTGTCGGCCCACACGTGGAGGTAGACCGTCTCGTGGCTGATCGAGAGAATGCCTTCGGCCCCGAGGAAGCCTGCGACTTGCCAGGGAGACCAGTCCATGCGCAGGTAGCGGTCCACGACTTCCCAGGTCTCGCGGGTGATCCGGGCGTTTCTCCTCGATCTTCGGAGTCGCGCGGTGGCGTAGGAGTGCGCGATATCAGGCAGGTAGCGGCCGGAAGGCCGCAGGTTGCGCCTGAGCTCCCGCGAGATGGTCGAGGGCGCGCGGTCCAGTTCTCGCGCGGATCGAGTAGCGGTGTTTGCGCATGACGTTTATGGCGTATCGTTCTTCCAGGGTGATCTGGGCGTGCGCCCGGTCCTCACTTCTTGGCGGTAGTAAGGAACCGATTGTGTCCCAGGTCGTCCCGCCCTCGAAGGGCGGGGGTGTTGCGTTTAGCATCTGAATTCGCGCTCGCTAACAGGTGCTTCCAGCTGGCGCGCCGGACGGTATCGTGTGATGCAGACGCTTCGGCGCGCGGCCGAAGCACTGGACGTTAGCCGCGGTCGTGACCAGCAACAGGCAGAGTACCGATAAGGTCAGTAGCAGAACGGCCGTATGTCAGCCCCAGCATGGGCATCCCGCGGCCACCGAAGTGAGGTGGCTCTCGTGTTGCCCGTCGACGGTACAGTCGTCGCTCCGCCAGGGGTCCGTCCAGAGGCGTGGGTACACGCCCTCCCTCCCGAAACGCATCCTCTTGCGCTCGCGCCCGCCTCGGACCGCGGATGGTTCGGCGGACTCTCCGTCGTGGCATGGTCGCCATGCTCAATAGACTGCGAGCGACCGCTGTCGGAGGTGACCGAGGGACTCCTGGATTGCTTCTCGACCACCACCCCCTGTCTCGGCGTCGCGCTTCTTCCGTATTGCGGACCGGCGTCGTGGGCGCTCTACACGGGCGGGCTATTGCGTACACGCGAAGGGTGGCGCACCTGGGGCTCGGTCGACGCGCTGGATGTACCGGCGCTCCATTCGGAGCCTGCGGCAGGGCTTCCCCGCGCCGCCGCTCTCGTCGATTGTCCGCGTACCGACATGTCGAATCGTGAGTTCCGCAGCAAGGTTCAAGCGGTCATCGAGGCAATCCTCGCAGGCGACGTCTACGTCCTCAATCTCACGCGTCGCATCGTCGGTCGGCCCTCCGTATCGCCGCCTGTGGCGTTCGCCTCACTATCCACTCGATGTGGCGCTGACATGGGTGCGTTCTGGGCGACCCCCGATCTGACGATCGCCTCGGCTTCGCCGGAGAGGTTCATGCGCATCACGGGTGACACGGTGCAGGTATGTCCGATCAAAGGGACGCGACCACGCGGACGAGGTGCCATGGACCGCGCGATGATCACTGACCTGCGCACGTCGGAGAAAGAGCGTGCAGAGCACGTCATGATCGTTGATCTGGTGCGCAACGACTTGGGTAGGGTCTGCCGACCTGGGTCTGTGGCAGTCGATCCACTGTTCGAGGTGGTGACGACCCCCTACTGTCACCAGATGGTATCGTCGGTGACCGGGAGTCTGAATCGGTCAGCTTCTTGGTTGGACGTCATCAAGTCCGCCTTCCCCTGCGGATCGGTCACTGGGGCACCGAAGATCGCGGCAATGCGGATCATCGGCCAGCTCGAGAGGTCATCCCGCGCCTCGTACACGGGGTCGCTTGTCGTTGCGATTCCGGGACAGTTGGATTCCTCGATACTCATTCGGACCGCAGAGTACTCAGCAGGCGAGGTAATGTGGGGGACGGGGGGCGGCATCACCGCGGACTCCGACGCGGCAGACGAGTGGCTCGAGACAGAGCTGAAGGCATCGCCGTTCTTGGGCGACCGTCTGCCCGATGTCGCGCTGCGGGAGACATGCCGAGTCGTCGACGGCCAGGTGCCGCTCCTGTCGCGGCACCTGGCGCGACTCTCGGCGGGCGGTTGCGGGCCGTCGCTGCTCGCATGTGTCCGTGAGCGCATCTCGAGTGTGATCGAATCCCGGCGCACATCGGCGGAGCGACTGTCCGTGACCGTCGATTCTACCGGGGACGTGCGCGCGGAGTTGTCCGCCACCCCGTCCTCTCTTGACGTGCCCGGCGGTGTCATCATCGTTCCAGTCGCTTCTGAGATCCCATCCCTGCCAGCAGGTGCGGCGAAACCAATGCAACGTGCACTCTGGGACCGGGCACAAGAGGACGCTCGTCGGCTGGGCGCGGACCAGGCCCTGCTTGTCGACGGAGGCGGACACATCATAGACGGCGCGACCGCGAACCTGTGGATTCGCCGCGGCGCGAGGCTGCTCACTCCAGCCGCTCCACCGGCCGTCGACGGAATCGCTCGAGGCGTCGTCTTCGACTACGCGAGACGGTGCGGTTACGAGGCCGTTGAGTGCGTCCTGACCCTCGAGGATCTGAGTACAGCAGACGAGGTCTTCATGAGCAACGCTCTGGCGGGGGTCGTGCCGGTTCGAGGCCGATCGGGACGAGCCAGCAGCGTGCTCGGCGAAACGTTCCAAGCGCTGTTCGCCTCGCGCACGTCGGAGCCGATTGCGTGATTCGACGACGCGGCTAGCAGTGAGTTCGAGCCGACTCACTTCGTTCGCGGCTCAAACACTGGACGTTCGGCAGAACCGGGGAGGAGAGGGTGGACGTTTCCGACTCGGCCTGTGCCCCGCGCACTGAGTGGCGACCGAGTGCCACGAACCGCCGCGGCCTCAGCGCATTCGCGGTTCTAGTGACCGCCCTTCCGGTTCTCCCATTGAGCATGTGGCTGCTACTTCTGTCGCGGAACCCCGGCAGCCCGCCCTGGATCCTTCTGCTCTCGGCCCTGCTCTTCGGAGGTCCGGCCGCCGCCGCTGTCGCCCTCAGACTCATGTTGCGGTCTCGCGTACTGGCCTCTATGGACGGCGACTCGTTGGTGCTGTCGAGCCGGACGACTGAGGAGGTGATTCCGTACGACAGGATCAGCTGGCTCGCCCGCTCGTGGGACAGTCGGCAGGTCGTGCTCTGGGAATCGGAGCGCAGGCGCGACTGGTGTGTCGACGTGGATCGCGATGGCGTTCTGCTTGACGTGCTGCGTGCGCACGGAGTCCCCTGTAACGCGCACTGCGGCGGGTGGGGCATTTGACGCGTCTGCTGCCGGGTCGGCGACGGTTCCAGGCGCGAGCTGTCCGCCGAACAAGCGCCTCAACCTGACTCGGCGCAAGGAGATGTAGACTCGGTAGGGAAGTAGGGGACGCGCCTCGCACGTCAGGCGCACGGCGATCGGCGACGAATCGGAGGCATTGCGAGTGGCCAGTCAGGTCAACCGTCTTGCGGAGCAGTTGAAGCTGGCAGTTGAGGGCACGGCATGGCACGGTCCGTCGGTGCTTGAGCTGCTCCAGCGGGTCTTGGCTCTGGAAGCGGCGAGTCACCCGATCGCCGGCGCTCACAGCATATGGGAACTCCTGTTGCACATCCGCAGCGACCACGATCTCTTCAGCGGCGTCGCGCAGCACGACCTATATCACGCTGGCCAGATTGCGCTGCTCAAGCAGGCTCTGGCAACATCGGAAAGGTAGACGCGTTCTGCCTGCCAGGTTCATCCCGCGCAAGGCGCGAGGTGTAGGCTACGAAGACAAGCGCACGTCCTCCGCTGGTGCGCTGACACGTTGGGTGCCGCAGATTCGAAAGGCCAACGAGTGAGCTCTCTTGGACGCAGACTGCTACCCGCCGTTGACGCGCTGATGGCCCCCGCCGTCTATCCAGCCGCTTGGATACTGAAGAACGTGCGCGCCCGGGGCGTGGAGCGGTTGCCGAGATGCCGCAGCGCTCTACTAAGGATCGGGGTCTTTCCGATTCGCGATCACTACTACGAACCGCAATTCGACATGCGGTCGGCGCGACGGCCCTGGGCTCAAGCGAGGCCACTGCCTGGCATCGACTGGAACGTCGACGAACAGATCGGACTGCTGGAATCGATGTGCTTCGCTAGCGAACTCGCGGACACGCCGTTCGACAAGCCTGAGCATCTCGGCTTCTACCTCGACAACGGCTCGTTCGAGTCCGGTGATGCTGAGTACTGGTACCAGATGGTGCGGCTGAAGAAGCCCCGCCGCATCTTCGAGATAGGGAGCGGGAATTCGACTCTGGCAGCCATACAGGCGATTCGCGCCAACCAGGTCGAAGACCCAGAGTACACGTGCAAACACGTCTGTGTTGAACCCTACGAGATGCCGTGGCTCGAGGAGACCGCTGTTTCGGTTGTTCGCGGGAAGGTCGAAGACCTCGACGTTGCGTTCTTCTCGGAACTCCAGGAGAGCGACGTTCTCTTCATTGACTCGTCGCACATCATCAGACCCGACGGCGATGTCTTGTTCGAGTACCTGGAGTTGCTGCCAACTCTCAACAAGGGCGTGATCGTCCACGTGCATGACATCTTCTCGCCCTGGAACTACCCGGAGGAATGGTTGGCCGAGAGAGTACTCTTCTGGAACGAGCAGTACCTGCTCGAGGCGCTTCTCTCGCACAACAGCAGCTGGGCGATTGTCGGGGCGCTCAACTACTTGCGACACTATCACTACGAGAAGCTCAAGGCGGTGGCGCCCTTCCTGACACCGGAGCGCGAGCCGGGATCGTTCTACATCCAGAAGCGCACCTGACAACTGCGTCCACCCGGCGGCGGACGGAAGATCGACCGCAAGGTGAGGAGATTGGCGTGCAGGCCAGAATCACGTTCTTCATAGGAGTGGCTGTGGCTCTGCTCGGAGCCGTTCAGCTTGTCACCTCCTGGCAGCCCGTACGGCTTCTCACGATCGGCGTCGGAGTGTTCTTCATGCTGTTCGGGTGGAAGGTCGGCTGGACGCGCTACCCGCGGGTATCCACCACGCTCGGGCATCTGGCGGTGGCCATCGGATGCCTCGTCACCGCATACGCCGCCTATCAGATTCCCTTCATCGACTCTCCGCCAGGCATCGTGGCAGTCCTCGACCTGCCCCTACTGTGGGGGCTGTTCATCATCCTCGGTGGTTACTGCATGATCACGCACGGCTACTGTGCGTGCTGCATTCGGCGCGCGGGAGGCGCAGGTCGCCCGTCGGCCTACGGGCCAGGGGTGTTTAAACGCGGAGGGCGCGGGACGGACACGACGGAATCCGCATCCGCGGCGATCTCAGGGGAGTGATGCACATTGGGGACTCATGGATCGGCGCCGTTCGGCTACCACGCGTCGATTCTCGCAGGCCTGCTGGTGGCTGGCTGTATCGTCGGGGTCGTTGCGGGAGTCGATCCCACTGCGAGCGGTTCGACTGCGGCTCTCGTGATTCGGCTTGCCGCAGTGCTGGCGGTGGTCGTGTCGCTTCTGGCCCTCATCGGTTCGGTCACAGCGCTGCTGCGCGGCAAGCCGTTGGCTTCAGCTGGTGCGATCGCGGTCAATGCTGTTGTCTTCGTCATCGCACTGGCGGTGGCCTTCAGCTTCCTAGCAGGCGGCTCGAGCCCGTATCGCCTGTTGAGCTTCCCGACATGAGTTGACAGCTGCGCTTGCCTGACTTCAAGTTCAAGTCCTAGCCCTTGCGATGCGAGTGCCTATGACAGTGCGTGGCTTTCCTCCGGGTCTTGAAGCACAATCGCTTCCTCGAGTCTGCTCTCGAAGACACCTACATCGCTTATCGGGCGCGAGTCCGAAGTTGCATCTGAGCATCGAGGGGGGCCGGTGAAGAACAACCGGTGGAGCATCGTGCAGCGCCGTGGCGGCAAGCTCGTCAGGTCCTTCGCGCCCTCGGAGCATGACACACCGCCGTGGCGCGCGGGGTCCGGTGACGCAGGCGCCACCGTCGCCAGGGTGCTATTCGTATGCGTCGAGAATTCCAACCGCAGCCAGATGGCGGAGGCCTTCGCGCGTGTGCGCGGAGCCGGAGTCCTCGATGCACAAAGCGCAGGCTCGAGTCCATCAGGAACGGTGAGTCCGCGCGCGATCGAGGCCATGGCCGAGCTCGGCTGCGATCTGTCGAGCCATACCTCGAAGGGCCTCTCCGAGGTCGGATCCGGGCCGTTCGACTACGTGATCACGATGGGCTGCGGCGATGCGTGCCCCTCCGTCAAGGCCGCTTGCCGCGAGGACTGGACGCTGCCCGATCCCCGGAGCATGTCGGACGAGGAGTTCAGGGCGGTGCGGGATGAGATCGCTCGCAGGGTCGACGAGCTGGTGGAGCGGGTACGTTCGTCCCGGTCGCAATCGTGCTGAGGGCGGGAATACGGAGGGGTAGATGAAGCGTCCGCATCTCGTAGTTCACACCGTCGCCTCTGCCGACGGTCGCGTCTCGCTCGGCCCCGGCCGCACGGCGTTCGACGACGTCGGCGATCCGCGCTGGAGCGCCATCTGGGCCTCGGATGCCGACCTAGAACAGAGCAGGCGCGATCTTGTCGAGGAATACCGACCGGACGTGCTGCTCGAAGGCAGCGGGTCCTTCGCGCGAGAGGACTCGGCGCTTCGGCCGCTCCCGTCACCGGAATGCGACGTCTCCGAACTGACGCAAGACTACCTGCCCGAGAACGTAGTCCATCGGCCGGGACACATCGGATGGCTGGCCTGCGTGGATGGACGCGGTCGGGTCCGGGCGGGCATGAAGGAGTTCCCGGGGTGGGAAGGCTGGCACACGCTGCATCTCGTCGCCCGGACTACGCCTCCCGAGTACCTCGCGTTCCTCAGGCGTGAGGAGATTCCGTATCTGGTTGCCGGAGAGGGGCACGTCAACCTCGTCGAGGTCTTCCAGAAGCTCGCTTCGCTGCTGGCGGTACAGCGTGTGGTCAGCACCGCAGGCAGCAGGCTGAATGGCGCGCTCCTCCGTGCCGGGCTGGTCGATGAGTTCGACCTCGCAGTGCTGCCCGCGCTCATCGGCGGCTGCTCGACGCCAGTGCTGTTCGGTTGCAGCGATCTGGCGTCCAGCGAGCCGCCGACTCCACTCGAACTCCGCGAGGTGACGCGCGAGGCTTCAGGACGGGTCCGATTGCGCTACCGGGTGGACAACGCGCAGGCGTGACGGACCTGGCCGAGCCCTTCATGCATGGGGGGTTCGACGCGATCGCCGAACGCGCGCTGGCTGCAGACCTTCCCTGGGACATCGCCTTGCTGCTGGCGGGGGCGCGCTGCTTCTGACCGGCGTGCTCTTGGGCGTTTCGAACGCAGCGGTGTTCGGCTTCGTCCCGATGGTGCTCCTGCGCCGCTCGACCGTGGCGGCAGCTCCTGCGGTCGCGATCGCGCTTGCGTGCAGGTCCGGCGCGGCGGGTGAAGACGAGTGCGACGGGTACCCGCTCGTCTCGTATGCGGTGAGCAGGATCCTGCACGGAAGGCGCTAGCCGTTCCTGCGCGGCCGTTCCGCCGAGGCTGGTAGAATCGGCCGCAGGGCCACAGCCGCCGAGGAGTTCCGGCGATCCCTCGTGCGTGCGGAGGCCGCGCCCCGACCGTCGACGTTCGTGGAAGCGAGATCATCATGAAGGCGCTGCACGATGGCGGGCACGTCGGCCTCGCGTTCTACGTCACCGGCGCCGGGCTGTAGTGGCCGAATACACGAAGGACGAGGCGATCGCGTTCGTCGACGCCATGCGCCTGGCACTCGAGGGCAAGGTCGGCTTCAAGTGGATGACCGAGAAGCTCTCGACGCTCTCGGGCTACATCAGGACCCTCGCCGAGGAGAACGAGTCGCTAGACGCGTACGTGGATTCGGCGGGGCTAAGGGATGGGTATGAGTCGTTTCGCAACTCTGACGATTCCGCCGAGTGAAGGGACTGACGCGATGATTCGGACCGGATCAGGAACGGGGCTGTCGGCGGTAGTGCGAGTATTCGCGACGTGCCTTGCACTCGCACTGGTGCTCGGAGCCAGCATCGCGTGCACGGCGAAGACCGAAGACACCACGAACGACGCCAACAGCTCGATAGGAGCGACAGGCGACACCGTCGAGCGCGAGACGTGCTTCGCGAACCAGCGCACGATCGACGGAGCGGCGGCCGCGTACGTGGCGGAGAAGGGGACCGCTCCCACCACGATGACCCAGCTGGTGCAAGGTGGTCAGCTGAAGGTCGCCCCGACGTGTCCCGCCACCGGGCAGGCCTACACACTCTCCGGCGGGGTGGTGGCTGCCTGCAGCGTGCACGGTCACTACTGATGCCGAGCAGGTCGAGCGCCACCACGATCGACGAGTACATCGCCGAGTTCCCTCCGGGCGTGCAGGCAGTGCTCGAGGAGATGCGGTCGCTGATCCGCGAGGTCGCGCCGGACGCCACGGAGACGATCTCCTACGCCATCCCGACGTTCGATCTCGGCGGCAAGCATCTGGTGCACTTCGCAGGCTACGAGCGTCACGTGGGGCTCTATCCCGCGCCGACCGGCATGGCGGCCTTCGCCGACGATTTCGCCCCGTACAAGACCGGCAAGGGCTCTGTCCAGTTCCCGCTAGGACAGCCCCTACCGATCGGCCTCATCCGCCGCGTCGTCGAGTTCCGCGCCGCCGAGATCGGCACGACGCGGAAGAAGCGGTGACTCCGGCGTCGGAGATCGAGGACCTGCAGGAACACCTGTACCGCATCGAAGAGACTCTCGAACGCATCGAGCAGACGCTCACCAAGGGTAAACACTAGGAGTCAGCACTCAGCTTGAGCGGTGAGGAGGACGGCATGCCGGGCAAGTTGTTCTACCGGGAGCGCCGTGAGGTGGGCGAGGGCGACCAGGTGCCAAGGTTCAACCTCGTCGCCGTGGCGGACGTGAATCTGAAGATCCATGTGACGCACATGCGCAAGTCCGAACTGGAGCAGATCGCCGAAGCGGTCGGAGCCGAGCTCGTCGAGCTCAAGGTGCCCGACCAGGGGCACAAGATCCAGGTCGGCGACTGATGGCGCTGATCCGCGAGCGGGACAGCCACCGCTTGCACATCAAGAGCATCCTGATGGGCGAGAGCCTGGTCAGCGAGAGGTTCCTCGACTCGCTCGAGGTCGCGCCGCAACGCCGCCTCTTCCCGGACGTGAGCGTCATCAAGATCGGGGGGCAGTCGATCTGCGACCGCGGCAAACAGGCGCTCCCTGGAGTGTGCGGGGAGATCGCCGAGAACAAGGACGCGCACAAGATGCTGATCATGACCGGCGGCGGCACGCGCAGCAGGCACATCTACGCGATCGGTCTCGAGCTCGGGATGCCCACCGGCATCATCGCCGCCTTCGGCAGCTCCGTCTCAAAGCAGAACGCGTTGCTCGTGGCCACGCTGCTCTCAGATCACGGGGGCATCGAGATCGATCAGGACGCGATCATGAAGTTGCCGAACTACTTCGCACAGGGCGGCATCCCGGTCACGCACGGCATGCCCCCGTACGACTTCTTCGCCATCCCTCCCGAGAAGGGCCGAATCCCGATACATCGTACCGACGTGGGCGCGCTGCTGATGGCCGATCTCATCGGGGCGAAGAGCTGCATCTTCGTAAAGGACGAGCGCGGCCTTTACGCTGACGACCCGAAGAAGGACCCTCAAGCGGCGTTCATCCCCAAAGCCACGGTCTCCGAGCTTGAGGCGATGGCGCTCGACGACCTCATCATCGAGCGGCCGTGTCTGGACATCATCCGCCACAGCCAGGTCATTGACTCGGTGCAGATCGTGAACGGGCTCGAGCGTGGGAACATCACGCGCGCGCTTGCCGGCGAACCCGTCGGAACGATCATCACGAAGGACTGAGTGCAAGGGGATGGTGCGGGTGAGCGACGGCAAGATCATCGTCATGGAAGCCGACATGTTCGGGGAGGTGGAGCTCCCCGAGGACGGCACGCTGCTCGTCGACGGCGGGACGCACGGTCGCGTCGGCCATTCGCTGTGGGTCACGACTGACGGCCGCGTGCGCTGGGAGCGCCGTCTCGACTCGCTGGGCGACCAGACGCAGTGCAAGGGCGAAGGCACGCGCATTCTGACCGAGGACGAGTTGGCCGAATTCGGTGCTCTTGCCGATCGCATCTGGGGCCTTGCGATCACCGAGCCGGAAGAGGAAGAGGACCCGTCGGTTCCACGGTACTGCTGGATGGTGGCCATGCGCAGGGGTGATGATGCGGGCATGCTGGAGGGGCCGCCCTTCGGTCATCCGTACCTGGCGCCACCCGCCGAGGTGGCGGCAGCACTCGACTGGATGTTCGAGAAGGTGCTCGCGTGGTGCAGCGAGGCGACGGGCAGGGAGTAACATCGAAGCGTCGCAGACTCATTGCGGGTATGGTGTACCTCAGGCGCACGTCAGGGGTGAGGACCAGGAGGCGGCACAATGGTGATCACGAAGAGGGACACAGTGCGGGTCATGATAATCACCAAGGACCATCACATCGAGGGTGATATGCACATCCTCGAAGGCGCACGGCTGTCCGACTCGCTTAACAGCAAGACCAAGGACTTCTACGCGGTGACGAATGCGACCATCCACAGAGTCGAGGACGAAAGGCTCATCGCAGCGCCCTCGTTCATAGTGGTGGGCCGCGAGGCCATCTCGGCCATCTTCCCCGTCGAGGAGTAGCGGGAGGAGGTCCGGAGAGCACCGCCGCCTGGCAAGCGGGCTACCGTGCGCAGGCCCTCCATTCGGCGAGCGCATCCGCGGCTTCTGCCACCGAGAGAGCGAGCGGGGGCGCCGTGGCGTCACGTTCGCGCAGCCGCGCGAAGAGCTCCGCGAGGATCGGCGGCTCGATGTTGCTGCTCGAAAGGGCGTCAGCAGAGCTGAAGAGCTCCTCCGGGGTGCCTGAGAGCGCGATCGTCCCACCCGGTGCGAGCACGTACGCGTAGTCGGCGAATTCGGGAACGCTGTCGATATCGTGGGTCGACATGATGACGGTCATCTCGCGGTCGCGAGCGAGCGCGCTCATGAGATCGAGCAGCGCCGTCCGCGAGGCGGGATCCAGCCCTTCGAACGGCTCGTCGAGCACGAGCAGTTCGGGGTCCATCACGAGCGCGCCGGCCAGGGCTACCTTGCGCTTCTCGCCGCCCGAGAGGTTGTGGGGCACGCGGTCGGCGAGGTGCGCGATGCCCAGCAGATCGAGCGCGGTCTTCGCGCGCTCGATCGCTTCAGCCTCCGGCATGCCGTACTGACGCGGCGAGAACGCCACGTCGTCGAGGACGGTGGGTGCGAGGAGCTGCTCGTCAACGTTCTGCAGCACGACGCCGATACGACGCCTGATGCTCGGCCACTCCTCGGCGGGCGAGGCTCCGAAGACTCGCACCTCGCCCTCCTGCGATCGCAGCAGGCCGAGGATGTGGAAGAGCATCGTGGTCTTGCCCGAGCCGTTAGGCCCCAAGACCGCCACCCGCTTCCCTTTGTTCGCAAGGAAGTCCAGGCCGCAGAGGTGGACGGTGGTGCCGTCCTCGTAGGTGTGGCGGACGCAACTGATGCGAACCACCTCATCCGGGCCGGCCGAGCGTGTGTGTTCGCGGGCACGGTCGTCCATCAGCGTCTCCATCCAACGAGCAGTCCGAAAGCCAGGTCGATCGCCCCGGCAGCGGCAACGAGCCATGAGTAGCCCTGCAGGTCCAGCGGGAAGCGTGCGAAGGCGAGGGCCACGGCGAGTATGAGTGCCGAGTACGCGATCGCGGCCGCGTCTGCAGTCCGGTCCGCGCTACGGCGCCTGCCCACCCGGAGTCGGCCTTGGTATCCGCGCAAGTACAGGATGTCGTACTCGCGCTGCGCGAGGTCGAACGAGTAGAGCAGCAGCCCGCCGAGCGCACGCGTCGTGGCCTTGGCGGCACGCACGGGCTGCCGGGCGGAGACGCCTGAGCGCAGCCGCACGGCTCGAACCAGATCCGCGAGCTTCACGGCGAGGATGAACAGCGAGCGGTACGTCATGAGCAGCGCGTCGCCGACGATCGCCGGGAGTATCCGTTGCAGCGGAGCGAAGACCTGCGGGTATGGCGTCGCGAACATGAGCGTCACGACCACCATCGCAGCGGCGACCGCCTTGAGCACGATGAGTGCGCCGGTGACCGGCCCGGGTGCTGCGGCGAACGCGAAGACCAGAGCGAACAGCGCCGGGTACAGCGCGAGCGGGAGCATCTGGCGTAGCGGCAGCCGGAGCGCCGCGCCGGCGCCCGCCAGCGAGAGCGCGACGCCCGCAGTCACGAGCGGGTCGTGAGTGCTCACCACGGCAGCGAGCAACAGCCCGGCTGCGAGGAGCTTGCTCCCCGGTGCCGCCCGATGCAGCAGTGAGTCGCCGAGCACCGCTGAGCGGTCGACTGCAGTGACGTCCACTAGCGTCTCCCGTGTTCGTCGCCGTAGCGAGCGTGGTGGTCTTCCGGATGAGCCTCGCCGAATACCAGCGATGGGCGTACTCGAGCCACGTAGCCGAGGATTGCGGCAGTGACCAGCGCCTCCAGCACCCACCCGATCGGCCCGAGCGTGTACACGACCGCCGCGAAGCGTGAGACTGTGAGCCCGGGTGCAGCCGGGTGCCCCGCCCGCTCGGCTCCGGTTTCGCCGCCTGACTCGCCGAGCAGGCCCACCGAAAACACGCCATCGGAGAACGGGTCGCGGAACTCGAGGGTCCGGGCGTCGAGCGCCCCGGTTTCGCGCCCGGTAGCAGGCGAGCCGGCTATGGCCACGATGCCGACGAGCATCGTGGTCGTGATGGCAAGCGTCACGACGGTCGCCACGGCAGCCGTCGGGCGTATCCGCTGGACGCCGAGGATCCGCACGCCGGCACGCACGACTGCCCATCCGATGGCCATCTCGGAGGCGATGACGAGCGTGTTGAGTCCCGCAACGGTGATGCCTCCGTGGCCAAGGAGCGCGAGTACGAGCACGACGATGAACGCGGCGATGGCGCCGAGCCAGGGGCCGAGAAGAACGCCGGCGATGACGGTCAGGTTGATGTGGTAGGCGATAGGGACGATCTCGCTCCCCATCGAGACAAGTACCAGCGCGGAGACGGCGCCGATGAGCGGGACCGCCCGTCGGTACTCGCGGCCTCTCGCGAAACGCGAGGCGAGCGCGAGGAGCGCGAGTGTCAGCAGCCACCCGGCGGTCCACAGCCACCAGGGAAGCACGCCGTCGGGAATGTGGATGTGAGACACCTACCGGCCCGCCCTCGCGCGGCATGCGGCGCAAAGACCGTAGAGCGTGATCTCGTGGCGCGTCACGAGGTGTCCGCCGCCGGCGGCGACCGCCCGGTCGCCGAGCGGGCATTCCACACCGACCACGCTCGCACATGACGTGCACACGAGGTGGTGGTGGTGGTCGCTGCGGTCACAGGCTGCGAGCAGCGCCGAGTTTTCGCGGTGACCCACGACTGTGAGCGTGCCCGCATCCTGCATCACGGCGATCGCTCGGTACACGGTGGCGAGGCCGATGCCGGGAGCGCGAGATGCGACCTCGCGGTGCAGATCCTCGGCCGTGAACGCCCCCGGAAGCGCGAGCACCGACTCCGCGATCATGGCTCGCTGAGCGCTCAGGCGAGCGCCGCCGAACATCCGGCGACAGGATGCGGGGTTCTTCTGGGAAGTGTCGTCCTCGTGCATGCGGCCCCGAATCTGAGAGCGATTCTCACTTAGGACACTCTCCCACATCGTCGTACGCGGCAAACATCACCGGCTGCGCTAGGATAGGTATCAGGCAAGCTTATGGCGCTAGACAGAGGAGCGGGAGGCGAGCGTGAACGTCACACAACTTCGCACGTTCATCGCGGTTGTGGATCACGGATCATTCTCCGAGGCAGCGCGGGTACTGGGCATCTCGCAGCCGGCCGTCACCATGCAGATCCAGGCACTCGAGGCCGACATCGGCGCGATGCTGCTTGACCGCGGCTACCGCAAGGTCGCGCTCACCGAGGCAGGACAAAGGCTGCTGCCTCACGCCCGCAGAGTGCTCGCTGAGATCGACGACGCGCGTTTTTCCATCGACGCGCTCTCGGACGTCATCTCGGGCCGTCTCACCGTTGCCGCCAGCACGACGCCCGGGCAGTACCTGCTACCCAGGCTTCTCGGCGGATTCCTCAAAGAGAACCCCGAAGTCGGCGTCACACTGCGTGTCTACGACAGCGCGGACGTGGTTGCGCACGTGGAGGCAGGGGAAGCCGACCTCGGCATGACCGGAGCCGAAGTGCGCGGTGCGCGCGTGCTCTACGAGAGGCTCGGCACCGATGATCTCGCACTCATCTGCCCGCCCAGCCACAGGCTGGCGGCTGTCGACGGAGTGACGTTCTCCGATATCGCGGACGAGCCGTTCATCGTCCGCGAATCCGGCTCTGGTACGCGCATGGCCGCCGAGGAAGTCATCCGCCGGAGCGGGGTCGAACCGGCAGACCTGCCCGTGGTGATGGAGCTCGGCACCAACGAGGCGATCGTGAGCGCGGTAGAAGGCGGGATGGGGCTCGGTATCGTGAGCTCGCAGGTCGCGAGCAAGGCGCTCGACCTCGGTACCGTCGCACAGGTGGCCGGTGCCGGGTTCCCGGTGGCGCGGCCGCTATTCCTCGTGCTCCCGAGGCGTACGCTCACCCGGGCGGGACTGGCGCTCGCCGACTATCTGCGCGCCAGGATCTAGCGGCTCCTTCTCGCACCCGAGAGTCCAAGCTTCCTCAGGCTTGCACCTGCCGCACGCGCTTGCGGTACACTCGCCTCTAGCAACCCGCGATAAGATGCGCGGGCCAAGGCCTCCGAGCCCTGTGCGCCTACCGCGGAAGAGCGGCCGCCACGGACGCAGGGCCGATAGGGTGGGGACCGGAAACCTCCCCGCCTCCCGCACTCGGAAAGGAGCACACATGATCGACCGCTTGAGGGAGTCTGCTGCCTGGCGGCTCATCGCACTAACCCTCGTCTTCGTGCTGGCCTTCACGCTTGTAGGCTGCAAGAAGGCGGAGGAGCCGGAGGAGCCGGCGGTAGAAGAGGAAGTGGTTGAGCCCACCGCGCTCATCCTCGCTTCCACCACCTCCACCCAGGACTCAGGGCTCTTCGACGTGCTGATCCCGGCATTCGAAGAGGCCTACCCGGAGTACAAGGTCGAGGTCATCGCAGTGGGAACCGGCGAAGCTCTGAAGCTGGGCGAGAACAAGGATGCCGACGTGCTGCTCGTGCACGCGAAGGCCAAAGAAGAGACCTTCGTCGCTGCCGGCTTCGGCACCGAGCGTCGCGATGTCATGTACAACGACTTCGTCATCGTGGGCCCCGCCGCCGACCCTGCCGGCATCAAGGGCATGACGGTTGCCGCGGACGCGTTCATGAAGATCAAGACGTCGGGCGCGCTCTTCGTATCTCGCGGTGACGACTCGGGCACGTACACCAAGGAGATCTCGATCTGGAAGGCGTCAGGCGAGACCACTCCCACCGCAACGCCCACCTACCAACTTGCTGGCAAGGGCATGGGCGACGTGCTCAAGATGGCCTCCGAGCAGGCCGCATACACGCTCTCTGATCGCGCCACCTTCCTGAAGCTCGAGGGTACGTTGCAGCTCGAGGTGCTGGTCGAGGGCGACAAGGCGCTGTTCAACCAGTACGGCGTGATCCCGGTGACCGACGCGACGAATGCCGAGGGCGCTCAGGCGTTCATGGACTGGATCCTGTCGGATGAGGGCCAGAGCATCATCAACGAGTATGGCGTGGAAGAGTTCGGTCAGCCGCTGTTCATCGGCAACCCGTCCTAGCACGAACGCTACCGCTCAACGCGGGGCGTCGTCGCCGCAGCGGCGACGCCCCGACGTGTTCTGAGGCGATGCAGTGGAAGTCTTCTGGAAGGCCATAGCTGAAGGCACTCGGCTGCTCGCCCATGGCGATCCGTACACCTACGGGATCATCGCCCTATCGCTTCGTGTCTCGGGCATCTCGCTACTCATCGCTTCGGCAATCGGCATTCCTGCCGGCTATCTCATCGGCTCGAGGCGGTTTCGCGGGCGAAGCCTGGTCACCGCGGTCGTGAACACCGGCATGGGACTCCCCCCGGTCGTCGTCGGGCTCGTCGTCTACATGCTCGTCTCAAGGAGCGGACCGCTATCGCAAGCCTGGACGAGCTGGCTCGGCGGCATCATGCCGAGAATCCTCTACACGGTCCCGGCGATGATCCTTGCCCAGGTCATCATCTCGCTGCCCCTCGTTGTGGGCGTCACGCTCGCCGCTGTCGGCTCGGTACCGATGGACCTTCGGTTGCAGGCCCGTTCGCTAGGTGCGTCGGGTTGGCACGAGGCGGCGCTCACGATCAAGGAGGCGCGGAGGGGCGTCATGGCCGCCGTGGCAGCCGGCTTCGGCGGAATCATCTCCGAGGTCGGCGCCGTGAGCATGGTGGGCGGCAACATCGAGGGCAGCACACGCGTGATGACCACGGCAATCGTTCTCGAAACGAACAAGGGCAACTTCGGGAAAGCCCTCGCGCTCGGGTTTATCCTCATCGGCATCGCGTTCCTGATCATGAACGGGATGACCTGGCTGCAACAGTCAGGAGGCCGCTATGAGCGATAGCCCTCCGCGTCCCTCCGGAATGCCTGTGATCAGCGCCAAAGGAATCATCGTGCGCTATCACCGTCGCACCGTTCTGGACGTCCCGGATTTCGATCTTCGTGACGGCGAGACACACGCCGTTCTCGGACCGTCGGGGTCGGGGAAGTCGACGCTCATGCGGGTGGTCGGGCTGCTCGAGCGTCCCACGGAGGGCAGCGTATCACTGGACGGCGTCGCTGTGGACGTGGGCGACCGGCGTGCGCGCCTGAGCATGGCTGCGGTGTTTCAGAACCCGTACCTGTTCAAAGGTACGGTCGAGCAGAACGTAGCCTACGGCCTCGCGCTTCGGCGAGTGCCGGCAGACGAGCGCGACGATTGCGTGGCGCGCGCCTTGGACCGCGTTGGGCTGGCGGGAACCCAGAGAGAATCCGCTCTGCGCCTGTCGGGTGGCGAAGCGCAGCGGGTAGCGCTGGCGCGCGCGCTCGTGCTCGAGCCACGGATCTTGCTGCTGGACGAGCCGCTCTCGTACCTGGACCCGCTCATCAAGCGCCGCCTGGTCGGCGACTTCTCCGAGATACTTGCCGCCGAGGGTGTGACCGCCCTGTACGTGACCCACGATCAAGACGAGGCCATGGTCGTGGCGGATCGCGTGAGCATCATGCGCGAGGGCCGCATCGTGCGCAGCGGCGACGTGGACGAGGTCATGGGAGTTCCTACCTCCGAATGGGTTGCCGACTTCATCGGGATGGACGGCTCTCTCTGCGGGCGCATAACCACTGCCAAGGAGGGCATCGCCGAGATCGCGATCGAAGGCTTGCTGGTCTACGCGTGCACGGACCTGCAGCCCGGCGCTGACGTGTTGGTCGGCATCAGACCGGAAGACGTGACGCTGTTCCGGACCGCCGACGGGATACCCGCATCGTCGGCGCGCAACCAGCTTCACATGCGGGTGGACACGATCGAGCATATGGGTAGCACCGAGCGCGTGAGTCTCGTCACGAACGGCCTGAGGCTTGCTGCATCCGTATCGCGGGCATCAGCGCGTGAGCTCGGACTTGAGCGCGGGGTCGAAGTCATCGCGCTCTTCAAGGCTACCGCCGTGCGCGTCGCCCCTGCCCACGGCGTACCCGCAGGGGTATGATACGAGGGCTGTCGGAACCCGGTTCCGGCTCGCGGACCGGCAACCGCGACGGAGGACGAGTGCAGGACACCACACGCATACCGGTCACCGCCGCCGTGCTGGCGGGCGGGCGCTCCCGGCGGATGGGCGTCGACAAGACGCTTCTGCCGTTCGACGGCGAGCCGCTCGTGGCGCGCGTCTCCGACATCGCGGCGCAGGTCTGCGCCAACGTCATGGTCGTCACGAACCGTCCCGAAGCCCTGGTCGACGCGGGTCTGCCGGACGCCGTGCGCGTGCTCGCTGATGAGGTCGCGTACCAGGGGCCGCTCGGCGGTCTGGTGACCGCTCTGGGAGCCGCAACCGACGAGTGGGTCCTCGCCCTCGCTGCGGACATGCCGTGGCTCGAACCGTCGGTCGTCCGCGCACTCTGGGATGCGCGCGACGGCGCGCAGGTCGTGCTGCCCACGTCGGAGAAGGGGCCGGAGCCGCTGCTCGCGCTGTACCACAGGAGCTGCCTGTCCGAAGCGAGCCGGGTGCTCGAGTCGGGACGGCGCAGACTCGTCGCGATGTTGCCGCGTGTGAAGGTCGTTGAGGTCTCGCTCGACACGCTCCGGCGCGTCGACCCGGAGCTTCGCAGCTTCGTGAACGTGAACACGCCGGAGGAGCTGGCGGACGTCCGGGATGAGGCCGTCGGAGCCGAATCGTCACAGACGCCCCGTGTGTCCGTGATCGAGGTCGGCACCAGGTGTTCGCGCGGCATGCCCGCCGAGCGTCCGATCACCGTCTTCCTGAATGACGAGGAGATCGCGACTACTCAAGGGACGCCCGAGGACCTCGCCGACCTGGGCATCGGCTTCCTGGTCGCCGAAGGGTTCCTAGCCGACCGTGACGCGCTGCAGTCTGTGGACGTGGACCAGAAGCGCGGGCTCGTGTACGTGCGCAGCTCGGAGCAGGCACCCGCTGACGTGGCCGAGCGCAAGCGGTACGTCACCTCGGGTTGCGGGAAGGGCATCACCTTCGCCTCCATCGGCCATGCTCGGGGTATCGAACCCGTGGTCTCGGATGCCTCCTTCACGTGCGACGCGGTTTACGACCTGATGGGCCAGCTCGCGCGCAACGCCGCTGCGTACCGCGACACCGGCGGCATGCACTCATGCGGCCTGGGCGTGGGAGGCGAGCTGGTGCTGTGGCGTGAGGACGTGGGCCGGCACAACGCGCTCGACAAGCTGTTCGGCCGGGCGTGGCTGGACCGGATCCCCACCCGCGACGCCCTGCTGCTGACAACTGGCCGGATCAGCTACGAGATGGCAGTGAAGGCCGCCAAGGCCCAGGTTCCGGTGGTGGCGTCGCGTACCGCGGTCACGGACCTTGCGGCTGAGATCGCCGAACGTGCTGCGATCACACTCGTCGGCTACGCCAGAGGCGGCAAGCTCGTGGTGTATACCAACCCGCATCGTATCGAGCAGAACGAGGAAGGAGTCTAGGTGATCACGGTTGAGGACGCGACCGCGCAGGTGCTGTCGCGCATCTCGGTGCTGAAGCCGGAGCGCGTACCGTTGCTCGCCGCTCTCGGCAGGGTTCTCGCCGAGGACGTCATCTCGGACATCGATGTAGCGCCGTTCGACAACTCCGCTATGGACGGCTATGCGCTGCGCCACGCCGATGTCGAAGGGGCGACAGAGCAGGCGGCGGTCAGGCTGGCCGTGATCGAGCACATTCCCGCAGGAGTCCAACCGCAGAAGATGGTCGGTGCCGGTCAGGCGTCGCGCATCATGACTGGGGCACCGGTGCCAGTGGGAGCAGACGCCGTTGTTCGGGTCGAGCGAACCCGGCCGTGTGAAGGTCAAGGCGGTCCAGGAGGATCCGTTCAGATCCTTACCTCGGCGAAGCTCGGCGAGAACATACGCGGGCGGGGTGAGGAGGTCAAAGCCGGTGACGCCGTTCTGCTGATCGGGGAGGTAGTGGGCCCTGCGGCGGTCGGCCTCGCCGCCTCGGTGGGTCACGCCGATCTGGCCGTGCACCGTCGTCCTCGTGTGGCGATCGTTTCCACGGGCGACGAGCTCGTGGACGTGCGGCAGAAGCCGGGCCCCGGGCAGATCCGCAACTCGAACTCGTATTCGCTTGCGGCCCAGGTGGTCGATGCCGGCGGCGAGCCTCACGTGCTCGGTGTAGCGCGAGACACCGAGGAAAGCACGCGGGCGCTTCTCGGGCGGGCAGGCGAATTCGATCTCATGGTGACCACGGGTGGAGTCTCGGTGGGGGACTTCGACGTGGTCAAGAAGGTACTCGAGGAGATCGGCGAACTCGACTTCTGGCGTGTGGCGATGCGCCCCGGGGCGCCCCAGGCCTTCGGCACAATCGGGGGCACGCCGTTCTTCGGGCTCCCGGGCAACCCCACGTCGACCATGGTGGGCTTCGAGCTGTTCGTCCGCCCCGCGATGCTGAAGATGGCCGGCTTCACCTCGCTCTTCAGGCCGCGCGTGAATGCGACGCTCACCCATGACGTGAGCAAGAAGGTCGACCGCCGCTACTTCCTGCGCGCACGGCTCGTCCCCAGCGGCGACGGCACCTACTCGGTAGCCGCGGCCGACAACCAGTCGTCAGCGCTATTGACCGCGATGCATCGCGGTAACTGCCTGCTGTCGCTGCCGGAGGGTGAGTCCTTCATCCCCGCTGGCTCGACAGTGATGTGCATCCGACTCGACATGGGAGAAGGGACGGCATGAGCAGCGGGAACCAGAAGTTCGCCGATCCGCGTTGGGCGGGCCAGGTGACTGACGAGATGATGGAGGCCATCAGGGCCAAGGCCGACAACGGCAAGATCACCTGTCCGGTGCTTCGCAAGTTCGCCGAAGACTCGGGCGTGCCGTACAAGGTCGCAGGTGCGGCCGCGGACGCTGCGGGCGTGCGCGTGCACAACTGCGACCTCGGGTGCTTCTAGCGTGTCAGACTCGACCGTCATACCGGTCGTATCCATCGTCGGCAAGAGCGACTCTGGCAAGACGACCTGCATGGAGCGCCTGATCCGGGCGCTCGCCGATCGAGGTTACCGCGTGGGCAGCGTGAAGCACCATGTGCACGATTTCGACATCGACGTGCCGGGGAAGGACTCCTGGCGCCACGCGAAGGCGGGGGCCGCTGTCACACTGGTGAGCTCGCCGTCCAAGCTCGGCATGGTGCGGTGCATGGACCACGAGGCGTCGCTCGGGGAGCTGCTCGAACTAGCCGGGGACGTAGACGTGCTGCTCACCGAGGGGTACCGGCGGGCCGGTGAGGTGCGCATCGAGGTGTCGCGCCGCGCACGCTCGACGGAGCTCGTGTGCAGTCCCTCGGAGCTGTTCGCAATCGTGACCGACAACACCGAGATCGACACCGGGGATGTGCCCGTATTCGACCTCGACGACGTCGAGGGTCTGGCGGCACTCGTCGAATCGGCATTCCTTGATAGCAGACGCGATGGCGACTGACGCTTTCGGCAGGCGCATCGACTACCTGCGCATCAGCGTCACCGACCGGTGCAATCTGCGCTGCGTCTACTGCATGCCGCCGGACGGCGTGCCGTGGAAGACGCACGAGAACATGCTGTCCTTCGAGGAGATCGAGCGGTTCGCGGCGATCGCCGCCGGAGAGGGCATCAGCAAGATCCGCCTGACCGGGGGCGAGCCGCTCGTGCGCCTTGGCGTCGTGGATCACGTGCGCCGGCTCCGCGAGACCACCAGCATCGAGGCGATCGCGCTCACGACCAACGCTACGCTTCTGCCGAAATACGCCGCCGAACTTGCCGACGCCGGACTCAGGCGGATCAACATCTCGCTCGATACGCTCGACCCGGAGGTGTACGCGCGCGTAACGCGTGGTGGGAAGCTCGCCGACGTCCTGGCAGGAATCGATGTTGCGTTCGAGGCGGGCATGCATCCCGTGAAGCTCAACGTGGTCGTCGTGCGCTCGCTCGCGCAGGACCTGATCGGGTTCGCGGGGATGACCTTCGACCGGCCCCTGCACGTACGGTTCATCGAGTACATGCCTGTGGGCGAAGTGGGGGAGCACAGCTGCACCGGCGCCGAGGCGGACGGATGGACTATCGAGGACCACGTGCCGAGTGATGAGATCCTCACGCGCCTGGCCGCCGAAGGCGCCGCCGCGGGTCTCGGGGAGCTTGCGCCGGTGCCTCGCGATGACGCTCCCGGCGGCTGGGGGCCGGCGCGCTACTACCGCTTCCCGGGAGCTCAGGGAACGTTGGGTGTCATCTCGCCCCTCTCGCACCACTTCTGTGGGGAGTGCAACCGTTTGCGCCTGACAGCCGACGGCAAGCTGCGCACGTGTCTGTTCTCGGATGAGGAGATCGATGTGCTCGACGTCCTTCGTGGAGGTTCGGACGAGGATGTCCGCGCGGTCATCATCGGCGCACTCGCGGCCAAGCCCGAGAGCCACAACCAGCGCCTGGGAACGCTTCGGCGGATGTCCCAGATCGGAGGGTGACATGAAGGACGGCAAGGACCTCACGCACCTGGACGCATCGGGAGCGGCCCGGATGGTCGACGTGGCCGACAAGCCCGTGACGCGGCGGCGCGCCGTCGCAGAAGCGGTGGTGCGCATGAAGCCGGAAACGCTCGCGATGATCGTGGAAGCGCGAGCCCCCAAGGGCGACGTGTTCGCCGTGGCGCGCATCGCGGGCATTCAGGCCGCCAAGCGCACGAGCGACCTCATCCCGCTGTGCCACCCGTTGCCGATCACGAGCGTCACGGTGGATCTGCAGGCCGCCGACTCGGCCGTGCTGATCACGGCGGCGGTCGAGACCGACGGTAGGACAGGGATCGAGATGGAAGCGCTCACCGCCGCCTCGGTCGCGGCGCTGGCACTCTACGACATGTGCAAGGCCGTCGACCGCGGCATGGAGATCGGCACGGTGCGGCTGCTGGAGAAGTCCGGCGGCGCTTCGGGTACGTGGACACGATAGAAGGAGCGACGCCGATGGCCGCAACGGTCACGTCAGTGAACCTTTCTGCCAAGAAGACCGTGCGCAAGACGCCCGGTACGTACGGGACGCTCGTCGTCAGCCGCGGCTTCGAGGGCGATGCACATGCTGGCGACTGGCACCGTCAGGTGAGTCTGCTCGCCGAGGAGTCGATCGCGAAGATGCAGGCGAAGGGGCTCGACGTCGACGCAGGGGACTTCGCCGAGAACATCACGACCCGCGGGATCGACCTGGTCACCCTTCCCGTCGGAACGCGGCTTCGCATTGGCGATACTCTCCTCGAGGTGAGTCAGATCGGCAAGGAGTGCCACACGAAGTGCGCGATCTACTACCAGGCAGGTGACTGCGTCATGCCGAAGGAAGGCATATTCGCTACCGTTGTCGAAGGTGGGCCTGTCAACGTCGGCGATGAGATCGCCGTTGTGGAGGAGAGCGCATAGCATGACGCGGCTTCGTATCGGCGTCCTCACATGCTCGGACTCGCGTACCGAGGCCGACGACACGGCCGGAGCGGCGCTCCGGGAGCTCACGGTTGCGCGCGGATGGGAGCCCGCCGCATACGCCATCGTGTCCGATGATGCCGACGCGATCGCTGCCGCGCTCGTGTCGATGGCCGACTCCGCGGGCTGCGATGTCATCCTGACCGCGGGCGGAACGGGACTCTCTCTGCGAGACCATTGCCCCGAGGCCACCCTGTCGGTGGCCGACCGGCCCGTGCCGGGAATCGCCGAAGCGATCCGCGCCGAGAGCCTTGCGATCACCAAGCGCGCGATGCTCTCTCGCGGCGTGGCCGCTCAGCGCGAGAGAACTCTCATCATCAACCTTCCGGGCAGCGAGAAGGCGGCGCGCGAGGGGTTCGCGATCGTAGCCGATCAACTCGAGCATGCCGTGGAGATGATCGCCGGCGGAGGGCACGCCTGAGCATGGCCGACACCCGAGCCATACGTTACTTCGATCATGCTGCGACCTCCTGGCCGAAGCCACCGGTGGTGGCGGAGTCGATGATCCGGGCGATGGAAGATGCCGGTGGCAACCCCGGGCGCAGCGCGCACGAGCTCGGCCTGGCGGCCGCGCGCACGGTCGAGCGCGCGCGAAGCGCTGTCGCCTCGCTCCTGGGAGCCACCGACCCCCGAGATATCGCATTCGTGCCGGGCTGCACCGAGGCGCTGAACCTCGTTCTCAAGGGCGGGCTGAAGCCAGGCGACCGGGTGATCGTCTCGTCTGTGGAGCATAACGCCGTTGTGCGCCCCTTGGCGGCGCTTGCAGAGGCCGGCATCGAGGTCATTCGCGTCGCTTCCGATGAGGAGGGGCTGATCGATCCGGACGCCGTCGAACTCGTCTTGCGCGAGCAGCCGGCGCGGATGGTGGTCTGCCAGCACGCGTCCAACGTGACGGGAGCCATCCAGCCGGTCGGAGACATCGCCGATATCGCGCACGAGCACGGGGCGGTGTTCGTTGTCGACGGCGCGCAGTCGGCCGGGCACCTGCGAATCGACCTCACGGATCTAGGCGCCGATGCGTACGCGGCACCGGGACACAAGGGCCTGCTCGGCCCGCAAGGGGTGGGCGTGCTGTACCTCGCGCGGGGATTCGAGCCCCAGGAGCTGGTGCAAGGCGGCAGTGGCGGGCGATCGGAGGACTCACGACAGCCGAGGACGCGTCCCGAGCGCTACGAGGCGGGTACGCCGAACACCTTCGGGATCGCCGGGCTCGGTGCTGCTGCCGAGTACCTTCGCGCGCATGGTGACGAGATACGCGCCCGCGAGCGGACGCTGATCCGCCGCCTGGTCGATGGGCTCTCGGACATCGCCGGCATCCGTGTGCTGGGTCCGCGCGCGGGTTCCGAACGCGTGCCGGTAGCGAGCGTCGTGCACTCGACCCGGGAGCCCGACGAGATCGCCTTCGCTCTCGACCGGCGATACGGGATCGCGGTTCGAGCGGGTGTCCACTGCAGCCCCTGGACCCACGAAGCCATTGGGACGGCGGAGACCGGAGCCGTGCGGTTCAGCGTCGGATGGAGCACCACCGACGACGACATCGAGGTCGCGCTTCAGGCGATGGCGGAGGCGTGCGCGTGAAGTCCGAGAAGGCGGAGTTCACCGTGTTCGGCTTCGCGGGCACGCACGATGCACTCAGGGCAGAGGACGTGCTGCTCGAAGCTGCGGTCGATGTCGTTCTGATTCCTACGCCGCGCGCCCTGGGTTCGCTGTGCGGGTTCGCGGTCCGAGTCCCCTCTCCGGAGAGGATCGCCGCGATTGAAGCTCTGCACGCGGCGATGCTGTCTCCGGACGGTGAGATCAAGGTTATGGACCGGATCTAGCGCCGACGGGCGCTATTTCACGATGAACACTGGAGTACCGACCTGCACGCGGTCGTAGAGGTCCTCGATGTCCCAGCGGTGCATCCTCATGCAGCCGTGCGAGGCAGCCGTGCCGATCGAGCTGTCCTTGCTCGTACCGTGGATCCTGATGCCCGGTGCATCCAGGTTCAGTGCCCGGGTGCCCAGCGGGTTGTTCGGACCCGGCGGGATCGACCGCGGCATTCCTGCGGCCCATGCCGACCCCGGGTTCGACCACGTTGGCATGTAGCGTTTCTCCACTATCCGGAAGTTGCCGCGGGGAGTTGGGAACCCCGGAGCTCCAACTGCCACGCCGTAGTCCTTCACAAGCGCGCCATCGTCCCAGAGGTATAAGCGCCTCTCGGAGATGTCGACCAGGATGGCCGGGCCGAGGTCGTCTTCAGTGACTTCGGGCTCCGTGTAGAGAACGGCGAGCTCCACCGTCTTGTCTCCGGCGGTGAGCGCCTCCTCGAGCAGTGCGGTGGTCTCCTCGCGATCGACGGTCTCGCCCGTCCGGGACGGTACGGCGACCATGACTTCGGCTTCCACCGTCATCGTCGCGTCCGAGGGCGTCGTGTCCACTGACTCGGCCACTTCGTCCAGCCACGCCGCGATCTCCGTCCGATCCAGTGTGAGTGAGACCGGCACGTCCTCGCCGCTCGGTCGGACGAGCACGCGGTCGGCGATCCGGTACGGAAGCAGCGCGTCACCGCGGGGCGCGAAGGCCGTCTCCACCATGCCTGCGACATCGACGGATATCATCGAACCCGCGTTCAAGGTGAAGGACCGGTCTCCGTGGACCACGGTCACCGGTTCGGCGAGCGGTTCCGCCACATCCGCAGTCACTCGCTCGCGGGCTTGTTCACGCGTGAGTCCGGAAACGTCGACTCCCGCCACTGAAGCACCCTCGGGCAGGATCTCGCGCGTCAGGTAGTCGTCTGCGATTGCGAACGCGCCGCCTCCTGCAATCAGGAACAACGCAATCGCGCCAATCAATGCGATGATACGAACCAAGAGCGACGCGCGACGCATGGAGGACTCCCGAGTGCGGGTGCCGGACGGTTCCGCATATTCTACTTGCGTGGGGGACTTCCGTGAAGTCCGACGCGGACCGGTCGGCCGTACGTGGCGGTAGCACAGTGAGGTGACATGCCCGAGGAGCCTATCGACAACGTGTACCGCGGCAACCTCGCCCGGCTGCTGGAGAAGGTGCGCGACGAGCGCGGGCTCGACCTGAAGCAGTACCGAACGAGGTACGTGGAGCGGCGCGTGGCTGTCCGCTTGAGTGCCGTCGGTGTGCGCACTTACCAGCAGTATGCGGCGTATCTGGACAAGCACCCCGGGGAGTATGCGAAGCTGCTCGACGCTCTCACGATCAACGTCACCCAGTTCTTCCGCGATCCCACCGTGTACGAGGTGTTCCGCAGGGACGTCATCCCCGCGTTGCTCGAGACGAAGCGCGCGCGCCACCAGCGGATAGTGCGGCTGTGGTCCGCGGGCTGTGCGACCGGCGAGGAACCGTACTCGTTGGCGATGTCGATGCTGGATGGCATTGCCCGCACGAGATCAGACGCCTCACTGCTGACGGTGATCGGCACGGATATCGACACCACGGCGCTCGCTGTCGCGAAGCGCGGCGAGTATCCTGTCCGCGAACTCCAGCACATACCGTCTTTCGATCAGCGGAGGTACGTAGACACCGCCGGTGAGGTCTTCCGGCTCAAGCCGGAAGTCATGCGGGTTTGTCGGTTCCGGTACTTGAATCTGTTCGAGTCCCCGCCGATACACGGTATCGATATCGTGTTCTGCAGGAACGTGTTCATCTACTTCAACCGAGAGGATCAAGAGCGCATGGTAGGGGCGTTCTGGGAGGCGCTGACCAGGGGCGGCTACCTGGTGCTCGGCAGATCCGAGCGACTGGCTCCCGCGATCGCCAGGCGCTTCGAGATCGTGAGCAGCCGTGAGCGCATCTTTCGAAAGCCGCCGAAGCTGCTTTGAGCGGCGGTGTTTTGCTATCTTAGAGCGTTAGGATGTGGACCAGAGTGGTGCGTGACACTGAGGAGGTATCCGGATGCCGCAAGCCTACCGGTCGAGCCAGATAAAGCACGGACTATCGTTCACGTTCACGCTGTTCACCTGGGCCACCATCGGCCCGGCGGTCACTTTCGGCCTCACGGTCACGGGCCTGTTTGCGCTGTTCGTGCTCAAGATCGACTCGGCGAAATTGTTCGCCGTCGCGGTGTTCGGTGGACTCGCGATGGCCTTGTGTGCAATACCGGGTCAGCTGATGTGGCGGACCGCGTTCAAGCGGCGGGTCCTCGAGCCACTTCGCGACCTCGGCGCCGTGATGCTTGAAGCGGGCAAGGGCGATCTGACCGTGCAGGCGACCGCGCCCAACGAGGATGAGATCGGCTTGCTCGTCAACGAGTGCAACGGGCTCATCACGTCCCTGGCCGAGATTGCGGGTCAGGTCCGCCGGTCGTCTGAGGCGGTGACCAACTCCGCCACGCAGCTGTCGGCCTCCTCGGAGGAGATCAACGCGTCCTCGATGGAGATCTCGTCCTCCGTGCAGCAGATCGCGCATGGCGCCGAACTGCAGTCGCGCAAGGTCGAGGAGACCTCCGCCGCCATGCAGAACATCTCGTCAAGCATCGATGACGTGGCCAAGCGAGCGGTAGAGGCGAGCGGCACGAGTGACGAAGCCGCACAGGCCGCCGTCAAGGGCATGCAGGCGACGCAAGAGGCCATCACGAAGATCGTCGAGATCAGCGCTGCGATCACCCAGCTGGCGGAGTCCGTCGAGAGCCTCGGACGCCGTTCCGCCGAGATCGGCGGCATCGTCGACGTGATCACTACCATCGCCGACCAGACGAACCTGCTCTCGCTCAATGCGGCGATCGAGGCCGCCCGCGCCGGAGAATCGGGGCGCGGCTTCTCGGTCGTGGCCGAGGAGGTCAGGAAGCTGGCCGAGGGCTCCGGGAAGGCGGCCGAGCAGATCGGCGAGCTGATCAAGGACGTGCAGTCCGAGACGGCCAAGGCTCTCAAGTACATGGAACTCGGCACGAGTGAGGTTCATCAGGGTGCCGAGGTCGTCGAGCGAAGCGGCGATGCTCTGCGTCAGATCACCGACGCTGTCACTCGCACCGCGGCCCTCGCGCAGGAGATAGCGGCAGCCACCGCTGAGCAGGCGCGCCGTACCTCCGAGGTCGATCGTGCTATGCACGACATTGCGGCCGTAGTGGAGCAGAACGCCGCAAGCGCCCAGGAGACCGCAGCTGCGGCCCAGCAGCAGACCGCGTGCATGGAGGAGATCTCCTCCTCGGCGCAAGATCTTGCCGATATGGCGCGCCGCCTGGAGGAGTCCGCGCTTCAGTTCCACCTCGACAAGGAGTCCGCGTGGACGGGGGCGTAGGGGGCGCTCAAACGCAGTACGTGCTGTTCGGGCTGTGCGATGAGGAGTACGGCCTTCCGATCGCGCGCGTCCAGAGCATCATCCGCTATGAGCAGCCGACGCCGGTCCCGCACGCGCCGCAGGGCATCGAGGGAGTGTTCAACCTCCGTGGCCAGGTTCTGCCGCTGATTGATCTCGGCTGGCGGCTCCGGGGGGAGCCGATAACGCCGACAGCCGCATCGCGGATCATCGTCGCCGAGAGTGCTGCGGGCTCCATCGGGCTCGCCGTCGACCTGGTGCACGAGGTAGCGAACCTGGACTCCGACGAGATCCGCCCCGCCCCGGAGGCGGCAGTGGCGAGCGATATGGCCGAGGCGTTCGTCGGCGTGGTCAACTATGAAGACCGGCTCATCATCCTGCTAGATCCGGACAAGGCGCTGCCCAAGCCGGTCATCGGAGTCGGTGGAGCCCCCCAGGAGGCTGATTCGGATGTCTAGGTCCGTGCTGGTCGTCGATGACGCCGCCTTCATGCGGATGATGATCCGAGACATTCTGACCAGGGAAGGCTACGTCATCCACGAGGCCGTCAACGGGCGCGATGCGATCGAGAAGTATGCCGAGGTACGTCCCGATCTTGTGACGATGGACATCACCATGCCCGAGATGAGCGGTCTCGAGGCCCTGCGCGCCATCCGTGAGGCGGATCCGGCGGCGAGGGTGCTCATGGTCAGTGCGATGGGTCAGCAGAAGATGATCGTGGAGGCGCTCGAGTACGGCGCGATGGACTTCCTCGTGAAGCCGTTCCAGCCCACGAAAGTCCTCGAGACGGTGAAGAAGTGTCTGCAGTCCACGGCACGCGCCTGATTGGGGGGCCATGCGGTCCACGATCAAGGTCCTGGTCGTAGATGATTCTGCGCTCATCCGGCAGATGCTCACTCGCGCCCTCGCCCTGGATCCGGCCGTTGAGATCGTAGGGACGGCGAAGACCGGTCTCGAGGCGATTGAGAAGGCCCATCAGCTTCAGCCCGCAGTGATCACTCTCGACATCGAGATGCCCGAGCTCTCGGGTCTGGAAGCCTTGCCGCACATCATCAAGTCCACACCGGCGCGAGTGGTCATGCTCTCATCTCTGAGTGACGCTGAGACTACCTACCAGGCGCTGGACCAGGGTGCGGTCGATTTCATGGTGAAGCCTGCGAGCGGGTTCGCCACGTCGCTCGCGGCATTGACGGACGAACTGCTCAAGAAGATCAAGATCGCTTACCGCGTCTCGCCGGATCTGCGTCTGGTGAGCCGACGCGAGCGGTCGGGGAGCGGTGCGAGTCCGAAGCCACCTGTCGCAGGCAAAGGCGTCGCCGCCGTGCGGGTAGTGGCTATCGCGGCATCAACGGGAGGCCCTCCTGCGCTTGAGACGGTCTTCTCCGGGTTGAGTCGGGATCTCGAAGCTGCGTACCTGATCGTGCAGCATCTCCCGGTGGGGTTCACGGAGTCGCTCGCGAGGCGTCTCCAGCGCGTGACGGACATCACGGTCACTGAGGCGGACTCCGGGATGTCGGTGGACGAGGGTGTCGCCTATCTCGCCCCCCACGGCGTGCATATGTCGCTTGAAGGGCGCGCCTTGAAGCGGATAGCGCTTGAGGACACTCCCTCGATGCACGGAGTGAAGCCCGCCGCCGATCCGACGTTGGAAAGTGCGGCGTCCCATTTCGCGGAACGCTCGGTCGGAGTCGTCCTGACCGGGATGGGATCCGACGGCGCGCGAGGGCTTCAGACGATACGTGAGGCCGGAGGCGAGACGATTGCGCAAGACGAAGCGACGAGCGTCGTGTGGGGCATGCCTGGTGCGGCTGCGCGCTCGGGCGCCGCGGCGCGCGTCGTGCCACTGGGAGGCGTGGCGGCCGAGATCCGACGCGCGGTGAGGGGGTGAGCGTCGTTGGGCGATGACATGTCCGCATACAAGGACGTGTTCTTGAGCGAGAGCGCTGAGTACATCCAATCGATCACCGACGGTCTGCTCGCCCTGGAGTCGAACCCGAACGATCTTGAGCCGGTGGAGACGGTCTTCAGAGGCGCACATTCGCTCAAGGGCATGGCAGCGGCGATGGGCTATACCCGCACCCAGGAGCTCACGCACAAGATGGAGACCTTGATGGAGACCGTCCGCTCGCGCGTCCAGGTGGCGGACCATGCCCTGATCGATCTCATGCTGCGAGCTACTGACGTCGTGCGCGACGTGATCGCCGATGAGTCATCGGGCGGGGATACGGTAGAGATCGACACGACGGTGGCGGCGCTGGTTGCGAGGTCGGAGCTGCGTGTGGCCGGGGGATCGTCCGAGGAGTCGCCCTCGTCCGAGGTACCCGCGGCGGACGCGGCCGAGGGATCGCTGTACCGGGCGAAGGTCACCCTCGAGGAGGGATGCGTCCTCAAGGGCGTCCGAGCGTACATGGCGATAAAGCGGCTTGCGCACATGGGGGCCGTCGTCGAGACGATTCCCAGTGCCCGTGAGATTGAGGACGAGCAGTTCGATCGGTCGTTCGAGGTGCTGCTCCGTACAAAGACCGCCCCGGGAGCAGTGCGCGATGCCGCGATGGGAGTCACGGAGGTAGAGGATGTCATCGTCGAGACGGTCGAGGCATCGGCCGTTGCATCCGCCGTCGAGGGGCCGCTCCGAGGGCCCGCGGCCCGGAAGTCGCGCTCGATGCCGAAGATTGCAGAGACGCAGACCGTACGCATCTCGATCGGGCATCTGGACGCGATCGTCAACCTTGTCGGCGAGCTGGTCATCGTGCGGTCCAGGTTGGACAGGGTTGCCGAGGAGTGCCGCAGGGCGGATCTGAACGATGCGCTCGACGTGCTCGAGCGGATCAGCGTAGACCTCCAGCAGGAGGTCATGCAGACGCGCATGGTTCCTGTCGGCAATATCTTCAACCGGTTTCCCCGGATGGTGCGGGACCTGGCGAGGGACCTCGGCAAGGACATCCAGCTGGACATGGGCGGTCTCGATATCGAACTCGACCGCACCGTTCTCGATGAGATCGGCGACCCGATAGTCCATCTGCTCCGCAACAGCATCGATCACGGCATCGAGATTCCGGAGGAGCGGCGGCGTGCCGGCAAGCCGGAGCGCGGTACGATCAGCCTCCACGCGGAGCGGGAGCGGGAGCAGATCAAGATCACCGTGTCTGACGACGGCAGAGGGCTGGACACCGAGAAGATATGGGACAAGGCTGCCGAGCGAGGACTGGTGGACCGTCATTCCCGGGACTCCTACAGCGACCAGGACGTCCTGATGCTGGTTTGCATGCCCGGCTTCAGCACGGCCGAGAAGGCCACGCGCATCTCCGGCCGGGGCGTCGGGATGGACGTGGTCAAGGGTAAGATCGAGTATCTCGGCGGAACCATCACCGTGAACTCCGTGCCGGGGCAGGGCATGTCGGTGTCCCTGTTCCTGCCGCTCACGCTGGCGATCATCCAGTCGCTTCTGGTTGCCAACGGCAAGCGTGTCTACGCGCTTCCACTCGGCATCGTCGAGGAAGTGCTATCTCCCGATGAAGTGCGTCTGGCGACCGTCGACTCGAGGCCTGTGGTCGTGCTCAGGGAGGGCACTGCCGTATCGCTTCACCGGTTGGACGTGCTCTGCGGCACCGCTACGGGTGACGCGCCCGGTCCGGACCATCACCACATGGTGCTCATGCGCAGCGGCGACGAGTTGCGGGCGCTCGCTGTCGAGCACCTGATCGGCCGCCGCGAGATCGTCATCAAGCCCCTATCGCCGCTCTTTCGTGGTCTGCTCGGATTCAGCGGCGCTACCGTGCTTGGCGATGGCGGGGTAGCCCTCATCCTCGATCCTCGCACGCTGTTCCAGTTGGAGGCCTGATATGGACCCGCGCAACCTCTCGGCGTTCCAGATCGATGTCCTGGGCGAGGTGGGCAGTATTGGCGCGGGGCATGCGGCTACCGCTCTGTCGCAGCTGCTCGGCGCGGAGGTCAACATCGACGTCCCGGACACCCGACTACTGCCCGTGAGCGAAGTCCCCATGGTGTTCGGCGGTGCCGAGAACCTGGTCGGAGCGGTCTACACTCGGCTGTTGGGCGACCTTGCGGGCGCGCTCCTTTTCATCCTTCCGCGCGATCAGCTCCTCGCGTTGGCCGATCTGCTGCGTTCGCGCGAACCCGGTACGGCGAAGTCGCTGGGAACCGCTGAAGAGGGACTGGTCGTGCATGCCTCGGCTGTCCTCCAGGCGGCGTATCTCTCGGCGATCGCACGCCTTACCGAGCTATCGGTCCTACCCGGTCCGTCCCAGTTCGCCTTCGACATGATGGGCGGGATCCTGGACTTCGTGACAGCCGAGATCGGGATGAAGGTCGAATCGGCGCTGCTGATCGTCACGCGCTTCGTGTCGTCGGAGACGATCGTGGATGGCGCTCTGTTCTTCCTTCCCGACCCCGATAGTCTTGACGTCCTCTTGGGCAGGCTGGGCGCGGTCTAAGGCATGCGAGGCGCATCCGATATAGGCGGCCACTGGGCCAATCCGAACCAGAACACGGTCCTCGTTTCGACCGGTGAACTCGCGGTCGCCGAGCACCCCAGGGTCCTCGTGACCCCGGCGCTAGGCTCGTGCGTAGGTGTCACGCTCTGGGACGCCTTCGGTCGACGTGGCGGCATGGCACATGTCATGCTTCCTTCCCCGGCTGATACCCGTATCGAGGGACTGGCGAGCCGCTTCGCCTCGGTGGCGATACCGGCGCTTGCCGACGAGATCACTCAAGGATCGAACCTCAGACGGCTGGTCGCCAAGATTGCCGGCGGGTCTATCATGTTCGGCACAGAGAACGGCGCGCCGAGCATCGGGAGCCGAAACGTGATAGAGGTCAAACGTCAGCTCGCCCTGTTGGGAATCCCTCTAGTTGCCGAAGATACGGGCGGGGCGTACGCCCGGACGATGGAGCTGCATCTCGATACCGGGCTGGTTGTCGTGCGAAGCTATCGCTACGGAATCAAGGATCTGTGACCAAGGTTCGTCGAAGACCGCCCGCGAGAGGGTGTTGATGGAGGAACGCACAGGTGCGGCCGTTGCGGGGTTGGACCGCGGCGGACACATAGGGATCGCGATCGCGGGTGGCGGACTTCGGGCCACGTCGGTCCTGCGTCTGCTCAACGATGTCGAGAATCTCGCAGTCGTGGCGGTATACGATGTGGCCCGGTCCGCCCCGGCCATCCGCCTCGCCGACGACCTCGGTATCTTCACTACGACCGAGTTGTCGGAGTTGTACCAGATCGCGGGACTCGATCTCGTGCTCGATCTCTCGGAAGAGGCGGCCATCCACGAAGCTTTGAGCGCGGAGCGTCTGAGCAGCGTGGAAGTCGTCTCAGGTCCCGGCGCCGAGCTCGTCTGGGACCTGCTGATCGCAAAGAAGCGCAGTGAGGAGCAGGAGAAGATCTTCGTCGAGCTGCAGGTAGCGTACGACAAGATCCGCAGCCACGAACGGCGACTCCAGTCGAGCAAGGAGGCGCTCGAGAGGGCCAACGAAGAGCTCGAGGGCCGGCTCGCGGAGATCTTCTTCACGCACGAGTTCTTCAAGGCACTCACCACGTTCAGCTCGATCGGTGACGTCACGAGCCTGATCGTCGACGGGGCGAACGGCATCCTCGGCGCCGAGATCTCCGCGGTCTACCTCTTCAACCATGACGACTGGACCCTGCGCCTGTGTGCGAGCCAGGGCCGCCCGGAGGACTCGTTCCACCCGACGCTGCACGTTTCCGAGACGATCGTGGGCGCGGCCTTCCGCGATGGCTTCGTCCAGCAAAGCGATGTCAGCCCCGGTTCGGAGCTTGCGAACTGGTACGAGCGTCCGGAGGAGATCCGGTCGCAGGCTGCGACGCCGCTTCGTTCGGGCGATTCGGTGGTGGGGGTCCTTCTTGTCGCGTCGGCCACATTCCGTGACTTGTCACACGCCGAGCGGGACCGTCTGCAGGGCATCGCCAACCAGTCGTCTCTCGCGCTTCAGAACGCGCTGCTGCACGAGGAGCTTGAGCGGCTCTCAGTCACGGACAGACTGACGGATCTGTACAATCACGGCTATCTGCACCAGCGCCTCGACGAAGAGATGGAGCGCTGCCAACGTTTCGAGCACGAGATGTCGCTCATCATGCTCGACATCGACGACTTCAAGAAGTTCAACGACAGATACGGTCACCCGAAGGGCGACACGGTGCTCAAGGCAGTCAGCATCATCATCAAGCAGAACCTTCGCGAGATCGACGTCGCGGCTCGATACGGCGGCGAGGAGTTCGTGATCATGCTTCCCGAGACGGACGTCGCCGGGGCTGCGGCAGTGGCGGAGCGGATCCGCTCCAGCATGGCCCAGTATCCGCACGTTGTGGGCGACAACGTCGAGAAGGTCGTCCAGACCGTTTCACTGGGTGTCGCGAACTACCCCGGCAACGCGAACACGGCGGCCGCGCTCGTAGAAGCCGCGGACCAGGCGATGTACAGGGCGAAACGCGCGGGCAAGAATCAGGTCGTTGTTGCGTCGTAAGCCCTGCGGGTAGAATCAGCATGACGGACCGCGACCGCCACGCTAAGGGGCGCCAGACGTGAGTTTGAGCCGGGCGCTTTCGATCCTCCCCGATGATGAGCATACGGAGCGTGTGCTGCGGGATGTGCTCGTTCTCTTCGGGCATCACCAGAAGGAGTGGATGAGCGAAGGCGAGGTCCAGGCTCGCACGGGGCGGACCCGGGTAGACATCCATGCCGTTCTCCCGGTCCTCTCGACTTGCTACGTGCTCGACTTCGACAGCGACAAGCAGTCGTACCGATACAGCGGCGACGTCGTCCTCGGGTTCGAGATAGACACCTTCATGCGTCGGGCCGAGCACCACCAGAACCACATGCGCGCGAACCTCGCGCGATTCAGAGAACGGCAGAACTACTAGGCCCGCATTCCGAGGGTCTGGATCGGAGCGGATGTGGTCCAACCTATCACCCAGGGCGATCGCGGCCCGGCGGTCGAGGACGTTCAGAAGCGCCTGCTCTCGCTGGGCTTCGACTTGGGGCCGACCGGCATCGACGGGGTCTTCCTCGGGGCTACGCTCACCGCTGTTCGCAGCTTCCAGCGCGATAGGGATCTCGCCGAAGATGGCGTTGTTGGAGACGAGACGTGGTCGGCGCTGGTGGACGCTACGTTCAGACTCGGCGATCGGCTGCTGTATCTCAAGCATCCCTATCTTCATGGCGCGGATGTGCACCGGCTTCAGGGCGCACTTAACGTTCTCGGGTTCGCGTGCGGCGAGCCGGATGGGATATTCGGGGCATTCACCGAGCGGGCGGTGGGGGAGTTCCAGGCCAACGTCGGTCTGCCGGCTGACGGGATAGCCGGGCCGGATACCGTGGGTGCGATCGAACGCCTGCGGCACGTCTGGGACGGCAAGGACCCTGCGGCACCGGCTGCCCTCACGATCGCTCCGGCCCGTGCGGCCGAGGTCTTGCGGCGTTCGGCCGTGACCCTCGTCTGCGGAGACCGATGTGCGCGGGCCGTTGCAGAGCGAGTCGCCAACCTCGCTCGCGCCGCCGAGCCCGAAGCCAGCATCGATGTGTCCGACCGTATGCCGGGGGCCCCCGCATACGGACTTGTCCTCCACCTGTCGTGCGGGGTGCCCCGGACACACGGTCGGGTCCCCGTCATCGCCGTGTCGCCCGAGGCGAGCGCGGAGGGGCGGTTCATCGCAGCGTTCCGGGGAGCGGATCCCGAGGCGATCGCCATCGTTCTGATACCCGAGGACTCGTGCGAGCGCGAGCACGAGGCGCAGGGCCTGGCCGTCCGCATACTCGATGGGGTATGCGCTGTCCTGTCGGCGGGACCTGCTCCCGTGGTACCATAGCCCGGCTGCTCGGCCGCCGGAAAGCGTCAGGAGGCGAGAAGCCTGAACCGGATCGTCCTGCGGGCTGCGGGCCCGCTTCTCATCATCGTCCTCGCCGTAGGCAACGCTGTCCCCGCTCTAGGCGCGCCCATCGACGCGAAGCGGGCACAGGCCGCGCAGATCAAGGTCCAGGTGGACGAGCTGGACGTCCGGCTCGAGATCGCGGCAGAGGACTACAACGAGGCGAAGTCGGCCTACGACGCTGTCTCGGGCCAGATTCACGACAGCGAGACAGAAGCGGCCGAGCTTGCCGTCCGGCAGGACGAACTCGAAGCCAACCTGAGCACGCGTGTGGTCGGGATGTACCGCCAGGGGCCGCTCGGCGCACTCGAAGTGCTACTCGGGTCCGCCTCGTTCGAGGAGTTCGCAGCCACCTGGGACCTGCTGCAGGAGATGAACCTGAACGACGCGGCGCGGGTAGCCGAACTCAAGCAGACCCGCTCGGACCTGCTGCTCGTGCAGCAGCAGCTCGCGGCGCAGCAAGCGGACGCCAAGCTGCAGTACGACACGATGGAGGCGAACAAGCAGGCCATCGAGGCCCAGCTTGTAGAGCGCCAGAACCTGTTGTCCGGCATCGAGGCCGAGATCGCCCAGCTGCAGCGGGCGCAGGAAGAGGCGGCGCGCCGAAGGGCCGCAGCCGCAGCGGCGGCGAGGGTGAAGACCGCGCCGATCACCGACTACGGCGACCCTTCGGGCGCGCCGCACACGGCTGTCGTGGCGATCGCGCTCTCGAAGCTGGGGGCGCCCTATCGTTGGGCTGCTGCCGGTCCGGACGCCTTCGACTGCAGCGGGTTCACGATGTGGTGCTATGCGCAGATCGGCATCAGTCTGCCGCACAGCTCGCGAGCGCAGATCGGGGCGGGCGAACGGGTGTCCCGCGCCAATCTCCAGCCGGGCGACCTGGTCTTCTTCGGCAGGTCCGGGATCCATCACGTAGGCATGTACATCGGCGGAGGGGACTTCGTTCACTCGCCGAACACCGGCGACGTGGTGAAGGTGTCCAGTCTGGACGCGCGGAGTGACTACGTAGGAGCGTGCAGGCCGTAGGCTCTGCGCCACGGGCGGATTCATTTGAGCGTCAGGGTGAGTGGAGTAGACTAAGTAGATGCGGGCTAAAGCTGCGCGGCCCGCGCGTCGAAGAACCCTCTATGGATTCGCGGTGAAGGCAGGCGGGCATGGCCGAAATCGACGGACTGCTGAAGATGATGGCCGATCAGGGGAGCTCTGACCTGCATCTCAAGGTCGGGAGCCCACCTGCCATACGCCTCAACGGCAAGCTCATCGTGCTGAAGGAACTCCCGGTCCTCTCTGCTGACGCGACGAGCGCGCTGGCGTTGTCGATGATGGACGAGCGCCAGCAGGCCTCCTTCGACAACCATCGCGAGATCGACTTCGCGTACTCACTGGGCCGCGTCGGGCGCTTCCGCGTGAACGTCTTCCACCAGCGTGGCAGCGTCGGGCTGACGCTCAGGCGCGTGACGACCGAGCGTTCCGGCATCGAGCAACTCGGTCTGCCAACGGTGGTGCGCCGGCTGGCCGAGGAGCCGCGGGGGCTCGTGCTGGTCACCGGCACCGCCGGCTCCGGCAAGACGACCACGCTCGCGTCCATGATCGACCACATCAACCACACTCGCGAAGGTCACATCATAACGATCGAGGACCCTATCGAGGTCCTTCACCAGGACGTGAAGTGCATCGTGAACCAGCGCGAGATCGGAATCGACACCGAGACCTATGCCGATGCGCTTCGGCACGTGGTACGGCAAGACCCCGATGTCGTGCTCATCGGTGAGATGCGCGACCACGAGACGGTCTCCGCTGCCCTCACGGCCGCGGAGATCGGCAACCTCGTCCTCTCGACGCTACACACGATCGATGCGACGGAGACCATCAACCGGATCATCGACTTCTTCCCGCCCTATCAGCAGAAGCAGACGCGCCTGATGCTTGCGTCCACGCTCAAGGGCATCATCTCCATGCGCCTGATCCCGTCGATCAACGGCGGACTGGTCCCGGCGGTCGAAGTGATGGTCATGACCGGCACGATCCGCGAGTACGTCATGGATCCCGAGAAGACCTACATGATTCGCGACGCCATGGAAGAGGGCGAGTACTACGGCATGCAGACCTTCGACCAGAGTCTGCTCCGGCTGTACTCGGAAGGCCGCATCACTCTGGACGACGCCACGGCCATGGCCGCGAACGCTCATGACTTCAAGATCAAGGTGCGCCACCTGGGCGTCACCTCCGAGCAGGCGGCTCAGAGCGGCATCTACTAGATTGCGTCGGCGCTGCTGAGAACCTGCTCTGACGGTGTCCGCCCGACAGGCGGCTACAGCCACTTCCTGAGCAGCTCGTTGACCTCCGCGGGCATCGATCCGAGTCCGCCGGCGAATTTCGTGAGGTACGAGTTCTCCATCAGGAGCTTCATCGTGATCATGAAGTAGTCGCGCTTCTCTTTCGTCATGGTGCCGATCTGCTTCAGCTTGCCCATGTAGAAGCGCCGGTAGCAGTTGATCACGGTCGTCTGGAGTTCGTCGCGGGTCATCGCGATCGGCTTCACCACGGGCGCGACGAGGTTGTAGTCCTCGTAGTCGAAAGTCTCGATGTACGGCTCGAGTTCCGGGTAGATGTCCGAGTACGGCCAAGGTGCGATCGTAAGGAAGAACGCGAGGTCCGGGTCGTAGTGCTGCGCCAACCGGAATGTCGCTTCGATCGACTCGGGTGTGTCCGTGGGTAGGCCTAGCACCATACTCGTTTCCGAGATCATGCCGTTGGCATTGATGAGTTCGATTGCGCGTCTGCCCTGCTCGACGGTGGCGTTCTTCTTGAACGCGTCGAGCGAGGCCTGGTCCGTCCGCTCCACGCCGACGTAGATGTGGCGGACCCCGGCCTGACGGTACAGCGGCATGATGGCCTCGTCGCGCAGGATGTCATCGACGCGCGTCTCCATGAGGATGTGGAGTCCGAGATCGCGCTCGACGAGCAGATCGAGGATCCTCTTCCAGCGCACGCCGTCGAGAGTCGGTGTCTCGTCCGAGAACATGATCACGCCGACCCCGAACCGTTCCTTGAGCATCTGCATCTCGTCTACAAGGTCCTCAGGAGAGCGCGCTCGCCACGTGCGGCACCAGAAGGCCTGCTGGCTGCAGAACGTGCATGTCTGGTCGCAACCGCGTGAGGTGGACATGATGGTCAGATTGGTGTCGGGCAGCGGATAGAACGTGTACAGCCCCCAGTCGATCAGGTCCCATGCGGCGGGCAGCCCGTCGAGATCTGCGAGAAACGGGCGGGTGGGCGTGAGATGCACGCCGCCGTCGCGCATGAATGCCAGGCCCGCAACGCTGCCCGGATCACCTTCCGCGTTGAGGCACGCGAAGAACTCGGGGAGTGTCGCCTCTCCCTCGCCTCGAAAGACGTAGTCGACTGCGTCCCCGTCCTTCGTCAGTACTTCCTCGTACATGAAGTGGGCGTGTACGCCGCCGATGCCCGTGATGACGCCAGGCAGACTGCTCTTCACCATGCGCAGCATCTCTATCGCCTTCGGGTACGAAGGCGTGTACGCGGTCGTGAGCACCGCGTCAGGGGAGATGCGCCGTAGCTCGGCCTCGATCTGTGCCAGATCGTGGTTCATGGTCATCGCGTCGTAGATGACCGGCTCGTAGCCGGCCTGGCGCAGCACGCCGGCGAAGTAGACGAATGCCACATTCGGCCACGTTCCGGCCGTCTCCACGACGCCGGAGTGGTAGGGCGGCGTCACGAGGGCTATGCGATGAACGGTCAAAGCCAACCTCCGGCAGAGGTGTATCCCTCATCTGTACGAAGGGCGGGCACCACCACAGTCTAGCACGCGCCTTGGAGGCTAGACCGTTCGGCCAGCCCTGGACCGCCATGCGTGCAGTGCGATCGCGGCTGTCGTCGCGCCAGCAGTATCGACGAGCCAATCGACCACGTCCGGTGTTCTGCCGGGCACGAAGGACTGATGGAATTCGTCGGTGACCCCGTACAGCGACGCGAGCGCGACCGCGACGATGACGGCCCGCCAGCGCTGTCTCGGAGTCGGCAGGGCGATGAGGTACAGGGCTCCGAGCACCGCGTACATCACGAAGTGGGCAAGCGTGCCGAACCGACCAGGGACGGCGGATCCGGGCAGCGACGAGAGGCCGAATATCGCGCCCATCCACGCCAGGGCGCCCGATGCGGCAAGGATGGCCTTCTTCGGGCTGGTGTTCAACGCGGATCTCGTCCCGTCGGTTGACCGGTTTCTCCCGCTCTGCCAGCGTGATTCTACCGTTACGCGGATCTCGAGGACACGCATGCGCAGACGCTCGGCCATCCTCACGATCGTCGCGTCCTCGGCCTGCTTCGCCACGCTCGCGGTGCTAGCGCGCGTAGCGTACGCTGAGGGCGGTCGGCCGTTGCCGCTGCTCGCATGGCGGTTTGCCATCGCAGCGGCGCTGATGGCGGGCTTCCTGCGCTTGCGCCAGCCGGGCGCCCTGTGGGCCGGTCTTCGGGACGCGCCACGGTATGCGGCGCTGTCCCTCACGGGCTACGGAGCGGCCTCGATCTGCTTCTTCTTCTCACTGCGGCACATCACCGCCTCGGTGGCCACAGTCCTCCTGTACGCGTATCCGGCAATCGTCGCTGCAGCGGAAGCCGTCCTGGCCCGCCGGCGCATACCGCCGGTTCGCTCGGCTGCGATCGCACTCACGTTCAGCGGGTGTGCGCTGGCTGCCGGACTGGCGGACTCGGCTTCGAAAGTGAACGTCCCCGGAGTGCTGCTCGCCCTGGGCGCCGCGTGCGGGTATGCGCTCTTCACGGTCCTCTCGGGCAGGCTAGTGGGCACGCGCCCGCGGCTCGTGCTCATGGCCTACACCTTCGGGATCTCCGCCGTCGGGGTGAGTGCGGTCGCGTTGCTTGCGGGAGAGTCGCTACTGCCGACCGCTTGGGGCGGCGGTCTGTGGCTCGCGCTCGGTCTGATAGTGCTCGTCCCGACCTTCGCCGCGGTGGTCTTGTTCCTGAGCGGTGTCCGGGAGCTCGGCGCATCGCAGGCGGCACTCGTGTCCAGTCTCGAGCCGGTGTTCACGGTCCTTCTGGCCGCTGCGGTGCTTGGGGAGCGGATGAGCGTTGCGCAGTACCTCGGGGCGGCCATGGTCGTGGGGGGAATCGCGCTGTCCGAGATGCCCGCGAAGCGGGCACAGGGACCGGCTGTCGTCTAGCCTGCTGCGACCAGTGCCATCACGACCCGCACCAGTATTCCTGCGACCATGATCCCGGCTTGCCCCCCAAAGGACCAGCCGATCATCAACCGGGCATCCGGCTTCTGCACGCCTGCGCCGACCAGGCCCCGATACGTAGCGACCGCCGACAGCAGCAGAGCCGCGATCCTGAGCGGCCCCGTGAGGGCAAGGGTGTAGGGGAGAAGCCCTGCCAGATATGCCGTGGAGAGTCGCGGTCTGTCGATCGTCCCCCGTCGCGCGAGCAGGGCGATGATGATGAAGCGGGCGCCCGCCCACAAGACCTCGCTGATCACGGTCACGCCACCCGGGAGCCAGGTATTCCGCGATGTGTCGGAGATGATCCAGGCGATCACCAGCCCGAACACGAATCCGCGCAGTCCGATTGCGGCCGCCCTCCGACGCGAGGCGAGATCGGCCGGCGTCCAGGCGGCGGCTCCACGCGCGTGGTAGTCGCGGACCTGTGGCCACTGCGATGCCCAGGCTGACGTCGCCCGGCGCACCCACACACCAGCTCGCGCCGCAGCCGCGAGCACGGCCGTGACCGCACGCTGCCAGACAGTGAAGAGCCGCGACGGCGCAAGCACCGGTGGGGTGCGGTCAGACGGCCGATCGGGCGGAGCGGCGGCGTTGCGGGGCGACATGGTCCGGTAGAACCTTCGTTCGGTCGGCAATGCTCGCCCTCAGTCTACCCGACGCGACGCGGGGTGCTTCTCGTTCTGGGCTCCGGTATCAGGCGGCGCCGAGGCGAGCTTGAACCGCTCGCAGGATGGCCGGGTAGGAGACCGAGCCGTCGCAGACCGGCACACCGTCCACGACGGTCACCGGATAGGCCAGTCCGTCGGCCTGGATCCTCGTGACCATCTCGCCGTGGGCTGCCAGGACTTCCGGGCGGCTGGTGTCGTGGTAGACGATGCTGGCACGGTCACCGTACCGATACTCCACCTCGGCGCGGATGATGGCGGTGATCTCCTCCGGAGACCAGGAGGGCCCTCAGCCGCCACTCCAGCAGGCCGTTTCGGCAGGGAAGTCGAAGACCTCCACACTGACTTCCGGTTCGGGCATCTTCGCTCCTATCCGACTCGTACCGCGCCGCCAGGACAGTGCAGCATGCAGACCGCGCAGCCCGTGCACCGTTGACGGTCGATCTCGTAACCCTTCGCCCCCGAACGCGTACCCCCGCCTATCGGCACGATCGCCCCACGAGGACAGACTCTCCGTGCGGGGCAGCGAGGAGAGCGGTCGCAGACAGATTCGTCGATCGTGGCGGTTCGCACAGAGTTGTTCCTTAGCGGGTCGGGGTGCAGGTGCATGATATACCCCAGAGGGTATGGCGGGCAAGTAGCCGCGAGATTGCGTGCCCCCGCGCACGCGACGCTCACTGCTGGTAGGATTATCGGGGACACTCACCGAACGACTCCGCGAGGGTGGATGCACATGTCTGAAACACGTGCACGGGAAGGCGGTATGCGGGCCCAGACGCTCGCCATCGTCTCCGGCGCAGCGGTAGGAGCGGCATTCCCGGCCGTGGCCACGCTGCTTGTCGAACCCAGGAGTACCCTGGCTCTTGTGGTCTTCTGGCTACTCTCGATCGTGGCCGGGATCAGTCTCGGGGCTCTCTGCGTAGGGCTGTTGAGGCGCACCGCGCAGGATAACCTGGTGGCGGTACTCAGGCAGGCCACGACTACCCTCGGCTACTCGCAGTCTGCAGCGCAGAGCGAGAAGGAGGTCAAGGCCGAGCTCGAGCACGTGTTCACGTCGGCTGCGAACCTGCTGGGTCAGATCCGGGCGGCTGCAGAGAACATCCGGGCGGTCAGCGCAGAGGTACTGGCGGCGACCGAGCAGCAGGCGAGCGGTGCTGCCCAGCAAGCCGCTGCGGTGACCGAGACGTCCGCGACCGTCGAGGAACTAGCGCAGACGTCCAGCCAGATCGCCGACAACTCGGAATCCGTCGTGAAGATCGCGGAGAAGACCCTCGCGAGTGCCGAGGACGGCATGACCGCGGTGGTAGCGACCGCTGCGGGTATCCAGGAGATCCGCGAGACGACCATGCAGTCGTCCGATCGGATTCTGGCGCTAGGCGAACGCAGTCAGGAGATCGGGCGAGTACTCTCGATCATCGACGAGATCGCCGAGCAGACGAAGATCCTCGCGCTCAACGCCGCCATCGAGGCGGCGCGGGCGGGCGAGGCCGGGAAGGGTTTCTCGGTCGTAGCGGAGGAGATCCGCAAGCTGGCCGATTCGGTCACGGAGTCGACCAACGAGATCGGCCGTGTCGTTCGGGAGATCCAGGCGTCGGCTTCGGCGCTCATCATGCAGACGGAGAAGGCGGCAGCGAGAGTCGCCGAAGGAGAGGCGCTGGCGCAGAACACAGCGGCGTCTCTCGAGCGAATCGTCAACCAGGTCGAGCAGACAACTGACGCTGCCAAGCAGATCTCCATCGCCACACAGCAGCAGCGCACCGCATCGGACCAGGTCGTGCTCTCGATGCGCGAGGTGGCACAGGTCTCCCAGCAGGCGGCCGAAGCTTCCCGCAAGATCACGGCCGCGATCACCGAGCTGTCCAGACTGGCCGACTCGCTCGTCTCGCACTGATGACCAGCTCGGTCCGGTCGCGGCTGGCCGAAGCGGATTTGGGATTGAGCGACCCGCCGGCGGCAGTCGGTGCATACGTGCCGGCCGTGCGCGCGGGCGATCTCGTTTTCACCTCGGGGCAACTGCCGTTGCGCGAGGGTCGGCTCCTGGCGACCGGAACGGTCGGTCGTGATGTCGACGTGGACGTCGCCGCGCGCTGCGCGGAACAGTGTGCGCTGAACGCGCTGGCAGCTGCCTCGTCGGTGTGCGATCTCGAGTCTGTCGTTCGAGTGGTCAAGCTCGTGGGCTACGTTGCGTCAACTGCCGGATTCACCGCACAGCCCTCGGTGGTGGACGGCGCCAGCCGGGTCGTGCGGATCGCCTTCGGCGATGCGGGGCCTCACGCTCGCGAGGCGCTCGGAGTGGTGTCGCTGCCGTTGGGGGCCCCCGTCGAGGTGTCGGTGATACTCCAGGTGGAATGAGCCGGCGATAGGCGTGGGCAGGAGAACGACCGGCACCACCGAATAACTGTGCTGGATGAGTATCGTTCAGGTCACTCGGACTGTATTGTCCCTTCACAAGGCTTCGGCTATCGTGTGCAGAAGGGCGGCCAGGGGGGTTGTCTTTCTGCGGTCGCCACGGGCCTTGGGACGCGAGCGAGGAGAATGCGCATGGCGAAGAACGGGAAACGTGGGCTGATCGGCGGGTTCAAGGATCCGGTTTCGCGCCCGCGGTTCATCATCTGGGCGGGAGTGGTGGTGCTCTCACTGCTCGCGTTCCTCATCGTTGCATTCGGCGCGTCTTCCACGTACTGGTTCTGCAGTACGCTGTGCCACTCGGTACAGGGAGATGCGATCGCCGCGTACAACCAGGGGTCGCACAGCACGGTGAACTGCCTGTCGTGTCACGAGCCGGTCAATGGCGGACCGATCATCTTCACGTACAGGAAGGCCGAGGCGGGTGTTCTGGGTGCATATCAGCTGGCGACCAAGACCTATGCCTCGCCGCTGAATCCGATCAGCCACCTCGCTCTCAATCGCAGCGAGATGGACTTCTCCGACGACCACTGCACGCAGTGCCATAACCTGAAGAACCGTGTAGTGACGCCGAGCGAGGGCATCATCATCAACCACGATGCTCACACGGAGAAGGAGATCAACTGCACCGCGTGCCACAACCGTGTGGCACACCCCGAGGACGGACTCGAGACCATCGCGAAGAATCCGGAGACGGGCGAGCCAGCTGCCAAGCATGCCGACTTCATGACGATGACGGCCTGCTTCCGTTGTCACACGCTGACGAGCGAGTCGCCCTCGGGCGCCGAGTTCAAGGCTCCCGGCGCTTGTGCGACGTGCCACCCGGCGGACTTCGATCTGAAGCCGCCGAATCACGACGCCGCCGACTTCTATCCCAAGGGCCATGCGCATCTCGCGATGATGGAAGTCGACCACGTGACCGGCCGCCCGGCGGAGAACATCATCCGTCCGGTCGAGCACGGCAAGTCCGAGGAGGGCGAGGAGTCCGCGGGCGAAGCAGAAGCCGAGGGTGAAGCCGAAGCAGAAGCAGAAGCCGAGGGTGAGGCCGAGGGCGCGGAGGAGGAGCACGATCCAGAGGTACTCCCGGTCGTTGCGGTGCAGGAAGTCGACTATTGCACCACCTGCCACGTGGAGAATGCCTTCTGCCTCGGGTGTCACGGCATGGAGATGCCGCACTCCGAGGAGTTCGAGACCAAGACGCATCCCGAGGCTGTCGCCACTCAGCTCGACAAGTGCGAGTTCTGCCACCAGCAGTCGGCAACGTTCTTCTGCGACAACTGTCACCATGGCAGCAAGGTCGGCTGGACGTACGATCCGGCAACTCCGTGGCAGAACCAGCACGCGAAGACCGTGGTCGAGAAGGGTGTTGCCGGTTGCCTCGGCGCATGCCACGAGCAGCAGTTCTGCGTGGACTGCCACACGGCGCTGAAGCCACTGCCGACCTCCCATAAGGCCGGTGACTGGCTGCACGCCGGACTCACTGTGACGTCCTATCCGGACGGGCACGCGGCACCAACGGCCGTGCATGCCCTGTCGGCTCAGAAGTCGATCGATTCCTGCGATGTCTGTCACGGTCCTGGTGGTGTCAGTGCAGCGTTCTGCGCGAGCTGTCACGGCATCGAGATGCCGCACCCGGACACGTTCAAGACGAATCACGTGTCAGGCCGGAACACCCCGCAGGTCTGCGCGAACTGCCACAAGGCCGCCGAGCTCTGCTCGGACTGCCACCACAAGGGAGCTGTGAACGGCGTGCCCTGGCAGAACCAGCATCCTGTGGCGGTTGCCGCCGAGGGTGCGGACCCGTGCTTCGAGAAGTGCCACCAGGACAAGACGTTCTGCGTGAACTGCCACACCACGCTCAAGGCCATCCCGGCGTCGCACAAGGTCGGCGATTGGACCCGCCGAGCCACAGATGCCGGTGCGGCGCACCAGCTGGCTTACAAGGCCAGCCCGACAGCGTGCGACTACTGCCACGGTGACGGCGGCGTGAATGCGGCGTTCTGTCAGAGCTGCCATCAGCTGCCCATGCCGCATGCCGAGAAGTACGCGGACGAGGGTCACCAGAAGGACCTACAGGCTGGCGTGACGAAGCCCGTCTGCCTGAACTGTCACGCGCAGATCTTCTGCGACAGCTGCCACCACGAGGGTGCGGTCGCCGATCAGCCGTGGCGCACGTACCATCCGGCGATCGTGAAGGACAAGGGCGCTCAGCCCTGCTTCGAGTGCCACGAACCGACCGTCTGCTCGCACTGCCACGTGGGTCTGTCCAAGCAGTAGGCGCGAGAGCGCGGTACGCATGAGCGGGGCCCGGCCGGTTCACCGGCCGGGCCCCTCGTATTGCAGGTGCATGCCGCAAGGGGATGGTGGCGGCGGCACTTTGCCCTCGCAGGAATGTCCATGTATCATAGCGCCTCACGGGATGTGGCTCAGCTTGGTAGAGCGCTGCGTTCGGGACGCAGAGGTCGTGGGTTCGAATCCCGCCATCCCGACCATTCTTGAGACCTCTGACGGGCCGGGTGACCGGCCCGTCAGCGTATCCGGGAGTGTGTGATGCTGGAGTCTCTGTTCAAGGCGATCGGCTACGGTCTGTGTCATCAGCTGCCGGAGCGCTCCCTGTTCGGAGGAGGCTACCAGCTGCCGGTGTGTGCCCGCGATACCGGAATCTACTTCGGATTCACGCTGGGTCTGATCGTGTTGGCCGTGCTGGCGCGCAAGTCACGTCCCTCGGAGCTGCCGCGGTGGCCCGTGCTCGTGCTCGTGGGGCTCTTCATCGCAGCGATGGGCTTCGACGGAACAACGTCGTATGCCGGATTGCGGTCCACAACGAACGACATCAGACTTGCGACCGGTCTCGCGACGGGATGGGGCCTGTCTGCGCTCACGTGGCCGATGGTCAATGCGCAGGTCTGGCGGGCGCCAGGTGACGGCCGAGTGCCGGACGGCGCACGGCAAGTGATGCTCTGGCTGGGCGGCGTCGCCGCTGCCTTCCCTCTAGTGCGCTGGGCGATGCCGGTCCTCGGCGCGGGCTTCCCGGTTGCGCTCGTCATTGCGATCCTGGCGACCTTTGCCACCATCAACATGGTCTTCATCGGCCTGATTCCGCGCTTCGAGCGCCGTGCCGCATCTCTGCGCGACCTCTGGCTACCACTCCTTCTCGCCAACGGGCTGACCGTTCTGGAACTCGCGGGAGCTGCGTGGCTGCGGTCCCTCGCGGAGAGTCTGCTATAGCTCTCGCGCTCGGTGTCAGAGGAGCCCTCTACAATGTCTACGAACAGACGTTCGTAGGAGGCGATTGCCATGCATCAACTAGCGATTCTGACTGCTGCAGACGAGGGCCTTGCGAGGCGGATCGATGCCGTGCGCGGCGAATGGGCGCATGCTCTGGGAGACAGCGATCATCTCGCTGCAGCCGCGCTTGTCACCGCAGAGCGCTTCGCGGACTGGGGCACCCGCGCCCTCGACCACAGAGAGACGGCGCGGGTGACCGCGTACTTCGGCGCGGTGGCCCGGAGGCGAATCTCCCGCGGACGGGACTGCGCCGCATCCGCAGCCAGGCGCCGTCTCGCGGCGGCTTCGATCGAGGCCGATCTGGTGAGTGCGGGCTGGACCGCGGCCCGGGCAGTCGCGGAAGCCCGGCGCGTGACCGGTCTTGAGTGCGGGCTGGGCGGAGCCGCCTAGGGCGCTGAGTGCGCCGCAAGCACCGTGCGGTCGTCGTACGAGAAAACCCAAATGCGCTTGCTGCTCAACTCGCCGCCGGCTTCGCCGTACGCTTCGTATACGATCCACGCGGGCTGGCCCTCGAACGTGCCCAACTCCACTGCGAAGGGCAACGAGATGTCGTCCGTCGGGAAGTCCGAAGTCAGGGTGTCTGCCAGTGCCGACGCGTCCTCGCCGTGACCCCTCAGGTCCGCGAGCGCTTCCTGGCGCACTTCCGGAGCCTCTTCGCCCATCACCCTTGACGCCGCGCCGGGCCTCGCGTCGAGCAGCGCCTGAGGGAGATCGCCGACCGTGTAGTCACCCCCTTCGGGTATATAGGTCACACGCGAGGGTGACGCGCATGCTGTGAGCGCGGTGAGCAAGATGACCGACAGTGCCAGCGTTAGGCGATGGCCGCGCATGTGGGTGTCCTCCGAACGTCGCCATTCACGACAATACTAACCGATGAGGCACGGATCATCCGCCGAAGGGTCCCGATGCATTCGATCATCTGCTTCACGTCCGATTTCGGGACATCCGATACCTGGGTCGGCGTGTGCCATGCGGTCATCTATCGGGCCTGCCCGCAGGTTCGCGTCGTGGACCTCGCGCACGACATCCCGCCGTACGACATCCGGAAGGCCGCGGCCGTCGCGGCATCCGGTGTCTGGCAGCTGCCGGAGGCTCTCCACCTGGTTGTGGTCGACCCGGGGGTCGGCGGGAATCGCAGGAACCTCGTTCTCGTCACCGGCGAGGGAAGCATCCTGGTCGGACCTGACAACGGAGTCCTGATTCCAGCGACGTGGCGAAGCGGCGGTGTTGACCGCGCGTACTCGATAGAGAGCTCGCATCTGGACTTCAACGCGCCCCTTGCTACCTTCCACGCCCGGGATGTGCTGGCGCCTGCCGCCGCGCTGCTCGCCTGCGGAATCGATGTCGCTGCATTCGGAGAGGCGATCGACGTCGGCAGTCTGGTGCCGCCTCCGTTCGAACTCGGACATGCCGAGGGGGACGTGACTGTGGCTGAGGTGATCGATCTCGACCGGTTTGGATCGATACGCATAGCCGTCGCCGAATCCGATGTCGTCGAGAGAGGTCTGGACAAGGGCAAGGTCGAGGTAGTCCTCGGTCATGCGCGTGTCGAGGTGCCGTTCGGCGGCACTTTCTCTGACGTTGCCGAGGGCGACCCCGTCGCCCTGATCGACTCCTCCGGGTGGCTCACGATCGCCATCAGGATGGGCAGCGCTGCCGAGCGCTATGGCGTCGAACCCGGAATCGTGGCCCGCGTCCGCTCCCTGGCCTAGCGGCGGCGTTCATGTCAGAGCGCCCGGCTAGTCTGTCGCCATCATGGCAGAATCATCGGAGGTGCGGGTCATGGTGCGGCAGTACGTGGCGGATCTGTGTGCGGGCGACCGCGTAGATTCGGTGTTCGCCTTGGCGGCGAAGGAGATGCGTGAGGCCCGGACCGGCGAGCCGTACCTGGTTCTCGAGCTGGCGGATCGCACCGGACGGATCGGCGGAATCATGTTCCGACCCGGACCCGAAGCTGCCTCCGTCCCGTCCGGCACTGTTGTCCGAGTGCGCGGGTCGGTCACAAGTTACCGCGGCGTCCTTCGCATCAGTGCCCAGTCCGTGAGGGTCGTGCGTCGGTACGCGCTCGCAGAACTCGTCCCTGCAGGAACTCGCGATGAGGCGGAGCTTGTAGCCGAGCTTCGCGCGCTTGCGGCCTGCGTCGTCGATTCTGCGTTGTCGGCGGTGGTGCGCGGTGTGTTCGGCGACAGAGCGTTCTTCAAGCGGTTCAGGGAATGTCCGGCCTCGCGCGAATACCACCACGCCTACCTCGGAGGTCTGCTCGAGCATACGGTCGGAGTCGCCACGCTCTGCAGAGCGATGTGCGACCTGTACCCTCATGCTGATGCGGATCTCCTGATCGCCGCCGCACTGCTGCACGACATCGGGAAGGTGGACGAACTCCGCTACTCTCCGGGTATCGAGTACACGGACGAGGGGCGCATGCTCGGGCATGTGGTCCTGGGGGAACGCCGCGTCTACGCGGCTGTCGAGTCACTGGAGGGTGTGGTACCTCGAGACGTCGCCACGAGGTTGGCTCACGTCCTCATCGCTCACCATGGTGAGCTTGAGTGGGGCTCGCCGAAGCGACCGTGCACGCTGGAGGCCTTGATGCTCCACCATGCGGACAACGTTGACGCCAAGACCGCCGGATTCATCGCAGCGGCCGCCTCCGCGGGACGCGTCGACGAGCCGTGGACGGACGCCGGGAACCTATTCCGGCGACCCTTGTGGGCCCCTCGCGCCGTCGAGGACGACAGGCCCGCGGCGCCGGTTGACGAAGGGCAGTACGCTCTCACGGCATAGAGTGGCTGCTGCTTGGGCTACAATCTTCCGGTGGCGCGCGGCCATGAGTCTCAACGACACCGGAGCGAGGAGCGATCGATGGCGAGTCCCAATGCGGAGATCGGGGTCTTTGGCGGAACCGGGTTCCATTCCCTCCTGGACAATCCGGTTGAGGTGAAGGTCCAGACACCCTACGGCGAACCCTCCGACACGCTGACGGTGGGCGAAATCGCGGGCCGCAGTGTCGCATTCCTGCCACGCCACGGCTCGAAGCACACACTACCCCCGCACATGATCAACTACCGGGCGAACATCTGGGCAATGAAGGATCTGGGTGTCACGAGGATCATCGGGCCGAACGCGTGCGGGTCGCTGCAGGCGCACGTCAAGGCCGGGGACTTCGTCATCTGCGACCAGTTCGTCGACCGCACCTGGGGACGCAAGGACACGTACTACGACGGTCCGCGGACGACGCACGTCTCCTCGGCGGATCCCTACTGTCCGACGATGCGGGCTGTGGCGGTCGAGAAGGCGAGCGGCCTGGGCCTCAAGGTTCACGAGCGGGGCACGGTGGTGGTCATCCAGGGCCCGCGGTTCTCGACACGGTCCGAGTCGAGGTGGTTCGCGACGCAGGGGTGGGAGGTCATCAACATGACACAGTACCCCGAGTGCTACCTCGCGCGGGAACTCGAAATGTGCTACTGCAACATCTCGATCATCACCGACCACGATGCCGGGGTCGAAGGTGTGGAGGAGCCGGTCTCCAACGACGAGGTCGTGCGGGTGTTCGCCGCGAGCAACCAGAAGCTGAAAGACCTTCTCTACGCGATGATCCCGGCTTTGCCCCAGGAGCGTCCGTGCGCGTGTGCCTCCGCTCTGGAGGGCGCTTCGTTCTAGAGTCCGCGCTCCCAGGTCTTGTGCCACTTTGTAACTGCGCGTTACCATGTCCCAAGCACGACGAGAGCGAAGGGGCCATGGTGACCGCTACGCGCGATGAGGCTCGCATTCCCGAAGGCGTGATAGAACGCCTGCCGGCATACCTCAACGTCCTCATCCAGCTCAAGGGAGATGAGGTCCACACCGTGTCTTCCGCGCGACTTGGAGAACTGACGTCGGTGAATCCTGCCCAGATACGTCGTGACTTGACGCACTTCGGGTCGTTCGGCAAGCGGGGCGTTGGGTACGACATCGACCTGCTCGTCGAACGGATCCAGCATATCCTCGGTTCGGACCACGTGCACAAGCTCGCGCTGGTCGGCGCAGGGAATCTCGGATCCGCCATCGCGGGGTACAACGGCCTGAAGCAGCACCGGTTCGTGGTCGCTGCCATATTCGACAGCGACCGGCGCAAGGTCGGCAAGCGCATCGGCGATACAGTGGTGCAGCCGGCTGACGATCTGGCGCAGACAGTGAAGCATCTCGGCATCCGCATCGGCGTCGTTGCCGTACCGCCGGACGCTGCCCAGCAGGTGACTGACGCGCTCTCGAGTGCGGGGGTCAAGGTGATACTGAACTACACGCCCGTTATCGTCCGGGTCCCGGCTGGCGTGACACTACACAACACCGATCCCGTGCAGGAGCTGCTGCACACGCTCTACTACCTGTCGCGTCGCGAGGAGTCGGGGAAGGCCTAGAGGCGGACTCGACTGCGGCCGACGGCTCGTGGCGCGTAGCGCAGATCGGGCCGGAGGTGGTAAGCTGGCGTTCGTTCACGCGGGCACGACAGCCGGTGGTGTCGGCCCTGAGTATCGAGGAGGGCGTATGGCTGCGTTCCTGTTGCCTGGCGGCTGGGAGATTTGGGCCATCCTTGCGGTCGTTCTTCTGCTCTTCGGCCCCACTCAGCTGCCGAAGCTCGCGAAGATGTTCGGCAAGTCGGCCAAGGCGCTTAAGGACGGCATGGATGCCGGCATGAAGGAGGACGAAGAGGCTCCGGCGCCGCAGAAGGCCGCCAAGACCGAGGATGATGCCGAGGAGTGACATCCCCGGCCAAGCGAGAACACGAAGGGCGCCTGTGCAGGCGCCCTTCCGCATCTTCCGGCTTGTGTCCCCCAAGAGGCGCCGCTATACTCTCGTGAGCCGTGACACGGGCGGCAGTGCGGGGATCTTGCGCACGGCCCCCCCGATGACCGAACTACAGGAGCTGCACATGCAGAAAGAGATCGCGCTCACAGCCGAGGGCCAGGCCCGCCTAGAGGAGGAACTCCTCCACCTCGAGACGGTGCGGCGGCGCGAGGTTGGCGAGCGGATCCGCGAGGCCAAGGAATTCGGCGACATCTCCGAGAACTCCGAGTACGACGACGCCAAGAACGAGCAGGCTTGGGTCGAGAGCCGGATCGCCGAGATCAGCCAGATCCTGTCCAACGCCACGATAATCGAGTCTCCCAAGAGCCACGCCCGGGTCACGTTGGGCTCGCGCGTTCATCTGAAGGACCTGGCCGCCGACGAGGTGTGCACTTACCAGCTCGTGGGTTCGGCCGAAGCCGACCCGCTCCACAACCGTATCTCCAACGAGTCTCCTGTGGGCCAGGCCGTCATCGGCGCCCGCAAGGGCGACACGGTCCGCGTCACAACCCCGCGCGGCTCGGTCATCGAGTACGAGGTTGTATCCATCACCAAGTAGCGGGGGATCATGTCGGACGAACCGCGCACAGACCCAACGCAGGGCGACGATGCCGCAGGTGTTCGTCTGACAAAGGTGGCGCGGCTGCGCTCGCAGGGTGTAGAGCCCTACCGGGACTCCTTCTCACGCACGTGCAGCATCTCCGAGGTAGCCGCCGAGCATGCCACGCTTGAGGCTGGTGTCGAGACGGACTTCACCGCGTCGGTCGCCGGTCGCGTCATCGCCAAGCGAGACCAGGGCAAGGCGCTGTTCCTCGTCATACGTGACGGCTCAGGTGACTTGCAGCTCTTCTGCCGTCCGAACGTCCTCGGTGACGAGGAGTTCGCCTTCGCAGCCGATCTCGATGCGGGCGACTGGGTGGGCGCCTCGGGTACCGTCATGCGGACCCGCCGCGGCGAGCTCTCGATCTCGCCTTCCGAGCTGGTACTGCTATCCAAGTCGCTGCGGCCGCTTCCCGAGAAGTACCACGGGCTCGCCGATACCGAGACGCGCTACCGCCAGCGCTACGTCGACCTCATCGCCAACCCTGAGGTGCGCGCCGTCTTCGAGACGCGCTTCAAGGTCATGTCGGCGATCAGGCGGTTCATGGAGGGGCGTGGCTTCGTCGAGGTCGAGACTCCGATGCTGCAGCCGATTCCCGGCGGCGCAGTAGCGAGACCGTTCGTCACGCATCACAACGCGCTCGATATCGATCTTTACCTCCGGATCGCGCCCGAGCTTTATCTCAAGCGGCTGCTGGTGGGCGGGTTCGAGCGCGTGTACGAGCTCAACCGCTCGTTCCGCAATGAAGGGATGTCCCCACGGCACAATCCCGAGTTCACGATGCTTGAGGCGTATCAGGCGTTCGGGAACATGGAGACGATGCGGGAGCTCACCGAGTCGCTGATCACGTTCGTCGCCGAGGAGGTGCTCGGCACACTCGAGGTCGGGTATCAGGGCACCGCGATCTCGCTTGCCTCTCCGTGGCGTCAGGCCTCGATGGCGGAGCTCGTGAGTGACGCGGCCGGGCGCGAGCTTTCAGTGCACACACCCCTCGCCGATCTTCGCGCGGAGTGCGAGCGGCACGGCGTGACCACGGATGCGTCATGGGGACCGGGCAAGCTGATGAACGAGCTGTTCGAGAAGCTCGTCGAGCACACTCTGGCCTCTCCGACGTTCGTGATGCTCTACCCGGCCGAGACATCGCCCCTCGCCCGACGCAACGACTCCGATCCGGAGCTGACCGACCGCTTCGAGCTCATCATCACGGGCCGTGAATTCGCCAACGCGTTCTCGGAACTCATCGACCCGGCCGACCAGCGCGCGCGCTTTGAGGCGCAGGCCATGGCCAAGGACGCCGGGGACGCCGAAGCGATGTGGGTCGACGAGGACTACCTTCGCGCTCAGGAGTACGGGATGCCACCCGCCGGCGGGCTTGGGATCGGCATCGACCGTCTCGTGATGCTGCTCACCGACAGCGCCTCGATTCGTGATGTGCTGCTATTTCCGCATATGCGACCGGAGGCGTGACCTGATCCGCGCTGGTTCGGGCGGAATCTAAGCGCCTCGCGCTCACATTCGGTGGCATTCTGCTTGCTTCGTGGCCTACCGCCTTCGACCCGCGTCAGTGGGCGGGGTAGAATAGTGGCCCGAAGCCGATGTGCCCGTGCCGGGCGCTGCAGATAGGGGTGACCGCGCGATGTTCGAACGCTTCACCGAGAAGGCCCGCCGAGTGGTCGTGTATGCGCAGGAAGAGGCGCGCATGCTCAACCAGAACTACATCGGCACCGAGCACCTGCTCCTCGGCCTCATCCGCGAGCAGGACGGGATTGCCGCCAAGGCGCTGGAGAGCCTGGACATCTCCGTGGAAGACGTGCGCCAGCAAGTCGAGGAGTTGATAGGACGGGGCACGTACGTACCCACCGGCCACATACCATTCACTCCACGTGCGAAGAAGGTGCTCGAGCTCTCGCTCAGAGAAGCGCTCCAGCTCGGCCACAACTACATCGGCACGGAGCACATCCTGCTCGGACTGATTCGCGAGGGTGAGGGCGTGGCCGCCCAGGTACTGCTGAACCTCGGTGCGGATCTGGAGAAGGTGCGCTCGGCGGTGCTGCAGCTCCTCTCGGGTTACTACGGCAAGCAGACGGAACCCGCCGAGGAACGCCGAGGCGGGCGGGGCAGCGAAGGGTCGCTGCTCGATGAGTTCGGCCGCAACCTCACGCGTGCGTCGATCGACGGCAAGCTCGACCCGGTGGTCGGGCGCGAGCAGGAGATCGAGCGTGTCATGCAGATCCTGTCCCGGCGCACGAAGAACAACCCGGTCCTCATCGGTGAGCCGGGGGTCGGCAAGACGGCAGTGGTGGAGGGCCTCGCGCAACTCATCGCTGCCGACGAAGTCCCCGAGACTATTCGGAACAAGCAACTGTACACGCTCGATCTGGCGGCGCTCGTCGCGGGCAGCAAGTACCGCGGCGAATTCGAGGAACGCCTCAAGAAGGTGATGAAGGAGATCCGCGAGCGCGGCGACATCATCCTGTTCGTAGACGAGATGCACACGCTCGTCGGTGCAGGCGCCGCCGAAGGCGCGATCGATGCGGCATCGATCATCAAGCCTGCGCTCGCACGCGGTGAACTGCAGACGATCGGCGCGACAACGCTGGACGAGTATCGCAAGCACGTCGAGAAGGACCCGGCTCTCGAGCGCCGGTTCCAACCCATCATGGTGGGAGAACCGACCATCGACGAGACGCTGGACATCTTGCGCGGTCTCCGCGACCGATACGAGGCGCATCATCGGGTTTCGATCACCGACGCTGCTCTGGAGGCGGCAGCAACGCTTGCCGCTCGCTACATCTCCGACCGGTTCCTGCCGGACAAGGCCATCGACCTGATCGACGAGGCCGGCTCGAAGATGCGCATCAAGACGATGACCGCTCCGCAGGGCGTCCGCGAGGTGGACGAGAGGCTGAAGCAGGTCCGACAGGAGAAGGAAGCCTCCATCGAAGCGCAAGAGTTCGAGAAGGCAGCCTCGCTCAGGGACCGCGAGAAGCAGGTTCTCGCGGAGAAGCGTGCGATGGAGGAGGAGTGGCGCAAGCCCGACGCGCAGCGGATCGTCGAGGTCACCGAGCGCGAGGTCGCCGACGTCGTCTCGATGTGGACGGGCATCCCGGTCGCCAGTCTGACGGAAGAGGAGACCGAGAAGCTCCTCCGGATGGAGACAAGCGTTCACGAGCGCATCGTGGGGCAGGATGAGGCGGTCACGGCTGTCTCCAAGGCCATCCGTCGCACGCGCGCGGGGCTGAAGGACCCGACAAGGCCCGCCGGGTCGTTCATCTTCCTCGGCCCCTCGGGCGTCGGCAAGACCGAGCTCGCGAAAGCGCTGGCCGCATTCCTGTTCGGCAGCGAGGACGCTCTGATCTCGCTCGACATGAGCGAGTACATGGAGAAGCACACGGTCTCGCGGCTGGTGGGCTCACCTCCGGGCTACGTCGGGTTCGACGAGGGCGGCCAGCTCACCGAAGCGGTCCGGCGGCGTCCGTACTCGGTCATCCTGTTCGACGAGATCGAGAAGGCACATCCGGACGTCTTCAACGTCCTCCTCCAGATCTTCGAAGAGGGGCGGCTTACGGATGCGCAGGGCCGCAAGGTCGACTTCAAGAACGCGATCATCATCCTCACCTCGAACCTCGGGGCGCGCGACATCGTGAAGGGCCAGACGCTCGGCTTCTCGATACAGGAGTCGACCGGGCTGTCCTACGAGACCCTCAAGGAACGGGTGACGGGCGAACTCAAGAAGGTCTTTCGTCCCGAGTTGCTCAACCGCGTGGATGAAGTGATCGTGTTCCACGACCTTCAGCCCGAGGAGATCGAGGCGATCGTAGACCTGCTGGTCTCGCGAGTACGCGAGCAGCTGCTGACGCAGGGCGTCGGCATCAGACTCACGGATGCCGCGCGGACGCTCCTGGCTCGCAGTGGTTTCGATCCCGCGTCGGGTGCGAGGCCTCTGCGGCGGGCCATTCAGCGCATGGTGGAAGACCCGCTTTCCGAGCAGCTCCTGGCTGGCGAGTGGCTTCCGGGCACCACGGTGTTCGTAGATGCCGAGGGTGACAGGATCGTGTTCCGCAAGGGCGAGGCGAGTCCGGCCGAGGATGCGCCTGCGCCATCGGTGGCGAAGCCGAAGGCGACCACTGTTCCGCGCACGTCCGCGCGCGCACGCAGGGGTTCAGGCGCCGCGGGCGGCGCCGCCGGCGCGTAGCCGGTGGCACGCTCGCGAAGCACCTGGCGCTGCCAGCAGTGCGGCCATTCGGCCGCGCGCTGGCTCGGGCGCTGTCCCGAGTGTGGCGAGTACGGCACGTTCGTCGAAGAGGTGCTGGCTGCCCAGCCGACTGCGGGTTCGACTGCCGTCGGGTCGCCGCGTGCGGTGATGCCGCTTGCCGAGGTGAGTGTCTCGCCGGAGATGCGCTTCCCTTCGGGCATCGGCGAGCTGGACGGCGTTCTCGGCGGCGGATTCGTGCGCGGTTCGGTCGTGCTCATCGGCGGCGAGCCGGGTATCGGGAAGTCGACGCTGCTGCTCCAGGCGGCTGGCGCTCTAGGCGCGCGGGGCGTGCCGGTGATGTACGTCTGCGGCGAGGAGTCCGTGCAGCAGGTGCGTTCTCGCGCGGACCGCATCGGCGCTTCGGCGGGCATCTGCCTTCTGCCCGAGGTCGACGCAGCGGTCATCGAGGCCACGGTCTTGGCCGAACGGCCGCAGGTCGTCGTGGTGGATTCGGTGCAGACGCTGTTCGACCCGGGGCTGGACGGCGTTCCGGGCAGCGTGGGACAGGTGCGCGCGACGACGGCCCGGCTCGTTCGCATGGCCAAGACGCACGACATCACCTTGCTCGTGGTAGGACATGTCACGAAAGACGGCACGATCGCGGGGCCGCGCGTGCTCGAACACGTGGTAGACACCGTGCTCTACTTCGAGGGTGACGCCGACCACGCCTTCCGGATCGTGCGTGCCGCGAAGAACCGGTTCGGCTCGGTCTCCGACATCGGGATCTTCGAGATGACGGAGAGCGGTCTCGCCGAGGTGGGTCAGCCCTCGAACGCCCTGCTCGCGGAGCGCGAAGGAGGAGTGGCCGGTTCGGCGGTGTTCGCGACTATGGAGGGCAGCCGCCCGTTGCTTGTCGAGGTGCAGGCGCTCGTGACGCCAACGTATCTCCAGGTGCCCCGGCGCCTCTCCGTCGGCATCGAGAACGCGCGCATGCTGCAGGTCCTCGCGATTCTCGAACGCAGAGCCGGAGTGGCGCTCGGCGCATGCGACGTGTATGTCTCAGTGGCAGGCGGCGTGAGAGTGTCCGAGCCCGCGGTGGATCTGCCGTTGGCCTTGGCGCTCGCCTCGGCGCGCAAGGACGTTCCGCTTCCGTCCGACGCGGTCGCGTTCGGCGAGCTCGGGCTCACCGGCGACGTGCGTTCGGTTCCGCACGCGGCGGCGCGGCTCCGCGAGGCCGCGCGGATGGGTTTCGGGCGGGCCCTCGGCCCGCGCATGAAGGAGCCCGACGGCCCGAAGGAGTACGTTGTCGCCCGGACGATCGCGGAGGCGCTCGGTGCCGCGATCGGCTAGCGCTGCTGGTGGCACCGCGCGGGTCGTGGCAGAATCCTCGTAGTGACGGTTCGGGCGGAAGGAGGCGGGCGCGATGCGTGATGACGTGATGCTCGCGGCCCTGCAGACAGTCGCCCCCGGAACGCCGCTGCGTGATGCGCTAGACAACGTGATCGCCGGGCGCACCGGTGCGCTCATCGTGATCGGAGACCAGAAGGGCGTGGATGCACTCGCCTACGGCGGGTTCGAGATCGACGCGCCGTTCACTCCGCAGCGGCTCTTCGAGCTGGCCAAGATGGACGGCGCCATACTGCTGGATGCACAGTCCACGGTCATCCGGCGAGCCAACGTTCACCTGATGCCGAATCCCGAATTGCCTACCTCCGAGACCGGTATGCGGCACCGCACCGCCGAGCGGGTCAGCCGACAGACGAATGCGATAGTCATTTCAGTCTCGCAGCGGCGGGAGGTCGTGAGCCTCTACATCAAGGGCGAGCGACGCTCGCTCGAGGACATCGAAGTCGTACTCTCCAAGGCGAGCCAGGCGTTGCAGACACTCGAGCGGTATCGTACCCGCCTCACCGAGGTGTCATCGCGGCTGACCGCGCTCGAGCTCGACGATCTCGTGACGTTCGGCGATGTCGCAGTCGTGATTCAGCGTCTCGAGATGCTTCGCCGGGTCGGGCGGGAGCTCAGTCGCTACGTGGTCGAGCTCGGCACCGAGGGCCGCCTTGTGCGGATGCAGGCCGACGAGCTTTCAGCGGGCATCGAGGAAGAGTACCTCATGCTGGTCCGTGACTACATGCCTGACGCTGGGCCGCGCAAGGCCGCGGCCGCGCTCGCGCGCGTCAGCGCACTCACGCCCGAACAGCTGCTGGATGCCACGGCGCTTGCCGCAGCGCTCGGGCACGCTCCCAAGGCTGACGTCGACGAGCAGCACTTCCGGGCGAGAGGATACAGGCTTCTCCACCGCGTGCCTCTGCTGCCGGGGACGGTCATCAACCGGCTCGTGGAGCGCTTCGGCACGTTGAAGTCGCTAGTCGGCGCGAGCGAGCAGCAGCTGGATGACGTCGACGGGGTTGGCGCGCGTCGGGCCAGGGCGATCCGCGATGGGCTTCGGCGTATGCGCGAGCGTGCCGTCCTGTAGGGTTCGCGGCATGCCCTGTGCTACGATCGCCGCGTAGATCCTCATACCTTGATACGTATCTGTAGGTCAGGCCGACACCTCGGCCGCGCGCCCAAAGGAGGTGAAGGCGCTCGTCGGAAGCGCAGTCCGACGTCAGGGCGTCGAGAAGATGTTCATCCAGCTCACCCGTGTAGCATTGGTCACGGTGGGCGCTCTCGGCGGGTTCGCGGTCTCCCAAGAGATCGACTGGGCGACTCAGACCGGACTCTCAGAAGGCATCGTCATCTTCGTCTTCATCATTCTGGGAGCCGCGATCGGGTACGTCCTCGGCGGGATCATCGGCCGGGAACTCACTGCGGCGTATCGCCGGATCAGCGCAAGGCTAAGCGAGGTGCGGACCCCGACCCTGTTGTTGGGAGCCGTCGGCCTCGTCGTGGGCCTGCTTGTCGCATTTCTCATCTCGTCATCGCTGTTCCGCTATATCGAGAACCCGAAGTGGCTCGGCTTGTCGGCCACTATGCTGCTGTTCGCGTTCTGCGCGTACGCGGGTATTGCGCTGTTCATGCTTCCCGGAAGAGACGAAGGTCTGTCGTGGGGCATCCCGGCCGGGTCCTCTGCGGACGAGCGTCCGCCGAAGCTGCTCGACACGAGCGCGATCATCGATGGCAGATTCGCCGAGCTGGCAGCCACCGGTTTGCTGGAAGGTCCGCTGCGTGTCCCTCGATTCGTCCTCGTCGAGCTGCAGACGCTGGCCGATTCTGCCGACGATGCGAGACGCGCACGTGGCCGACGCGGGCTGGACCTGCTGACGACGCTCGCCGCCGGTGAGCGGGGAGTGTTGGTCATGGAGACCGACTTCCCCGAGGTCCCGACGGTCGACGCGAAGCTCGTGCGGCTTGCGAAATCGAGCGGCGGTGCCATCGTCACGGTCGACTTCAACCTCACGAAGGTCGCTCGCGTGGAGGGCGCCCCGGTTCTGAACGTCAACGAGGCATCCGAAGCGCTGCGTCCCGTACTCCTGCCCGGCGAGTCACTCCACATCGCCGTCGCCAAGGAGGGCAAGGAACCCGGGCAGGGCGTCGGCTACCTGGGTGACGGCACGATGGTCGTGGTCACCGACGGCGCGGATGCCATAGGCTCGGAAGTGGACGCCGAGGTCACGTCCGTGCTGCAGACGTCGGCGGGCAGGATGGTGTTCGCGCGTCTGAGGGGCGCGTCGTGAACTCCGCCGTGATCGTGGCCGGCGGCACGGGCGAGCGTCTGGGACTCGAAGGCGGCAAGCAGCTTGCCCTCATCGCAGGCCACCCCGTCCTGTACTTCGCGCTTGCCGCGTTCGCGGCATGTGAGTCGATAGATGAGATCGTCGTGGTGGTGCATCCGGATCGCATCGCCGAGTACACCGCCACCGCCGTGGATCCACTGGTGTCACCGAAGATCCGCGCGGTCGTCGGTGGCGGCATGACCCGGCAGGAGTCGGTGCTCGCGGGACTTGCAGCGATCTCAGCTCACGCTGACGTGATCATCGTGCATGACGGTGCGCGACCGCTCATCACCCCGGCGCTGATCGCTCGGGCGGTTCGCAAGCTCCTGGATGATGACTCGGCCGACGGGGTGGTCGTCGGACACCCCTCGTACGACACGCTCAAGCAAACGGATGCCGACGGGGTGGTCAGGCTGACTCTCGACCGGGACGTGATCTGGGCCGCCCAGACTCCGCAGGCGTTCAGGGCTGACGCGCTCCGAGCGGCGTACGACGCTGCCGGCAGGGAGGGTTTCAGCGGCACGGACGACGCCTCGCTCGTCGAGCGCAATGGCGGTTCAGTGCGGATGATCGCGGGGCCGCGCGACAACATCAAGCTGACCGTTCCCGAGGACGTCGCTTTGATCGAAGGGCTGCTGGCCGCCCGAACGGAGGATGGTGCCCGTGAGTGATTTCAGGGTAGGCGTGGGCTACGACGCGCATGCCTTCATCGATGGGCGCCCGCTGGTATTGGGAGGCGTGACGATTCCCGAGGCGCGAGGGCTTCTGGGGCACTCGGACGCCGACGTGCTGACGCACGCGCTGATGGACGCCATCGTCGGCGCCCTGAGAGAAGGCGACATCGGGCGTCTGTTCCCGGACGACGACGCCGCATATTCGGGAATCTCGAGCATCGAGCTGCTCCGGCGGGTGGCTGCTCTGATGGCCGAGCGAGGATTCAGGCTCGTTGATGCGGACACCGTGCTGGTGATGGAACGGCCGAGGATCTCCCCGTTCAGAGACGAGATGCGTGCACGGATAGCAGGTGCGCTCGGCGTCGATGTCGAGCGCGTGGGAGTGAAGGCCACAACGACCGAGGGTCTCGGATTCACGGGCCGAGGCGAGGGCGCCGGCGCGCATGCCGTCGTGCTGCTGGAGCGAACGGCCGAGCGGACGTAGCGCGGTTGACACGCTCTCGGGAGTGACACGATAGTAGTGCGACCTTCGGCCGGTATGCGCAGACGGGAGGTGAGGCGCCAGTGTTGTCGCGGGTGAAAGCCGATATCGCGGCGGTCAAGGACCGCGATCCGGCGTGCCTCTCGACCTGGTCGGCGCTCACCAACTACCCGGGTTTGTGGGCGATCTGGTGGCACCGCACGACGCACCGTCTGCATGTCTCCGGGCACACCTGGCTCGCGCGGTATATCAGCCAGGTCGTGCGCGGGCGCACGGGCATCGAGATCCACCCGGGTGCGGTGATCGGCGAGCGCTTCTTCATCGATCACGGCATGGGCGTCGTCATCGGTGAGACCACGATCATCGGCGACGACGTCACGCTGTATCAGGGCGTCACACTCGGAGGTACCGGCAAGGAGCACGGCAAGCGGCATCCGACGGTCGAGGACTTCGCGGTCATCGGCGTCGGTGCGACGGTTCTGGGCAACATCGTGATCGGCCGCGGATCGAGGGTCGGAGCGGGAGCGGTCGTCATCGCCGACGTGCCGTCGAGCTGCACTGTCGTCGGCATACCCGGACGCGTGGTCGTTCGCGAGGGGCAGCGTGTGGACGTCGTCGACCTGCACCACGAGGACCTTCCCGACCCGGTGGTCGAAATGTACCGGTCGATGGCACGCCGCCTCGACCGTCTGGAGGCCCGTCTCGCCCGCGACGAGGATACGAGCAGGGAGGGGGGGACCCCCGTGTTCGGCGGCGTGGCGGAACCACGAGAGGATGACGATGCCGATTCGCGTCCATAACACACTGAGCCGCACCAAGGAGGAGTTCACTCCGCGCGACTCCGGCAAGGTCGCGATGTACGTATGTGGCCCGACCGTCTACAACCACATCCACATAGGCAACGCACGCACTTTCCTGACGTTCGACGTCATTCGCAGGTACCTCACGTACTCCGGCTACGATGTTCGCTTCGTGCAGAACATCACCGACGTCGACGACAAGATCATCGCGCGCGCGGCAGAGGAGGGGCGGGAGCCTGCCGAGGTCGCGGCTGAGTACACGCTCGCATTCCGTCAGGCTATGGATGCGCTCGGTGTCGAGCGTCCGACGGTCGCTCCCAAGGCGACGCAGACCATCCCGGGGATGATCGCGATGACGGAGCGCCTCATCGAACGCGGTCACGCATACGTCGTGGACGGTGACGTGTACTTCTCCGTCAGGAGCTTCCCCGAGTACGGCAAGCTCTCGGGGCGCAACATCGATGACCTGGAGAGCGGCGCACGCGTCGACGTCGACGAGCGCAAGCAGGACCCGCTGGACTTCGCGCTGTGGAAGGCGGCCAAGCCCGGTGAGCCGCACTGGGCGAGTCCTTGGGGCGAAGGCCGGCCGGGCTGGCACCTCGAGTGCTCCGTCATGTCAGAAGAGGAACTCGGTGTGGCCTTCGACATCCACGGCGGTGCGAGCGACCTCATCTTCCCGCATCACGAGAACGAGATCGCGCAGTCCGAGGCGGCGACCGGTCAGCCGTTCGTGCGCTACTGGCTGCACGGCGGCCTGCTTCAAGTCAATGCGGAGAAGATGAGCAAGTCGCTGGGCAACTTCATGCTTCTCAAGGACGTGCTTGAACGGTACCCGGCGCCGGTCGTTCGGCTACTGATGCTTCAGACGCACTATCGCAGCCCGCTCGACTTCTCCACCGACAGACTGGACGAGGCCGGACGGTCCTACGAGCGTCTGGTCACCCCGCTTCGCAACCTGGAGTGGGCCAAGCGCAACCGGGCGATCACCGAACGCGCAGACGCGACCAGATCGGCCATTGAGGCGCTGGAATGCACTCCCGTGACTGCGCGGGACGCATTCGCCGCGGCCATGGACGACGACTTCAATACCGCTGGGGCGTTGGCCGCACTCTTCGATCTGGTGCGGGTTCTGAACACGTTTCTTGAGCAGTACGGCATCGGTGCCAATGCGCGTTACGCAGCGCGATTGGATGAGGCAGCGGACGTGCTCAGGGACCTTCTGGGTGTGCTGGGCGTGTCGACCGCGGATGCGGCCAGAGCCGACGAGTACCCCTCCGACGTCCTTCCGCTCGCGCGCGATCTCGCAGGGTATGCGGGTTCGGATACTCGGGCGGCGGTCGAGGCGCTCCTGACGGCGAGGACTGTCGCGCGCACGGAGCGCAACTGGGCTGCGGCCGATGCCGTGCGCGACGGGCTCGAGAGGCTCGGCTTCACGATCGAGGACACGCCGTCTGGTGCGAGGGTGACGTTTCGAGGCGGCGGGCAGGCCCCGTGGCCGACCTGATCGAAGGCCGCAACGCTGTCGTCGAGGCGTTGCGATCCGGGCTTCCGCTGGATCGCGTGATGATCGCCGAGGGCTCGAAGCCGGACGCGGTCATCGAGGAGATTCGTCGCCTGGCCGCCGACTCCGGAGTCGAAGTCGAGCGAGTCTCCCGGCACGACCTGGACAAGCGGAGTCCGCGCGGAGCGCACCAGGGTGTTGCGGCGATCGGCCGGCCGTTCCCGTACGCGGAGCTCGGAGACGTCCTGCGCGACCGGGTCGGCAAGGTCGCCTCACTCGTCGTCGTGCTCGACCATGTCACCGACCCGGGCAATCTGGGGGCGGTGATCCGTTCGGTCGAGGTGGCAGGTGGTGACGCGGTGGTCATCCCGCGCGACAGAGCCGCCTCGGTGAGTTCCGTGGTGCACAAGGCATCGGCTGGCGCGGCATCCCATCTCCCCGTCGTGAGGGTAGGGAACGTCGCGCAGGCTCTTGAGACGCTGAAGCAGGCCGGCTACTGGGTCGCCGGTGCAGACGAACGGGCCGAGCAGTCCTTGTGGCGGGCGCCGCTTGCCGGCCGGATCGCCCTCGTGCTCGGCGCCGAGGGAAGCGGACTCGCGCGACTCACGCGCGAGCGGTGCGACTTTCTCGTGGCGATCCCGGTCTCGGGCCGGGTCTCGTCACTGAACGTCGCGCAAGCCGCGAGCGTGCTCGCGTTCGAGTGGGTACGACAGAACTCGTGAGCCGGCAGCACTGCATCATCGACGGCTACAACCTTCTGCATGCTCATCCCGAGCACTCGCAGCTCATCGGCTCGGACATCGACGTTGCGCGCGCGCGGCTCGTCAGCGAGCTGGCGGAGTACGCCGAAGGCGGACCGCGGACCATCGTCGTCTTCGACGGAGCGGGCAACCCCGATTCGGACGGGACGCCCCACCATGTCGGTGGGCTGACGGTAGTCTTCTCGCCTACGGGGCAGTCTGCAGATACCGTGATCGAGGGGCTCGCACGCCGCTTCCGTGACCGGGGGGAGGCGGTAGTGGTTGTGACTTCGGACGTCGCGACCCGCAACACCGTGTCTTCGCCTCAGGTCCGTGTGCTGTCGTCGCAGCGCTTCGCTGCCGATCTCGCGCACGAATCCGCGGAGCGATCCGCCGGGGCGGCCGATCGCGCGGCCAGGGTGGCGGTGTCGCGCCGGATCGATACCGACGTTGCGGACGCGCTCTCGCGTTGGGTTCAGGGCGTGGCGCCGGCAAGACTGCCTGAACCTTAACGAATCCTATCCGCGCAGGTCAGGCTTGTTCAGGCTTGCGGGAACCCGTTGACACCGTACCCGCCGGTGATATCGTCGATGGTGCGGTACATGTACCGCGATTCACAAGCGCCCGCCTCGCGGGCAATATTCCTCCCCCTGAAACCGGGGGGCTTCACGGGAGGGAATCAGAGGAATTGCAAAGGACACTTGGAGACTCACGACGTAGACTCGATCGCTGCGACGAGATATCGCTGATTACCGCAGCTCAACGGGGGGACGAGGCCGCCAGCTCGGCGCTCGTGTCGCGATACCGGGGATTCGTGCGCTGCAAGGCGCGCTCCTACTTCCTCGCTGGCGCAGATCGCGACGACGTTGTCCAGGAAGGCATGATCGGCCTGTACAAGGCCATTCGTGACTACGACCCGTCGCGCCAGGCGAGCTTCCGCTCCTTCGCGGAACTCTGCATCACCCGCCAGCTGATCACGGCGATCAAGTCGGCGACCCGCCAGAAGCACTCTCCGCTGAACAGCTACGTCTCGCTGTCCCGATCGGCGACGGTCGAGGAAGAGGGCGACCGTGTGCTCGCGGACATCCTCGCGGCACGCGAGGTCTGCGACCCCGCGGAGATCGTCATCTCCGCATGGGAGACAGTGAGCATTCGTGACGGCTTCCTTCGACTGCTGTCGCCCTTCGAGACCGAGGTCCTGCAGCTGTACGTCGATGGGAAGTCGTACCAGGAAGTCGCCGAGTCCCTCGAGCGCGGCGTGAAGTCGGTCGACAACGCACTGCAGCGCATCAAGCGGAAGATCGAATACCAGATCGAGCTCTGTCGCGCCTGCTGATCAGGGTGGCGCTGCCCTGCACGAGCCGCTACAGTTGTGCGCGCCGCCGGCGTAGCTCAACGGCAGAGCAATCGCCTTGTAAGCGATAGGTTGTGGGTTCGACTCCCTCCGCCGGCTCCAGAGACGAACGCGGCCCGGGCGATGCCCGGGCCGCTCGCATTCGTATTGCGCTGCCTATGTGGCGCGGATGTCCTGCGGCGACATGCCGTCCTTCCAGAGGATCTCCACAACCGGGACCGGCTCGGCGATGTTCTTCAGCTTGAACTCACCGTGCGCATGGATGAATGCCGGCGTCAGGCCCGACCCGCCCGCGACCTGCCCGGTGGTCATGACCCGTCCTCCGTCGGCCAGATCCATCACGCGTGCGGCGAGGTTCAGCGCGGCGCCCAGGAACGGGCTCCCGGTGTTGTCCAGAACGACTTCGCCCGAGGCGATGCCGACGCGCACCGAAAGCTCGTGCGGTGATCGATCGGACCCGGTGTACCCTTCCAGCGCCGACTGCATCGCGATTGCGGCGTTCGCCGCATCGGCCGACGACTTGAACGCGGCCACTATGCCGTCGCCTCCGGTCGGAGCGCCCTTGCCGCGATTGGCCCTGATGATTGGCAGAAGCAGGTCGCGATGGCGCTGGACGATCTTGGCGGATTCGACGCTACCGATCTCCTCCGTCATCGCGGAGAACGACTTCATGTCGGTGATCATGACGACGGCTTCAGTGTTGTGACGCGCGGCAAGCTCGTCCTCTGCCGAGGCTATGGTCCGCAATAGATCGTCTACGTTGCGCGGGCCCTCGACAGCGGGCTGTGCTATCACGGGGACCTCGGGGAAGACCCATGTCGCGGCTGCCGCGATCGCCAGGGCGACAGGAAGCGATACCGCGAGTGTGATCAGTAGCGTCGTCGTGCCCACCGGCCCGCCGAAGGCAAGATCGATCGCCAGATGTCCGATCGCCAGCATGACGACTGCAGACGCCGGACCGACAAGACCGAGCGCCTTGACCTTCGATTGCCGGAAGGCGGCGCTCAGCGGTCCGGCAAGCGCCCAGAGCATCGCCTCGGCGCCTACCAGCACGGGCCGCTGGATGCCGGTGATCGCGTCGAAGGCGCGAGCGGGATCGGCAGCCTTGACGGCCGGGATCAGCCAGCCGAACTCGAGCGCTGCGTCGGGTACAGCGGCAAACGACACGAAGCCCGGTGCGTTGCCGCCGGTCATGATGCTGCCGAGTGCAGGCGCGCCGAGCGCGATGCCTGCAGCGACGGCAGTGAGGCAGACAGTGACCGAAGTGAGAGCGCCCTTTCCGCGTCCGAGCAGATAGCCTGCGACCGCGACGATGGCCCACTCGGCATGGAGGGGGATCGCCGCGACCCCGATCGCCGCCAGTACGAACCCGCCTGCGCGCCCGGCGCTCAGGTACTGCGTCGCGACCAGACCGATGACGAGGAACGCGACTCCGGTGACGAGGTCGGCGGCCATCACCGGGATGGAAAGGACCCCGATGAAGAGCAGTGACGCTGAGGCGGCGGAGAAGAATCCCAGCGCGCCGACGCCGAGCGCCAGAAGGAATTCCATCCAGACCGGGTAGAACGGCATCGCCTTCAGCGCGACCCAAGTCACGAGCGCCAACATGATCGCGGCTGCGATCCGCACGATCACGTCATGCCGCCGAACAGTCCTGGGAGCCATCGAGAATCCTTCCGCTATCAGGGTCCGACTCGGGCGACCAGCACCCACGCGACTGCGCACAAGGCGATGCCGACTGAAGCGGCGATGAGCTCCTCACGTCTGTGGGCCTTGGGCGAGAGCAGCGCGTAGGCCACTCGCGGTGCGAACAGCACCGCGCCGAGGGCCGGGAAGGGCGCAAGCAGAGCCGCCATGAGTGCGCCTCCGCGCTCGGCGAAGCCGTAGAGCCGCGCGGCGTCGAACCTGAGGATCTGTTCGGCGCCGTGCTCGGGATTCTGACCTGCAGCCTGGATCTCGAAGATCAGGATCGAACCGGCGAACGCGACCGTGGCCACCCCGCAGACCGTGGCGAGGGTGCTGAGCGAGACAGCCCACAGCCCGATCACGGGCGTGACCTGCAGACCACCCGACGCGATGACGATCATGGAGACGACGTGCAGCCCCTGGTCCAGCAGGAACACCGTGACGTTCGAACTCTCGGGCGATCGTCGGGCGCGGATCGTCAGCTCCTCGACGCCGAAGTGCGCGACACCGGCCAGGAGCACGGGCAGCCAGGCCTGCCGCAGTTCCGAGGCCATAGCTGCCGCGCAGCAGAGCGTGACGATGGCGGTATGCAGCAGCACCGCCTGCAGCCGCCTACGCTTGGCAACCACAAGGCGCCCGGGCTGGAGGACGAAGTCCCCCAGGATGTGACCGAGAAACAGGCTCAGGAACAGCGGCACCGCATCTCCCGCCCTGAATGGGACCGGCTCCTACTGCGGTCATTGTGCAACATGACGCCCGGTCATGCACGCCATGCAACCTTCTTCACCGGCGCGTCGCGTTGTTCTACAGTGGACTCTCGGAGCACCATTCGGAGGAGGCGGTCATGACCAACGAGGAATTCCTGTCCCGCGTACCCATCTTCGAAGGCTGTCTGCCCGATCAGATCGCCAGCATCGTCGCGGTCGCGCAGGAGCATACGTACGAGCCCGGGCAGATCATCGTGACGCAGGGAACGCCGGGGCAGGCGTTCTATCTGATCACCTCCGGAAGGGTTGCGATAGAGCGGGACGCGCAGCCGCTGGGCGCCTTCGGTCCCGGTGACTTCTTCGGTGAGATGTCCCTGCTCGACAGTGCGCCCCGATCGGCGACGATCCGCGCGATAGATCAGACCAGATGTCTCATGCTCTCGAGCTGGGACTTCAAGTCGTTGCTGGAGCGCATGCCGGCGATCGCCATACGCCTGCTCGAGGTGTTGAGCAGGAGGCTGCGTGTGGCGGACGAGCGTCTTGCGCGATAGCGGTACCGTACGCTGGGGGGCGACGTGAGTCTTTCGGGTTCGATGCTGATACGCGAGGTGGGGAAGCGGATTCTCGGCCGCTACCTCGAGAGCGCGGGATCGCGAGACGTCGAGTTGTCGCCGGCCATGCGGTCAGACGCTACGGGCGTCGATATCAGGCGGTCAGACGGATTCTCGAAGCTCGCATCCAAGGTCAAGGTCGACTGCTACTGCGGGACAGATCCGGTCAAGATCGCGAACCGGGACTTCGTCTTCTACCGGGCCGACACCGGGAGCTACGCGCTGGAGGCGATGGCGGACACGACCACTCGCGCTGCCGGCTGGGTCCAGTACTCGCTGGCTGACGAGCTGCTCTACTACCGCATCGCGATTCCGCGCACCGAAGAGGAGATCGCCGCGCTGCTCGAGAGTCCCGACGGCGTCTTCTTCGCCGAACTCGGGGTCGAACGCGATGACCTGCGCGTCATTCCGATGCAGGCGTTGCGTACCTGGTTCGAGGAGTCCAACGAACGGTACCCCCCCCGGCCTGTTGTCACGAACGGCAGATCGGCGTGGTACAGAATCGTCCCTATGGCCGAGCTCGAGGCGGCGGTTCCGGGCGTGCGCGTGATCGGGGCTGTGTACTCCCGGCTGATGGTCGGGTAGACACTCCTTAGAGCGGTCTGCAGTACCCCTGACCTGCGGTACAGTAGACACGCCCGGCACCGTTGTAGTCGTTGACACTCTTTCTGGCGATGAAGTAGTATTCCTTTCGCCTTATCGCCAGGCAGGCAACTTGAAAACGTGATAGAGCACGGCTTTTTTGTTGTTGGGAGTGTGCCCGAGTGGCTAAAGGGGACGGGCTGTAAACCCGTTGGCTACGCCTACCTTGGTTCGAATCCAAGCGCTCCCACCACTGATCTTACACACCCCGCGCCGGCGGGGCAGTCTGCCCACATAGCTCAGTCGGTAGAGCACTTCCTTGGTAAGGAAGAGGTCACCGGTTCAAGTCCGGTTGTGGGCTCCACGTGCTATAGCGCCGGCTAGGCATGCGGCGTCGCGGCGGCGTAGCTCAGTTGGTTAGAGCACACGGTTCATACCCGTGATGTCACTGGTTCGAGTCCAGTCGCCGCTACCAGGCATCAAACGAAAGACGCGGCTAGGCGCGTCACGTGCAAGAAATAGCAGTCGCATCACACTGCCGCGGACGCCAGGCGCCTCCGCGGAGGTCGGAGACGGGGCCTGCCCGCGACCGGCCCGGTCGCATCAGGTCCTTTGAAGGAGGAGACTCAATGGCCAAGAAGAAGTTCGAGCGCACCAAGCCGCACATGAACGTCGGCACTATCGGTCACGTCGACCACGGCAAGACCACCCTCACCGCCGCTATCACCAAGACGCAGGCTGAGAAGGGCCTCGCCGACTTCACCCCGTTCGACCAGATCGACAAGGCCCCAGAAGAGCGCGAGCGCGGCATCACCATCGCCATCGCGCACGTCGAGTACGAGTCGG
>SBEH01000002.1 GCA_009668945.1 Actinomycetota bacterium
GTCTTGGGCGGGCGGGTCTCATCGAGCGCGGCGAGGCGCATCGGTTGGTAGGCGAGCATCTTGCCGAACTGCGGGTTCCCGGTCTTCTCGCGGTGGGTCACTTCACGAGCCTGACGTCGGCGCAAGAGGCGTTCGTCGTCGGTGCTTCGTCGCGTACGGACGTCATCGTGACAGCGACGTTCGTTGACGGTCTGCCCGCAACGGCAGCCGCAGCCGGCCTTGTGGGCAGACTCAGGCAGATCGCCGTCGAGGAGGTGAGCGGCGGCGGAGGCGGAGGGATTCCTCTGGAGCTGCAGAGACTGGATCGTGACTTCACGAGACAGGGTGTGTCCGGCGCGAGATCGGAGGGCAGAGTCGTCCTCTCGGAGGCCTGGGGCCAGCGAGCAGAGGCCGCTCGAATCGCGAGCGAAGTGCAGACCGCGGTCGCGTCCGGCATCGAGCCAGGCGAGGTAGCAGTCGTTGTGCGTGACGCGGGGAGTCGGCTCGAGGATCTTCGGAGTGCGCTGGATGAGGTGGGCATCCCGGCCGAATTCGATGCGCGAGCCCCGTTCCATGCAACGGGCATCGGTCGGGTCGTGCTGAGCTTGCTGGAACTCGGTTGTGGGAGCGGCTCATACGAGCGGCTGATCGACACCCTCCGGTCTCCGTTCAGTCCGGTGTCCGGTGACGTGCTCGACAGGCTCGACCGCGACATGCGGCGACGTGGCAGCCTCGAAACACCGGCCGCCGAGTCCTGGTTGCGCGATCACGATCAAGTCGGCGCGCACTTCGTGAGAGAGTGCCGTCAGGCCTGCGGCGCGGTTGGGACCCCCGCTGGCGAGATGCGGTGGTACCGAGTCGTGTCGGGCATGCTCGGTCGTGCGTATCCGGCGGTCGCGGTGGCAGACCCGGCGTTCATGGCCGATGCCGCAGCCGCCCGGATCCTTAGCGAGGGGCTGCGCGGTCTGGGCGCGATCACAGCAGGCAACGCGTGTCAGGTTCTCACCGCGGCGTTGCGCGAAGCCAGCGTGACACTCAGGTCGGAAGGGCGCCCGGAATGCGTCCAGGTCATGGGGGCGGAGCGCGTGAGGGGACTGCGCTACCGCTGCGTGATCCTGGCAGGTCTGAATGCGGGGGAGTTCCCGCGCCCAACCGTCGACGATGCGCTGTCTGCACCGGAGGTCCTACGGGTCTTCGAACGCGCTGGCATCGACCTGTCCCCCCGCGGCGACACCGACGCGGAGCGCCTCCTGTTCTACTCTGCGATCACTCGCGCCACCGAGCGGCTTGTCCTGAGCTGGCAGTCGCACGACTCCGAGGGACGCCCGCGGAGGCCCTCGCCGTTCCTCGAGGAACTCCTGGACCTCTATCGGGATCCGGCTTCCAGGGAGCTTCATGATCGTGGTCTGCCGCACCGTCTCCTTCGGCTGGACGGGCACTCCCTGGATCCGGAGGCGCCTGCCACCGACCGGCGCGAGTTCAGGGCGCAGGCCGCCGCGCGTGACCCCGGGGCAGGCTCGCGTGTGTTGTCGGCGAGCCGCAGGGCACTGCAGCGGTACGCCGCGACTTCCGAGGCGGTCAGGCGAGCGATGCGTCAGCGCGAGTCGTTCTCTGCCAGTGAGATCGAGATGTATCTGCAGTGTCCGTACCGGTGGTACGTCGAGCGGCTCGTGCGCCCGGACGAGCTCGACCTGCGGTTCGACATGGCATCGGCGGGTCGCCTGGCGCACGAGATCATGCGGCGGTTCTACGATGCTCTGACGGACACCGGCGAGGAGCGAGTCACCCCCGCGAACCTCCAGACCGCCCTGGCGCTCCATGCCGAGATCGCCGAGGCGCTGGTAGCCAAGACGCGCACGACCGCCGCCATAGAGGAGGCACTGCTGCGCGCCGCTGCACGCAAGACCGGGCGGCTCGTCGAGGCCGATGCGGTGATGCTTCCCGACATGCGGCCCGCATACCGGGAATGGTCGTTCGGACTCGATGATGGCGACGCCCCGGAGTCCTTTGGCGAGTTCTCGCTGGTAGGGCGCATCGACAGGATAGACACGGGCAACGGTGATCTCGTGGTCACCGACTACAAGCTCGGTTCAGTGAACAGCGCGCGGGCGCAGGCCAAGTTCGTTGCGGCAGGACTGGTGCAGCTGCCGCTGTACGCCGCGGTGGCCAGTCGGAGGCACGGCCTGGGCGTCGCCGGAGGGCTATACCGCTCGATGAACGGCGGAAGACCGCGAGGCTTCGTGCGGGCCGGCCTGGGGCCGCCCGGCGCGTTCGTCAGCACGGATGTGCTGACAGGCGAGCAGATCGTGGAGACGGTCGAGTCAGCGGTCGCGCGAGCGGCGGAAGCGGTAGAGCGGATGCGCGACGGGCGGATCGAGGCAAGACCCCTGTCCGGCTCGTGCCTGCCTTACTGCGCGGCGCGTGCCTTCTGCAAGGAATGGAGGCCGGGACGTGGCTGACCTAGACGCCCGTCAGACCGCCGCGGTCGCGACGGGTCCGACAGACCTGTTCGTAGCGGCCGGCGCGGGGTCCGGGAAGACGCGGATGCTGACCGCGCGCTTCGTGGCGGCGGTCTTGGGTTCGGAACCGTACGTCGGGTGCGATCCGCGCGACGTCCTGGCGGTTACGTTCACCGAAAGGGCCGCGGCCGAGCTCAGTGAGCGGATACGTGGAGAGCTCATCGCTGCCGGAGAAGCCTCTGCTGCCCGTTCGCTCACCGATGCCTGGATCACGACGATCCACGGAATGTGTGCGCGCGTCGTGCGCCAGAACGCATTCGCTGCGGGCGTCGAACCGCACTTCCGCGTGCTGGACGACGTCGAGGCCTCGGCACTCGAAGCGCAGGCGGTGGAGGAGGCAACCGCGGAGATGCTCTCCTCGAACGCGGAGTCCTCGGCGCTCTTCGATGACTACGGATACGACGTGATTGTCGACGCGGCACTGCGTATCAGGGCAGCCGTCCGGGCACTCGGCATCTCGTCGGACGACGTCGTGACCGTCGGCATCGAGGAGGCGCTCGGCGTACTCGCCACCTGCAAGGACAGCCTGAGACTGCTCGGCGAACAGCTCGCGGGATTGCCGCAGACCAAGACCGTGGAGACGAACGCCGAGATCGTTCGCTCGCTTGCGGACGTGCTGGGCGACTGCGATCCCGTCACGGAGGCGAACGCGTACGCGCTCTTGGAGCGCCTGAACCCGCGCGGGCTTAGGCGGGCATCTGCGGTGGATGGGCTCAACGAGCTCGTCGACGAGGTCACAATCAAGGTGGCCGAGGCACGGCGAGCCGCCGCGCAGCTACTAGTCGGCCGCTACGAACGGCTGCTCCTGGACTTCCTGGGCAGGATCGAGTCCCGCGATGCGGCGCTCAAGCGAGAAAGGGGTGCGCTGGACTTCTCGGATCTCGAACTGGAGACCGTCCGTCTTCTGGAGGATCACCCCGGAGTGCGCGAGCGGTACCGCAAGCGGTTCGCGATGCTCATGGTCGACGAGTATCAGGACACCAACGCATTGCAGTCCCGCATCATCGGCGCGCTCAGCGCGCGCAATCTCTGCACGGTCGGGGACGAGAACCAGTCGATATATGGATTCCGCCATGCCGACGTGGAGGTGTTCCGGGCGCGGGCGATGGACGTGGCCGACCGGAGGGACCTGGACATCAATTACCGGACGTCGCCGGTCCTGCTGAATACGGTGAACGAGATGTTCCGGCACCAGTCGCTGATCGGTCCGGAGCTGATGGTGCTCCAGCCGTCCCCGGCCCGCGCGGGCGATCCGGACGCCTGGGCGGGCGGATCGCGATTCGAGGCACGCTTCGTGGACTGGAGCCGTCTGCAGGGGGCCGACAGGCAGGACGTCGAGGCGGCGGTGATAGCCGATCGCGTGGCCGAACTCGTCGCAACGGGAGTCGGCCCCGGCCAGGTAGCCGTCCTCATGCGGGCGCTTTCGGGAGGCCGGGGCGCGAAGGTGGAGCGCGAACTCACCGCCCGAGGGATACCCGCCTACCTTTCGAGCGGCGGCACCTTCTTCGACGCCCCGGAGGTCCTGGAAGCCAGGGCCTTACTCGCCGTCATCGACAACGTGCGGGATGACGCAGCGATGACCGTGGTGCTGGCAGGGCGGCTGGGCGGGCTCTCGCCGGACGCGCTCGTCGTGGTGCGCGAACATGCCGACCGGCTCGCGGGAGAGGCGTCGAAGAGGCGGACCGAGTCGTGCCTGTTCGACGCACTCTCGGACCCCGTTCTGAAGCTTGCACCGTGCGAGTCGGACGCGGCGAGGCGCATAGTGCACACGATCGAGACCGCACGGGCCAGGCGCGGCATCCGGTCGCTTCGCGACTGCGTACTGGAGCCGATGCTCGGCCTCGACGCGGATCTCGTCTGCTTCGCCGGCGGTCCGGGCGGCGCGAGGGCCTGGTCGAATGTACTGAAGCTCGCGGACATGGCCGGCGAGTTCGAGGCGCTGTATGGCGGTGATGTCCGGGGCTTCCTTGCCTATCTGGACATGCGCGAGATTCACGGAGGGGGCGAGCAGGAGGCGACCCTTGATGGCGAGTACGATGCCGTGCGCATCATGAGCATCCACGCCGCCAAGGGTCTGGAGTTCCCTGCCGTTGTCGTCGGCGGCCTTGGTGTCAGCCACCATGCGCCCGGCATCGGCGTCGCCCGGGTCGAGGGATCGGCGTTGCTCGGCATGGTGCAGCCGATGCCCGACGGCAGTGAGCCTACCACCGCGTCCTCCCGCGTCGGCGAGGCGATCCGCGCAGCTGCGGAGGCCGAGTCGGCGCGCCTGCTCTATGTGGCGTGCACCAGGGCGGAGGAGTCGCTCACCATCGTCGCGTTCACGAATCCCGAGAAGGAGGCGGAGCCGACTCTGCCCGGACGGATCAGGGACGCGCTCGGAGCCGGCCCGGCCGGCTCGTTGACCGCTGACGCGCCTGCGAGCGCAGGCGGAGCGGGTGTCGTGCGGCTCGTAGAGCCGGCGGCGCGGGGCGTGAAGCTCTCTACTACCGGCGAGAGCCTTGTGGAGTCCTTGGGCGACGGAGCGTCGAACGGTACTGGACCTGCGTCCGGGGTAGTCGTGCGCGGGCCGGGGGCGCCGGGCCGCGTGTCATACACGGGTCTTGCCACCTACGACCGGTGCCCCTACCGGTTCTTCCTGACGAGCGTCGCGAAGCTGCCGGCGCCGCCGGCGGCGCAGCAGGGCGAGGCCCTGTCGTTCGGAAGCGCGCTGCACGCGGTCCTGGAGTGCCTGACATCACCGCAGGACGACCTCTCCGCGGTCGTGAGCCGCATCGCCGCGCTAGCGGGATTGTCGGCCGCCTCGGCAGAGCGCCTGTCGGTCGCCGTGTCGACGTTCCAGCGGTCGGCGGTGGCGGCGGAGCTGCTCGGTTCACAGCGCGTGCTCCGGGAGGCGCAGATCATGGTGCCGATCGGCGATACGGTCCTGGTGGGCGCCATCGATGCCATCGGCTGGCGTGGCAGCAGCGCTCTCGTCGTCGACTACAAGACCGGGACATCAGCACTTAGCGCCGAGGAGGCGCTCGACCGCTACCGCCTGCAGGGCGAGTGCTACGCGCTCGCGGCTGTCGGCGCCGGTGCCGAACAGGTGCGGGTCGTATTCGCCGAGCTCGAGCGGGGCCGGGAGACCGAGTACGAGTACTCGGCTGCGGACCGTGACGCGCTGCAGGCCAGCGTGCGTGACATCGTCGACTCGATGGCCCCTTCAGGGTATCCGGTACGCGAGACCTACGAGCAGGACCTCTGCGAGACGTGTCCGGGGCTGGGAAGCGTGTGTCCTATCACCCGGCCGACGGGCGGTGGCGCTGGGTGAGCTGACCGCAGGCCGCCTCGATATCGGCGCCGCGCTCGGTGCGGACAGAGGTCTCGATCCCGGCAGCGGATAGCGCTTCGGCCACGGCGGCGACGGATGCGTCTCCGGGTCGCTGTCCCGGTGCGCCGACAACGGGGTTCATGGGGATCACGTTGACGTGCGACATCCAACCGCGGGCGAAGTCGACCAGCGCGGCGACCTCTCCGGGCGTGTCGTTAACGCCGGCGATGAGCGCGAATTCGAGGGTCGGACGGCGACCGGTCCGCTGGGTGTAGTCGACAAGCGCCTGCTGGAGCTCATCGAGCGGCCAGCGCCTCACGCCGGGCATGATCCGGTCGCGCGTCGCCTGCACGGCCGAGTGCAGCGACACCGCAAGCGTGAACTGCTCGGGCTCGGTCGAGAGGCGCTGTATGCCCGGAATGACGCCGCACGTCGAGACGGTGAGGTGCCGCGCCCCGATCTCAGGTCCGGACTTGGAGTTCATGAGGCGCAGCGCGCCGAGCGTGGCGTCGTAGTTGTTGAACGGCTCGCCCTGCCCCATCGCCACCGCGTTTGATGCGCGCGTCCCGAATTCGCGGGCGACAAGGACGACCTGCCAGACCATCTCTCCCGGCGTTAAGTTGCGGACGAACCCGCCCTTTCCGGTCGCGCAGAACGTGCAGCCCATTGCGCAGCCGGCCTGCGTGCTGAAACACACCGTGAGCCGATCACCGACCGGGATGCCCACACTCTCTACCAGTACGCCGTCGGCCAGCTTCCACAGGTACTTCCGCGTCCCGTCTGACGAGTGCCGTACCTCGGCCGGCTCGGGCAATACCAGCGAGTACCGCTCGGCAAGCGCGCTGCGAAGGGCTGACGGGAGGTCGCTCATCGATTCGAATCCGTCCACAGCGCGCGCATACAGCCACGCGATCAGCTGCCGCTGGCGGAACGCGGGCTGTCCGAGGTCCCCGAGCGCGCGCGACAGTCCGTCGGCATCCAGCGACGCGATATCGGGCAGCGCTCCGTCCGGCATGCGCTAGCCTCGCGCCTTCTTGAAGCCGTCACGATGCTGGCGCTCGAACCCGCCGACCGCCCGTAAGTACTGCGCTATCTCCGGATAGCCCTCTTCCTCAGCCGTCTCGGCGAAGGAAGGGTACATCTCGGCGGTCTCGTATTCCTCGCCGTCATAGGCGGTGGCGAGGTTCTCGGCGGTCGTGCGGAATGCGCTCATGTAGGCGAGATGACCGAGTGCATGCGCGGTCTCTTCTGCGGCTGCGCGATCGAATGCGGCCTTGGCGGCATCGTCTCCCTCGAGCTCGGCGATGCGTGCAAACAGCGTGTAGCGGCGGTTCGCCTGCGATTCGCCCGCGAAGGCCGCATTCAAGTTCTCGAGAGTCCGGGTTCCGGTGAGATCGCCGGGCCCTGCGGAGGCGAGGAAGAAGGCCTGTGGAGCGCCGCAAACGGGACAGTGCTCCGGTGCGGGTCCGACATGCAGGTATCCGCACCCCTTGCAGCGATACATCTCGACCATGACCGGCTCCAATCGCGTCGAGTTCCCGAACGTCGGACTAGTTCGTGGAGAGGTCGGCCGGCTTGATGCCCACGACCATGTCCAGTGTCTCCTTCTTGCCATCGCGCCATACGGTGAGCGTGACCTCGTCGCCGACCGCATGCCGACGCACCGAGAGGATAAGGTCGTCCATCGAGCGGATGCGCTCGTCGTTGACGGCGACGATCACGTCGCCCGGCCGCACTCCCGCCTTCTCGGCCTCGGTGCCCTCGGTGATTTCGACCACGTACGCGCCCTCGTCGACCGGCAGTCCCTCTTCCTGTGCGAGGGTCGCGTTGACGGTCTGTCCGACGACACCCAGGAACGGCGTGTCCACGCGGCCCTTCTCGATGAGTTCGTCGGCGGCCTGAACGGCACGCCATACTGGGATCGCGATGCCGACACCGTCGGAAACGCCGGTGTCCGAGTAGATCGCCGAAGGGATGCCGAGGAGCTTGCCTTCCCGGTCCACGAGCGCGCCTCCCGAGTTGCCGGGGTTGATGGCCGCGTCGGTCTGGATCGAATCGACGTACGGGTACTCGCCGTTGTCACCGCCGAAGTCGGTGAGCGGCCGGTGCAGGGCCGATATGACACCGGAAGTGACCGAGTGCTCCAGGCCGAACGGAGAGCCGATCACGATGGCCAGCTGTCCGACGATGAGGCTGTCCGAATCCCCGAGCCCGATCACCGGGATCTCGGCGTCCACCAGGACGACTGCGATGTCGCTCTCCGCGTCGCCGCCCACCAGTGTGGCGTCGTAGCTCTCGCCGGTGGCGTCCGTGACGATGATGCTCGTGGCACCCTCCACGACGTGTTCGTTCGTGATGATGTACGTGCCTCCGTCGGGGGCCTTCTTGTAGGCGACGCCAGAGCCCTCACCGGCCACCGGGACGTCGGGGTGGTCCGAGGGCAGACCCGAAGACGACGCGGTCTCACCGCTGACCGCGATGTTGACGACGCTCGGGACGGCGACCGCCGCCGCTGCCGCCACGGACTCCTCGGTCTCAGAGCCGATGAGCTCGACACGCTGAGTGCCTGTGGCCCCTGCGGGCAGAGCCTTGTACGCGAGGTAGCCGCCGGCGAACCCCGCTCCGCTCCCGGCTAATAGTGCTGCGACAACGGCAAGCACCACGGGCGCTGCATGCGAATGCTTTCCCGACCAGGGTGTCTGGGCCGTTTGCGGTTGTACCGGAGCGGCGGTGTCCGCTGCCGGAGCCTCAGGTGCGTAGGGAGGCGCTGGCGCAGCGAAGTCTGCGATAGCTGCTTCGGGAATCGTGGCAGCCGCGTCGGCGGCGTCCTCGGACACGGGCGGTCTCGTCAGGTTCTCGTTCGCATCCATGAATCATCTTCCTTCCTCCGCGGAGTCACTCCGCGGCAGTCTGATTCTATGCGCGTTGCGTCCCGCGATGTACGAAACGGAGGAGAATCCACGAACTCTCCATATCGTGTGCCCACGTTGTCTGCTCCTGGTGCCTCGACTAGACTGACCCGAGGAACACCCGAGGGGAGTCCGCAGATGCCGGAAGCCGATGAGTTCACCGCTGACGCAGAGGTTGAGGCGGTCTGCGACGTCGATGCCGGGGCGGCGAAGCGAGAACTCGATTCCGCGCTTGCGGCCGCACTCGCGCCGACGGTCGAGAGCGTCGCACCCGAATCCCTTCAGGAGCAGACGGGGGGTTCCGCGCCGTCCGAGACCGATACTCCTGCAGAGATCGCCACTGATGAGCCGCCTGCCGCACAGGAGGCTGCCGACGCCGCAGCCTCCCCGACGCCAGGATCCGCTGACGCTGCGCTCGCCGAAGCCGTTAGCGGAGGAGTCACGTGGATACCCTTCGCCTGCTACCTCGGACTCTGGGTGGTCTTCGTCGGCCTGTCCGCGTACTTCCTGTACGGAGCAGATGCTTCCGAGCCGGCTCGATGGACGCCCGTGTACACTCCTCTGCTGTGGACGGGCGTCGGTCTGACCGCTCTAGGGCCGGTGCTCTCATCGGCGGTCTGGCTCGTTGCGCGTTCCAAGCGGCCGAAAGCCGAAAGACGCGGTCTCTTCGCTTCGGCGATGACCCGCGGCGCGCTCGTGGCCTTCTTCGGCGTCGCGATCTGGATGGCGACGCTGTTCTTGCTCGAGGTCGTAGCGTCAGGGGTTACGCTGTGAGCGGGTCTCGCAGTCTGCGCATCGCGCTGCTCATGGGAGGCACGTCCGCCGAGCGTGATGTCTCGCTTCATACGGGCGAGCAGGTCGGTCGTGCCCTCGAGCAGCGAGGGCACTCGGTGGAGCGGATCGACACGCAGGACCTGGGGTTCATCGAACGACTGCAAACCGGAGCCTTCGATGTGGCGTTCGTGTGCCTGCACGGCAGGTTCGGCGAGGACGGCACGATCCAGGGTCTGCTGGAGATCCTGGACCTGCCATACGTCGGTTCCGGCGTGCTGGCCAGTGCGCTTGCGATGGACAAGGTGGCCTCCAAGCACATCTTCGCGGGCTCGGAGTTGCGCACCCCGGCATCGGTCTCGCTCGAGCAGATGCCTGCGGATGTCGGCGGGATCACAGATGCGCTTGGGACGAAGCTCGTCGTGAAGCCGGCAAGCGAAGGATCCTCGGTCGGCATGTCGATCGTGCACGACGCCTCCGAACTGCTACCCGCTCTTGAGCTCGCATTCCGGCACGGCCGGATCGTTCTTGTCGAGGAGTACGTAGCCGGAGTCGAGGTCACGGTCGGAGTGCTCGGCAACGACGAGCTGACGGCGCTGCCGACGCTCGAGGTCGTGCCCGAGCACGAGTTCTACGACTACGAGTCGAAGTACGTTCCCGGCATGAGCAAGCACATCATCCCTGCGCGGGTGAGCGAGAACGCGAGGCAGGAGTGCCAGCGCACGGCACTTGAGGCGCATCGCGCGCTCGGCTGCAGGGGCATGTCACGCTCGGACATGATCGTCACAGACGACGGGACCGTCTACTTGCTCGAGGTCAACACCATTCCGGGCATGACGTCCACGAGTCTGCTGCCTGATTCCGCGCGGGCTGCTGGAATCGAGTTCCCGGAGCTGTGCGACAGCCTGGTGGCACTCGCACTCGAGCGTTAGTCGCTTTCCGTCTGCATCACCGGAAGGTCGAGCACGAAGCGTGTGCCTTCCGGCGAGTCGTCGGCGAACGCGCGACCACCGTGCGCTTCCGCCACCACGCGAACGATGTACAGTCCGAGCCCCATGCCGGGTGTGCCGGCCGAGTGCTCGCCGCGTGCCCCGCGCTCGAAGACCGCCTCGCGCTGATCCGCGGGGATCCCAGGCCCTTCATCCTCGACACTCACGACGGCGCGCCCGTCTTGCGAGATCAAGCCGAGCCTGATCTCGCCGTCAGGGGGTCCGTGTTTGACAGCATTGCCCACGAGATTGGTGACCGCCTGCTCGAGCCGCACGGAATCGCCGAGCACGAGGATGTCCGGCTCGAGCGACGTCACGATGGTCTGTTCCGCGCCCATCTGCAGCGACGAAGCGACGCTTTCGAGTAGAGCCGGCAGGTCCACGGGTCTCATCACCCGTGGCGCAAAGACGCGCTCCGCGCGGGTCGCGTGCAGAAGGTCGTCGAGCAGCCCCTCCATCCGCGTTGCAGCGCGTCGCGCGCTCTCTACGGCCGTGGTACGCCGCGTGTCATCGAGCGGCTTCTCGAGGATGTCCAGATACCCCCGCACCACTGTGAGCGGGCTTCGCAGATCGTGTGAGACCAGCGACAGGACCTCCTGGCGCAGCGCCTCGAGCCGACGCTCTTCGGTGATGTTGCGTGCGGAGATGACATAGTCGCTACCGACTTCGTCGATGAATGCGACGCTGATCTCGATCCAGCGGTCCGGTTGGCCCGGGGCCACGCACTTCGCGACGACCGGCGAATCGTGGGCCTGTCGCGCGACATCTAGGAGTTCGAGCGGCTCATCGTTCTCGCCGAAGAGCTGTATGCCGGCGAAGAGCCCATCCGGCTCCGCTCGCAACAAGTCCCCCAACTGGAGTCCGAAGAAGTGTGCTGCCGCCGGGTTAGCGATCTCCACCACGCCGCCGCGCACGAGGATCTTCACCTCCGGCGACTCCTCAACCACCGTGCGGAACGCGCGCTCTGCCGCCACGGCCTGGTCGCCCGCCTCTATCAGGTCCGATTGGTTGACGCGCAACTGCGTCATCAAGTCCTTGATCACAGCGCCCAGGCTCCGGAAGTCGTCTGGAAGACCGGGTTCTACGAGAAGCTGATCGTCGGTGCGCAGACCCTGCAGTGCGAGGTAGCCCTGGTCCTGAAGGTACGAAACGAAGCGGTACAGCGGTCGGACGATACTCCGGCCGAGAGCCGTCCCGAGCAGGTAGCCGACGCCGAGTACCACGAGGCCGAGCGCGAGAGGAATGAGTACGACCGCCCACGCCCGGTCCTCGCCAAGCCAGGGGTCGGGTCTCGCCATCTCGAGCGTCAGCACCGACTGCCCGTCCACCCCGAGGAGGGCGGCGCGGGTGAGGAACAGGCCTCCGCTGACCTTGAGGAGTGCGGTCACGTAGCCCTTCGGTGTGTCGATGAGCACCCACCCGTCACCGGCGGTCGGCAGGGCATGTCCCGTGGTTATCGAAATGCCCTCGATCCCGCTGGCCTCGAACTGGTCGGCGGAGATGGGCCGGGCGATTCCCACGGTGCCGAGCGATGGGCCGGCAGGGCTCCCGACGACCGGCAGCACGGCGACCACAGCCGGTCCCGTCGGCAACGACATCGGCCCCCGGGCACCCGCCGGCTTGTGCGCGGCCAGGTCGAGAAGGGCCTCAACGTCGGCGGGATCGCCCGCGGTGCTGATGATCGTTCCGTCCGAGGTGCTCCACACGACCGCCGAGGCGTCTGCACGGTTCTTGAGCCACGGGTCGAACTCGGATTCGATGAATGCCTGGTCCGGAGTGCTGGTTGCGTCGTAGAACTCGTCCCACTCGGTGAACCCGATTGCGAGCGCGCTCAGTTCGCGCGCCTGCAAGTCGAGCTGGGTGCGAGCTTCGGCGAGTTGGCCCGTGGCGTGAACGGTGGCGAGCAACCTGGTCTGATAGCCGAGACTGACGCCGATTATGGTGGCGACGAGAACGTACACGACGGCGCCGGTGATCGTGATGCTGACCGTCAGTCGCGAGGACAGGCGGCCAGGCGAGATCCGGTTCAGCCACCCGCTCGTCTGCTTGTCCGCCCCAGTCATGCTTCCCCCTCGAATCGGTGCCTCGTGCACAGTCTACGCCTCGACAGAACGGGAGCGAACCAACACCGCCGTCCGCACCGTCATACATCCGTATGGTACCGGCACGGGCGTGGCCATCGGGGCGTTGTGCGTGCGCGTGTGAGAGCGTATGCTGTGCCAGCGCTTCGGCGCAGTTCAGGCAAGCACCGGGAAGGATGATCATGGAAGACAGCACGGGAACCCCGAACTCTTCGAACCGCTCGGTCGTGATGGTCCTCGTTGTGATCGTCGCGCTGCTCGCCGCGGCGGTCGCGTACTTCGCGTTCGCGGGGACGAACAAGACGGACTCAGCGACGTCAGACAGCACGACCGGCGAGGTCACCGGCACCACCGGCATGACGGGCACGACCGGCACGACGCCGTTCGACCCTGCCACTGCAACCAAGGTCCCCGAAGGCGAGACCCCCGAGCAGTACGTGACCGTGTACTTCGACGCGGTCGTTGCGGGCGACTATCAGACCGCCTACGACCGCCTGCCCGCCGACAAGAAGGCGGCGCAGGACGAAGCCTCCTTCGCCGAGCAGCTCACCGGGTACGGCGTCACCTCGTTCAGGATCGACCAAGTTGTCGAGGAGGGCGAGGAGACCAAGGTCACCGCGACGGCGACCATGCCGGGCGGCGACTTCCAGTACCTGTGGACGTTCGTGAAGGACGGCGACGGGTGGCTCGTGAAATCGCGCACCCTCCCCGGAATGGGTCAGTAGTCTCCGCAGACAGGCAGTCATGGAAGGCGGCGCCTGGCGTAGGCGCCGCCTTCTCGCTTGTCTTGATGCCGCTACTCATGCGTGCGTAGGCGGGTAGGTTCCGAGTCATAGACGCGTGCTACGCTTCGGAGCATGACCGCCGAATCGATCGCGCGCTTCCTCCAACCGGGCACCGATGCCGATGTAGCAGACCGTTACGCCACGCTCGCCGATCGGGCGAAGGACATGGTCTACGGCTTCGAAGAGGAGATCGCGGTCCTCGACGTCGAGACCACCGGCTTCGACCCCGGTCGCGATTCGATCATCGAAGTGGCTGCACTGGTCGCACGCGGGCCGGAGGTACTCGGCCGATGGACAACACTCGTGCGTCCGCCGGGCCCGATCCCGCATGAGACTACGCAGCTCACAGGCATCGATGATGCTCTGGTCGCCGATGCGCCACCGGTGGAGCGCGCGCTAGGCTTGCTCGCGGGGTTCGTCGGCAGCCGGTCGATCGTGGCACACAACTGTGCCTTCGACCGCACGTTCCTCGAAGCCGCGGGCGGCGGTCAGGGTCGCATGCGCGGCCCATGGCTGGACTCGCTAGAAGTGACGCGCATCGCGATGCCGCGCCTGAAGTCCCACCGACTGGGCGACATGGCGCGAGCATTCGACCTCGCGGCGGGGCGAGGCCACCGCGCCCCGGAAGATGTCGAGACCCTCTTCGGAATCTGGCGCATCGCGCTCACCGCACTCGGCGATCTGCCGCCTGCCGTCCTGCACGAGCTATCACGTCTGGCCGCAGCCACGCCGGAGTGGACGCTCGCCCCCCTGCTATCGCACATCGCCGCGGGCCTGCAGGCGAAGCCGTTCGACCTGCGTCGGCTGAGGACGGACCGTCTGATGACGGAGAAGCACGAGACCCTGGGGGATGCGTGCGAGCGCTCGCTCGAGCTGCCCGACGTGGCCGAGGTCCTGTCGGAGTTCGGCGCCGACGGCACGGTGGGGCGGATGTACGAGCGATTCGAGCCTCGCGAGGAGCAGGCACGGATGGCCCAGGCCGTCCTCGAGGCGTTCGGCGGCTCGCGGTGCGCGGCCATCGAAGCGGGTACCGGAGTCGGCAAGTCGGTAGCGTACCTCTTGCCTGCTGCCCGGTTCGCCCTGCTCAACGGGGTTCCGGTAGGAGTGGCCACGAAGACCAACACACTGATGGACCAGCTCGTCTACCGTGAGCTTCCGCGCCTTGCCGGGGTGCTCGATTCCGAGCTGACGTATACAGCGCTCAAGGGGTACGAGCACTACGTTTGTCTGCGCAAGCTGCAGCGCATGTTCGATGTGCCGCAAGATCCCGAATCCGTCGCGGCGATCGCGATGCTGCTCACATGGACCGCGCAGACCTCGTGGGGAGACCGGGAGGCCGTCAACATCCACTGGCCGCAGCCCGCGTTGCAGCAGGTGCTTGCCTCGTTCGCGGACTGCACGAAGAAACGGTGCCGCTACTACCCGAACCAGTGCTTCCTGCACGGGGTGCGGCGCCGGGCCGCATCCGCTCACGTCGTCGTCACGAACCACGCGTTGCTGTTCCGCGACCTCATGAGCGAAGGCGGGATACTGCCGCCCATCCGGCACTGGATCGTGGACGAGGCGCATTCGGCCGAGTCCGAGGCGCGGGACCAGCTGTCACTCGGCATCGGATGGGGCGAGGTGCGCGGGCTTCTCGGCGGACTGCAGACGAAAGGCCGCGGCGGGTTCCTCGCGGCACTGCGTGCCAAGGTCGTGCTGGAGTGCGGGGACGGCGCGCAGGGCATCGCCGCGGTCATCGACGAGCTGCGCGAGACCGTCGAACAGACGGCCGTGATCGCGGACTCGTTCTTCGACTTCGTGAAGGACCTCGGTCCAGACACGGCCGGCGCATATGACCGGACCGAACTGAGAATCACGCCGGGGTTGCGGGAGAGCGGCGCCTGGGGTACCGCCGCAGGCGTCGGGCGCTCACTCGGCAAGCACATGGAACGCGCCCTGGAGCGCGGGCGCGCGCTCGTGACGGCGCTGGAGGCCGTCGATTCCCTTGCCGAACAGCGGGCGGACCTCGTCGGCCAGCTGTCAGGGCTTGCCGAACAGCTGGACGGGCTGCGAACGGTGCTTGACGGTACTGACGACGCGTATGTCTACTCGGTGACCGTGGACAGGCGACGCGATAGAACGGCGGAGCGGCTCGATGCGTTCCTCCTGGATGTCGGAGAGTCGCTCGCGGAACAGCTCTACCCCCGCGTGTACTCCGTCGTCTACACCTCGGCGACCATAGCGGCGGGCAGCGACTTCTCGCACTTCGAGCGCTCGGTCGGCCTGGACCGGCTCGCCGAGGACGGCTACCGAACGCTGCGTCTCGAGAGCAGCTACGACTTCGAACGCCAGATGGCGGCGTTCGTGCCCACCGACCTCCCGGCGCCGTGCCAGCCGGGCTCGCGCGGCTACTCCGCGTACATCGACGCGCTGGCCGACGCGCTCTACGACGTTCACGTCGCGATCGGCGGGTCGGTGCTCACGCTGTTCACGAACCGCCGTGACATGGACGAGATCTACGACCGGCTGGCGGTGCCGCTCGAACGCGCAGGCCTGCGGCTGGTGGTGCAGAGCCGAGGGGTCTCCCGGAAGCGGATAGCCGAGGAGTTCATAGCCGACGAGCGGATGTCGCTGCTGGCCACCAAGTCGTTCTGGGAGGGTTTCGACGCCAAGGGCGACACGCTGCGTTGTGTGGTGGTGCCGAGGCTTCCGTTCGGACCGGTCAACGACCCGATACTGGAGGAGCGGCGCGATCGGGACCGTCAGTGGTGGGAGCACTACTACCTGCCGGAGGCGGTGCTCGAGCTGAAACAGGCGGCGGGCCGCCTCATACGGTCCTCGACCGACGAGGGGTGCCTGGTGCTCGCCGACTCGCGTCTGCTCGGCCCGAAGCCCTACGCGCACCGCTTCATCGAGGCGCTGCCGGTGCGTGACGTCGAGCGGCTGCCGATGAGCGAGCTCGCGGAGATCATGCGACAGAAGTACGGCCGAGAGCCCTGACCGCCGAGAGCCTACTTGATCTGGCGCAGCAGGCTCGAGGCCAGATCCCGGACCGCCTCGCGGACCTCGGATGGCGAGTCCACTTCGGCGAGGCCCAGGTAGGCGACGACCCGTCGCGCGATCCAGCCGAGCGACTGGAACGGCACGTCGGCGACGCTGACTCCGTCGGGCGCGGTCTGGAGTGTGACGCCCGGCCAGTGCCGGGCGTCCGGCAACAGCGCGCCGTCGCGGAAGCGGATCCGGGCCGTCTGCAGCGTGCCTGCATCCGGCGTGACTGCGGTCGCGACTTCCGCCGGTGGCTCGAAGAAGACCCCCGTGTGTTCGATCGCTCGCATTCGATCAAGCCGGAACACGCGCTCCTGTCCGGCGGTCTCGCACCAGGCGACGAGATACCAGATGCCCATCCTCTGTACTAGCGCCCAGGGATGCAGTATCCGCTCGGAGATGCGCCCCGTCGATCCGGTGTAGTACGCCACACGCAGCATCTCGCGTTCCTCGATAGCCGACGCGAGCTTCGCGTACGTTTCCGCCGCTCCGCCCGGGGCTGCACCGGCACGGACGGTGTGCTCTAGATCCTCGGGGGAGACCGCCCCCGAAGAAACCGTTCTCAGCTTCTCCCGTAGCGGCGAGTCGGAGGCGTAGCCGGCCACCTCGAGCGCGGCGTTCAGCGCGCGAGCCTCCGCGCCGGTGAGCTTGAGCGGGCGTTCGAGACCCGGCGGGTCCATGTAGACGGAGACCACGTCTCCATCGATGTCGAGATCGACCATCTCGAACGGCGTGAAGGGCGGGATGCCGCACATCGTGAGCGTTGTCAGGTCCGCCGCGACCTCCTCGACGCTGCAACCCACAGCGTGTGCGAGTTCGGCGAGCGGAATGCTGTCACCCTTGTGCAGGTGCGGCAGGAGCGCGAGAAGGCGTCGCGCTCGTGTCGCCGAGTCTAGGTGTCTAGCCATGCGCTTCGATCACGCTTCGCAGTCCCGCCGAGAGAGCGGCCACCAGCCCCTCGGGCTCGACCGCGTGCAGGCCCGGGCCCTCATCGACGATCCAGGAGGCAAGTCGCGTGATGTTCGCGGCTGCCACCGTCCAGACGATTGATCCGTCCGAGAGGCGGTCGATCGAACCGCGACCCCGGGCCAGGCTTTCGGCGCGCCACGCGATGTCCGGCTCGAATCGGATCCTCACGTCTACCGCTGTCGCTCCGAACTGGAATGGCAGACGCTCGTGTTCGCGAACGTCGAAGCCATCAGGGCGCTCGAAGTCAGGAGTCCTGGGCGACCTCGGGTTGACATCGAGATCGGCTATCCGGCTAACCGCGTACGTTCTGATAGCGTCCGCTTCGCAGTCCCGGCCGGCTACGTACCAGACGCCCTCCCGGAAGAAGACTCCGTAGGGATCGACCGTGCGCCTCCGTTCGTTTCCGGCTGCGTTGGTGTAGTTGAAGGTGACCGTCTTGCGCATCTGGACGGCTTCTGCGAGCGCTCTCGCGTTCAGGCCCTGACCGGCAGAGGTATCGTCGTCGGCCTGCGTGGTCGCCATCGGGCCCTGGTGTACGTCGGAGACCAGCTTCCCGAGTGCCAACGCGAGGTCTGAGTGGAACGGAAAGGCCGGGTCGTCCGCCATTGCGGCCGCCACCGCTCGCATCGCCGACAGCTCGTCGGCAGAAAGATCGATAGGACGGGCGTAGGTCGCGTCGGCATCGAGACAGTACGCCTCGGTGGAGCCGTCCGAGGTCACTTCGATAACGAGTCCCGCCGCTCGAAGGGCGTCCTTGTCGCGCTCGAACATGCGGATGAACGCGACGTCGCTCTGTCCATCTGCGTAGCCGAGACCAGCAGCCCGGCACTCCTCGGCGGTGACCGCTCGCGGACTGGACGCAAGGTAGAGTGCTAGGTTCACAAGACGTTCGGCGTCGCTGGACACTCGGGTCTCCTTGCATGCTCTCCTGACACGGCAGATTCTAGCGCGAGTGCTCGCGCGAGACACAGTCGGGGGAACGGAAAAACCAGGCGCGCTGGGGGTGCGCACCTGGTTCTGTAGGGCAGCGATTCCCGCCCCTGAGGGGGAGGAGAGGGCGGGTCGCACGTCCCGCAGAGATTGTAGCAACGCTCGTGCCAGAGGGCTATGCGTTTCCCGCAAGTTCCTATGCATGCGCGCGGCGGATTAGCGTAGCGGTTGCCGTGATCTGTCAGGGGCGATACAACAATGGGGACGAGAGGGGGACCGATGAGCGACTCGGAAGTGCAGATTGCATCGCCGGGCGCAGCGCCGGACGTGAGTGAAGAGCCGCCTTCCGCTGGAGGTCCGAAGCGAGGTATCGGCAAGCCGCTGCGCATCCTCGGATGGCTCCTGGCGTTCGGTGCGCTGGCCGCCCTTGTCGCATGGGGTGTCTACACGCTGAGAGGTCTGAACGTAACGCGCACCGCCGAGGCCGCCATCGCCGAGGCGTCGGGCATACTGGACGAGGCCGAGGACGAGCTTCTCGTTGTAGACGAGGCGGTCCAGGTCGAGATCTCCGCCGAGGTGGCGTCGCAGACAGCGGAGGCCGCCGTTCTCGCCGAAGACGTGCGTGCCAGGACGCTCGAGGCATCGGGGATCATCGCGGACGCGCGCGCCGACCTCCCGGAAGAGATGCTCCCGCTGGCAGACGCGCTCAAGGAGAGCGCGGACGCACGCGCCGAGATGATGCAAGTCGCTCCGGTGATCCTCAAAGCGAGTCAACAGGCTGCAGTTGCTATAGGAAGCGCTGATGCCGCCGTGGCCGAGATCAAGGCGGCCGAGGACCTGAGCGGTCAAGCTGTCGCGGAGTTCAACAAGCACACGTCAGCGGGGGTGAAGGCCTCAGACGACCTGTCGGTGCAGGCCGAAGGCCGGCTCAAGACCGCACAGTCCCTGCTGGCCACCGCTACCGCCTCCTTCCCTGGCGCTGACTTCAGCGCGTTCGGGGCGTACGTCGACGCCAAGATCGGGCTCATCGGGATGGCCAAGGAGATCGACGCGCTGTGGCTTTCGGGGAACGTGTCGGGCTCGAACTCGAAGCTCACGGCGTACAACCAGCGCGATGCCGAGGTGGTGGCGATGGCACAGGCGCTTCCGGCTTCGATTCGCGATCCGATCGCGGACGCGTACAATGCGGCGACCGCCGACGCGTCGACGCGGTACTTCGAGGCGCGGGAACGGGCGCGGACGGCAGGAGAGAAGGCGGCAGAGCTCAGGCAGACGAGTACCTCGGAGTAGGGGGAACCATGTCGGACGCATTCTGGTCCAGCGGGTGGTGGCCGCTGGCCACCGGTCTCGTCGGGTTCGTGTACGTGGGACTGCTGCTTGCGCAGTGGTTCCGGCGACGCAAGCCGCACCAGCTCGCCTGGGCGACCGGATTCCTCTTCTACGCGATCGCAGCGGTCATGGAGGCGTACTCGGAGTTCGTCGGCGACTGGAACCAGACCGTCTACCGCTTCTACATCGTGATGGCGGCCTCGATGGTCGGTTTCCTGGGACTCGGCACGCTCTACCTCATCACGCGGAAGCGGACGCTCGGCCACATCTACCTCGGCTTTGTCCTCGTCTGTCTCGGGGTCTTCCTCTACGGCGTCTTCACGACCGAACTCATCACTGAGAACCTCGTGGCCGGGATCACCGTAGGCGGGACAGCGCTCGGTCCCGGCGGGCAGTTCCCGCGAGTTATGTCACTCCCGCTCAACATCACGGGCACGCTGCTGCTCATCGGCGGTTCGGCGTGGTCGATCATCAAGTTCTGGCCGAAGAAGGAGTATCGCTACCGCGTGTGGGCGAACGTGCTCATCATCGTCGGCACTCTCATCATCGCGGGCGCGGGATCCATGGCACGCGCCGGGAAGACCGTCGGCCTGTATCCAGCCGAGATGGTGGCAAGCGCCGTGCTGCTTGCAGGATTCCTGCTCGCCGGAACGCTGGAGAAGGGTGCGGCGGCCGTGAAGCAGCGCCTTGCCGCCGAACGTGCCGAGCCGCCTGCAGAATAGGGCTACCCGTTCCGGCCGGAGCTCAGGCGGGCCAGCGCGCGTGAGAGCGTCTCGGGTACCGTGCCTAGCGAGAGAGCCAGTTCGGCCTTCGTCATCCCCAGCGCAACGAGCAGTCCTTCTGGTGTCGCCTCACCTGCCGCGAGCGAGCGTTGGAAGAGGTATCGCGCGAGCCTAGCGGGTACGTTCCGCAGTATGGGAGCCGTATGGAGTGTCGGACGGAGGCGTGCGCGGGTGACTGAGCGGTTCGCGGAGCGGATGAAGGACGCCAAGGTCCGCGCGGACACGCGCATCGTGGCAGGGTTGGGCGCGATCTACTGCGCCGGCACTCATGCAGACCGCGAACGAGTTCCACTGGGGAGTAACGCGGCCGCGCTCGGTGTGTACGGACGGCGAGTCCCGAAGCTCTGCGCCGAGTGCGCCGAGCACATCCGGTATGCGGAGAAGCGCCGTGCGTACTGTCCGAGAGACCCGAAGCCGTTCTGCGCGCACTGTGACACGCACTGTTACAAGGCCGACGAGTCTGAGTGGCAGCGGCAGATGATGCGCTACGCCGGCCCGCGCTCGATCTGGCATGGCTACGCGATCCCCGGCATCAGGCATGCGCTCGAAGCTCGCAAGTGGCGTCGGGAAGGCCGCACGCGCAGGGACCACACAGACCGATGACCACGCCGCTGGGCAGCGGCGCCCAGGAGAGAGGAACCAACAGTGTCCACCACCGTGAACCGCCAGATCGTGCGCATCGACGAGGCGCTCTGCACCGGGTGCGGGCTGTGCGTGAGTCCGTGTGCCGAGGGCGCCATCCAGATAGTTGACGGCAAGGCCGAAGTCGTACGCGAGGAGCTCTGTGACGGAGCGGGCTTCTGCCTCGGCGTGTGCCCGACCGGCGCGCTCACCATCGAGGTGCGCGAGGCCGCGCCGTTCGACCATGCGGCTGCGGAGCCGATCATCGCCGAGAAGCAGCAGACGTACATCGCGCAGTCGTGCTTTCGGTGCGGAACCGATGAGGACCGCGCACCGCTCCTTCCGGTCCGGCAGCAGGGCCGGAGCGAATGGGTGTGCACCCGCTGTCTGCCCGCGCTCATCCACGGGTAGTCCGTCCCGGACAGGAGGCGTGAGAGGAACTCCAACGTGGCGCTGGAAGAGCAAGCCGATCTGCGTCCGTCGCGTTCGCGGCTCATCTTGAGGCGAGTGCTCGTCGGAGTCGCGGTGACGGCGATCGTCCTCGTCGCACTCGGTGCGACCCTGTACTTCTTCGGCGGCATGTGGGTGCGGACTCCGGAGGTGTTCTTGGCGTATGAGGAGCTGGTGGAGTCCGGGTCTGCGCCACCAGTGGAAGGCCGGTTCGTCGTCCCGATCCCCGGATGCGTCTGTCACAGTGACGATCCGGTCCTGCAGGCGCAGCACAGCGCCCGCCGGATCCGGGAGTGCTCGAAGTGCCACGAGAGGGTGGGGCCTCAAGGTCGGGGCATCCGGCGCGCGGCGAGCCAGTGACCGCTCCGGACGCATGAGGCGTGCCGCTTCGCGGTATGATTGCGACGAACCCCGTTCCCTCGCATCCACGTTCGGGAGGACCGATGCCGCAGGTCATGGAGTACGTGAACCAGCTTGCTTCCGACGTGGGGCCGCGTCCCGCCGCCACTGACGCCGAGGCGACCGCGGCCGACTACATCCAGGACGTGTTCGAAGCGCGTGGTCTGGAGGTGGAACGCCAGGAGTTCGACTGCGTCCGCACCACCAGCTGGGCCTACGTGACCTGCCATCTGCTCACATTCGCGGGCGTGGCACTCTCCTTCTGGCTGCCCATAGCCGGTCTCGTGCCCGCGGTCCTTGCGGCCGCGGCTCTCTGGCTCGAACTCGACACCAGGCCAGGCATCTCCCGGTTCCTGCCGAAGGGTCCGAGCCAGAACATCATCGCGCGTCACGTGCCGCGTCAGCGGCGCGGGGAACGCTTGAAGCGCGTCGTGATCGTCGCTCACTACGATTCGGCCAGGCCTTCCCTCGCATTCAGCCCGAAGGCGGTCCGAAGGTTCGGTCTGCTGACCGCCCTGACGAAGTGGACGACTCTGGCGACCCCGCTCGTGATCCTGGTGGCCGCCATGCCGTTCGCCTCCGACTGGAAGCCGTGGACCGGCTACGCGGCCCTCGCCTCCGCGGCCTGGCTCGTCGTGCCGCTTCTCGCCGCGATCCACCGCGAGCTGTTCATGCGCGCCACCGACGGCGCGAACTGTAACGCTTCCGGCGTGGCGGCGATGTTCGGCGTGATGGAAGCCACGGTGCCCGAGCCCGACGACGTGGTCTTCCGCGACCATCCGCGCAGGCGAAGCGCCGAGGTGGCCTATGACGCCGACATCGCACCGGAGGACGCGTTGTTGGAGTACCGCCCGGTCGGCGGCGAGGGTGAGCCTCCCGCCGAGCAGGCGCCGCTTGATGGCTTCGGAGACATCGATTGGGAGACCGGTCGCCTCGAGCGGGTCGAGCAACCGGAACATCCAGCCGCGGAACCGGCACCCCTGCTGGCGACCGCCTCTGAGACGCCGGCCGAGCAAGCCGTGGAACCAGAACGGCCAGCCGCCGTCTCCTCCGGCGACTGGGCGGAAGATGCCGGCGTCGGCCCACTGTGGGAAGACGCGTCCGAGACCGCCGAGCCATCCGCGCCAACGCCGTCGTCGTGGCGCGAGCTGAGGCGCGCGGCTCCGCAGCCCGCTCCAGTACCCGTGCGCTGGGAGGCGCCCGCGATGCCAGAGGGAGGCTACGAGGAGGACGTCGCCGAAGGGCAGGAACGGCTGGAACTCGAGTCCGGGGCGGAGCCGGTGCAGCCCGGTGCCGAACAGCGGACGTCTGAGGAGAAGCAGCAGTCGCACGGGCTCAGTGCGTGGCTCGGCATCGGGCGGGGATTCGATGTCCGCAAGGCTGGCAAGCAGATCGGGAGCTGGGACAACATCGACGAGGACGACGAGTTCGGGTTCAAGGCCGGAACTGCCGGAGAGATTCCGCCGGAGGACGAATCGACCGACGTCGCGGCCCGCATCCGGCGCCGGGTGACTGAGAGCATCGATCGGGCCCTCGCCGAGAAGGAGATCTGGTTCGTCGCCACTGGCGCGGATGAGGTTGGCGGACAGGGGATGCGCGCCCTGCTCGGTGCATACGATGAGGACCTGAAGGATGCACTGATCATAAACATTGAGAATGTGGGGACGGGTAGCATCGCGTTCGTCACCGACGAGGGCATGTTGCGTACCTATCGCGCCGACAGACGTCTGGTGACCCAGGCCAAGAGGACTGCTCGCGAGAACGAGCTTGCCGTGAAGGGCCGCTCGCTCAGGAACTTCAGGACGAGCGCGACGCCCGCCCTCGCACGGCGGTTCAAAGCCATAACGGTTATGGGGTTCGACATCAACGGACGGGTGCCGAACTGGCGATGGCACACGGACACCGTCGAGAACATCGCGGAGAAGACCATCGACCAGGCCGTGGGATTCGTCACGGCGCTCTTGCGGGACCTGTGACGCATCGGCTTCGGCACGGCGCGCACGTCCGCGACAGGGCGGTCTCAGGAGGCATCGCGTGAACCAGAGTCGGCTGGCGAAGACGCTTGCGCGCACGGCGGTCGTGTCGTGGCGCGAGCAGCCGACGCAGTACGACATCGAGGCGCTGCGCGCGAACGTCGAGAGAGTCGGACTGGTGATCAAGGTCCGCTGGGCGATCGTGGCAGTCCTTGCGGGCTTCTCGGTCGTTGCTGCGTCGATCTACGCGATGTCCGTCGACCTAGACGTCTTCGTCCGCAACATGACAGTCCCCGCGATCGCGCTGGTCTTCGTGCTTCTGTACAACGGGATCTATCAGGCCACTTATCGGAAAGTGGCGAACATCGCCATCCTGAATCCGGCGCAGCTGCTCTTCGATATCGTCGTGGTGACCGTGCTGGTCTACTACAGCGGCGGCGTGTACTCCTGGTTCTCTGCCATGTATATGCTGTTCATCCTGGAGTCGGCATTCATCCTGCCGAGGAAGTCCGAGGTCTGGCTTCTCGCGATTGCCGCCGGGCTCGCCTACGCGGTCGTCCTGTTCGGCGAGTACCTGGGTTGGATCCCGCACGTCAGCCTGCCGTTCGTGGCGAACGAACTCTACGCGAACCTGACGTACGTTCTGGTGAGGTACCTGTGGAACGGCACGCTCTTCGCCGGCGCCGCGCTCATCGGCATGCTCATGATGAAGTCGATCCGCGAGCGCGAGCGCGAACTGCGCGAGAGTTCCTTCGTCGACGAGACCACCGGACTGTTCAACCGGCCGTACTTCCATCGCATCGTCTCGACCGAGCTTGAGCGCGCGCGACGGGCAGATCGGGAGCTGGCACTCGTGCTCGCGGACGTGGACGGCTTGGGAGGAGTGAACCGGGCTTTCGGGGTCGAGGTGGGCGACGTTCTCCTGGCTGCTATCGGAGAAAGGCTGATCGAGGTCGCCGATGCGGACAAGGGTGACTGGACGCGCAGCGCAGACGTCGCCTGCAGGGTCGGGGGCGAGGAGTTCGCGCTGCTCGTGCCAGAGGTCGAGCCGGCAGACGGCAGCCGGACGCCGGTCAGGGAGCGTGCGCTTGCTGCGGCCGAGGAGTTCCGTCGCGCCGTCGAGGCGGCACGCGCCAGCGGTGTCGGCGTGACCGTGAGCGTCGGCGTGGCGGTCGGCCCGCATGACGGCGAGTCGCCCGACGCCTTGCTCGACGCCGCAGATTGCATGCTGTCGGTTGCCGCTCGGGCGGGGGGCAACACCGTGCGCGCGTCGTGGCTGTGCGGCGGTTCCGGCGATGACTAGCGGTGCGGCAAGCCCGCTCCGACGCGCGGAGTCCGCGGTCGCAGGAGCCGTCATCGCCATCGCTGTCCTTGGCTTGGCACTCCTCCCGCTGATCTCCTCACCGGTCGTGGCAGGGCTGGTAGGGGCAGTTGGATCGGCGGAGCTCACGGGACTTGGCAGCGAGACAACACTTGAGGCGGCCGAGGCTGTCCGCGTCTTCGTTCTTCATGCCGACGCGCCCGAGTTGCCCGCGAAGATCGCCGGACGTCCGGCGTTCGACAATGCGGCCGTGTCGCACCTGATCGACGTCCGGCGCGTGCTGGTCCCGGCGCTATGGCTCGCGACGCTGCTCGGCGTTTCAGCGGCCGTGTGGTGCTGGTGGAGGCTGCGCACACCCGGTGGCCGGCCGGTGGCGGGCAATGGCCTGCGAGTGGCGGGTCGGACGCTGCTGTTGGGTGCCGGGCTAGCCGTCCTCGTCGGCGTCGTGGACTTCGACGCCTTCTTCACGTGGTTCCACGGGCTGTTCTTCGAGCCTGGGACTTGGACATTCCCGTACGACTCGCTGCTGATCCAGGTCTTCCCGCTTCCCTTCTGGATGACAGCCTCCGCGATGTGGGGCGGACTGGTGCTTATGTCGGCCGTTGCTCTCATCGTGAACGGTCGCCGATTGTGCTTCACAAGGGGTACACACGGTGTATAGTTGCCCTGGAGCACGACGCTCCGGGAGGGATCCGGCTCCCCGTGGGGGATGCGAATCGACGGACTCGAGGAGGATGGGCGCATGGCAGCCAAGGAAGGTTACTGCGTCAAGTGCAAGTCCAAGCGTGAGATCAAGGACGCCAAGGACATCGTGATGAAGAACGGTCGTCCGGCCACGCAGGGCCTGTGCCCCGTCTGCGGGACGAAGATCTTCAAGATCGGCAAGTAGCCGGTCTTCGCACGGCATGCGTACAACGGGCGCCCACACGGGCGCCCGTTCGCGTTTCGAGCGCTCGAGAGTGCCGTTCGTTTCGGTCGGGTGCGGATTGTTGACGGCGCATTGAGCCAGGAGTAGCCTCGTGCATTGTTGTTTCGGCTAGGCCGGGGGGAGCCCGACCTTCGGACAAGGGCGGTTTCTAGCGATGAACATCGTCGTCGTCGGGTGTGGGAGAGTCGGCTCTCAGCTCGCCACCATGCTCTCCGTCGAGGGTCACAACGTGGTCGTGATCGACCGCGACGAGAACGCCTTCCGCCGCCTCGGCGGGACGTTCAACGGAGTGACTATCTGCGGCCTCGGCTTCGACGAGGAGGTTCTCGAGGAGGCCGGAATCCGTGAGGCGGATGCGTTCGCCGCCACTACGGACCTCGACAACACGAACCTCATGGCCGCCGAGGTCGCGCGCAAGATATTCGGCGTCAGGCATGTCGTCGCCCGACTCTACAATCCCGTGCGCGAGCGGACGTACCAGCAGCTCGACCTTGACTACGTCTGCGGCACCACGCTTGTGGCCGAGTCGCTGATGGAGAAGATCAAGTCCGGCCACGGCCACCACCTCAACAGCATCGATGACATCGAGGTCGTCGAGTTCAAGGCTGGCGCTGCGGTTGAAGGAAAGCGCGTGGACGAAGTCGAGATGGCTCGCCGCTTCCGCATCTTCACGGTGATTCGCGGAAGCGTGGCCTACGTTCCCGAGCCCGAGATGGTGCTGCACCGGGGCGACATCCTCTTCGGCGCGATAAAGGACGAGGCGTTTCGCAAAGTCGAGCGCTTCATGGAGGAGTGAGCGATGTACGTCGTGATCAACGGCGGCGGCAAGGTCGCGTCGTACCTCGGCCGGCAGCTCATAGAGAACGGGCATGCGGTCGCGGTCATAGAGAAGCGTGAGGAGATCGCCGAGAAGCTCATCACGGAGCTTCCGGGTGAGCCGCTCATCATCCACGGCGACGGCTGCGACTCCATCTATCAGGAGGACGCGGGAGTCGCTCGCGCGGACGTGTTCGTGGCGGCTACCGGCGATGACGATGACAATCTCGTTTCGTGCCAATTGGCAAAGGTCGCGTTCGGGGTCCCGCGCGCGGTAGCCCGCGTGAACAACCCGAAGAACGAGCACATCTTCAATGCGCTCGGCATCGAGGCCATCTCATCGACGACGATCATCTCGCGTCTGATCGAGGAGGAGGCGACCGTCGGCGACATCCGCACACTCATGGCGCTGCGCAAGGGCCACATGGCGATCGTGGAGATCGAACTGCCGGTCGACCGTTGCGTCGTGTGCGGCAAGAAGGTGGCCGACCTGAACCTGCCGGTGGACTGCCTGATCGTCGCTCTGATCCGCGACGAGGACGCGATCCCGGTCCACGGTGACACCGAGATGCAGCCGGGAGATGTGGTCATCGCATTCACGAACGTGGCGCACGAGCGTGCGCTCAAGAAGGCGCTGACGGGAGCCTAGGGCACATGAAGACCGACCGCTCCACCGAACGTGGACTTGCCAGCCGCGAGAACTGGCCGGGCTATCTCGGTGGCATGCTCACCGAAGCCGCGTTCATCCTGGGGCTGACGCTGCTCGCCTTCATCATGGCCGTCATCGCGAAGGCGGTCTTCTAGATGCTGCTTCGTCCACGTCTCGACGACCACCGGGTGATCGGCAAGTACACCGGCAAGATCATCATCGGCGTCGGTCTGCTCATGGTCATCCCGCTAGTGACGTCCATCATCTTCGGCGAGTGGGACACCGTCCTGGACTTCGTCATCAGCATCGCTTTGTGCATGATCTTCGGCTTCGGTACACAGATCCTTTGCCGCACCGATCGGGACCTGAACTGGAGCCACGGCCTGGTTGTCGCATCGGGATCGTGGGTTGTAGCCACGATTCTGGGCGCGATGCCTCACTGGCTCTCGGGACACGAAGGCTCGTACCTCGACGCGATGTTCGACGTGATGAGCGGGTACACGACGACCGGGCTGTACCTGCTGCAGGACCTCGATCACATTGCCCATGGGCTCAACATGTGGCGCCACCTGCTCACATACGCCGGCGGTCAGGGCATCGTGGTGATCGCGCTGACGTTCCTCTTCAAGGGGACGGCCGGCGCGTACAAGTTGTACGTCGGCGAGGGCAAGGACGAGCGGCTCCTGCCGAACGTGGTGCACACCGCCCGAGCCATCTGGCTCGTATCACTCACCTGGCTCGTGATCGGTACTGCGCTGCTCGCCATCACTGGCATGGCGCTCGGGCAGGAACCGGTACGGGCTCTGCTGCACGGTCTTTGGGTCTTCATGGGAGCATGGTCCACCGGTGGTTTCGCGCCGCAGTCGTATAACACCCTCTGGTACCACTCCCTCAGCTACGAGGTCGTGAGCATCGTTATCTTCATCGCCGGGTCGTTCAACTTCGCGCTGCACTGGGCCGTGTGGACCGGCAAGCGCAAGGAAATCCTGAAGAACGTCGAGACAGTGTCCTTCGCGATCACGTTGAGCCTCACGGTTCTCATCGCGACCTTCGCGCTCGCGAAGGCAGGCGTGTACCCCGACGCGATGTCGCTCTTCCGCAAGGCGTTCTACCAGCTTGCGTCCGGACACACCACCACCGGCTTCTCCACGATCTATGCGCGTGCCTTCGTCACGCAGTGGGGCCCGATCGGCTTGGTGGCTACTACCATCGCCATGGCCATCGGCGCTTCGGCGTGTTCGACCGGCGGTGGCATCAAGGGCATCCGGATGGGCGTGATGTTCAAGGCCTTCATCCAGGACATCCGCAAGGCCGTATCCCCGGAGCGGGCGATCGTGAGCGCGAAGTTCCACCACGTCCGCGACGTGTTCCTCGACGACGGGTTGGTCAGAACCACGATGACCATCACGATCGCGTACCTCTCGCTCTACGGGCTCACCGCCATAGTGGGAACGCTGTGCGGGTACGACTTCCTCCAGTCCGCGTTCGAAGGCGTGTCGGCCGCCTCGAACACCGGCCTCTCGTGTGGTGTCACTTCGCCGACGATGCCTGACGTGATGAAGGCTCTCTACATCGCCGCTATGTGGCTCGGACGCCTGGAGTTCATGTCCGTGTTCGCGCTGGGCGGGTACTTCGTGACGATGGTGAGGGGGCGCTGATGAGCCGACTGTCGCGCTCGATTGCCGTCGCCGCACTCCTCGCCGTGCTCGCCCTCGGCGCAGGCTGCCGCGCCGCCGGCACTCCCGAGCCGAGCCCGAACGAGCACTCCAGCACCGAGCTGATTGAGTCGCCGAAGGAGTTCGACGGCTCCGAGATCGCCTTTGCCGGCGAAGTCATCGGCGAAGCGATGAAGCGCGGCGACATGGCCTGGCTGCACATCAACGACGATGCCTACTACGTGAAGAACGTGGAGGAGGGCGCGCAGCTCGGCGGCTACAACACCGGCATGGCGGTGTGGCTGCCGGCGGATCTGGCCGACAGAGTGACGTACTTCGGCGACTACAAGCATGAGGGCGACATCGTCGAGGTCGAGGGCGTCTACAACGCCGCATGCGGCGAGCACGGCGGTGACACGGACATCCATGCAACGAGCCTGAGCGTTGTCGAGACAGGGCATGTCGTCGTGGACAAGACTCATCCCGCCAAGACCGCCTGGGCTATCGGGCTGGCGCTGCTTGCAGTCGGGCTGTGCGTCGCAGATCGCTTCTGGCTGCGAGGGGTCCGGGGCCACCGCGCCTGAGATTTGCCGCTCTGGCGGGGCTGCCATACACTAGGCGAACGCGCGCGGGTGTAGCTCAGTGGTAGAGCTTTGGCTTCCCAAGCCAAGAGCCGCGGGTTCGAGTCCCGTCACCCGCTCCAGAGTGAGTACGCGAGGGGCCCGTTGGGCCCCTCGCTGCACGTAGCGCCTTTCGTCTGACTATGTCGCCGCTCGTCGCATGCGGCCGCCGACAGTGCGGCGTCGGTGTATCGTATCGAACACAGGTTCGATTCCTCGACCCCTCCGAGGACTGCCGTCCAACAGGAGGGGTCTATGATGTGCATACGAATCGCGCCGTGGATTGCGGGCGCGTGTCTAATCCCAGGATTGCTCGGGGCTCCGGTTCCTGCCGCCGCCCTCGAATTGCGCATGCCGGTCGAGGGCGGGGCGATCATCCTGCCGTTCGGGGCTTCGTCTCCGGGCGGCACGCACCGGGGCGTTGACGTTTCTGCGGTGGGCGGCGACACGGTGACGGCGCCGGTTGGCGGTACCGTGACCTTCGCAGGCAGCGTGCCCGCCGACGGTGGGGGCACGTGCATCGCAGTGACGATCGAGACTGCCGAAGGCAGGCGTGTGAGCCTTGTCCCGCTCGAGGGCGCTACGGTAGTCGTCGGCGAGTACATTGAGGCGGGGAGCGCTATCGGCGTCGTCCGCGAGGCAGGCGATGACTCCTCGGGCGAACCTCACGTGCATGTCAGTCTGCGGCAGGGCGACCTGTATCTGGATCCCGGTCCCCTGCTCGCCGCCGGCTGCGACGGGGGCGGCACGTCAGCTCCCGTTCCCGAGGTCGAGTCGGCGGCGCCGGAGTTGCCGATCGGTGGGGCCGGCGCGAGAGCGGCCGCAGGCTACACGTGTGCCGCGACGCCGCTGGCCGCCACCAGTCCGGGAACCAGACCGGCCGCCGCGAGCGAACCCGGTGCTCCCGCGTCAGCGGCCGGGATCGAGGTCGCCCGCGCGGCTCACAGGCCAGTCGAAGGCGCAAGCGTGCCCGTTCAGTCGGCGCTCGACCCCACGGCGCGCTACGCGGTGGTGCGTCCCAGGGTCCGTGCGTCGGCGCTCTCGCCGAGGGCCGTCTCAAGCGGTTTGGCGCTAGCCGTGATGTGCTTGTCCCTCGCCGGTATCGCCGTGACGCGTCGCGCGGTGTCGGTCGTGTCCGAATGAAGGAATGTTCGCAGCGTGTCAGAGGGTTGGGGTAGACGTCGTTGTAGGGCTGTCGGGTCTCTGATACACTGCGGAAGCTTCATTTCCTGCTCCGGGCGACGCCTTCACAAGTCCCGGGGCCGCATCAGCCCAAGGGAGGTGAACTGTTGAAGGCTTACGAACTTATGCTCATCCTGCGCCCCAACCTCGAGGACGAGGCACGTGATGCTGCTCTCGAGAAGACGAGGGGGCTCATCACCGCCGAGGGCGGTACGGTCGACACCGAAGACTCATGGGGCAAGCGCCGTCTTGCGCACGAGATCGATCACACGGAGGAGGGCGACTACCACGTCGTTCTCTTCCACGCGTCCGCCGCTACCGTCGCCGAGCTCGACCGCGTCCTGCACATCACCGATCAGGTGCTCCGCTTCATGATCGTCCGAAGGGACGACATAGCGTAGTGGCTCCCTGGTCGGCGTCGTAACGACCGGTAACAACGAGTGAGGTGGCACACATGAGCATCAACAGAGTAGTGATCTCCGGCAATCTGACCCGCGATCCCGAGCTCAAGGCGACGGCTGGCGGGACGAGCGTGCTGAAGATGGGCGTCGCGGTGAACGACCGTCGCAAGAACCAGCAGACGGGCGATTGGGAAGACGTTCCGAACTTCGTGGACGTCACCATCTTCGGCGCTCGCGCCGAAGCGCTCTCGCGGTTCCTGTCCAAGGGCTCGAAGGTCGCCATCGAAGGCAAGCTGCGCTGGAGCCAGTGGGAGTCGCAGGCGGGCGAGAAGCGCTCGAAGCTGGAGGTCGTCGCGGACGAGATCGAATTCCTCTCGTCGCGGGACGGCGGCTCGAACGGTCAGGCCGCGCACTTCGACGCGCCGCCGTCGGATGCCGCTGAGGACCTCGGCGAGGAGATCCCGTTCTGATTCGAGAATCTGCCTGGCGGCGGCGCCCTCCCGCCGCAGGTCCGATAGACCGCCCCGGAGAAGGGGCTGGAAGGAGGTACGTACATGACTGATTACTCGAGAAAGCCGAAGCGCCGCTACTGCGCGTTCTGCAAGGACAAGGTCGAGTACATCGACTACAAGGACGTGAACATGCTCCGCAAGTACACGACGGACCGCGGCAAGATCAAGCCCCGGCGCGTGTCGGGCAACTGCGCGCAACACCAGCATCAGCTGGCCATCGCCGTCAAGCGTGCTCGCGAGATGGCGCTGATCCCCTACGCTGTTCCTGTGGTCAGCGGCAAGGTCGACGGCAAGGGTCGCAGGTAGCATGCCCGACAGCGCCCTCAACGGCCGCAGAGTGGTCACCCTCGCGATCGTCGCGATCGTCGGCGCTCTGGCCACCGTGCTCTTCCACCCGGTGATCGGCTTGCCGGTGGCGGGCACCGCACTCGCGGCGCTCGTGTACGGGGGAAGGCCCTGGGCCTCTACTGCCGCGAGCGTGGTGGGCGGCGTGCTCACGGGCCTGTTCGCAAGCGCGACGCTGTATGTGGTTGTGTTTCCGCTGGTCGGGGTGCCGACGACGGCTCGCACGCCGTACGTGTACACGGCTCTCGTGATCTGCTCGCTGGTACTTGTGGGACCTCTCACGGCTGTGATGATGCGCAAGCGACGTGTGCTTGTGACTGCGGCAATCGTAGCGGGGGTCCTGACGGTGTTGCAGGTAGGCACCCTGGCGGTACTGGCCGACGGGACGGATATGGGACTGGTCGGGTACGTCAAGGCCGCTGCGTCAGGGGTGGTTGTCGAGGCCGGTCTCGGCGACGATTTCGCTCACGCCATGCTCTCGATGTGGCCGGGTGTTGTCATCGCCATGAACGGCATCACGTCGATGCTGGTTGTCGGGGGCGTGGGTGTTGCCGGTGCGCGAGCGGGTATCGAGATCAAGCGCATACCGCCGCTCTCGTCACTGGACCTGGACGCGCGCGTCGTCATCCTGCCGATCGTCGCCGTGGCTCTGCTCGCGGCCGGGAAGTTGCCGACGGATGCTGCGTCTTCACTCGATATCGTGGGCAAGAACCTGCTAGTGGTAGCGCGATGGGTGTTCTTCCTGCAAGGCGTAGCGGTCTTCGCCGGGCTCTATGAGCGGGCGAAGTTCCCGAGACCTGTACGGGCCATGGGGTTCGTGCTTCTCGGCGTGACCGAAGTGTTCGCCCCGGCGGTCAGCCTTACGGGGCTAGCGGACATCTGGCTCAACCTGCGCCGGCTGCCGCGTGACAGTTCCAAGACGTCGCCTCCTCCGGAAGCGGCAGGCTCGGACTGAAGAAGATGCGCTGCCGCCTCGCTCACTCGCGAAGCGGACGTTGAACGAGTAGGAGAAACGATGAAAGTCATTCTGTTGACTGATGTGAAGGGCAGAGGGAAGGAAGGCGACGTCATCGAAGTCGCCCGCGGCTTTGCCGCCAACTACCTACTGCCTCGCAAGATGGCCGTTATGGCCACGTCTGGGAACCTCAAGCAGCTTGAGGCGCGCATGCACAACATCCACAAGCGCGAGGAGACCAAGCGCAACGAGGCTGAAGGCCAGGCGGCGCAGATCGCCGGCAAGACGCTGGTGATCGAGGTCAAGGCAGGCGACGCGGGCAAGCTCTTCGGTTCCGTGACGGCCGGCATGGTGGCTGACGCGCTGAGCGAGCAACTCGGCGTTGACGTCGATCGCAAGAAGCTCGACCTGCACGGGCACATCAAGTCCGTGGGAGAGCACACCATCGACGTGCGGATCTACCAGGACGTGACGGCCGAACTCCTGCTCAGCGTAGTGCCCGCGGGCGGCGCGCCCGTTGTGCCGACGGTGGCCGAGATCGTGGCCGAGGCCGACGCAGAGGCGGCGGCACAGGCCACCGAGGAGAGCGCTATCGAAGAGACGGCCGATACGACCGGGCTCGCAGTGGACGAGGCTGCCGCCGAGGATGCCGAAGGCGTAGCGGCTGATGCGACGGAGGACGAGGAATAGGCACCGGGTGATACAGAAGGCGCCGCGACGCGGCGCCTCGTCTACCCGATTGGAGTCCCGGTATGGCTGACGACGGTATCCAGGCACTTCGCGAGCGCATCCCGCCGCACAACATCGAGGCCGAGCAGTCGCTGCTGGGCTCGATGTTCCTGTCGGCCGATGCGGTCGAGAACTGCATCGCCATCGTTGACGCCGATGACTTCTACCGTCCGCCGCATCGCAAGATCTTCGCAGCGGTGAAGGACCTGCACCTGCGTGGCGACGCGGTCGACCAGATCACCGTTGCGGCGCGGTTGGAGTCTGCCGGTGAACTCGATGCCGCCGGAGGCAAGCCGTACCTGTTGGACGTTACCGGCGCGGTTCCCACCTCGGCGAACGCGGAGTACTACGCGCACATCGTGAAGCGCACCTCGATGCTTCGGAGGCTGATCGACGCTGCTACGGGCATCCAGGCGTTCAGCTACGAGAACCCGGATGACATCGACGAGGTGGTCGAACGTGCCGAGAAGGCGATCTTCGACGTCACCAACCAGCGGGTGTCTTCGAACTTCCGCGTGCTCAAGGAGCTCGCGAAGGAAGGCTTCGATGAGCTGGAGAAGCTCTACGACCGGAAGAGCCACGTCACGGGGGTGCCCACGGGCTATCCTGACCTGGACAAGATCCTCGCGGGAATGCACAGGGGCGACCTGCTGATCCTCGCGGCGCGTCCGTCGGTCGGCAAGACCGCTCTTGCGCTCAATATCGCGGTCAACGCCGCAAAGGCAGGTACAACCACGGCGGTCTTCAGCCTCGAGATGTCCTCGTCCCAGCTGGTCCAGCGCATCCTGTGTGCCGAAGCGCGCGTGGACTCCCAGAAGCTGCGCACGGGCTATCTGGCGGACGAGGACTGGCCGCTGCTGATGCAGGCGATGGGCCGGCTTCCGCTGGACCAGTTCTATGTCGATGACACACCGTCGATTTCCATCCTCGAGGTTCGCGCGAAGGCACGCAGGCTCTTCAGAGGCGTTGAGAACGGGCTGATCATCGTGGACTACCTGCAGCTCATGCAGCCTCAGGGGCGCCGTTCGGAGAATCGTCAGGTGGAGATCGCGGAGATCTCGCGCGGACTGAAGATCCTGGCGAAGGAACTCGACTGTCCCGTGCTCGCGCTCTCCCAGCTGTCGCGTGCCGTCGAACAGCGGACGTCGAAGCGGCCCGTACTCTCCGACCTCAGGGAGTCTGGCGCCATCGAGCAAGACGCCGATGTGGTGATGTTCATCGACCGGAACACCGATCCAGGCGCCCAGGAAGAGACGGGCAGGCCGGGCAAGGGCGAGGCCGAAGTCATAGTAGCCAAGCACCGGAACGGCCCCACAGGCAGCTGCTGGCTGTCCTACCTGGACCGGTTCACGCGGTTCGTGCCACTGGCGCGGAACCCCTAGCGGGCTCGGTCCCGCCGGGAACGGGAACCCATGAGCGAGCAGCGCTACGACGTCGTCATCATCGGAGCCGGACCGGCCGGTATCTTCGCGGCCATCGAGCTCGTACGGGCGCGTCCGGATCTCCGGATCCTGCTGCTCGAACGAGGCAAACCGATAGACAAGCGCTCGTGCCCCGCCCGTCAGACGAGCTGTGTAGGCTGTGCCACGTGTGCGATCATGACTGGCTGGGGCGGTGCCGGTGCATTCTCCGACGGGAAGCTGACGCTGTCGACCGAGGTCGGCGGCTGGCTCGGCGAGCATACCGGCGATGAGGCCCTTGCGAGGCTCATCGATGACAGCGATCGAATCTGGCTCGAGTTCGGCGCTACAACGGTGGTGCACGAGCCCAACGCCGAGACCGCCGAGCGGCTCATGCGCCAGGCGACACTCGCGGAGATGCGGCTCGTGCCGATGCGGATCCGGCATATCGGCAGCGACCGGTCGCCCGCGGTGCTTCAGGCGATGCACGAGTACCTCACGTCTGCGGGGGTTGAGGTGCGCACCGGGACGACCGCAGCGGGCATTCTCGCCGAGGAAGGCAGCGTTCGCGGTGTCGAACTCGCGGACGGCGGGGTCATCAAGACCGGCGTCGTAATCGCGGCGCCGGGCCGCGACGGGGCCGACTGGCTGGCGGCGCAGGCCCGAGAACTCGGCATCGGCCTCGTCAACAACGCCGTCGACATCGGAGTGAGGGTCGAGGTGCCCGCACCGGTGATGGAGCCGCTGACCGACCATCTCTACGAGGCCAAGCTGATCCAGATGTCGCACCGGTTCGGCGATTCGGTGCGCACGTTCTGCATGAATCCCTACGGTGAGGTCACGACGGAAAGCTACGGCGACATCGTGACGGTAAACGGCCACTCATACGCCGAGAAGCGGACCCTCAACACGAACTTCGCAGTGCTCGTTAGCCAGCAGTTCACGCACCCGTTCCACGAGCCGATCAAGTACGGTACCTCGATAGCCGGTCTCGCGAACCTGCTCGGTGAGGGGATTCTCGTCCAGCGGCTGGGCGATCTTAGGGCGGGCCGACGATCGACCGCCAAACGCCTGGCGGAATCGGTTGTCACGCCAACGATGCCCTCGGCGACGCCAGGCGACCTGTCGTTCGTACTGCCCTACCGCCACCTTGTGGATATCCTGGACTTCCTGGACGCGATGGATACCATGGCGCCGGGTGTGGCCGCCGACGGTACGCTTCTGTACGGTATCGAAGTCAAGTTCTACTCGTCACGACTGGAACTTGGCCGCGATCTTCAGACGAAGGTCGCGGGGCTGTACGCAATCGGCGACGGCGCGGGTGTGACGCGCGGACTCGTGCAGTCGAGCGCGAGCGGTCTCGTGGCCGCCCGGTCCGCGTTGGACAAGATCACCGGCGACTAGCGGGTCTTGAAGCGCGTGAAGCCGCGGGCGAGTGCCTCGGCCTCACCCTTCACGGACTCCGCGGAACTGGCGAGCTGCTTGGTCGCTGCCGCGGACTCCCTGGTGCTGCTGCTCACCTGGTGCATCGCCTCCACCAGCTGACCTGACGCTCGCGTCTGCTGGACGGTGGCCTCCGCGATCTCCCGTGCGGCCATCGCGGTGTCGGTCATCTGCTGGACGATCATCTCGAAAGTCCGGCGTGACTCATCGCTGAACTGAACCGTTGTGGTCGAGAGGTCGGACTGCTGGGCGGCCTGCTTCTGGAGCTTGGCGGCCGCATCCTGAATCGCGGACACCATCTCGACGATGCGAGCAGCGGAAACCGCGACGCTGTCCGCAAGCGTCCGGATCTCGGAGGACACCACCGCGAAGCCCTTCCCTGCCGCGCCCGCCCTGGCGGCCTCGATCGCCGCGTTCAGCGCGAGGATCTTCGTCTGCTCGGCGATGCCTGTGATGATGGACGTCATGTCGGTGATGCTGTCGGACACCTCGTACATCGCCGCCGCTGCGTCCGCCATGCCCTCTGCGCCGGTTGCGAGCTCATCCATCGCGGTGTGTGCCTTGTCGACGGTCGCTGCTCCGGTCTGTGCCGATTCCAGGGCGTCCTCGGCCACCTGCAGCACACGCGTCGCTCCGTCTGAGACCGCCTGGAAGCTGCGGGTGAGTTGCTCGAGTGTCGCGGTGGTCTCGGCAACCGAAGATGCCTGGTATGTCGCCTGCTCGGCGGACGCCCGCGAGGCCGCCGATATCTCTGCCGCGACCGCCCGCAGCTGGTTCACGGTGGTGTCCACCTGACCGATGATGGCCTTGAGACCGGACGTCATCGTGTTGAACGAGCGGCTGAGCGCCCTGATGTCGCGGTACCCGGTCTCCGGGACCTGCACGGTGAGGTCGCCGGTGGCAACGCGACTCGCGGCGTCGCCGACCGATGCCAGCGGGGCCGTCAGTGACTTGCTGATGTTGAACGCTCCCGCGATCGACACGAGGAGCGCGCCGAGTATCAGGGCACCGAACGTGATGATGAACGAGCGAGTGGTATTCGCGTACGGAGCGTCGTCCACGCCCACGAACAGCATTCCGAGAACGTTTCCACCCGCGTCCTTCAGTGGGGCGTACGAGGTCAGGTACTTGCGGTTGACCACGAAGGCCTCACCGTTGAAAGGGGTGCCGCTCTGTAGTGTTGTGCCTCGCACCTGATCGGATACGACCGTGCCGATCGCGCGATCCCCGTTGTCGTTCTTGACGGTCGTCGACACCCGCACTCCGTTCTGGAAGACGGTGGATACGCCGCCAACCTTCGCCACGACCGAGTCCACGAGTTCGTTCTGGAGCTTCAGGATGCGGATACCCACGAGAACGCCGCCATCGATCGGCGCGGCGGAGACGATCGCGAGAGCGCCTTCGGCCTCGCCAGGGACGATCGTGCCCTTCGGGGTCTCCTTAGGTGTCAGGCGAAGGCGATTCGCAAGTCCGATCGACTCGAGCTCGGCAACGGGCAAGATCGCGAATTCCGTGACCGGCGCCGTCACTCCGGTCCAGCCACGGAGCTGCTCCCATGACGTCTCGTAGACCGGGGTCCCTAGGGTTGTCGCGCGCACCTCGCCGGTTGTCGCCACGACCGCGAAGTAGGTGATGCCGGCGAGCTGGGCCCGACGGGCGAGATCGTTGGTCAGGGCTAGGCGCGTCGGCTCGTCCGCATCCGACAGGCTCACGTCGGCCGCGGTGTCGGCGACGGCGGCGGAGGTGTTGCGTGTCGCGTCATCGAGCAGGCTCGACGCCACCGACATGTTGGTCGCCAGCGCCGATTGCGCCTGTTCCTTCATGAGGTCGTCGAAGCGGAGTACCCCGAATGCGGCCGCTGCAGCGAGTGCAAGTGCGGTGATCGCGACGAAGCCGATGATAAGACGTGCTCTCAAGGACATGACGGTGCCCACGGGCTTCCTTCCGATATGTGTTCTATGCGAGTAGTACGGTACCGCTTGTCCGAATACTGTGACGGTGGTACGCCGAGTTGCAGTGAGCCGCAGTGCGAACGCGATGCCGTCAGGCGTCGATCGGAACCAGGTCGTCGTAGTCGTCCAGAGTCTGCGGCCCGTCGAGGATGAGTCCCTCGCCGGAGAACATCTCGACAGGCTCGCCTTCGATGTAGAACTCGACCGCATCTACCGTAGGGAACTGCGCGAGGGTGTACACGACCTGCGCGAGGCGCGATGTCACGGAGAAGGTCCCGCCGCCCGACTCGAACTCCTTGGAGAGATCGATCTTCGCGATGCCGTTCGCGACCGTCAAGCCGAGCAGCCTCGTTCCGGCCGGGATGTTCGTGCTGATTGCTGGCCATGTCGTTTGCTCTTGCGGTGTCGGTCCGGTCAACAGCGCGTTGATCGCTGCGGTCGCGACCGCCTCTGTATACGGAAGAGTACGCTCGACAGCGAGCGCGTTCTCGCCGGCCTCCACCCAGTAGAGCTTGACGGTGACGGTCGAGGGGGTGGTGGAACCAGACCCGCTGCCGTCAGGCGCCGCCGCGGTGTCTTCGGCGTTGTCGGCTGCCTCGCCATCCCCGGTACCACTCCCCGGGTCTTCGGCGTCAGCTTCGCCGGTGTCCTCGGCCGCTCTCTTGCCGGCCGTGGCGTCCGCATCCTTCCGGCACCCGCCGAGGAGCGGAAGCGCTACAAGCAGCGCGATGAGAGCGACTACGGTGAGACCACGGAGAACCACTGTGCGCTTCATGGTGCCCTCCAATGCAGGTTGTCTCGCCTAGAGTATCTCTCCAGCCCGGCTGCGTGCGAAGCATCGCACGACAGGCCCACTCCCGGGCAGCGCTATCCGGGCGGACGCCGTACTCGGCTAGACTGTGGCAAGAGACACGAACTGCGGGAGTCAGCCATGATCACGCCAGCGGGGGCCGAGTGTGCGCTGTACTACGAGGACTTCGCGCGTGGCGCGAGAATGCAGCAGTGCCGAGCCGCGAAGCATCCGAGGAGCGCCGAATGGCGTCAGGAAGACTGCGGATCGTGTCCGGTGCCTCGAATCCTCACGGCCAACGGAAGCCCGGCGCTCGAGCTGAGACTGATCATCCGGCCGGGGGTGTTGGGCATCGGACGGCACGTTGAGATCGACGCCTGGTGCTCGGCGCACGGACCGATAGCGGGCGACCCGTGCATCGGCTGCAAGGCCTGCAACGCCGAAGCCGACGAGCTGCTGAAACGCGCGCTCGAATAGCCGCTCCTCTGCACCCGACTAGCGCAGGCAGGCCGTTGTCGGGCATACTTACCCCCGCGTCCAACTGAGGGGACGCGCGAGCGCGCCGCCTGGCTCGGCGGCCTGCCCGGTCCGGGAGCGGCTACGGTGTCCGCGGGACCGCAGCATTCGAGGAGCTCATCACATGGCCGGCATCGTCCTCGTCGGCGCCCAGTGGGGCGACGAAGGTAAGGGCAAGATCACCGACCTGATCGCAGACGATTTCGACTACGTCGTGCGCTTCCAGGGCGGCAACAACGCAGGGCACACCGTCATCCACGCCGGACGCACGCTCAAGCTGCACCTCATCCCGAGCGGGATCATGTACCCGCACATCACCCCGGTGATCGGCAACGGATGCGTCATCGATCCGAAGGTGCTTCTCGATGAGATGGATCGCCTCGAGGCCGACGGACTCTCCACGCACCGTCTGCTTATCAGCTGCAACGCCCATCTCATCATGCCGTACCACCGCGACCTTGACGGCGCCTCGGAACGCAGGCTTGGTTCGCAGGAAATCGGCACCACACGCCGCGGCATCGGCCCGGCGTACATGGACAAGGCCTCGCGCATGGGTCTGCGCGTACAGGACCTCGCCGACGAGCACATCTTCCGCAAGAAGCTCGAGGCAGCACTCCACGAGAAGAACGACATCCTCTCGAAGGTCTACGAACTGCCCACATACACGGTCGACCAGATTGCCGAGGAGTATCTTTCGTACGCCGAGCGGGTCAAGCCGCATATCGCCGAGACGAGCGTCGTCATCAACAAGGCCCTCGACGCCGGTCAGTGGGTGCTCTTCGAGGGCGCGCAAGGAGCACTGCTCGATCTCGACCACGGCACGTACCCCTTCGTGACGTCATCGAGCCCGACTGCTGGCGGCGCCTGCACGGGCGTGGGGGTCGGCCCCAAGCGGATCGACCGCGTGCTCGGCATCGCGAAGGCGTACATCACGCGAGTGGGGAGCGGCCCATTCCCGACGGAGCTTTTCGATGAGACCGGCCGGCACTTGATCGAGGTAGGGCACGAGTACGGAACCACGACCGGACGCGAGCGGCGTGCCGGCTGGTTCGATGGACTCATCGCCCGGTTCGCCGTACAGATCAACGGCCTCACCGATTTGGTAATCACCAAGCTCGACGTGCTCTCGGATCTCGAGCGCATCAAGGTCTGCGTCGCCTATGAGTACGAGGGCAAGCGGTACAACGATCTGCCGGCGCACCAGACGGCGTTTCATCACGCGAAGCCCGTCTACGAGGAGTTGCCGGGCTGGAAGACCGATATCACTCATTGCCGCAAGTTCGGGGAGCTGCCGAAGACCGCCCAGGACTACATCGCCTTCCTCGAAGATCTCGCCGAAGTGCCGGTTGCGATGATAGCGGTCGGTCCGAGCCGAGAGCAGACGATCATGCGGCGGTGGGAAGGGCGCGTCTGATGTGGCGCCGCGCACTGGCGATTGCGGTGCTGACCGGAGCACTCGCTCTGGCGGTTCCGGCCGCGGCGCATGCCAGCGCAGGAGATCTGTACGCCGCAGGCACCGCGTACAAGGCCTCCACGTACGCCAACCACCGCAGCGTCTTCGGCGGACGCGAGCAGTGGGTTTGCGACATCAACGCGAACGAGGGAGACAGTGGACGGCCGATCTACGCGCCCGAACCGGGCACCGTGACCATCTTCTCGACGGGCTGGGGCGACGGGTACGGGAACTCGATCGTCTGGACTTCCGCCGACGGTCGCGAGCAGATACACGTAGCCCATCTGAGCGCGTTCGGCGCGACGGGTCAGGTCGCAGGCGGCGCTCTCATCGGGAAGGCCGGAAGCACGGGCAATTCGACCGGCGACCACATGCACGTGTCCCGCGCCTACGACGGGCAGCCCGCGCCGCTGGTCCTGTCGGGACAGCAGATCGTGCCCGGATACTCGGGGAATGGCAACCAGTACTGCTCAGCAGGGCAGGTGCCTCTGGCGTTGAGTATCTCGGGCGTACTGGACGGCCAGGTGTACTACTGCCCGGTGACCGTCTCGTACTCGTGCGCGGGCGCGGATCCCGGATCCGTCGCGTGCACGATCGACGGCAACCCAGCAGGCTCGGGGGCGTTGGTCTCCGCGGAAGGCACCCACAGGGTCGAGCTGCGCGCCACTATCGGCGGAGTAGCGGTTGCCCGTGCCCTATCGTTCGCCATCGCGTCACCGCCCGCGCCCGGGTTGGAGCCGGTCTTCCGGTTCTACAACGCCGGCCGCGGCACCCACTTCTTCACTCCGTCGCATGACGAGAGGGACCGCGTGATCACCGGTCTGGCTCAGGCATACGCGTACGAGGGCGTGTGCTATTGGATCGACCCCGCGGACAACCCGCAGCCCCTCTACCGCTTCTACAACCGCAAGAGCGGCAGTCACTTCTACACGGCGAGCGATCAGGAGGCCGCGGCCACACTCGCGAGCTGGCCCGAAGTGTTTTCGCTCGACGGGCGGACCTTCCCGGTCTCGCCTGTACAGGTGCCTGGTAGCGTCACCGTGTACAGGTTCCTCAACCTCGAGAACAGCAGTCACTTCTTCACGGCATCGGAGCAGGAGCGCGACGCCGTCATCACGCAATGGCCGGGCATCTACCGCTTCGAGGGTCCAGCATTCTGGCTGGTCCAGCAGCAGCCGGTTCATCGACCGTGAGAGCACGTCGTTCATCTGCGCGCGCCTACCGTCCGTCCAGTCCTTCACTCCGCCTACCGGAGACACTCGCTGTGCGGCTCATGCCACGACGCTCGTCGTCCGATACGTAAGGTGCGCTACAAACAAGTGAGAACGGCGACGGCGGTTCGGGTGCGGGAAGTCGCGACCCAGATCCTTGGTCGTCCCCCCGCTGCGGGGGAAGGCGTGCGGGATGAGGTGAATGCGAGGCAGAAGCACGCAAGTGGTAGCGATGCTGCTCGTCGGTGCGCTGACGGTGCTGTCTCCCGGCGGGGCCGTGACCGCCTCGCTGTCCTCCGGTGCCTCGGTCGGCGTCACGTCGGCGATCGAGACCATGGCAGCAGCCGCTCCGGAGTTCACCGGCGTCGGTCCCGCCGCCTCGGCGCCGCCCGCGCAGGGCACCGTCACCGTCACGGTCACGGTGGTAGGTGCGACGCCTCCGCCTCCGCCTCCGCCGACTGTGATTCCGATCTACCGGTTCTACAGTCCGAAGTCGGGTACGCACTTCTACGCGCCGAATGCCGATGAACGCGATACCGTGATCGCACGTTGGCCGGAGGTGTGGCACTACGAGGGCATCGCGTACACGGTCAATCCCGCCAGGAACACTCAGCCTCTGTACCGGTTCTACAACATGGCCAACGGGAGCCACTTCTACACCGCCTCGGCTGAGGAGGCCAATCACGTCATCGCGACGTGGCCGGACATCTGCCAGCTCGAGGGCGTGTGCTTCTGGCTCGGTCAATGACGCGCGCCTGACCAGCCGGAGCGAGTCGACCACCGGCAGCGCCGCCCTTGTCGTGGGCTTCGGCTACAATCGTCCCACTGCGGGTTCGGCTGATCTCGAAGGGCTCTCTCATGCGAATCCTCGTCCTTGGCGGCGGCGGCCGCGAGCACGCTATCGTCACGTCACTCCTCGCTTCCGCGCACGCGCCGGAGGTGATCTGCTCCCCCGGGAACGGCGGCACCGCCGAGACAGCGGCGAACGTCTCTATTCCGGATGCGGATCCTGCGTACGTCGTCGAGTGGGTCCAGAACCACGGCGCTGACTTCGTTGTGATCGGGCCCGAGGCGCCGCTTGTCGTGGGCACCGCGGACTTGCTCAGCGCGTACGGGGTGCCGGTGTTCGGACCGAAGGCGGCGGGCGCGGAGATCGAGGGTTCGAAGACCTTCGCCAAGGACCTCATGGACCGGCACGGGATCCCGACCGGCCGCTACTTCGTCGCCGAAAGCGAGATGGAGGCCCGTGCTTACCTGGCCGATCACGGGGCGCCTGTTGTAGTGAAAGCCGACGGGCTTGCGGCCGGCAAGGGCGTGACCGTCGCGATGACCGTCGACGAGGCCGTGTCCGCCGCGCACGAGTGCTTCGATGGGAAGTTCGGTGCCGCGGGCGAGCTGGTGCTCATCGAGGAGTACCTCGAGGGTCCGGAATGCTCGCTGCTGGCCTTCACCGACGGCGAGACCGTGCTGCCGATGCTCACGGCGCAGGACCACAAGCGAGCCCTCGACAACGACGAGGGCCCCAATACCGGCGGCATGGGCGTGTACGCACCCGTTCCGACCGTCGACGACGAGACGCTCACGAAGATGGTCTCGATACTCGAGCAGACGGTTGCCGCGCTGAAGGCCGAAGGGGTCATCTACCGCGGCGTGCTCTACGGCGGCTTCATACTCACCGCCGAGGGACCGAAGGTCCTCGAGTACAACGCGCGCTTCGGCGATCCTGAGACCCAGGTGCTGCTGCCGTTGCTCGAAACGGACCTTGTCGACGTGATGCTTGCCACAGTCGAGGGCCGTCTCTCAGAGATCGAGCTCCGGTGGCGCGAGGGATATGCGGTCTCCGTCGTGCTTGCGTCCGAGGGGTACCCGGGTGACTACGAGACGGGCAAAGTCATCACCGGCATCGGCAAGGCCGAGGCCGTCGAGGGCGTGACCGTGTATCACGCCGGGACCAAGCGCGAGGACAACGGGACCGTGGTGACCTCCGGCGGCAGGGTGCTGAATGTCACCGCCGTGGCGCCGACCTTCGCAGATGCTCGCGACCGTGCGTACCGTGCTGTCGACATGATCTCGTTCGAGGGCATGCACTATCGCACCGATATCGGTCTGCGGGCGCTCAGGGCGCTCGGGGAGGCGTAGATGCTGGCCGAACGGCTGCTGTCCTCGGCGGTCGCGATCACGCAGAGCAGGTACTTCACCGATGAGCCCCGGGGAGTGTCGTCGCTGCCAGGGCCCGAGGACGGCAAGCGCTACCTGCTCTATGCTCACGTGCCGTTCTGCGAGCGCCTGTGCCCGTACTGCAGCTTCAACCGGTTCCCGTTCGCCGAGGATCCTGCGCGGGCGTACTTCAAGAGCCTGCGCGAGCAGATGCGCATGGTCGCCGCCCTCGGCTACAGCTTCGGCTCGCTGTACATCGGCGGTGGCACGCCGACGGTCCTTGTCGGCGAGCTGTGCGAGACAATCGACCTCGCGCGCGAGCTCTTCGGCGAACTCGAGGTGTCAACCGAGACGAACCCCAACCACCTGGTGCCCGAGATCCTCGAGCCGCTCCGCGAGCGGGTGCAGCGCATGAGCGTCGGCGTGCAGAGCTTCGACGACGGCCTGCTCAAGCAGATGGACCGCTACGACAAGTACGGCTCCGGCGCCGCGATCCTCGAACGCCTCCAGTCACTCGAGGGCTTCTTCCACTCGCTCAATGTCGACATGATCTTCAACTTCCCGAGCCAGACCGAGGAGACACTGCTTCGCGATGTCGCAAGCGTGAAGGCGAGCCGGTGCAACCAGACGACCTTCTACCCGCTGATGGCGTCCCGCTCGGTGGCCAAGCAGCTGAAGCGAACCGTCGGGATGGTCGACTACGACCGTGAGGCGCGCTACTACCGGATCCTGTCGGAGAGCCTTGCGGACACCTTCGAACTCTCCACCGCCTGGACGTTCTCCCGGATCGGCGGGGGGATGATCGACGAGTACATCGTCGACTACGAGGAGTACGTGGGCATCGGCAGCGGTGCGTTCAGCTACCTACGCGGCGACATCTACCTCACCACCTTCTCGCTCCGCGACTACAGCGCCACAATCGCGCAGGGCCGGATGCCTGTAGCGGTGGGAAGCGCGCACAACCGCCTCTCGGACCGTATGCGCTACCGCTTCCTGATGTCGCTGTTCGGCCTGAGACTAGACAAGCGAGCGTTTGCCCGCGATTTTGGCGTAAGCGTCGAACGTGGTCTGTGGAAGGAGATGCTGTTCTTCCGCGCGTTCGGCGGGTTCGCGACCGACAACGCCGAGGAGCTGACGCTTACGCCGAGGGGCCGCTACCTCGCGGTGGTGATGCAGCGTACGATGTTCGCGGACCTGAACAACTTGCGGGACACCGCCCGCAATGCGCTTGCGCCCGAGGAGCGAACGCTTCTGTTCGGCGACGGCGCCGGGTGCAAGACAGGCTGTGCCGGGAGCCAGTAGAGGAGCGACGATGGCCGAGAAGACCCCGCTCGTAGGCATAATCATGGGATCGAAGAGCGATCTTGGCGTGATGGAGGAGTGCGCCGAGCAACTCGAGGAGCTTGGAGTCCCGTACGAGGTCGTGATCGCCTCGGCTCACCGGCAGCCCGCGAAGGTGCACGATTGGGCAGCAGGCGCGGCCGGCCGTGGCATGCGGGTGATCGTCGCCGCAGCGGGCAAGGCCGCTCACCTAGGGGGAGTCGTGGCGGCGTGCACACCGCTTCCGGTCATCACAGTGCCGATGAAGACGAGCGACTTGGGCGGGCTCGACTCACTCCTCTCGATGGTGCAGATGCCTGCCGGAGTGCCGGTGGCGTGCGTTGCGATCAACGGTGCGAAGAACGCCGCAATCCTGGCGACGCAGATTCTCGGCACGGGCATGCCGGAGTATCTCGAGCGCATCGCGGAGTTCAAGCGGAGGCTGGCGGAAGGGTAAGTGCTGCCGCGCTACCGGTCGTCGGCGCCACCGCCAGAGTCGAACGGCCCTACCACCTTGGACGTGATCCAGCCCGCGTAGTAGGGCCCAGGCTGGGGTGTCACCACTTCGCCGTCCACGCGGCATTCGTCCATCGCGCGCGCGAAGAAGGCGACATAGCCGTCGAGCGACTCGTATCCAGGACCTGGCGCGATGATCATCTTCGCCGCCTCGAACGCCTCGAGCCCCGGTACGCTCACGTGGAAGAAGCGGGCTTCTCCCCGGAACTCGCGGTACGTCACACGGTCTCCCGGCACGAGCACGCCTTCGGCCACGTCCTCGAACGGGATGTAGTACACGGGAGGGTGACCGGTCTCGAGCACGCGGAAGGCACGTGTCGTGTCGGCGATCAGCCGGCCTCCTAAGACGACCTCGATGTGGCTGTTCGTGAATTCCACAGCAGGCGGCCGCGGGTAGTCCCACACGGACTCCTGGCCGGGGCCTGGCTTGACCGGTTCGATACCTGACAAGACCTACTCCTCGAGGACTCGATGCGGGGTTTCTACCCATCCTGCCGCCGCGATGCCGCGTCTGCCCGCAGTCCGTTGACCGGAGTCTGCTCGAGGCCCGTGCCCTCCTCGTGCGCGCAGTACCTGCATGGACGATAATCGGAGGCGCCATCGCTACTCTATGGAGGACAGGACATGCCGCACAGCCCGTACGAAGACGTCCGCGTGTCGGGGCACCTGATCGACTCCGGCATCATGTCCGAGATCATGGACGACATCGTCGCGCTCGACGGCGAGTTCGAGACGCTCTCCTTCGAGGTGGGCAAGACGAATCAGGATGCGTCCACGGCGCTGCTTCGCATCCGCGGGCGAGATGAAGCCCATATCGACCAGATACTCGGCGTCATCGGACAGCTGGGCGCCGAGCCGCTGGACGTCGAGGACGTCCGAACGGAGCCGGCGACGTGCGACGGCGTGTTTCCCGAAGGCTTCTATGCGACGACCAATCTCGAGACGGCGATACGCGCCGGAGGCAGATGGATCGCGGTGTCGGGGCCGGAGATGGATCTCGGCATCGTCGTTCGCGGGGAAGACGCCCACACGGTCGCGATGGCCGATGTGCGCGCGGGCGAGCGCGTCGTTGTCGGACACGCTGGAGTGCGCGTGAGACCGATCGAGCGGCCGCGCGACAAACAGGAGTTCGAGTTCATGAACTCGGAGGTCTCCTCGGAGAAGCCCAAGGCGGTGGTGATCCGTGACGTCGCGCGCATGCTCGAGCGCGTCAGGACGCGCGGTCAGAGCATCATCCTCGTCGTCGGACCGGCGGTGGTCCACACCGGAGCCGCCGAGCACCTCGCGCGGCTGGTCGGCATGGGATACGTGTCCGTGCTCTTCGGCGGCAACGCGGTAGCCGTGCACGACATAGAATCGGCGCTGTACGGGACATCGCTCGGCGTCTCGATGTCGGCGGGCATGCCCGCGGTGGGCGGGCACGAGCACCACCTGCGGGCGATCAACACGATCCGCGGCTGTGGGGGTATCCGCCAGGCGGTTGAGCGAGGCGTCCTGACCGAGGGTCTGATGCACACACTCGTGACCACCGGCACCCCGTACGTGCTGGCGGGCTCGATCCGCGATGACGGGCCGCTGCCGGATGTCATCACCGACGTGCTCGAAGCGCAGCGCGCCATGCGCGCATACTGCCAGGGAGCCGGTGCCTGCATCATGCTGTCGACGATGCTCCACTCGATCGCGACGGGGAACATGCTTCCGGCACGTGTCACGACGATCTGCGTCGACATCAATCCCGCGGTGGTGACCAAACTCGCGGACCGCGGCAGCTTCCAGACCATCGGCATCGTGACCGACGTGGGCCTGTTCCTCAAGATGCTCGCCGACGAACTCGACCGCGGCCGTAACGGAACCGGCGTGTAGCTTGCTTGTCAGGCCGCTGACGGAAGGAGCGACAGTGGCGACCGCAACATTCGCACTCGGTTGATTCTGGGACCCGGACGCCCGGTTCGGGCAGATTCCTGGCGTGCTTGACACCCGCGTGGGCTATGCCGGCGGCACGACGCCAGACCCCACCTATCGCAACATGGGCGACCACACCGAGACCGTGCAGGTCGACTACGACCCCGGGGCCGTGTCCTACGAGCAGCTGCTTGCCGAGTTCTGGTCCGCGCACGCTCCGCTTCGGCCGTCCGCATCGCACCAGTACGCGTCGGTCGTCTTCTACTCGACCGAGGCCGAGCGTGCGGTCGCAGAGGAATCGAAGCGCCATGCCGAGGCCTCCGCAGGCACCAGGTTGTACACGGACATCGTCCCTCTTGGGCGCTTCTACCTCGCCGAGGAGTACCACCAGCACTACTATGCGAAGAAGGGCATGTCCGGTGCGGCCTGCGGCGTCGGAGCGTGAAGGGGCGACCCTGGTTGAAGCGCTACGAGGTGGAACACGACGAGGCGGGCTGGAAGGCTCTGCTGTCTCCCGGGGAGTACCGCGTTCTCCGGGAGGCGGGTACCGAGGCGCCGTTCGCCGGCGAGTACACGGACACCGACGACATGGGCGCGTACCGCTGCAGGGCATGCGGCAATCCGCTGTTCCGCTCGGAGGCGAAGTTCCACTCCGGATGCGGCTGGCCGAGCTTCTTCGAACCCGTGTCGCCTGAGGCGGTCGAGGAATTCCCGGATAGCAGCCACGGTATGGACCGGATCGAGATACGCTGTGGCAGGTGCGGGTCGCACCTGGGGCATGTATTCACCGACGGGCCGAATCCGACGGGGCTTCGGTATTGCATCAACTCCATCGCGATGGATTTCGACCGCGTACAGGAGCCCTGAGGGGTTCCTGGTCGCTAGCAGGGACTGCGGGGGGTCGCCGTGACATACAGCGAAAGTGAGATTATCAACCTGTTCCTGGTGCTCGTTCTCTCGCCGATGCTGGCCGTCGGACTTCGTGAACTGCGGTTTCCGGGCAAGGTCTGGTCGGAGATCGGCTTCAGTGCCATCGCACTCGGTCTTGTGGTGACCGTGCTTGAAGGCTTCGTGTTCCCCGACGCACTCAACCTGGTCGAGCACGCGTGCTACGCGGCGGGCGGCATATGCGGCGCTGTTGGTGCGTACTTGCTCGCCAAAGATGCGAGACGTGCTTACAGAGGAGCGGAGCGACCGTGAGTCCGATCGCGGTCTTCGACATCCTCGCCTTCCTGGGCTTCGGTGCCGCGCTGTTCTTCGGCTTCAGGGTTCCAGCACATGCTCCGGGTATCGGTCGGCTGGCGAAGTACACCTACATCGGCGCGGTCGCGATATTCCTCTTGAACGGTGCTTCCAACGTGCTGGAGTACACCGGCGTCACCACGCAGTTCGACGCCTACGGCGACTACGCGAAGGTCCTGTTCGTCCCGCTCGTGCTCTGGTCGACTTTCAGCCGGGTGAACGCCGAGCGGCTGTTGGCGGCGCAACGGGCCGAAGCTGCCGAGCGCGAGGAAAGTGAACTGCTGACAAGCATCCTCGAGACCTCACCGGCCGGAGTCATCGTGGCCGACGTGAACGGATCGGTGAGCTTCGCCAACCAGTTCGGGAGCCAGATCCTCGCAGAGGCGCTGCCGGGACAGCTAGATCTCGCGGGGATTGTTCGCGGCACACCGACTGCGCATCGGCGGGTGCCGGTCGGGATGCAGGACTCCCTGCGCTATCTGGCGGTCCGCTGCAAGTCGCTTCACCCCGCAGAAGGCTCGGCCTCCCGGGCGGTGCTCGTACTCTCCGACGTAACGGACCGGGTCATCCGCGAGCACGAGATCGAGGAGTACCGGCACGGGCTCGAGCGGGAGATCGACCACCGAACGAGCGAACTCATGGAAGCGAACCGTCAGCTCCAAGACGCTAGCGACGCGCGACAGGACTTCCTTGCGAGAATGAGCCACGAACTCAAGACTCCCCTCAACTCGATCATCGGTTTCAGCGAGATCATGCTCAAAGGGCTATCGGGCCCGCTGACGGAAGATCAGAGAGCGCAGCTCGGAATGGTGCACAGCTCCGGCACACATCTCCTCGAGCTGGTTAATGACGTGCTCGAGATCTCCCGGATCGAGGCCGGGTACAGCCCGGTATCGATCGCCCGAGTGAACGTATGCGCCAGGATGGGAGACCTCGTTGCGTCGATGGCGGTCCTGGCGAGAGAGAAGGACATCGATCTTGCGTGCCGGTGCGAAGGGGCGACTAACGCCGCTACGGATCCGGACAAGCTCGACCAGATTGTTCGCAACCTGGTGTCCAACGCGATCAAGTTCACGGATCCGGGTGGTCGGGTGGATGTGACCGTGGAGCAAGAGCAGGACTCCGCCGTGGTTACAGTCGCGGATACCGGGATAGGCATAGCCGAAGAGGACCAGGAACGTATCTACAGCGCGTTCCAGCAGGTAGAGCCGGGCAATCGTGCGCGTCGGGAGGGGACCGGGTTGGGCTTGACCATCTGTCGCGAGCTGTGCGATTCCCTAGGCTGCACGCTGTCGCTCGAGAGTCGCCCTGGAGAGGGCTCGGCGTTCACCGTCCGCATTCCGAGGCAGTTCCCGGGCGATCTGGTGATTCTCTGAGCCGCAGGCGGCAGCCGTTCGGCGCCTCCCGCTCAGGCAGGCGCGCGGTTGTGCCGATGAGCGCGGTATGGCACGCGGGCCACAGAGGCGGGAGATCGTGCGGCACTCACTGGGTGTCGTAGCCTGCCTTGTCCTCGGGTGGCTCGGTGTCGCTCAGGAGGTTCGCATCCCGATCGTATCGGACGCGACCTATGGCTTCCACGCGCTCGGTCACCTGATGACATGGTTCCTGCCCGACGCGTACAGCGCGATGATGGGCTCCCTGTTCCAGATACTCCTGCCGATCGGACTGGCCGGCTACTTCGTCTTCTTCCAGCGCGATTTGTTGGGCGTATCGCTCATGCTCGGATGGGCGGGAGTCTCAGCGTCGGAGACATCCAGGTACATAGCAGACGCCGTCGCACAGAGGATCGTCATCGCGCCCGGGCATACTCTACACGACTGGGGTTTCGCGCTGGATTCGCTCGGCAGGACTACGGGAGCCGATGAGGTGTCGTGGATCGTCCAGGTCGCCGCGCTCTGCTGCATCCTCGTCGGTGTCGGCATCGCGGCCTGGGGTGCGATTCGAGGTGGGCTGGAACAGGAGACGGCGAAGCACATCGACGCGTTCCTGGAACGGAGGCCGCTGCCGATGACCCCCGAGTTCGAGGAGTGGGCGCGCGGCGAATTCGATGGCACCGCGCCGCCGCCGCCGTCTCGGCTGGAGCTCGATCAGGAGCTAGGTCCCCACCTCCGCAGCGATTAGCGCCATCTGCGCACGCACGCTACGATGAGGTGACGCCGAGCGCGAAGGATGCCTGCTTGAGCACGCCAGATCCGCTCACGGGTTTCGGATTCACTGATGGACGCGCAGCCGCAGCGGCAGAACTCGATCCGAGCCTGGCCGCCGGACGCGTTCTCCGGTCGGACCGCGGCTTCGTCTTCGTGCTCACCACCAATGGCATCGTCGTGGTGAAGCCGGCGACACGCCTGGTGAAGTCGGCACGCGACGGCGGCATGCCCGTGGTGGGCGACTGGGTCCTGCTCGGCGGGGACGCTACCGAGCGTCTCGTGGAACACGTTCTTCCCCGGACTACATGCATCGTCCGGCGCGATCCTGGTAGGGCGGCTCGCTTGCAGGTGCTTGCGGCCAACGTCGACACGGTGCTGATCACGCACCCTCTTTCCGAGGAGCCGAACCTGGCGCGCATCGAGCGTGAGCTGGCACTCGTGTGGGACAGCGGGGCGTGCCCGGTCGTGGTGTTGACCAAGGCCGACCTTGCGGAAGACGTGAGCCGCGCAATCGAGTACGTGACCGAAGCCGCGCCTGGCGTCGCCGTTCTGGCGACGAGCGCGCTTGCGGGGACCGGTCTCGATGCGATCGGCGGGTACCTCGCGCCAGGCAGCACCGTGGCGCTCATCGGACCATCGGGTTCGGGCAAGTCGACGCTCGTGAACGCGCTTGCGGGCGAGGACATCCGGGAAACGCGCGAGGTGCGGGTGTCCGATCACCGGGGGCGCCACACCACCGTCTCGAGGGAGCTGATCCAGCTTCCGGGAGGCGGATTGGTGATCGACACACCCGGTCTTCGCGCCGTAGGGATGTGGGACTCGGCCGACGGCATCGACTACGCCTTCTCGGACATCGCCGAGATTGCCGCAGGATGCCGGTTCAGGGATTGCCGGCACGACGGCGAGCCGGGCTGCGCGGTAGAGGCGGCGGTCTCGGACGGCGCGCTCGCTTCGCGGCGGCTGGAGAACTACCGGGAGCTTCGGGCGGAAGCGAGGCACGTCGGCGAGCAGGCCGATCTTCGTGCCAGGCTGGAGCGCAAGCGCGAGGACAAGAAGCTCTCGCGGGCGATCAAGCGCTACTTCGACGAGGGCCGCGGTTCCCGTACCTAGCTCAATGCGGAGACGGCACGGACGCGATGCGAGCGCTGTAGTACACTATCGTGACAGAGTGACGTCACTCGCTACCGACACGGAGGTCTCGATGCTTTCGATCGCACTGCCGAAAGGCAGCCTGGAGGAGCAAACGCTCCTCCTCTTCTCCGAGGCCGATCTGGCAGTCCGCAAGTCGAGCCGCGCGTACAACCCCACCATCGACGACCCGCGCATCTCGAGCGTGAAGATCCTGCGCCCGCAGGAGATCCCGCTGTACGTGGCCGACGGCTACTTCGACCTCGGCATATCCGGCCACGACTGGGTGTCGGAGTCGGGTGCCGACGTGATCGAGGTCGCCGAGTTGCCATACGCGAAGACCGGGACCGGTGTCGTGAAGATGGTGCTTGCGGTCTGCGACGACTCGCCGGTGCGCAGCGCCGTGGACATCCAGCCCGGGAGCCGCATCACGACGGAGTTTCCGAACACGACCCGCGCGTTCTTCGGGGACCTCGGCATCCCGGTCGAGGTGTCGTACAGCTACGGTGCCACCGAGGCGAAAGTGCCCGAGCTGATGGACGCTCTGGTGGACCTCACCGAGACCGGCTCCACACTCCGCCAGAACGGGCTTCGAATCGTAGACGTGATCCTCGAATCGACTACGCGACTGCTCGCCAACCGCGCCGCGTGGGAGGATCCGGTCAAGCGCCCGGCTATCGAGGAGATCCGCACGCTCTTGCTGGGCGTGATCGAAGCACGCGGACGCGTGTTGCTCTCCATGAACGTGCCCGGTCCGAAACTGGACTCGGTGATCTCGGTGCTTCCGGCCATGAAGCGTCCGACAGTGAACCAGCTCTACGGTTCGGACGACTACGAGATCATGACAGTGGCCGACAAGGCCACGGTGAACATCCTCATCCCGCAGCTCAAGTCGGCAGGCGCCGAGGACATCCTCGAGATACCTATCGCCAAGATCGTGCGATAGGCGTGCCCCCGCACGCGCTCCGGGAAGCGATCTAGCCGCAGCCGCCGGGAACGGCGCAGGGGGAGCCGGGCGCCGCGTGCGCGGAGGGCGCCGCCGGGATCGTGCGCTGCTCGCCGGGGTGCAGGATGCATGTGACGTCTTCGGCCATGTAGTCGCCGGTACGCTGCCAGGCTTTCGCCCTACAACCGCGGCAGATGCGCGAGTACTCGCATGCTTCAGGCGCGCACTGTCCCTCGGATTCCTGCAAGTCGATCTGGTAGAGGGCCTGCGTGGCCTCGGGAAACGACATGTCGCGGATGTTGCCCACGACCCAGTCCTGGGCGAACTGACAGGGCATGATGCCGCCCTCGGAGTTGATGTTCATATGACCCTTGCCCACCGGGCACGCGCTCATGATCTTCAGGCGCTCCAGGCCTTTGCTCACGTCCACGCCGCGTGCGATGAACTGCTCTGCGATGTACGGGATGACCGAGGGGATGGCACCGATGTCGTACTCGAGCGTCACATCCGGGTCGAGCATGTCGCTGACGACGAAGTCCGCAAGCTCGCGCCACTGCCCCACCGACACGCGCGAGTCGTCCTCGCCCTCGCTTCTGCCGCTCGTGATGAGGTCGCAGATGTAGACGAGGCCGCAGTCCAGTTCCTTCGCCATGCCGATGATGTCGAAGATGTAGGGCCAGGTGCCGTTGGAGAGCGCGGTCTTGAGCACCACGCCGACGCCTTCGGCACGGAGCGCCTTGATCGCGGTCACCACGCGCGCATGCGTGCCGGGCACGCCCACCATCGCGTCGTGGAACTCGGCCGGGCCGTACATCGAGGTGGCGATCCAGCGCACGCCGTAGGAGGCGAGACGCTTTGCGGCCTCAGCGTCGATCATCGTGCAGTTGGTCGAGATCGTTGGGCGCACGCCCTGGGCGTTGACCTCGGCGAGGATCTCCCAGAAGTTCGGGCGCATCATCGGTTCGCCGCCCGAGAGGAACACGACCGGCACGCCGGCATCTCCCATGCGGCGAACGAGGTCGATCGTCTCGTCATCGGAGAGCTGGTCGGGCTTCGCGTGGCCGTCGGCCGCCATGTAGCAGTGGTCGCAGAGCAGGTTGCAGCGGTTCGTGATGTTCCAGATGACGTCGCTCGGACGACCGAGCTGCGCGCTCCTGAGCGCCTTGTTCTCGACCTCGGCCAGCGGGCCGTCGAAGAACAGTGATCGGACGTGGGCCACGTGCGGTGCCTCCTCGCGGGGCTATCGGTGCGGCCCTGCGGCGGCAGGGCGGGCGGTCGGCGAACCTCAACAGGGTAGCACGTGCAACGCCCGTGCCGAACGGCTGAGAGGTGCGCGCGACCTCCCGCGCGAGGAGACCGCGTCTGCATTCGACGCGCGGATGGTGGCCGGAGAGGTTGCCGTCGGCATGGCGCTCGCTATACTCGAGTTCACGGGCGCATGCCCGAGGGCGCACTCCGGCGCACCGCCGATCCGAGGAGGTGATCCAGCGTTGAGTAGTACGAGCATCGCTGCGGAGGTGTCCACCTCGTAGGACGGCGCGAATGCGGGCCTTTGCGGCCGCAGCGCTCCTGCAAACCGGGACGAAGTCGCTGTCTGACGCAGCGATGGGAGAGGGCCGACGGGAGACTGTCGGCCCTCTCCGCATGCGTTCGGTGCCCCGTGTGCTGCTACGCCAGTACCTCCGGCAGCGCTGCCGCCCACGCACTGATGGCCGCCCAGTCGCGATCGTCGGTCAAGGGAATGCCGTAGAGCGGGGTGGCCTTGATCTTGGGGATGAGCTTGTCCAAGCCGCGCAGGTGGTCGGGGTCGTACTTGCCGACGAACATCGTCTTGGCCCGTAGCTCGAGCCAGGGGAACTTTTCCAGGACGACATCGAGCTGCTTGGCGGCTTCGGCCATGTCGTCGGTGGCTGACACAGGCCCGAGCGCGAACAGCGCGACCGGCATCGCAGCCAGCGCAGCCCGATTCCTCTCGAGGAACTCACTCGCATCCTTGCGCATCTTGCCGACATACAGCGGTGTGCCGAGTACGACGGCACTGTAGCCACCGAGGTCTTTCACATCCGCGGCAGGCTCGAGTTCCGCGAAGACCCCTGCTTCGCCGAGTGCGGTGGCGATCGCCTCGGCAACCTCCTTGGTCGAGCCGTACTTCGTGGCGTACGCGACGAGAACGCGGTCGGGCATGGAGAATCACTCCTCGGATCGGACGGGCCCCACTGACGTCAGGTGGCGGTCTCGTGCATGCGGTCTCCAGCCGTGCTACCCTATGCCGCTGCCAGAACCCCGGAGATTAGAGTACCCATGCGCGCCTCAGACATTCGCAACATCGCGATAATCGCCCACGTCGACCACGGCAAGACCACGCTCGTGGATCGTCTGCTGCAGTCCACCCACGTCTTCCGCGACAACCAGCAGGTTGCCGAGCGCGTGCTCGACAGCAACGACCAGGAGCGCGAGCGTGGCATCACGATCCTCGCGAAGAACATCTCCGTGCGGTGGAACGGCGTGAAGATCAACGTCATCGACACCCCTGGCCACGCCGACTTCGGCGGCGAGGTCGAGCGGGTGCTCAAGATGGCCGATGGGTGTCTGCTGATCGTGGACGCCTTCGAGGGCCCGATGCCGCAGACGCGCTTCGTGCTCCGTCACGCGCTCGAGCACGGGCTCAAGCCGCTCGTGGTCGTGAACAAGATCGACCGCCCGGGTGCGCGCCCGCACGAGGTCATCGACGCGGTCTTCGACCTCATGCTCGATCTCGGCGCCGACGACGAACAGCTCGACTTCCCGATCATCTACACCAGCGCCGTGAACGGCTACGCGCGCCTCGAGCCGAACGACGACAACACCGACATGGATGTGCTCCTCGACGCGATCGTTGAGCACGTACCCTCGCCGGATGTCGACCCCAACGGGCCGGTTGCGATGCAGGTCTGCACGATCGACCACTCGGAGTACGTCGGCCGTATCGGCATCGGACGCCTGTTCAGCGGCACCATACGCTCGGGCGACAAGATCCTCGTGATCAAGAACGACGGCAGCCGCTATCAGGCCGCTGTGAAGCAGCTCTTCACTTTCGAGGCGCTGGGACGCGCCGAGGCAGCCGAAGCGTACGCGGGCGACATCATCGCGGTCGTGGGCGTGGATGACGCCGACATCGGCGACATGCTCACCTGCCGTCTCGAGCCGGTGCAGCTCGACCCGATACACGTGGAAGAGCCGACGATGTCGGTCGTCTTCCAGGCCTCCACGAGCCCGCTCGTGGGGCGCGAGGGCACGATCGTCGGCGGGCGCCAGATCAAGGAGCGGCTGCTCAAGGAGGCCGAGTCCAATATCTCCATGCGGATCGCCGAGTCCGAGGACAAGACTGGGATGGAGGTCGCCGGTCGCGGCGTGCTCCACCTCTCGGTCCTCATGGAGACGATGCGCCGCGAGGGCTACGAGTTCCAGGTCGGGCGGCCGCAGGTGATCCTCAAGTCCGAAGGCGGCAAGAAGCTCGAGCCTATCGAGCAGGCGGTTGTCGACGTGCCCTCGGAGTACGCGGGTAAGGTAATCGAGATCTTCGGCAGCCGTGGTGGCGAGATGACCGACATGGTGCAGCGCGACGAGCACGTGCACCTCGAGTTCAAGATCCCGAGCCGCGGCGTGATGGGGCTGCGCACCCGCATCCTGAACTCCACCCGTGGTGAGGCTACGCTCTTCCACCACTTCTTCGAGTACGGCCCGTACCAGGGCGATATCGGCGGGCGCACCAGCGGCTCGATGATCGCGATGTCCACCGAGAAGTCGGTCGCCTACGCGCTCGACGCACTGCAGCAGCGCGGCAAGATGTTCGTCGGTCCCGGCGAGATGTGCTATGAGGGCATGATCGTCGGCGAGCACGCCAAGGACAACGACCTCGTCGTGAACGTCGCCAAGGCCAAGCAGCTCACCAACATGCGCGCCGCGTCGGCCGACAAGGGCATCATCCTCGCGCCGCCGATCACGTTCACGCTCGAAGAGGCGCTCGAGTACATCGAGGATGACGAACTCGTGGAGATCACGCCCAAGAGCGTGAGGCTCCGCAAGCGGTTGCTCTCCGAGAACGACCGCAAGAAAGCGCGGAGGGTCTAGCGCGATGATCATCCGGCCCACCACTGCCGACGAGGCGGATGCGCTTGCAGCGGTGCACCGTGCTGCATTCGGCAGTGATCTCGAGGCCGACCTCGCGCGCGATCTGATCCGCGACTCGGCGTACGTGCCCGCACTCTCATTCGCCGCCGAGGAAGACGGCGTGCTCCTTGGCCACGTGCTCTTCACGCGCGCGTGGCTCAACCGCGACGACGGCTTGCCCGGCTTCCCGCTTCTGAATCTGGCGCCACTTGCCGTACTTCCCGAGCGCCAGCGCGAGGGTATCGGCTCCACGCTCGTGGAGGCTGCGATCGCGCTCGCTCGCGAGAGCGGCGAGGTGGGCATGCTCGTCTTCGGCGACCCCAAGCTCTACGGACGGTTCGGTTTCGTGCCGGCCGCGACATGCGGTATCCGCACGCCGCACCCCGCCGAGCCCGAGTGGGGCTGGCAGGTTCTCGAACTCGCTCTTGGCGTCCTCGGCACGCCGGGCGTGCTCGAGGTGGCCGCGCCGCTCGACCATCCGGAGCTCTGGCGAGCCTGACCCTTGCGGCTAGAACGCTCTTAGGAGTCGCATCACGTCCGGGTAGTCGTCGGTGAGCACCGGCCCCTCGGCGGGTTGCTCCCAGGCAAGCGCGTCGAAGGCCGCAATCGTCTCGGCGTCTCCGACAACGAGCCACGTCGACGGCAACGCCGAAAGCTCGTCGGCCTCGTCCTTCGGCGGAGTGTACGAGCGTGTGCGTGTCTCCAGGCCGAGGGAGCGAGCGGTGGATGCGACCGCGCCCACCAACTCGAAGTGCCGGTTCGTCAGCTGGAACGCGATGATCCCTCCTGGCATGAGCCGGTCTCGGTAGACGCCCAGCGCCTCCCGGGTGAGCAGATGCACCGGCACGGCGTCGGATGAGAATGCGTCGAGCACGAGCAGGTCGAACTTGCGGGTCTCGGCGGCAAGCGACAATCGTCCGTCTCCGGTCACGATCTCAGGTCGGACCGGCGCGTCTGAGAGGTACGTGAAGTAGCGCTCGTCATTCGCGAGGGCGATCACCCCCCGGTCGATCTCGTAGTAGGTGAGTGAGTCACTCTCGCGCTCGTACGCCGCGATCGTTCCGATGCCGAGGCCGACGACCGCGATGTCCCCACCGTCGGGTTCGCGCTCGGCCAGATCCGCGAACACGTCGCCGAGCGGACCCGAGCGCACGAAGTACGCGGTGGGCTCGCTCCTCCGCGCGTCGCGGTACTGCAGGCCGTGCAGCGTCGTGCCGTGGATCTCCGAGAACGCCTCGCCGCTGGCGGCCTCACGCACCTGCGTGATCCCGAAGAAGGTGCGCACACGTTCGACGTACTTCGGCGCGAAGAGCGACATGGCGAGCACCATCGCGAGCGTGGTCGCAGCCGCAAGCCGTTTCGGCGTTGCGCCGAATGCGACGGCCTGCGAGCCGATGATGAGTAGCACCGCGACGAAGGTCGCCGACTGCGCTGAGCGCGTTGCGATCGATGCCACGAGTGCCGCGCCCACCAACGCGAATGGCACGAGCCGGGCAACGGCTCCCCGGAGTGCGGGTGTGCGTGCCGCGCCCGTGTCGGCAGCCGGACGGGGCATCATCGCCAGCGCCAGCAGTCCGCCCGCGAGCATGATCGGGTACTCGTAGACGTCGCTGAACAGCAACGGCGCGAGAAGCGCGACGAACCCGGTGGCGAGCAGACCGCCGGCGGATACGAGTACGTAGAAGCGGGTGAGGTGCGCCTCGTCCGGGCGGTCGAGCGCGAGACGCCCGTGCAGGGCCACGGCGAGCACGCCGAAGCAGGCGAGTAGCAGAGGCAACAAGACGACGACGGGCCAGTCGAGCCGCGCTACGAACGGCACCCACATCAGCGCCGCAGCCGCGGGCACGAGCCGCTCGATCACCGGCAAGGCGCGCCTGCCGCGCTCTGAGAACGCCACCACGAAGCTGCCGAGGTACACACCGAGCGGGCCGATCCACAGCAGCGGGGATGCCATGTGGTCCGTCGACAGATGCATCGCCACGGCCGGCAGCATGCCCGCAACCATGCTCGCCGCGAACAGCCAGATCGCCTGACGGCGTCGCGAGGGTCCGGGCGCGCAGGCGGCGGTGCGTGTCGGGATCGGTGTCCGTTCACGAGCTCCGAGGACGGCGATCAACCCTGCAGCGAGCACCAGGAGGGCGACCGACGCTGAGGTGCGCTGGGCAGACAGGGGCAGGCGCGGTTCGATCAGGAACGGGTACGCCAGCAGTCCCAGGAGACTCGCGGCGTTCGACACGGCATACAGCCACCAGGGGTCTTCACCCTCGGCGGCAAGACGCGCCGAGAGCAACGGCGTCGTGGTCGAGAGCAGGAAGACCGGCAGCCCGACGATCGCCGCGAGCACAAGCAGCACGTTCAGGACCGGCGGCATGGACTCGGAGTGCAAGGCGGCAAGATCGTGCGGGGCGACGAAAGCTGCGGCGAGGGTCGCCACGATCAGGAGTGCGTGCGCCGAGAGCGCGGCGCCTGGACGCAGCCGTGTCACGAGCACATGCCCGTAGACGTACCCGAGGAACACGACAGCGGTGAAGAAGCAGAGTGCGGTCGTCCATACTGCCGGACTCCCGCCGAATACGGGCAGCACCGCGCGGCCGGCGTACAGTTCGAGCGAGAAGAGCAAGAACGCCGCGAGAGTGATGCACGCGAGCACCAGCGCCCGCTGTCGGCCTCGCTCTGGTCCTCGCCTCTCCACCGCGTCTCCGCCCAGGCCGCCCGAATCGTCTTCGCACAGTATGCGGCATGTGGGTGCTACGCTTGTCCGGAGGCGTTCGAACCCCGTGTGGCCGGGAGATGACGATGACGGCGATGCGCGTCACGATCATGGAGGACGGCCCGTACCTCGTCGAAGGCTGGGTGCCGCTTGCGCGCGCGGAGATCGTCGTGGACGACAACGGTGATGCGGTCGCCTGGCGGGAGACCGGACGTGTCGACGCCGGTGAGAGCTACGCACTCTGCCGGTGCGGCCGCTCGGGGTCGAAGCCCTTCTGCGACTACACGCATGTGGCGATCGGGTTCGACGGTACGGAGACAGCCGGTCACGGGTCGTTCGCCGAGACCGCAGCCGACATCAGCGGACCGAAGCTCGGGCTGATGGAGGCACCGAAGCTCTGTGCCAGGGCGCGATTCTGCTTGCGCGGCGGCGGGCTGTGGCACCTCGTTGAGCGATGCGCAGACCCTGCGGTTCGCGCGCTAGCGATCGAGGAGGCACAGCTCTGTCCGGCCGGGCGCTACGTCGCGTATGCCGAGGACGGCACGGCGCTCGAACCTGAGTTCGAGCCGTCGATCGTGCTGACCGAGGACCCGCAGAAGGGCGTGAGCGGGCCGGTATGGGTCCGCGGCGGTGTCGAGATCGTGGACGCCGAAGGCGCGCCGTACGAGATCCGGAACCGCGTGACGCTCTGCCGTTGCGGGGAGTCTAAGAACAAGCCCTTCTGCGACGGGGCGCACATCGCCGCCAAGTTCCGGGAGGACGGCTAGGCGTATCCCTTACCCTGGCTTGACTGCGTGCACCGTCACGCTGTGGAACAGCTTGGCGATGCGGCGCACCTCGTCATCGTCAAAGCCTTCCGGAAGGTCGAAGCGGAACGCCTCCGCGAGTGCGTCGGCCTCCTCGTCGTCCATCGCGTACGCGACGTCGCTCACGACCTCGACCTGACGGTACCCTGCGTCGCGCACGGCGCCGAGGTAGTCGTTGAGTGTCGACGCACCGCCGAGGCAGGCCACATACGCTGCTACCGACTTCCGGGCGAGCTCTGGCAGAGCTTCGGTGGTGACGATGTCGGAGACGGAGATGCGCCCGCCGGGCCTGGTCACCCGGAACGCCTCGGCGAACGCGCGGCGCTTGTCCGGTACGAGGTTGATCACGCAGTTCGATATCACGATGTCGGCGGTGTCGTCCTCGAGCGGCATCGACTCGACCTCGGAGAGCCGGAACTCCACGTTGTCGTAGCCGCCGCGCTCGGCGTTGCGCCGCGCCAGCGCGATCATCTCGGGCGTCATGTCGATGCCGATCACGCGACCGGTCGGCCCCACCTTGCGCGCCGCGAGGAAGCAATCGATGCCGCCGCCGCTGCCGAGATCGACGACGGTCTCGCCGTGAGCGAGTGACTCCATTGCGAGCGGGTTTCCGCAGCCGAGGCCCAGGTTGGCGTCGTCGGGAAGCGCTGATAGATCTGCGACGTCGTAGGCGCCTTCGGGAACGGCGGTGCCGGCGCTGACCGAGCTGCTGCAGCAGGACGATCCTGAGCCGCAGCATGACGTGCGCTTCACGGCATGTTCCGCATACCTGTCACGCACGGCTTCCCTGATGCTGTCGTCGTTGTGCATGGTGCCTCCTTGCGCGATGAACCCGTCCCGACCGGGGCGGGCGTGGACTGCTACTCGGTGCCGCCGAGGGCGGTGGGAATCACGGATCGGACTGCGCCGGAGACGGCGTCGGCCTTTAGGAGGGTGATGCAGCAGATCGAGCCGTCGCTGCCGCGGTAGCTCACCAGCGCCATGCGCTCGCCCGGTCCGATGCCTGCGCGCATGCGCAGGTCCTTCGGCAAGACGAGCTGGCCGCGCTCGTCCACGCTCACCACTGCCTCGAGAGCGCAGCACTCCTGTGTGGCGCATGCCCCGGGTTTCGGCGTCGACATGGGATTCCCCAATCAGCACGTTCAGTAGAATCAGAATAGTACGAATCCTACGCTGCCGCAAGACGTCGAAAGGGCGTACCGCACCTACCGCTGCATCCGGAGCGCTATCATCGGTTCGTGGCCCCTAGACTCGAGGTACCGAATGAATCTCGACACCGGCTTTCGTCCGTCAGTGCACGGCTTCGGATTCGCGAACACCTGGCGCGACACGCTGCTCGGCGTGGTGCAGTCCCGAGGTCGCTGCGGCGGGATGGTCTTCGCTGCACTGGACGCGTTCGCCGCGGACACGTCGCTGCCGCCGGGATCGTCGGCCCGGGACCTGCCCTCGTACGACTCGACGCTCGCGCGTGCCATCGCGCGCAGGCAGTGGGAGAGCGTGGGCGTGAGGCGTGGCAAGAACCTCGCGCGGTTCGTCCGGTACACGTATCTGCCGAGCGCCGGTCCGCTCGGGATCGGCACCGCGACCCGACGGGAGCTGCTCCGGCTCTTCGACGGCCTGCGGGCCGGATGGCCGGTACCTCTAGGGATGGTGAGCGCACTCGGCCTTCCTCACATCGCGACCAACCACCAGGTGCTCGCGTACGCCGCCGACTTCGGCGAGAAGCGCGTCACCGTGCGCGTCTACGACCCGAACCACCCGCGGCGCGATGACGTGACGCTGGATGTGCCGTTGGATGCCGGGGAACCGGTGGTCGAGCACTGGGGGAACCGCGTGAGAGTCTGGCGCGGCTTCTTCATCGAGAGCTACGTGCCGAAGTCACCCGCGGGCGGTAGAGCGTGACCGCCGCGCCCGGGGCGGAGCGGCCGACCCGTGGCCTGAGAAACGCGCTGCGGGCGGGAGGGGTCATCTGGCTGGTTCTCGCGATGGGGATCGCGTCGGGCATCGTGCCCGTCGGCGTCGGGAACGTCCTCGCCAGATTCGTCATCGGCCTGCTGCTCGCCTGCGACGGCGGAGCCTTCCTGCTCGCCGGGCGCTGGTACGTGCCCGATCGCCGCGGGCCGGCGATGTTCGCCTCCGGCCTCGTTGCGCTCAATCTCGTGCTCACGCTGACCGGCGATCTAGGCATCGCAGGCATTGTCGGGATCGGGCTTCTCGGCGCGTTGCTGGCACTACTGCTGTACGACATCGCGACCGCACGCGATTGAGTACTGCACGCGCATGCTATCCGCTAAGATGCATGCAGCCGAAGCCAGACACTCCTGCAACACGCCGAACCGGTTCGCCTGCCTGCGCGCTGCCCGCCGCCGCGCGTCCGACGCGAAGGAGTCCCTATGCCCCGCCGAGACGACATCGAGAAGGTCCTCATCATCGGTTCGGGGCCGATCGTCATCGGACAGGCGTGCGAGTTCGACTACTCGGGCACCCAGGCGTGCAAGGCACTCCGCGCGCTCGGATACAAGATCGTGCTCGTGAACAGTAACCCGGCCACGATCATGACCGACCCGGTCATGGCCGACGAGACGTTCATCGAGCCGCTCAACCTCGAGACGCTCACCGAGATCATCGCCGCCACGCGTCCCGATGCGCTGCTGCCGAATCTCGGCGGGCAGACCGGACTCAACCTGTCCAGCGAACTCGAGCGGGCCGGCGTCCTCGCGAAGTACGGCGTGCGCATCATCGGTGTGAGCCCGGAGGCGATCAAGCGCGGCGAGGACCGGCTGGCGTTCAAGCAGACGATGGACCGGCTCGGCATCGAGATGCCACGCAGCACGACCGTCGAGTCGGTCGAGAACGCCGAGAAGGTCGCCGCCGAGCTGGGGTATCCGGTGGTCATACGCCCGGCATATACGATGGGCGGCACCGGAGGCGGGCTCGTCTACAACCTCGACGAGCTGCGCATCATAGCCGCGCGCGGGCTGCAGGCGTCCCTCGTGGGTCAGATCCTGGTCGAGGAGTCGGTGCTAGGCTGGGAGGAGCTCGAGCTCGAGGTCGTCCGCGACGCCAACGGACAGATGATCACCGTGTGCTTCATCGAGAACGTGGACGCGATGGGCGTGCATACCGGCGATTCGTACTGCACGGCACCGATGCTGACGATCAGCGCCGAGCGTCAGGCGCGACTGCAGAAGCACTCGTACGACATCGTCGAGGCCATCGAGGTCATCGGCGGCACGAACGTGCAGTTCGCGCACGACCCGGTGACCGACCGGGTCGTGGTGATCGAGATCAATCCGCGTACGTCGCGCTCATCGGCGCTCGCGAGCAAGGCCACCGGCTTTCCGATCGCACTCGTGTCGAGCCGGCTTGCCGGTGGGCTCACCATGGACGAGATCCCGTACTGGCGCGACGGCACGCTCGAGAAGTACACGCCTTCTGGCGAGTACGTGGTCGTCAAGTTCGCGCGGTGGGCGTTCGAGAAGTTCAAGGGCGCGCAGGACAAGCTCGGGACGCAGATGCGCGCGGTGGGCGAGGTCATGTCCATCGGCAAGAACTACAAGGAGTCGCTGCTGAAGGCGATCCGGTCGCTTGAGAACGGGCGGATGGGCCTCGGCTTCGCAAAGGACTTCTACGACAGGGACCTCTTCGAGCTGATGTCGATGCTCGGGGAGCCGACGAGCGAACGGCAGTGGGTGATGTACGAGGCGATCCGCAAGGGCGCTGACCTGGACGAGCTCGCCGGCCGGACGCACATCAAGCGCTGGTTCATCGAGCAGATGGCCGAGCTTGTCTCACTCGAGCAGGAGATCCTCCAGTACGCGGTCGAGGGCGGAGTAGCGGGTGCGGGTGCAAAGGCCGGCAGTTCGCTTCCCGACGATCTGCTCGTGCGCGCGAAGAAGGACGGCTTCGCCGATGCGTACCTGGCGAAACTGCTCGGCGTCAGCGAGCAGCGGGTCCGCGAGCAGCGGCTCGCGCTGGGTTTGAAGCACGCCTACGAGGCGGTGCCCGTCTCAGGCGTGGAAGATGCCGCCTACTACTACTCCACGTACAACGCCGCCGACTCGGTAACGGTGAGCTCCAACCGGAAGATCATGGTCCTCGGCGGCGGGCCGAACCGCATCGGCCAGGGTATCGAGTTCGACTACTGCTGCGTTCACGCGGCATTCGCGCTGCGCGAGCTCGGCTTCGAGACGATTATGGTGAACTGCAATCCGGAGACCGTCTCGACCGACTACGACACGAGCGACAAGCTGTATTTCGAACCGCTCACGGTCGAAGACGTGCTCGCCATCTACGACAAGGAGCGTCCCGAGGGCGTCATCTGCCAGTTCGGCGGGCAAACGCCGCTGAACATCGCCGGTGCGCTCGAGGCGGCGGGCGTGCCGATAGTCGGAACGACGCCGGAGACGATCGATCTCGCCGAGGACCGCGACCGCTTCCGCGGCATGATGGAGAACCTCGGCATCCCGATGCCCGAATCCGGCATGGCCTCCACGCTCGAGGAGGCGCTGTGGGTGGCCAAGCGCATCGGCTATCCGCTGATGGTGCGGCCGAGCTACGTGCTCGGCGGACGCGGTATGGAGGTCGTGCACGACGAGGAGATGCTGCGCACGTACGTCGCGGCCGCAGTGGATGTCACGCCCGAGAGGCCGCTGCTCATCGACCGTTTCCTCGAGAACGCGATCGAGTGCGAGGCCGATGCGATCGCGGACGGAACCGACGCGTTCGTGCCCGCCGTGATGCAGCACATCGAGTACGCGGGCATCCACTCCGGCGACTCGGCGTGCGTGATTCCGCCGGTAGTCATCTCGGAGGAGCATCTGGCCACAATCGACGAGTACACGCGCCGCATCGCGGTCGAGCTTGGCGTCGTGGGCCTGATGAACATGCAGTACGCGATCTCCGAGGACGTCGTCTACGTACTCGAGGCGAATCCACGCGCGTCGCGCACCGTGCCGATCGTGAGCAAGGTCTGCAACATCCAGATGGCGCGTCTGGCCACCCGCGTGATGCTCGGTGAGAAGCTCGCCGACCTTGCGCTGGAGCGGAAGCCCATCCCGCACTTCGGGGTGAAGGAGTCGGTGTTCCCGTTCAACATGTTCCCCGAGGTCGACCCGCTGCTAGGCCCCGAGATGCGCTCCACCGGCGAGGTGCTCGGCCTGGCCGATTCGTACGGCCTTGCGTTCTACAAGGCGCAGGAAGCCACGGGCACGCGACTTCCCGATGAGGGCTGCGTGCTCATCACCGTGGCCGAGCGCGACCGCGAGAGAGTCCTACCCGCGGCGCGCGAGTTCGCAGCAGCCGGTTTGCGCATCATGTCCACGAGCGGCACCGCTGCGTTCCTCGGCGAAAACGGCATCGAGGCGACACCGGTGCTCAAGCTCCACGAGGGGCGGCCGAACATCGAAGACGCGATCGCCAACGGCGAGATCCAACTCGTGGTGAATACGCCGGCGGGCAAGAGCAGCGAATTCGACGACTCATACATCCGCAAGTCGGCGATCAAACACCGGGTCCCCTACATCACCACGACGTCAGCGGCGCTCGCCGCCGCGCAAGGGATCCGCGCGCACCGGCATGCAGACCGTGCGGTGCGGTCGCTGCAGGAGTACCACGCCGGAATCGGGTAGGCGCGCGACGGGTCAGAAGATCTTCGCTGCTCCGTCGAACCGCCCCAAGAGGAAGCCGCCGATCGCGAAGACCGCGCCGATGATGGCGAGTGCGATCAGCCCGATGATGAGCGCGTACTCCACGGCAGTAGCGCCCTCGTCCCGCGCGAGCACCGACAGCGCCTGGTAGGTGATCCAGCGGCTCGGCCGGCCCTTGATCTCGACCTCGGCGAGCATCTTCCCGTTGAAGCTGTTGCGGAGCGTCCAGCGACCCTCCTTGTCGGCGGCGGAACGCACGACCGCAAGCGCCGGCGCGTACTCGGGGCGAATCGGCTCGCCGTGCGCGAACAGTGCGCGCAGCGACTCGAGGACATCGGAGTTGTACGAGAGCGGATAGCCGAATCGGAGCCAGCCGGGCTTCTCCTTGTAGTGGAGTGTGGGGTGCGCCACGAGGAAGCGTTCGCGCAGACCCCGACGCTGCGCCGAGCTGGCGGTGTAGAAGAGCTCGAAGAACTCGCGGCCTTCTTCGGGCAGGCAGTAGTGCACCTGCTTCTCGCGCAGCATGAGGATGCACTCGTCACGCAAGCACTCCGCGCCTTTGGGCCAGCAGTCGCCCGGGACCTCGGCAAGGAAGAGGAGCAGCTTCGGCGCGAGCATGTGGCAGTAGCCGTTGAGCGTGGAGGAGCTGGCGCCCCAGTCCTTGGGCGCATCGTTCTTCTGAGAGTAGATCGCGCCGCACGTCAGGCAGCCGAAGGTATCGAGCAGCCGCACGCAGTACGAGATCGCTCGCGAGATGCGCTCGTCGCGTGCGTACCCTAGCCGCGCGAGCGCCCGGCCGACGTTGGCGGTGAGGCACGGGATCGCGGCGGACTCGCGGCCGTTGCACGACCACGAGCCGTCCGGCAGCTGCCGGGAGAACGCGTACGCGGCCGCTCGTCGCACGCGTTCGTCGTCGCCGTTCGCGTACAGCTCGCCGAGGAAGTGGACCTGCCACAGGCTGCCGGTGTACTTGCGGTAGTCCTGTGACGGTCTGTCCCACGAGCCGTCCGCGTGCATCCGGTCCAGGATCGCGGCGACCGGACCGTACTCGTTGCGGCGAGCCCACAACGCGCCGAGACCGGCGGATCGCCGCTCGCCGAGGAGCTCGCGGCGGGTGAGGCACGCGACCGCCGGGTTCTCCTCGGAGGTGAGCCACGCTCGCGTGTCGGCCGGCAGATTGCGCAGCATCGCCGATGCTGAGTTCATACCTTTCGCACCGGCATCAGCACTTCGGTGAGGTATTCCTCAGGCGAGACTTCCGCGGGGTCGGAGTAGTAGCGCTCCATCGGCGGGCCGTCCGGCACGAAGCCGCACTCGGCTATCCAACGGCCGAGCATCTCGTACGTCGGCGGGATGTCCTCGTACGGACCCTTGTGCATGACGGTAGCGACCATCTGGGCCTCCACGTGCTTCACGCCGATGCCGGACGTGTCCGGCATCGCGTCGGCAACCTCACCGGCGACCGGCGCCCAGAGCTCCCACACGTTTTGCTCGGGATCATCGGACGGTGCCGTGAGGTAGACGGCGGTAGGCATCCCGTGAGGATGCAGCGCATGTTGCATGATCCACGCATACAGCATTCCGAGCCCGTGCGGTGTTCTGTCGTACGCGCCGTGCATGGTGATGAAGGCGACCGTCAACGGATCCGTCATCGTGACCTTCGGCTCAGACACGGAAACCACCCCCAAGACGGGTATATGCCCGCTAAGCAACGGAGTCGAGCGCGGGATTCGAGAGGCGCCTTCCCGGATGCACTACAGGACATGGCGATGCAAAGGGGGAACGAGGATGAAGCGGGCGCTGGCCGTAGTCGTGGTTCTCGGGCTGCTGTTCGGCCTGGTGGGGTGCAAGAGTATCGAGGAGAAGATCGGCGAGAAGGTAGGCGAAGAGATCGCAGGCGGGATCGTCGGTGGAGACGTAGACGTCGACGACGATTCGGTGACCATCGAGACCGATGACGGTACGGTCACGATGCAGGGCGACGCTACCGAGATCCCCGAGGACTTCCCCGGGGAGTTCCCGCTTCCCGACGAGTTCGAGGTCGACTCGGCGACGAGCATGAAGACCGACGTTGACAGCAGCTTCTACGTGAACCTGTTCTCGCCCGAGTCAGTGAAGGACATCTACGAGTGGTACAAGGCCGAGTTCACCGACGGTGGCTGGGAGATCACGAGTGACGTGCTGATGTCCGGCGACGGCGACAGCGGGATGCTGGCCGTGAAGAAGGACACGATGGAGGGCACCGTCTCGCTCTACACCGAGGAGGGCTCGGAGCAGACGGAGATCGGCATCATCCTCATTGTGAAGTAGCTGACGCTTGGGTTCGCTGCTACTTCACCACCACGAGCGAGGCGTTGGTGACCGCTTCCGCCGCCGAGGGCTGCGCCATCACCATGACGGTGGAGCCCGTGGCGAGGGGCGAGGCGCCCTCGACGTACGCGACCACGGTGTCGTCGGTGATGTAGAACGTCTGCGAGCCGGAATCTCCGAGGTCGACCGTGATGGTGTCCTCGGCTACCTCGAGCACTTCACCCTCGAGGTTGCCGCCACGCACCATGCCACCCGCGCCGTTGGGACCGCCCGGCATCGAGCCGAACTTCTCCTCCTTCTTGCCGAGGTTCCGGGCGACTGCGGCTTGCTCGAAAGCAGCACCTTCTCCACAGGCGAGTCATACGCGTTTGCCTACACCCCTGCCCACCGGCTCGCGTGCGTGAGCGGCGGCAACGCCGCCGAGTCCTTCTCCTACAACCCCGTAGGCTGGCTGCTCACCGTCTCAGACACGGCAGGCGGCCAGGAGTTCACGACGGCGTACGAGCATGACGAGGCCGGGCGCGTGACCTCGATCGATTGAGACGCAGCACCTGCGGTCCTCTACGCGTACGACCTCGCCGGCCCCATCGATACACTCCGACGACGGGCCGAGGCCGATTGAGTTCGCAGCGCTGACGCTCTAGTACGGCTCGCAGAGCAGCTCGTAGTAGCTCTGCGGGTGGGCGCAGGCCGGGCAGAGATCGGGCGCCTCGGGGCCCTCGTGCACGTAGCCGCAGTTGCGGCACTTCCACCGCACCACGCCGTCGCGCTTGAAGACGGTGCCGGCCTCGACGTTCGCCAGGAGTGCGCGGTAGCGCGCCTCGTGGTGCGCCTCCACGTCGGCGATCTCGCGGAACGACTTCGCCACGGCCGGGAAGCCCTCGGCCTCGGCGATCTGCGCAAAGTCGGGATACAGCGTGCCCCACTCCATCAGCTCGCCGTCGGCCGCATGCAGCAGGTTCTCGGCGGTGGTGCCGAGCCCGCCTGCCGGATACGATGCCGTGATCTCCGCGTCGCCACCGTCGAGGTGCTTGAAGAACACCTTCGCGTGTTCCTTCTCGTTCTCGGCGGTCTCAAGGAAGAGCGCGGCGATCTGCTCGTAGCCTTCCTTCTTGGCGATTGACGAGTAGAAGGTGTAGCGGTTGCGCGCCTGGCTCTCGCCGGCGAATGCCTTGAGCAGGTTCTGCTCGGTCTGCGTGCCCTTGACTCCCATGTGCGGGCTCCTCTCGATAGGGGACAGGATCGCCGCTCGTCGAGAGCGGCTTGCGTGTGATTATGCCCACGCGCGCGACGGGCGGACGAGGTTCGGGCCGAGCGGTCGGAAGCGTGCGCCGGAAGGTGAGGAGCTTACGCGGTGTGCCCGAGCTGGCCGCCCGGTCCAGCCCACGGCTTGATGTGCTTCAGCGCTTCGCCGAGCTGGTCCTGGGCGATCTCGGTATCGTAGGCCGCCTGCGCGCGGAGCCAGTATCCGTCGGTGAGCCCGAAGAACCTGCAGAGACGCAGGTCGGTGTCGGCGGTGATTGCGCGCTTCCCGGCGATGATCGCGCCGATGCGCTGCGCCGGCACGCCGATCTCCTTGGCGAGGCGGTACTGTGAGATGCCCATGGGCTTCAGGAACTCCTCGGAAAGGAGTTCGCCGGGGGTCACTGGCTTGAGCTTGGTCATCATCATCACGTCCTAGTGGTAGTCCACGATCTCAACGTCTTCGGGGCCCGCAGACGTCCAGCGGAAGCAGACACGGTACTGATCGTTCACCCGGATGCTGTGTTGTCCGGCGCGGTCGCCCTTGAGTGATTCGAGGCGGTTGCCCGGCGGCACCCTGAGGTCGTCGAGTGCCCCCGCAATCTCGAGTTGCCGCAGCTTGCGCCGCGCGACAGACTCGATGCTGACGAACCGGCGCACGCGCGTGCCCCGGGCCAGCTTCTCGGTGTCGGCATCCTTGAACGAAACAATCATTGGCAAGATAGTAACGCACGGCGTTAATAACGGCAAGCGTTACTAGAAGCGAGTCGAGACCGCTCAGATCGCCGAGCGTCCCTCACGTGCCCCATCGACGATTGCCGCGACGCGCTTCGCGCGTGTCTCGGCGCGCTTGGCGGTGCGCACCCAGTAGAGCGCCGTCTTCTTGGTGGAGTCGGGGAGCGCGCGCCAGCCGGTCGCCGCCTCCGGGTCGGCCTCGAGCGCTTCGACGAGTTCCTCGGGCATCACCATCGCCTCGATCTCGTCGAGCAGCGCCCATGCGCCGCTCGCCTTCGCGGCGTCGATGACCGCCTGCCCGGCGGGCTGCATCCGGTCTTCGGCGACAAGGCGCTCGATGCGCTTCTTGTTCGACCGCGACCACGTCCCGTTGGGCTTGCGCGGCGTGAACAGACCGAGGTATCGTGTCTCATCGAGGCGGCGGGCGGTGGTGTCTATCCACCCGAAGCAGAGCGCCTCCTCCACCGCTTCCTCGTACGACGGTGCCGCGGCGCCGAGGTGCTTCTTTGCGAGCACGATCCACGCGCCGTCGGAGGCGGCGTGATTGGCGGCGAGCCACCGCCGCCACTCGGCGGCGGTGGAGAGCTGGAGGAGCGGTCGGTCGTTCTTGCTCACGGGCATGGGCAGCTCTCCGCTACTCCAGGATCTGGTTCAGGTAGCTAGCGGCTTTCTGCCCGCTGTCGGGGGCGATAGCCACCGCCACTCCGCTCCGGCCCGGCTCGGAGAGGTACGTCATCGCGCCGGCTGCGATAGCCGCAGCACTCGGTCCGACCATCAGCGCCTCTTCGCGGTAGAGGCGGCGCGCGCATTCGTCTGTCAACGCGTCGTCAACCCAGACGATCTCATCGATGACCGATGCGTCCATGTTGCCCGGGACTGCGGTCTCCTCCTGGTTCTTGAGGCCGGAGATGTGGTGACCTGGCAGTGGCTCGATCGCGATGCACCGGATGGACGGGTCGCGCTCCTTCAGGTACCGCGACGTGCCGACCATCGTCCCGCAGGTGCCCAGACCTGCGAAGAAGTATCGGATGTGGCCTCCGGTCTGCTCCCAGATCTCGGGGCCGGTCGACTCATAGTGGGCGCGGGCGTTGTCCGGGTTGTCATACTGGTTCGGCATCACGTATCGCTCGGGATCGGAGGCGACGATCTCCTCCGCGAGCTTGAACGCGAGGTCCATCGGATGTAGTCCGGAGATGTCGGCCGGGTCGGTGAACCGGACGTCGGCCCCGAAGGCGCGCAGCAGCGCGGTCTTCTCGGGCGAGAGCGCGTGCGGGGCAGTCGCGATCATCGGGATGCCGAGCTGCGAGCAGATCGCGGCAAGCGCGATGCCGGTGTTGCCCGAGGTGGCCTCCACTACCGTGCGACCCTCGAGCTCGCCACGCTCGGCGAGACCGCGAAGCAGCCATTTCGCGGTGCGGTCCTTGATCGACCCGAACGGGTTCACCCACTCGCACTTGACGTACAGGTCGACGTCCGGGTTGGTCGGCACGTGATTGAGCCGCACGATCGGCGTGGGGTGCGCCGTGTCGCCGCACATGTCGAGCTGGTTGTCATAGCGGGCAAGATCCGAGTCGTCGCCGAGTGCCATGAAGCCTCCGAGCATCGGGTCGGGTGAGTGCTGTCGAGTATGCCGAGGATACACGAGTGCAGAGCGGGTATGCTCATCACGCTGGCTGCGATAGTCCGATACGCATTTGCCGCATCTGCCGTCCGAGGAGCTGACGTGAGCGACGACACCCATGCAGGTCCGCATATCGAGCCGGTCGAGGACGGTCCGCTGCGCTACCGTCGCGGTGCGGACCCGGAGAACCAGGGCACGCTCCAGGGTCCGGACCGCTCTGATATCGGGATTCGGGACTCGGCGATGCTGTGCCGCTGTGGCGCCTCGGAGCGCAAGCCGTTCTGCGACGGATCGCACGTGGGCGTGGGCTTCTCGAGCGCGAAGAAGTGGAAGGCCGGAGCGGGAAGCGTGATCGACCACGTGGGCGCGAAGGTCACGATCCACGACAACCGCGCGCTGTGCGCGCACGTCGAGTACTGCACTCAAGACCTGCCGGGGGTCTTCGACCGCAGCAAGCGGCCGTGGGTGAACCCGGACGGCGCGACTGCGGAGGAGATCATCGCGCTTTGCCGCCGGTGCCCTTCGGGGGCACTCTCGTGCACCGTCGACGGCGTGCTGTACCGCGACTACAACGAGCGTCCTCCGCTGGTGATCGCCACCTCCGACGGCCCGTACTTCCTCCAGGGCGGTGTCGAGGTCATCGGCGAGCCGTTCTCCGATGGACACTCCACCGAGCACTGCACGCTCTGCCGGTGCGGTGAGAGCCGGAACAAGCCGCTGTGCGACGGCAAACACTGGGAAGTCGGCTTCACCAACCGCGCCGACTAGCGCGTATCAGACCGACCGGCGGCCTGCGGCTATCCCCGCTTCTTCCGGACCTGGTACCGGATGACCGTCTTGGGCTCCTTGGCCTCGGGCCGGCTCTGGTACTCCTCTTCGTGCGGCCCGGCGATCTCGTAGCCTTGCTCCTCGATGAACGCGTGGAGCGCCAGGATCGTCTCGGTCTCCTCGGAGTAGCTGCCGATGTAGAGCACCTGCGCGACCGTGCCATACTCCCACGTCTCCACGACGACCGGTGTCTCCGGGTCCTTCTGCACAAGTTCGGCTGTGCCTTCGGGGATGGAGATCGCCCATGCTGCCTTCCAATCCTCGCGCGGCAGCGTCGCCCACTCCGGCCCGCCGAACCACCGCGCGCGCGGCGGCGTGATCTTGAACTCGACACCCTGCTTCTTGAGCGCGAACTTCAGAGGATAGACCGCTCCGTAGAGCGCGGGGAAGACCCGTGCGCCAACCTCGCCAGGGTCGCCCACGGTGTGCACTACCGCCATCGTCTCGGCGGGCATCTGCGCGATCTCCGATACGAACGGCTTCATCTTCTTTCGCACGCTTCTGCCCCCCTATGCGGCGGCGGCCTGCCTAGCGTCAAGCCGCCGCTTGATGAGCTTCTCGAGTTCGATACCCCAGAACGACATGCTGGCGATCGCGAGCGCCAAAGCGAGCTCTCCCAAGGTGAGTGTGTCGGTCTTGAACACGCCGTGCAGGGCGGGGATGTAGATCGTCGCAAGCTGGAGCGCGAACGTGAGCACCACCGCCCCCAGCAGCGGCTTGTTCGTGAACAGGCCCATCGAGAAGATCGAGCGACGGTCCGAGCGAATCGCGAGCACATTGCCCATCTGGCTCAGGCACAGCACCGTGAAGACCATGGTCTGCCAGTGCATGCCATTCGCATCCGCATATGCTTGCGTGAGCAGCGTCGCTGCACCCATCACGAGCCCGACCCACACGATATGGAAGCCGAGACCGTCGGCGAAGATGCTCTCGCTTGGCGCGCGCGGCGCGCGGCGCATGATGTTCTCCTCGGCGGGCTCGGAGGAAAGCGCCAGGCCGGGGAGGCCGTCGGTTACGAGGTTGATCCAGAGGATGTGGATGGGCAGCAGCGGGATGTGCAGGCCCACGAGCGGGGCGAGGAGGATCGTCCAGATCTCGCCTGAGTTCGCGGCAAGCGCGTACTTGATGAATTTGCGGATGTTGTCGAAGATGTGGCGCCCCTCGCGCACCGCGCCCACGATCGACGTGAAGTTGTCGTCGAGCAGCACCATGTCCGAGGCTTCCTTGGCCACGTCCGTGCCGGTGACGCCCATCGAGACGCCGATGTCGGCGCGTGCGAGCGCAGGCGCGTCGTTCACGCCGTCGCCGGTCATGGCCACGAACTCGCCGCGGTCCTGGAGCGCCTGGACGATCTTGAGCTTCTGCTCGGGCGCCACGCGGGCGTACACGCGGATGCCCTCGACTCGGCCCTCGAAGTCCTCGAGCGAAAGCGCGTCGAGCTCGGGGCCGGTGATCATCTGCTCCTTGCGGTCCGCGATGCCGAGGCGGCGCGCAATCGCCAGTGCGGTGGCTGGATGGTCGCCGGTGATCATCACGGGGATGATGCCGGCGGTCCTGCAAGTGGAGACGGCCGCTGCGGCCTCTTCGCGCGGCGGGTCTACGAGGCCTGCGTATCCGATGACCGTGAGCCCGGCTTCGAGCTCGGCCATCTCGTGGTCGGCCGGCAGGTGCTCGAGCCTCCGCATTCCGAAGGCCAGCACACGGAGTCCCTGCTCCGACCACTCCTCCACAAGCGCCGCCGCCGCGTCGGCGTCGAGCGCTACCGCCTTGCCGTCGCCGTCCATCGCTCCAGTGGCGCGCTCGACGATCACCTCGGCGGCACCCTTCGTGAAGGACACGTAGCCGCCCTCGGATAGCGCGTGCACCGTCGTCATCAGCTTGCGGTCGGAGTCGAACGGCATCTCCGCCGAGCGCGGCATCTCGGCTTCGAGTGCGGTTCGCGGGAAGCCAGCCTTCTCGGCAGCGACGTAGAATGCGACCTCAGTGGGGTCGCCCACGAGCGCGTCACCCTCGCCGCTCACGTCGTTGGAGAGCGCGAATGCGCGCGCGAGCCAGCACCATCCTTCGGCAGTCTCATTCCTGTTCTCGAGTGCGCCGGGCGTCGTGTCGCCCGCAGCCACGTGCTCGACGGTCATCTTGTTGATGGTCAGCGTGCCGGTCTTGTCCGTGCAGATGTAGGTGACCGAACCGAGCGTCTCGACCGCGGGCAGCTTGCGGACGAGCACGCTCTGCTTCACCAGACGGCTCGCGCCGAAGGCGAGCGCGATCGTCGTGATTGCCGGCAACGCCTCGGGCACCGCGGCAACGGCAAGGCTGACCGCCGTCATGAACATGGTGAGGATGTCCTCGCCGCGGATCATGCCGATCGCGAACACTATCGCCGTGAGCCCGATCGCCACCAAGCCAAGCGTGCGACCAAACGCGGCGAGGCGCTTCTGAAGCGGTGTCCGCTGGTCCTCGGCGGCGCCGAGCAGGTCGGCGATCTTCCCGATCTCGGTCGCCAGGCCGATGCCGGTGACCACGCCTTCACCACGGCCGTAGACGACCTGCGTGCCCTTGTACGCCATGCTGAGCCGGTCGCCGAGCGGGGCATCGGCGGCGTGGATCTGCTCGACGCGCTTCTCAACCGGAACCGACTCGCCCGTGAGCGCGGCCTCGGCGATCCGGAGCGACGCCGACTCGATGATGCGCAAGTCGGCGGGGACCACGCGGCCGGCATCGAGGAGCACGATGTCGCCGACGGTGAGTTCGCCTGCGGGGATCTCGACCACCGAGCCGTCCCGGCGAACCGAGGCGACGGTACCCGCCATCTCGCGCAACGCCTCCATCGCGCGCTCGGCGCGGTACTCCTGGACCACGCCGATGACGGCGTTCAAGATCACGATCACCACGATCGCGATGGTGTCGGCCCACTCCTTGAGCAGCGGCCCGGAGATGATCGCCGCGCCGATAAGCAGAAGGATGAGAAAGTCCTTGAACTGGCTGGAGATCATGCCGAGAACGGTGCGCTTCTTCCCCTCCGGCAGCTCGTTGGGGCCGAGCGCTTCCTGGCGGACGGCGACCTCGTCGGCGGTGAGTCCTCGTGGAGCGGTGGCGAGATCCGCGAGCACCGCGTCGGCTGCAATCGTGTGCGCCGATTCCACCACGAAGCGTGGATCGATGGCCGAGGGGTCTACGGGTGCGGGACGGGACATGCGGGCCTCCGGTGCGCGGTTGTGTCAGGACAAGCGTGAATCCTGAAGGTCTCGCACACGAGGTGTCTCGACAGCAGGGCCGGGGCGAGGGTGCCCGTGATGACGGCCTGCTTCCCGGTTGTCACGCCGGGCAGCTACTCCCCTTCGGAGTGCGATGATACCCGAAAGACGAGACGCAAGCGACGCACGACCGGTCCTGTGGCTCCGGCTGCGCGCGTCAGTGGGCGCGGAACGCTTCCTCGGCGCGGACCTCTACGGCCTGATTCGACGAGTCGACGAACACAGCTCGCGGCTTCCAGGTGCGGGCCTCGGCGTCTTCGAGCTCCACGAACGACGCGATGATCACGAGGTCGCCGGCGCTGACGAGGTGGGCGGCGGCGCCGTTCACACACACGGCGCCCGAGCCGCGGGGTGCGGCAATCGCATAGGTGGTGAGGCGGGCGGCATTGGTGACGTCCCAGACGTGGACGACCTCACCGGGCAGGATGCCGGCGTCGTCGAGCAGGCTCTCATCGATCGAGACGCTGCCCTCGTAGTCCACGTTGGCTTCGGTGACGACGGCGCGGTGGATCTTGCCGCCGAGCATGGTGCGCTTCACGTACTTCAGCTCCTCGGGTACACGCCGCCTGCGCGGTCGCGTCTCGATACGGGCCTTAGGTGGCGCATTGTAGCACGCGAAAGCGGTAGGGCGTCGAGTCCGCCGCCCGAGTGGTTCGACGTGCGATAATGGGAATCCGAAGGCCGGAGGAGTCCGGGCCAGCCTGCGCTTCATTCCGCCGCCTCGCCGAGGAGACGACTCATGATCGATCGCTACACACGCCCCGAGATGGGCGCCATCTGGGACCTCGAGAACAAGTTCGAGATCTGGAAGCGGATCGAGGTCCTCGCCTGCGAGGCGCAGGCCGAGCTCGGCGTGGTGCCTGACGAGGACGTGGCGATAATCCGCGAGCGCGCGGCCTTCGAGGTCGCCCGCATCGAGGAACTCGAGGCCACCCTCAATCACGACGTGATCGCGTTCCTCACGAACATGGCCGAGCACATCGACGCGGGCGTGCCGGACGGGGATCCCAAGCCCTCTCGCTGGGTGCACTACGGGATGACCAGCTCCGATCTCGGTGACACGGCTCTGTGCCTGCAGATGACGCAGGCGCAGGACATCATCATCGAGGATGTTCGCCGCCTCGGCCGAGTATGCCTGCGCCGCGCCGATGAGTTCCGCGACACGCTGTGTGTAGGTCGCACGCACGGCATCCACGCCGAGCCTATGTACTTCGGCATGAAGTGGGCCGCGTGGGCGCATGCCTTGAAGCGTGCCGAGAGCCGGCTGGTCGCCACGCGTAAGTACTCGGCGGCGTGGGGCGCCATCTCCGGAGCCGTGGGCTCGTACTCCAACGTCGATCCGTTCGTCGAGCAGTACGTGTGCGAGAAGCTCGGTCTCGCGCCCGATCCTGCGTCGCAGCAGGTTATTGCGCGGGACCGGCACGCGCATGTGCTCGCGGTGCTCGCCACCGTGGCCGCTACCGCGGAGTGGATCGCCACCGAGATTCGCGCGCTGCAGAAGAGCGACACGATCGAGGCGGAGGAGCCGTTCACCGCCGGCCAGAAGGGCTCGTCGGCGATGCCGCACAAGCGCAACCCGATCACCGCTGAGCGCGTGTGCGGGCTCGCACGCGTGGTGAAAGCCAACGCGCAGGTGGGCTTCGACAACGTGGCACTGTGGCACGAGCGCGACATCAGCCATTCGAGCGCTGAGCGTGTGGTGCTCCCCGACTCCTTCATCGCCACCGACTACCTGCTCGCGAAGCTCGAGTGGATCCTCGACGGCCTCGTGGTCTATCCCGAGGTCATGCTCGCGAACCTCGAGAAGACGCGCGGGCTCATCTACTCGTCGCGCGTGCTGCTGGCGCTCGTCGATGCCGGCATGAAGCGAGAGGACGCGTACCTCGTGGTGCAGCGCAACGCGATGGCGGTGTGGGACGATATCCAGCACGCGCGGAGCGGGCCGGGCTATCGCGAGCGGCTCGAGGCGGACACGGAGTGCACGCTCTCGGCCGCGCAGCTCGACGCGATCTTCGACCCGCGCGCGTTCCTCGCGCGCAGCGGCGTGGTGTTCGAGCGGCTGCACGCGGTCGAGTTCTAGGCGCCGATCCACCGTTGTCGCGCCGCCCGTCGGCGGATGTGTTCACCGGCGCACAACATGATGCCGGACGGCTCTAAACACCGTCCTCGGCGTACCCGATAGCACCTGTGTCGGATTCACTCCGGACACGAAGCCGAGGACACCATGCGCGCCGTCGAACTGATGCTTGCCGATATCCGCTCCGACTACCAGACAGATTCCGACCTGACTCGCGTGCTGCTCAACGCGACGTCGTGGTTCGAGGCAAGTCTGGCCGTCGGTCTGCTTGCCGAGTCGATGCCGGCCAGGTCGATCGTCGGCTTCGCGAACGTGCGGGAGGCGATCAAGGAGCTGCCGCGCTGCCCGATGCCGATGCACGTCGACCTCGAGAGCCTGGCACGTATCTGGAATCTCGAGCGCGAGGACATGGCGTGGTCCAGGTCCTTCGACGGCCCCGCGGGCGACTACAGCATCGCCTTGCTGGGAGAGGGCAACTTCCTCTATGACGTCGTGATCCGCGCGGGCGGTCGCACGCTGATGCTGATGCCGGGGAATCGTGCGGAGGACTTCATCAACCCCGAAGTCATCGATCTTGTGATGGAGTACCCGGAGATACTGGGCAGCCTCGTCGATCTCACCACGGCGATGAGCCTCCCGTTTTATCCGATGTTCTACATGTCGCTGGAGGACTGGCAGCAGGAGTACGCGACCGCGGTCTTCAACGAAGTCATCGCAGGCTTCGACCGCAAGAGGCATGAGCTGCCGGCGTCAGTGCTACCGAAGCCCGAGCCGAAGCCCCGCTCGCGCAAGCCCCGCTCGCGCAAGAAGAAGGCGGCGCCCGCGGCGGCATAGGGTAGGCGGCTCGACTTACGTGGAGCGGCGGGGCAGGGCCTCGCCGCTTCGCTTGTCCGGACTTGATCCAGTCTTCGGTTCATGGTGTTGACTTATCGGCATAGGGCATATATGCTAGGTGCAGATAAGGGAGGCAAACCATGAATGACCGGACACACGGGGCAACCGACAGTGAGTTCCTCGCCAACTACGACCCTGCCGAGTTCGAACGGCCGTCGGTGGCGGTGGACGTGGCACTGCTCACCGTAGCGGATGGCGTGCTGCGCGTGCTGCTAGTGGAGCGCGAGGAGCCGCCGCAGGCCGGCCGGTGGGCGCTTCCGGGCACGTTCGTGCGGATGGACGAGTCGCTCGAGGACGCGGCCCGTCGGGCGCTCGCGACCAAGGCGCACGCGGCCGACGTCTTCCTAGAGCAGCTGTACACCTTCGGCGCACCCGAGCGCGATCCACGCACGCGCGTCCTGAGCGTGGCGTACTACGCCCTCGTAGACGCCGGACGGCTTGCGCACGCCGATCTTCGCCGCATCCGCGTGCCGTGGGAAGGCGAAGACGGCGGGCCGGTCGAGGTTGTTGCCACCGACGGCGAGGCGCTGTCGCTCGCGTTCGACCACGCCGAGATCCTCGGCGTGGTCGTCAAGCGCCTGCGCGGCAAACTCGACTACTCGCCGATCGGCTTTCAGCTCCTGCCCGAGTGCTTCACGCTGCGGCAGCTCCAGGACGTGCACGAGACCATCCTCGGTCGGCCGCTCAACAAGGACTCGTTCCGTCGCCGGATGCTCGCCTCCGGCCAACTCGAAGCGACCGGCCAGCGCGAGGACGAGGTCGAACACCGGCCCGCGGAACTCTACCGTTTCGTGCACCGGTCGGCCGTCTAGCACACACCGCCTGCGGCGGAGAACCGCCGCCGGCTTCGGCGACCGCGAAGGCTGCCGACGAGGAGAGGAGAAGGACGATGGCTGAGATCAAGCACTACCCGGTGGTGAAGCACCTGCGCTCGGAGCCGTCGATGCACGTGGTGCGTTACCGAAATGGCGCGGCCGTCGAAAGCGGTCGCGGGCTCGCGTTCTGGTTCCACCCGCTCTCAGCGGCCGTCGCCGAGATCCCGATGGACGACCGCGAACTCACGATGCAGATCCGCGGCATCACGCTCGACTTCCAGGAGGTGTTCGTCCAGGGAGTAGTGACCTGGCGGGTGGTCGATGCCGAGGCGCTCGCCTCACGCGTGGACTTCCACGTCGACATGATGAGCGGCCGCTGGACTAGCGAGCCGCTGGAGCAGGTCTCGGGGCTGCTCACTCGCATGGGCCAGGAGGTCGCGCTGGCGTGGATCGCCGAGCGCCCGCTCGAGAACGTGCTCGCCGAGGGCGTGGGCGCGCTTCGCAGCCGCATCGCCGAGGGTCTTGCCGCAGAGCGGAGCATCGGCGAGATGGGGATTGCGGTCGTCACCGTCCGCGTGGCGTCCGTCCGCCCGACCTCGGAGGTCGAGAAGGCGCTGCAGACGCCGGTGCGGGAGGCGATCCAGACCGACGCCGACCGGGCGCTCTTCCAGCGCCGTGCGCTTGCTGTCGAGAAGGAGCGATCGATCGCCGAGGCCGAGATGCAGAACCGCATCGAGCTCTCCAAGCGGGAAGAGCTGCTGCTGGGGCAGCAGGGCGCAAACGCGAAGCTGCAGGCACGCGAGGAGGCCGAGGCCGCACGCATCCGGATGGAGTCGGACGCCGAGGCGACCGGCATCAGTGCCCGGGCCGAAGCGGAGCGCGCGCGTGTGAGCGCCGAGGCGGAGGCCGAAGGCCTGCGGCTGGTGGAGATGGCGCGGGCCGAAGCCGAGCAGGCGATGATGGACGTGTACCGCGACTTGCCGCCCGAGGTGCTCACCGGCCTTGCCGCGCGCGACTTCGCGAGCAAGCTGCAGCGCATCGAGCACCTCAACATAGCGCCCGACATGCTCGGGCAGCTCGTGGGCGACTTCATCGGCGCGGCAACCAGGCGGTTGGAGGCGTGAGCCGTGAACGCGCAGCCGAGAGTCGTGCTCGTCACGCGGCCCACGCCGTACGAGATGCTGCTGGCGCGCCACGCCACGCGGGAGCAGGCTCGGTTCTTCCTCGCCAGCCGCGGGCAGGCGATCGAAGCGCTCGAGGGTGAGCACGAGCGCTTCGACGCCGCGCGGCGGTGCGTGCTTGGTGCCGTGCCTATCGCGTGGCGCTCGGCGCGGGTCGCGCGCGACGATCTGGACCGCTTCCTTTTCGAGCCCGATGACGTGGTGGTGGCGCTCGGCCCCGACGGACTGGTAGCGAACGTCGCGAAGTACCTGAGCGGGCAGATCGTCATCGGTCTGAACCCGGAGCCGGAGTCGTATCCGGGTGTGCTCGTGCGTCACGACCCGGCGGATGCAGGCGAGTTGCTCGCTGCGTCCGTGGATCCGGGCGTTGCGGTAGATGAGCGCACGCTTGCCGAGTGCCGGCTCGACGATGGCCAGCGGCTGCTGGCGCTCAACGAGGTCTTCGTCGGACATGAGTCGCACCAGACGGCGCGGTACCGCCTCGAGGTCGACGGCCGGACCGAGCGGCAGATGTCGAGCGGGATGATCGTCACGACTGGGACCGGCGCGACGGGGTGGGCGTCGTCGATATGCCGCGGACTTCAGGAGCCGCCGCATCTGCCCGCGCCCGCCGAGCCCGCACTGTCGTTCCTCGTGCGCGAGCCGTTCGCGAGCCCGACTAGCGAGGTGCGGTTCACGACCGGCGGACTGCCGGCCGGCTCCGCACTCGGTGTGACCTCGGAGATGGACTCGGGCGGCGTCGTCTTCGGCGACGGCATCGAGAGCGACCGCATCGCGTTCGGGTACGGCATGCGTGCCGAGGTGCGCGTAGCCGACGAGCGTCTACGCCTGCTGGCGTAGGTCGAGTCGCCGGCTCAGACCCCGGGGTTCCACCGCCGCAACAGCTGCGCGTTGAGCGCGACGATGACGGTGCTCGCCGACATGAAGACCGCGCCGATGGCCGGCGAGAGCACCAGACCCTGGGAGGCGAGCACTCCTGCAGCGAGCGGGATTGCGACGATGTTGTACCCGGCCGCCCACCAGAGGTTCTGCAGCATCTTCCGGTACGTGGCGCGCGATAGGGACACGATCGCCGGCACGTCGCGCGGGTCGGAGCGCACCAGCACGATGTCCCCGGACTCGACGGCGACCTCGGTCCCCGCGCCGATAGCGATACCGACGTTCGCGGTCACGAGCGCCGGCGCGTCGTTCACGCCATCGCCTACCATCGCCACGCGTTTGCCTTCGGCCTGTAGCTTCTCGATCTCGGCCGCCTTGCCTTCGGGCAGCACCTCGGCGAGCACGCGGTCGATGCCGATCTGCGCGGCTACTGCGCGTGCGACCGCGGCCGAGTCGCCGGTGAGCATCGCTACCTCAACGCCATCCGCGTGCAGACGGTCGACAGCCTCCCGTGACTCGGGGCGCACCGCATCGGCGATCGCGAGCACAGCCGTCACCGCACCGTCGACGATCACGTAGACGGCGGTCTGCCCGGCCTCGGCCGAGCGTGCAGTTCCTTCGGCGAGGGAGGGCGGGACCACGAGTTCTAGCGCCGAGAGCAGGGCCGGTCCGCCGACCTCCACGCGCAGGCCGTCCACTCGGGCCCGCACCCCGCGTCCCGGAATCGCCTCGAATGCATTCGCGATCGGCAGCGGCTCGCCTTCGGCCTCCGCGTGCGCAACGATCGCCCGCGCGACCGGATGCTCCGAGTCGCGCTCGACGGCTGCAGCGAGGCGCACCGCATCGGCGAGCGGCATGGACGGGACGCCTTCCGCGCTCACGACGCGCTGCTCGGCGAGTGTCAGCGTGCCGGTCTTGTCGAACACGACGGTGTCGAGCAGGCGCGCCTCCTCGAGACCGCGCCGGTCGCGCACGAGCAGCCCGTGCCGCGCGCCGAGCGTGGTCGAGATCGCGATGACGAGCGGGACGGCGAGACCCAGGGCGTGCGGGCAGGCTATGACGAGGACGGTGACGACGCGCCCCGTGATCCACGTCCACGGCGCACCGGCGAGCACCCATCCGACGCCGGTGAGCACTGCCGAGCCTATCGCGGCGAAGGTGAGGAGCCGCGCCGCACGATCGGCGAGGTCCTGAGCACGCGAGCGCGAGGCCTGTGCGCTCGCCACCAGGCGCATGATCCCCGCGAGCGCTGTGGCGTCGCCCGTGCGCGTGACGCGCACGCGCAGCGATCCTGCGCCGTTGATGGTTCCGGCGATGACCGCGTCGCCAGGCGCCTTGCCCACGGGTCGCGATTCGCCGGTGATCATCGACTCGTCGAGCGTGCTCGAACCTTCGGCGACCTCGCCGTCGGCGGGCACCCGCGCTCCCGGACGCACGAGCAGCAGGTCACCTTCGGCCAGCGCGGAGACGGGCACGTCCTCGGCGGAGCCGTCGAAGGCGAGCCGCACGGCCTTGTCCGGCAGCAGCTTGGCGAGCTCCTTGAGAGCGCCGCTCGCCTGCGAGATCGAGCGCATCTCGATCCAGTGGCCGAGCAACATGATCGTCACCAGCGTGGCGAGTTCCCACCAGAGGTCCTCGCCCGGAACGCCGGATGTGACGGCGACGCTGAACCCGAACGCCACGCTGATGGCGAGCGAGATGAGCGTCATCATGCCGGGGAGCCGTTCGCGGAGCTCGCGGACAGCGCCCCTGAGGAACGGCCGGCCGCCGTAGAGGAAGACCGCGGTGCCGAGGAGGGCAGGCACGAAGCGCGAGCCGGGGAACTCCGGGGCGCGGAAGCCGAGCAGCATCTGGACCATCGGGGACCAGACGGTCGTCGGGATGCTCAGTGCGAGCGCGAGCCAGAAACGGTCGCGGAACATGGCGGCGTTGTGGCCCTCGTGGCGGTCGTGGGCGGCCGGCGCGGTGACTACTGCGTGCCCGGCATGCGCGCTGTGCCCGTCGCCAGCCGTTGTGTGCTGATCGTGTGCTCCGCGGCTATCCACCGTCCGGTCCCCGTCCGCTATCCTGCGAGCGTCACACCCCACTGGCGTGCGCGTTCGATTTCGCCGTCCTTGAGCGGGCCGTACCGGCCGGCGACCAGGAAGCGCTCGCGCGGTGCCGCCTCGGTGTATCCCGCGCCCGTGAGGGCAGCCGTCATCGCCTTGTGTGCGCCACTCGGCGACCATCCGAGACCGGTCTCGAAGACCGCGAACCGCCCCTCGCCCTTGGGCAGCGCCTCCAGCCACGAGCGCATGGAGGGGTGCGATAGGTCAGCAGGAGTCGGCGCCTTGCGCTCCCGGGCGAGCTGGGCGCGTCCCGCTTCCTGCACGAGCGAGAAGCCGATGATCGGTGCGCCGACGACCACGAGGTCGGCCTCGGCCAACGCTTCGTCAGTAGCCTGGTCGGTGGTGAGCGCGCGTGCATCAGACCCGAGACCTTCGGCGATGGCCCGCGCCACCTTGGTGGTGTTACCCCAGAACGACTCGTACACCACGATCGCGCTCATCTCTCGCCCTTCGATTCGGCGCCGGCGGATCCGGTGCAGCTCGCGCCGTCCAGTCCATGATGCCCCACTCGGCGGTCCAGAGTGCAAGGAGAGGCGCAGGTCCCGTGACGAGCGCCGCGCATGGGGGACGATCCGCGCATGGGGGACAATAGACTCTATGAGGCTGGTCGGAAGGGGTTCTCATGTTCATCGGGATCGCAATCGCAGTAGGCGCACTGGCGGGGCTGATCGCGCTGGGAGTGTTCATCGCGAAAGGGGGCGGTCGGCTCACGTGGTTGTGGCTGGCGCTCCTCGCGTCTGCCGTGATCGTCGCGATGCAGTTCTGGAGCATCGCCGGCATCTACTTCCACATGCCGTTCGGGTGGATCCTCGCCCTGGTCTCGGCCGTGCTCGTCGTGGTCGCGCTCTTCGTGCTGGTGGGCAAGAGCCTTGCGTGGCATCGCTTGCGGGTGGTTGCGACAGTCGGACTCGTGTTCCTGACATTCGTGCTCAGTACGGTTGCTCTGATAGCCCTACCTGTCGGCGAGCTGTACGAGCCGATCTTCGAAGCGCGGGGCGGGCAGATCGCCAAAGACGCCGGATTCGATGCGCTCTATCCGGAGGGCTACCAGCTCAAGCTCGACTACCTGCCGATCGATGCGATTCGTATAGATGGGTCGGTCGAGGGCCTGATCGCGCAGTACGAGGGATTCAACGTTCAGGAGCGCAAGGCCGCGGACGATGTGTCGATCGCCTATTTCAAGGGACTGTTGGCGTCCGGCGAGGATCCGCTCGGCTATGGAGGAGCGATACCAGCCGACGTCACGACCGAGGAACTCTCCGTGGAAGGCGAACCGGCGTTCGGAATTGAGTACGTTCTGGGCGCGTCGGGCAAACCGGGATCCGAAAGCGATCCTTCGGGCAAGCAGTCCACCACGCGCCTCCTCGGCTTCAGCACGGGTGGCGTGGAAGTGCTCATCTTCTCCGAAGGCCGGATGGAGTACCGGGGCGGCACCAGGGAGAACGAGCGGCACGAGTGGGTGGAGCCGATGAGCTTCGACGAGCTCGTGGCGGTAGCCGAATCGCTTCGGCCGCTCGAGTAGCTACGCGCCGAGGGCGGCGAGGTACTCGCGGTACTCCGCGAGAAGCGCCTCGAGTTGCGCGAGGCTGGTGACATGGTTCACGCGTTCGCGGACCTTGCTCGCCTTAGGCATGCCCGTGACGTACCAGCCCACATGTTTGCGCATGCGTGTGACGGCGTGCTCGCCCGCGAACGCCACGAGCGCCCGGCCGTGTTCTAGCGCCATGTCTACCCGCTCGAGCCGGGTCGGCGGGGGAAGCACCTCGTCGCGATCGATGAGTGCCCGGGCCTCGCGGAAGATCCAGGGGTTGCCCTGCGCCCCGCGCGCGACCATCACCGCGTCGGCTCCGGTGCGGTCGAGCATCGCTTTCGCGTCTGCTGCCGAAAACGCATCGCCGCTGCCGATCACCGGCACGGACACCGCCCGCTTCACGTCGGCAATGACACCCCAATCGGCCGTTCCGCGGTAGAACTGCGCACGGGTCCGGCCGTGGACGCAGAGTGCCAATGCGCCGGCTGCCTCCATCCGGCGGGCGAAATCCGGAGCGTTGGCGCTCGCCTCGTCCCACCCCTTGCGGAACTTCACGGTCACCGGCACCTCCGCGGACTCCGCCACACGCGAGACGATCTCGGCGGCGAGATCCGGGGTGCGCATGAGCGCGCTGCCCTCGCCGTTGCTCACGACCTTGGTCACCGGACAACCCATGTTGATGTCGATGCAGGCGACATCGGCGCCGTGCTCGGCGACCACACGCGCGGCCTGCTCGGCCATGATCGTCGGGTCCGAGCCGAAGAGTTGTACCGCGCACGGAGTCTCCTCGGGCGCGAAGGTGAGAAGCTCGCGTGAGACGGCCGCGTCTGGGTTGTAGTGCAGCCCTTTGGCCGACACCATCTCCGTGTACGTGAGCCCTGCGCCCATCCGCTTGCAGATCGCGCGGAAGGGTGCCTCGGTCACTCCAGCCATGGGGCCGAGGACGACGTTGGCCGACGCTAGGAGTTCGCGGATATCGGACACGGGGCCTGCGTGTGGCATGGCTACTTCGGCGGCCCGCCCTTCGAGAAGTGCAGCGCGACGAACGCCGCTGCCATCACGACGAGCCCTGCGGCGTCGAAGACGGCGAATCGCTCAAGGGTGCTTGCGAGTGCCGTGTGCCCGACCGGCAGGCCGAGGCGCAGCCAGGCTTCGCCTGCCAGCCCGACGGTTTGTTGGGTCAGGACCACCGCGAAGAGGGTTCGGTTCTCCTTCGGCCGCCAGATGACCGGCGGGTAGGTGGCGTTCCACATGAGGAACGCGATGCCGAGCCCTCGCACCGCGGTCTGGCCCGGAACGCCCGCGAGTTCGAGTCCTCCTGCATAGCGATCGGGCCGTAGGACGAAGGCAAGCGCGCACTCTATGTTCACCGCGAAGACGGCCGCCACTGCGAGGCGTGCAAGCCAGGCTGAGTAGTCGCGACGGCCGGTTCTGGCGCTCATCGCGCTACTTGGCCGGGAGCGTCTCGACGAAGCCGCGGGCGAGCGCCAGCCATCGCAGCAGATTGTCGTCGGTGACGCTCTCGGATTCGGCCATGACCCAGCCCTTCATCGGACGGCCGGTGATATCGAACGGGCGCACGCCCGGCTCGGTCAGGGCGGCATCGCCGTCTCCGGGGCTCAGGCGCAACACGAGGCTGTCCTTGTGGATGCCGGCGAACATGTTGCCGTTCACCAGGTAGCCCGTGCCGCCGAACATCGGCTTGCGTACGGCGCCCCACGCCGTCGCGATATCGCCGACCCGCGTGTCGAGTCCCTCGTCGAAGGCCATCGCCCAGCTCGCTTCCGGTCGCGTTCACCGGCCGACGCCGGCTGCCGCCATCATACCTCGCCAGGGACCGCCGGCCGCCGGCGGCGAAGCGCCGGCTCGCGGGGACTTGCAGTGGGCCGGCGCACGGACGACCGGGAACGTAGGGAGGCCTACTTCCGGTACCCGCGCCTGAGCAGTGACAGGGCGAACTCCAGATTCCGAGCGAGCTCCTCGACGAGTGCCATCTCATCGTCGCCGATGCGTTCGAGGATCTGCTCGAGCTGTGTTCTCGCCGCCTCTGAGTGTTGCCGATCACCGAGCATCGCACGTGCCCTGTGGCGGAGGTTGTACCCGTCACTGCACCTCGATGAGCGAGTCCGTTGGTGCGTGGGAGTCTGTGAGCACCGGCACGTCGGCGACCGGAACCGGGTCGGTGTAGAGATCGTCTGCCATCTCGGGGAAGCCACCGATCGTCACGACGCCGTCCACCCGGGAGGCGATGCGCCCGCGCAGCTCGGGTTCGGAGAGGTGCGCATCGGTTGCGAGCACGATGATGTTCCGGCGCGTCCGCTCGTCCCCGTCCTTGCCGATGCCGAGAGGAAACGCCCAGACTTCGTCCCACACGCCGGTCGCTGTCCGGTACATGCTGCGGAACAGGTCGCTCCCGTCGCCGTCCACGCGAGAGATCACGTTGTAGGCCAGCACGCCGTCCGGGGTCATGATCCCCTTGACCTCGCGCAGGAACTCCTCGGTCGTGAGGTGGAAGGGCAGCGAATCCGAGTAGTAGGCATCGACGATCACGATGTCGTACCGCTCGCCCGTGGTCTGCACGTAGCGCCGCGCATCCTGCACGAACACCCGGCTCCGCTCATCCTCGGGCAGCCAGAAGTACTTGCGCGCCACCTCGACGACGACCGGATCGATTTCGACGGAGTCCACGGTCACGCTCGGGTAGTCTCGCCAGAAGCGCTTCGTGATCGCACCGCCGCCGAGTCCGAGGACCAGCACGCGCTTCGCGTCCGGTTTGAGTGCGAGCGCCAGGTGCATGTAGTCGGGATAGCGGATGCGGCTCTCGAACGGGTCGTCGAGGTCCAGAGCGCTCTGATGGCTGCGGTCGAAGCGCAGGTGTCGGGCGCCGTCGCCCTCGGTCACGGTGATGCGGTGATACTGGGTGTCGGCCCGGAAGAGTACGGTCTCGCCCTCGGCGTTCACCGCAGGCGCCGGCGCGACTCGCCAGAGGACGAATCCGCCTAGGGTCGCTCCGGCAAGTGCAAGGCCGAGTGTGACGGGCAGCGCGAGTCTCGCGAACCGCGCTCGAGCAAGACTGGCCGTCGGCGCTTCCGGCGTCTGCTCCGCCTTCAGCCGGAGCGCCAGAAGGGCCACGCCGACAAGCGTGAGCCCGGTCCAGGTCACGAGCGGCTCGAGTGAGAGAGCCGGGATGAGCCAGAACGAGGTAGCAAGCGTGCCGACGATGCTGCCTGCGGTGGACACGGCATAGAGGTTGCCGGCCGTTCGGCCGAGGTGCGCCATCCCGGCACTGGCGGCCAACCGCACCCCGAGCGGCGAGACCATCGCGAGCAAGAGCGACGGCACGAAGTAGATCGCGGCTGCGGCCGCGAGCGAGCCCGCGCGGGGACCGAGTTCGGCGGCTGCCGGGAGCACTGCGCCTGCCAGCGCCGGGGCAGCGACGGTGGCCAGGCCGGCGGCCGCGATCACGGGGGGCAGCGAGCGTGCGGCTCCGAAGCGGTCGGCGAGCTGGCCGCCGAGCGCGTAGCCGATCGAGAGAGCGACCATCACGACCGATATCACCGCGCCCCACACGTATATGGAGTTGCCGAGGTACGGCGCGAGAACACGCGCCGCCACCATCTCGAGCCCCATGAGTGCGGCCCCGCAAGCGAACACGATGAATCGGAGCATCCGTTTCCTTTCGGCTTCTCGAGTGTGCCACACGCGCTGTTCGGCGTGCGGGTGGTGTGCTCCTGCCCGCTGCGGTCCAAGAGCGGACGGATTGCGCGAACCGGTCGTGCGCGCCGCACCCATGTGGGGGATACTCGTATGCGCATGCGTCTGCGCTACGCTAGCATTCGGCGCCGAAGAAGGAGTGAGAAGCGATGAGTGATGAGATTCCCGGAAGCGGACAACCTGCGGATCCTTCGACGCCTTCGGAAGCCGCCGAGGCATGGCGCGCGGTCGTGATCGAGCTCGATCAGCTCGGTGCGGCACTTGGCAGGTGGGTGAGCGCCGCGGCGAACGACCCGGAGAACAAGCGGCGCCTCGACGAGTTCTCCACGCGGCTCGACGGCTTCATGAAGGACGTTGGCGCCACGGTCAAGGGAGCCGCGGACGGCGAGGTCGGACAGCAGTTCAAGGAAGCTGCGACCCAGACCGGGGAGGCGTTCAAGTCTGCCGGCGAGAAGATCTCGGAGGAGGTCGGTCCGAAGCTTGCGGGCGCCTTCAAGACGATGGGCGACAAGCTGCGCGGCGCCGCCGAGAAGATGGAAGAGCGTCAGGCGGCCTCGGCATCCGGGGGCGAGGCTCCGGCAGCGCCCGCGTCCGACACCGACGCGCCTGCGGGTCCTTCGGCCTGACACCTGCGACGGAGATCCTGCATGCCACAGTGCGCGTTTCATCCGACCGCCGAGACGAACGTAAGGTGTGTCGAATGTGACCGGCCGATCTGCCCGAAGGACATGGTTCAGACGCCGGTCGGCTACAAGTGCAAGGAGTGCGCGCGACAGTTGCCGTCAGCGCGCCGATCCGTGAAGCCCAAGCAGCTTGCACTTGCTGCGCTCGCTTCGGCGGCCGTCGGGACGGGCGGGGCGTTTCTGCTCGCGGCGATCGGCTTCGGCTACTGGTTCGTGCTGCTGGGGCTCGGTGTGGTCACCGGCGAGGCCGCACGTCGCGCGTCTGACGGGCACCGCTCGGCAGCGATAGCGGCCGTGGCCGGGATCGCGGTGGCGATCGGCGCGTACCTATCCGGACTGGGTATTGTCTCGATGGCTGTCGCTACGATCGCCGCAGTCGTGTACGTGCTGTCGAACCGGTGGTGACGGCGATGATCGATCCGTTCGCGCAGGAATTCAAGCCGGCGCCCTCGGGCGGCTGGCTGTGGCTGCTCGCACTGATACTGCTCTGCGTCTTCCCCTCAAGCACGGTCTTCATCCCCGGCGCCGTCGAGCCAGGCGAGGAGATCGCTGTCTGGATCATGCTTGGGGTCATGGTCCCGCTGGTCGGCTTCCTTGTGGTCACGCTTCTGTCGTTGCCAATGATGCGCTACGAAGTCGGCACCGAGATGCTGCACATTCGCTGCGGTCCCTTCCTGCACTACGCGATCCCGTACACAGAGATGACGGAGATCCGCAGGCAGACGCTCACCCCTTCGCTCTGGTCGAGCATGCGGCTTCCGGGACTGACGCTATGGGGCGTGCCGTACGTGCGCGAAGGCACCATCTACATGTGCGCAACGCGGATGTCGCGCGACCTTCTGCTGATTCGTGCGGGGAAGCGTCGCTACGGCATCACTCCCGAGAACGAGCTCGCGTTCGTCCATGCGCTGCTGTCGAGACTGCCGAGAGAGTCGAGCCCTGACCCCACTGACGGCAGCTACTACTCGGCCGCCCCGGCGACTCCTTGAGTAGTCCGCGAGCGCTCCACGGAATCTACACATCCCGCTGCTAGCGTCTTGGATGCGGCCGTTGGTGTGCCGCGTGCCCGTCCGGACAACGGGCGGACGACGAAAGAGGTCATGCGATGGATCCGAAGTGGAAGACCGCACTCGCGGTCGCAGTAGGAGTCGTCATCGGGATCACGCTGCTGGGCACGGCAGTCGCGGCCCCGGCAGTGTTCCGTACCGTGGGGCGTCGCGCGACGGTCAGCGATACCGTCGGCTACCCGATGATGGGCCAGGCCCGGAACGGAACCGGTGAGTACGGCATGATGGGGCGGCAGGGCATGATGGGCGGACGCGGCGCGATCGCCGGACGGCCCGGCATGATGGGTGGCCAACGCGGCCAGGCTCCCGCGGTGAACGCGGACGGCACCTGTCCGAACTGCGGCTCCATCTGCCCGAGCATCGCGACTCCCGAGACGCCTGAGGCTCCCGCCGCGCCGTAGCGGCGGATGCGGCGCGCTCGCGGTATCCTCGAGAGAGGGAGGCCGCATGACGGAGCGCGCGACCATACGATTCGAGCCGACCGGTCGCACGGTCACAGTGCCGGTCGGCTCGACACTTCTCGAAGCTGTCCGAGCCGCCGGGCTCCCGATCGACGCGCCGTGCGGCGGCACCGGTACCTGCGGGTCATGCCGCGTGCATGCCGAGGGCGCGGTAGATGCCGCGACCCATGGCGAGCTCGAGCTGCTCGGTGGGGCAGGCGTCGCGGCGGGGAAGCGGCTGGCGTGTAGGGCCCGCGTGTCCGGCGATGCGGTCGTAACCCTCGACGAACCGAGCCGCGAGGCACGGGTGGTGACCTCGGCGAGCCAGGCGCCGCTTGAGGTCGAGCCGCCGGCCTCACGCGGAATCGAGGCGCTGGGGCCCCTCGCGGGCGTGGCCGTCGACGTCGGCACGACGACCGTTGCGGTCCAACTGCTGGACCTGCGGACCGGTCAGGTGCTGGCGTCGGAAGGCGACCTCAACGCTCAGCGTACGCTGGGGGCCGACGTTCTCTCCCGCGTGGCCTACGCGTCGGCCGGCGGATCGGCCGAGCTGCAAGGCCTCATCTCGGGGCAGGTCGAGACGATGATCGGCGAGGCGCTCGGCGCATCCGCGCTCTCCGAGGAGTCCCTGGTGGAAGGCATTGTCGTCGGCAACACGGCGATGACTGGGCTACTGCTCGGCGCAGACGTCTCAGCGCTGGGTGAAGCACCCTACGCCGATGCTCCGACTGGCGCGGTGCGGGTCGCGGCGTACGAGATCGGTATGGACTCACTGCCTTCTCTCGATCTCGACATCTTGCCGGGGGCCTCGGCCTTCGTCGGCTCGGACATCACCGCGGGACTGGTAGCGACGCGGCTTGCAGAGCGCGTCGCCCCGACGCTGCTGCTCGATCTGGGTACGAACGGCGAGATCGTCGTAGCGGCCCACGGTGAGTTCATCGCGGCGTCGACGGCCGCAGGACCGGCGCTCGAGGGTGCGTCGATCGAATGCGGGATGCGTGCCGAGACCGGCGCTATCGAGCGGGTGTCCTTCGATGGCGGACGGCTCGAGCTGGGCGTGATCGGTGACGGCGAGCCGAAGGGCATCTGCGGCAGCGGGCTGTTGGACCTGGTCGCGGTGCTGCTCGACGAGGGTGTGCTTGACGCCACCGGCGCGTTCGCCGACACCAGCGGTTCGCTCGGCACACGGCTGGCCGAACGCGACGGCGTGCGCGTGTTCGAGGTTCTCGGCGAGGTCGTTCTCACGCAGAAGGATGTCCGGCAGGTCCAGCTCGCGGTCGGGGCCGTGCGAACCGGGATCGACCTGATGCTTGCCGACGTCGATCTCCGGCCGGAAGCGGTGGTCTCGGTCGTTGTCGCTGGTGGCTTCGGATTCCACGTTCGGGCGGATTCGCTCGTACGCGTGGGGCTCATCCCCGCGATGTGGCGCGACCGCGTGGACTTCGCCGGGAACACCGCACTCGCGGGCGCGCGGATGGCGCTCGTGAACAGCGCAACTCGCGATCGTGCGCATGAGATCGTGTCACGCATGCGGACGATCGACCTGGCCGCTCACCCGGACTTCCAGCAGCGCTTCCTGGCCGCGCTGGCGTTCCCGGCGTAGGGTGCGCATCCGTCGCTCCAACCACGCGGACACACCGCGTGGCCTCAGCATGCCGTCATCCTTCCGTTCCGCCGAGTCCAGCGTGGTTGACATTTCGATGTGCTAATGACAATCATCGCCGTGACTTATACACCGTACGAGGGGAGTGGAATGGGCAAGCGTCGGGTCGTCGGTCCCACGGCCTGGATCCTGGGAGGAGCCGGGCTGTTCATCGGGGCGGTCGCCGCATGGCTCGTGAGTCAGGGCAACCCCGGGAACATGGGCCTATGCATCGCGTGCTTCCTGCGCGATATCGCAGGCTTCTTCGTCGGCGGCGTCACGAATCAGGGGGCGGTCGCGTACATCAGGCCCGAGATCATCGGCATCATCCTCGGCGCGATGGGTGCGGCGCTGGTGATGCGCGAGTTCCGGCCGCGCGGAGGCAGTGCGCCGCTCGTGCGCTTCGTCCTCGGCTTCATCTTCATGGGCGGTGCGCTGATCTTCCTCGGCTGCACCGTGCGTGCGTGGCTGCGTCTCGGCGGCGGAGATCTCAGCGCTCTCTGGGGCGTCCTCGGCATCGTAGCCGGGGTGCTCGCGGGCATCGTCGTCCTGAAGCGGGGCTTCAATCTCGGCCGAGGGAAGACCCTGGCCAAGCCGCTCGGTTGGGTACTGCCGGCGCTTGCGGTGGTACTGCTGGCATTCGCGCTTCTCGCCGCTTTCGGGGCCAAGCCGGAGTTCGCGACGCAGACCAAGGAAGGCGCATTCGCCACAGGCGACAAGCCGCCAGCGGTGTTCCTCAAGGCCGACGGGGTGCCGGATCAGGTGCTCAAGCCCGAGGGCGGTTCGCTTGCCGAGGACGGCTCGATCGTTTCCGAGGACGGTAGCGTGGTTGCCTCGGCCGATTCGGTGGCCGCCGCCAAGCCGCAGCCGGGCGGCAAGCGTGCGGCGCTCTGGGTATCGCTTCTCGCGGGGCTCGCGATCGGTGTCGTAGCGCAGCGCAGCCGCTTCTGCTCGATCGGCGGTATTCGCGATGCGATCCTCGTGAAGCGCTTCGATCTGCTCTTCGGAGTCATCGGCCTCGTCGTCGGCGCGACGGTCGTGAACCTGCTGCTCGGTCAGTACAACCTGGGCTTCACGAACCAGCCCGTGGCGCACAACGACGCGCTCGGCAGCTTCGTCGCGATGACCGTCGCCGCATTCGCGGCGATGCTCCTCGGCGGCTGCCCGTTCCGCCAGGTGATTATGGGCTCCGAGGGCGACGCCGACTCCACGATGGCGGTCGCGGGCATGCTCGCGGGTGCGGGCTTCATGCACTGGGGCACGCTGGCCTCCTCGGCGAAGGGACTCGCCCCGATGGCCTGGCCTGCGCTCGGCGTCATGGCAGTGATACTCGTGGCGATCGCGCTCTTCGGCGCTCGCAAGAAGGCATAGGAGAAGGGACGCGAGATGAAGGAAGTGGACGTGCGCGGGCTCTCCTGCCCGATGCCGCTCATGCAGACGAAGCAAGCGCTCGACGATGGTACGCGTGATCTCCTCGTGCTCGCCGACAGCGGCACCGCGAAGGCGAACGTGGTCGCGCTCCTCTCCGACGCCGGTTTCAACGTGACTGTCGAGGACACCGGCGCCGAGTACCGGATCACGGCAGTGCGCGACTAGACGCGCACGCAGAGAGTGCTTGCGGCCCGGGGCAGTGCGCCTCGGGCCGCTTCTGCGCTACCCGACCTTCGCGCCGCAGCTCTCGCAGAACGCGGTTCCCGCGGTGAGCGCCTTGCCGCAAGCCGTACAGAAGACGTTGGCGGCGGCGCTGCGACCCGCCGCTCCGGGCTCGACCGGCAGGTCGAGGATCTCAACCTCTTCGGAGTCGCGGAAGGCGGGATCGCTCGCGCGATGCGGTGCAGCGCTGGCCGCTGCCGGTGGATAGACGATGGCGTAGCTGCCGTCCGGCCGCGTTGCGGAGCGTCCGTGATGGTAGTACTGCTTGAGGGCCTCGATGGCTTCGGTCGTGTGCGTGATGAGCGCGGCACCCATGAGGAACGCCTCGGTGGGTGAGAAACCGTAGGCGGTCATCAGGTAGCCGACGGTGTATCCCTCTGGCAACGATCGGAGCGCCGAGGGATGGCCGGGACCAGCCGCGGCGCCAGCCGCCGCGTACGCCTGGAGGTCCGCTGCCAGGTCCGGCACCCAACTCATCCGAAGCGCCGCGTCCCACACCAGCGGGTCGGTGTAGCCGAGCTGGCCGAGTGCGGTCGCGATCGGCGTGAGGCGCGCCTGCTTGCGCGCGTCCATCTACGCACCCGCCTTCGCCAGCACGCGCACGAGCACGTTCGCGTTGGTCCCTATGCCCATCCCCGAAGGGAAGGCGGCGGTCAGAGCGCCGAGGCCGACGAGTGTGGCGGGCGCGAAGACCATCAGGCCGTAGGTGAACATCGTTGAGAGGAAGAAGAAGAACAGCCACAGGATCGAGTTGCGCGCGATCGGCCGGTCCTGCTGCCATGTCAGCTTGACCGTGAAGCCCCAGAGCAGGCCGACGAAGAGCCCCGCAGCATAGAGGATGAGCCCGGCGACCCAGCCGAAGGGGACACCGCCGATGAGGACCATGATCGGCAGTACCACAGCGGAGACGGCGATTGACAACAGGAGCGTCCACCAGGCGATCGGCCGTGGCTTGCGGAACCGCACGATAGTGAAGATGAACGAGGCGGTCATCACGAAACCCATGAGGATGGCGACGATCCTCACTTCTTCTCACCCAGCTTCCCGAACAGCGCGTTCGAGATGGCTTGCCCGGTGCGATTGGCGTCGCGCTCGAGGAGCTGGCCCGAGTAGCGGGTGTAGTCGTTGCCCGCCTCCTGGTAGTTTCCGCCCTTCTGATTCCAGCGGATGAGATTCTCGTAGCTCTTGTCGCCGAGCTTGGCTGCCTTGTCGGCTTGGGCGGCGTGGCGCAGCTCGTGGAATACGACGCGAACGGCCTCTTTGGGATCGTCGAACTTCGAGCTGTTCGTGTTGATGAACAACTCACGGTTGTTCGGGTCCCAATACCCGCCCAAGCCGGTGTCGTTGTCGGCTCCGAAGGTGACCGTCATCTTGGTGTCGGTCAGGCCGGTCGCCCGGGCGCCCCGGGAGATCAGTCCCTTGAGCACGACCGACCGTTGACGGTCATCGAGGTTCTTCCACTTCTCGGGGTCGAGGTTCCGGCCGACACCGGTGTCGAGGAAGTCCCCAAGCGAGTCAGTAGCCGCCTTCACGTTCTCGCTCACATCGCCTGCCGGCGTGATGAAGATCTGCCCGCGCTCTCCGAGGAGCGAAGGGTCCGGGAGGTCGAAGATCGACCCGGGAATCGCCTCGCCGAACGGCACCCACTCCCCGGCTTCATGCCACTCGCGCCCCCCTTGGCCGTCGTCGTACCACCCCGACTTCTCGTACGTGAACCCCTGGATGAGCTGCCACTTGCCGTCGCGGTAGACCCAGTGCCAGTCCTCGCCGTGGAAGTCGCCGAGATGCGGCGGGATCAGCCGCTCGGTGCTGATGCCGCTGCCGGACGCGGGAACGAGGCCGTTCACCATCCCGAGAAGCCCTACGAGTACCGCGGCGACGGTCCCCGCCGATGCGGCCGCTCCGGCGGGCATCGGCTGCGACCTTATCCACCCCGCGAGCTGCTCGGCGGTCACACCCGCGCCGGTCAGTTGGGCGGCCGTCACTTGCAGGCTCCACCACGGGTCGAGCGAGTAGAAGCCTCCTACGCCGAGTGGGATCTCGTTCGCGGGATCGTAGGCGACGACCTCCATGTACACGGGGTTCTTGAATGCGCCGATTCGGCTGTTGGTCCGGTACCGCACCAGCCAGTACGCCTCGGCACCGGCGGACTTGTCAGGTTGCGTGATGCTGTAGACCTCGGTGACCTGGAAGTTCTCCGGGAAGCCGTCGTTGTCGATCCGGTCCGTCACGATGGCTCCCGCGACAGCTGAGGCCGAAGGTGCGCCCGGGTCGAAGGTCCCGGGCTTGACGTTGAACACGCTGGCGGCTTCTTTGAGTTCCGCAAGGATGGCCGACGCGTCCTGTGCGGAAGCCGCGGCGGGGACGATGAGGGTCGCCAGCAGAACGATGGCTGCTGCCACTCGCCGTGTCTTCCGTATGCGCATCACACCCCCGTTCTCTGCCGAGTATCGTAGGGCATGCACGGGCTGCAGGCGACGGCCTGCCGCAATCACCCGTGAGATGCGATCCGTGGACGTCTGGACGCTTGAGGCAGCGCGCGCGTACTCTCGGAGGGCACGTACGTCGGTGTGAGGAGACGCGATGCTACTCGGACTGCAGATCAAGTCCTACATGCTCGTAGCAGGCGGCGGGACTCTGTTCGCTCTTCTCGTGTTCCAGGTGCTCGTGGGCAAGCGCAAGATCAAGTTCAAGGGTCCGCTGCACCCTGAAGTGCACAAGTGGCTTGCCTATGCGATGGTCGTTCTAGCGGCATTCCACGCGCTCGCAGCGCTTGCGTACGTGGGCATCATCTAGCGCGTCCACTCGATATCACCGCAGCTTAACTGACGATTCGGAGGCACCATGGACAGCCAGACTCCCGAAGGTATCCCGCAGCCCGCGTCGCAGCCGGTGCCCGCCGTCGCGGTCGGCTATCCGCCCCCGCAGCCGCCGGCGAAGAAGAGGATGTCGGCGGGCGCCAAGTGGGCGATCGGGCTCGGCATCGCGTTCGTGGTGCTGACGATCGTGTCGTGCTGCGGCTCGATCTGGCTTCTCGGTTCTGAGACCGGATCGAGCGCGTTCTCCCTCGGGGACAGCGTGTGCGTGATCCATCTCGAGGGCGTGATACAGGGCGGCGGCACCGGGAGCGCGTCGCCGGAGTACATCCTCGACCAGCTCGATCAGGCGCTTGCGGACGACAGCGTGAAGGCGATACTGCTGCGCATCGACTCTCCCGGCGGCACGGTGGCCGCCTCGCAGGAGATCTCACTTGCGGTCAAGCGCGCCTCCGAACAGAAGCCGGTGGTGGTGAGCGTGGGCGACATCTGCGCGTCCGGCGGCTACATGGTAGCCTCGCAGGCCGACGAGATCATCGCATCGCCGGGATCGTCGGTCGGCAGCATCGGCGTGATCATGGAGATCGCCAACGTCGAGGGGCTGCTCGACAAGATCGGGGTGGACTTCATAACGCTGCACGAGGGCGCGTACAAGGACGCCGGGAGCCCGTACCGCCCGGTCACCGAAGAAGAGATCGCGATGCTCAACGAGCAGCTTAAGATCGTCTACGACCAATTCATCAAAGACGTCGCCGAAGGCCGCGACATGTCCGAGTCCGACGTCCGCGAGCTGGCGACCGGCTGGGTCTGGCTCGGCAGCGAAGCGCTAGATCTTGGCCTCATCGACTCGCTCGGCAACTACGACGATGCGGTTGATCGCGCGGCAGAACTCGGCGGGATCGAGGGAGAGCCGGCGATCGTGAGCTACGAGTATGTAGACCCGCTCTCCGGACTCTACGAGAGCCTCGGCATCAAGTCGCCGGCCGACGCGATCGATGCAGATACCCTGCGCAGGATCGCGCTGCCGAGGTAGCCAGGTGAGCGACGAGCGCGTTGAGAGGATAGGCGAGGCCCTTCGGGTCGTGCTGAGCGATCCCGCCTGGTTAAAGCGCGCAGTGATCGGCGCGGGAATCATGCTGATCCCGTACGTAGGGATGATCTGGCTTATGGGGTATTGCCTCCTCTACATGCTCCAAGTCGCCGAGCATCATAGAGATGGGCTGCCCGAGTGGAAGCACGCCGAGGCGCAGATCAGGGCGGGTCTCTTCCCGTTCCTGGTCGGGATCGTGTACTCGATTCCGCTCGCCATCATCCTCAGCGCGTTTGCGGTAGTCGGAGTCGCCGCGGGAATCATCCTCCTCGCCAGTTCGGAAGCGGTCTTGTGGGCGATCGTCGTCTTTGCTGCACTCTTCCTTGTGACCATGCTCGTCAGTCTGGCCTGGGGGGCGGTGCTCTACCCGACGTACGTTCACGTGACGATTAAGGGCGACTTCGCGTCGGGCTTCCAGTTCGGCGAGATCTGGCGACGGGTGAAGCGTGCCAGCTCGGCGTACTGGACCGCGTACGTGCGCACACTCGCCCTCGGGTTGCTCTCGGCAACAGCCTCGATGCTCATCATGGGCGCGCTCGTGGGTGCCGTCGCATTCATCGGCTGGCAAGTGATGTCCGAGGAGACGTTCGCGATGCTCGGAGGCCTCCTGATCTACCCCGTGCAGTTGGCTGCCACCGTGCTTGCCGGTCTCATCAGTGTGCCGGTGATGTTCGCTACGTACCGGATCTGGGCGGGCTACGCGCGTGCGGCGTACTGGACGGAGACTGGAGAGGCCGAGCTCGTTCCGGAAGCTAAGCCCACACCTTCCGAGGCCTAGCGCCGCGCCAGAATCTCGCCCGGCGCACGGTGTCCGCATCGCCTACAATGCACGCATGGCCGTGCGTCCGGGGCGACGTGCGGCACCGCTATTCGGCCGCCCCACACACCGGAAGGACGCCGTTCGTGCAACCGATCGAGTTCAAGCCGAGCGCTCAGGGCAAGGTCCGCGACATCTACGATCTGGGCAAGGCGCTCATGATCGTGGCCACGGACCGGCTCTCCGCCTTCGACGTCGTGCTGCCGGATCCCGTGCCGTACAAAGGCGAGGTACTCACGAAGATCTCGCTCTTCTGGTTCGATCTGCTCGCCGATATCGTGCCGAATCACCTTCTCACCGCCGACGAGTTCGACCTGCCCGAGTCGCTCCGGCCGCACGCAGGCGAGCTTCGCGGCCGCTTCATGATCGTGAAGAAGGCCGAGGTCTTCCCGGTCGAGTGCATCGTGCGCGGCTACCTCGCCGGCAGCGGTTGGAAGGAGTACCAGCGCTCGGGTACCGTGTGCGGCCAGAAGCTTCCCGAGGGTCTCGTTGAGAGCTCGCGTCTGCCCGAGCCGATCTTCACGCCGTCAACCAAGGCCGCTATCGGCGAGCACGACGAGAACATCAGCTTCGACCGGATGTGCGAGCTCATAGGCGACGAGCACGCCGGGCGACTGCGCGACGTCTCTCTCGCGCTGTACTGCGCAGCACGCGACCACGCCGCTACTCGCGGGATCATCATCGCCGATACGAAGTTCGAGTTCGGCCTGGTGGACGGCGAAGTGACCCTGATAGACGAGGTCCTCACGCCGGACAGCTCGCGCTTCTGGCCCGCCGACGAGTACGAGCCGGGTCACGGTCAGCCGAGCTTCGACAAGCAGTTCGTGCGTGACTGGCTGGAGGCGAGCGGCTGGGACAAGAAGCCGCCGGCGCCAGCGCTTCCCGAGGACATCCTCGCGGAGACGGCGGAGAAGTACATCGAGGCGTACGAACTGCTGACGGACGAGCCGTTCATGCCGGAAGGCGAGTGAACATGACCCAGCGCAACTACGCGAACGACCGCTACCGCAAGGACGCCAAGGTCGGCACCACCCGGAAGAGCGCGGCGAAGGCGAAGCCGGTGCGCAAGTTGGGCGAGGCGTCCTCTCCGAAGGCCGCCGCCAAACCGAAGAAGACCGGGGTCGAGAAGGACTGGTCGGGGCTACCCACCTCCCCGGAGATCAAGAAGTGGCGGAAGCTCTGGTGGGGGCTGCTCCTCGGCGGCTTGGCGCTCATTCTCGGAAGCTACGCGGTTCCGGACTTGCGCAACAACGAGAGCCTGCTCAAGGTGCTGTCCCTGGTCGTACTCGCCCTTTCAGCCGGGGCGATCTATATCGACCTTGTCGTGATCCGCAAGCTTCGCAAGGGGCTGGTGGAGGCGCAGAGAGGCAAGAAGAAGGCGAAGTCCGGCGGCTCAGGAGGCGCATCGTGAAGCTCGACGGCGTCCCCGCCCGCGTACGTGTGCTGATGTACGTGTTCTGGGCGGGAATGGTGCTTGCCGGGATCGGTGTGGTCGGCTTCTTCCTGAGCTTCAACGAGGTCGCCGATCCGGCGAATGCCTGGATCGACGTGCAGACCACCATCCCGTGGCGGGCGTACGGGTCGATCTTCGCATGGGTGGCTGGCCTCATCGCGATGTGGGTGAGCCGGCGGCGCCTCGATGCGGCTGTGAAGGCGCGGCTGGCCGAGGTGCAGGGCGCGATGACGGTGGATCTCACCGAGGTGCCCGCCGAGTCTGCCGACCCGGTGCCCGCATCGGATGCGGAGAGAATCGACACCGCCGACCCCGCGCCTGACGGGCGCGACGAATAGAGGAGGAGCCGAGCCACGTGGCACGCTTCGAGATCTACGTGACGTACAAGAAGGGGATCTTCGACCCGCCGGGCGCCACCGCCGAGCGCGCGCTTCAGAACCTCGGCTACAGCGAGGTGGCGCAGGTGAAGATCGGCAAGTACATCCAGCTCGAAGTGGCCGACGGCACCTCTGCGGCGCGCATCCGCGAGATGTGCGACAAGCTGCTCGCCAACCCGGTGATCGAGGACTACCGCATCGAGACCGTCGGGGAGGCCTAGAGCATGCGCTTCGGAGTGGTGATCTTCCCCGGCTCCAACTGTGAACAAGACGTCATCCATGCGGTTAACCACCTCGGACATGAGGCGGGCTACATCTGGCACGGCGACACCGACCTGTCGGGCTTCGATGCCATCGTGCTCCCCGGCGGTTTCGCGTACGGCGACTACATCCGCTGCGGCGCAGTGGCGCGTTTCTCGCCGGTGATGGCCGAGGTCGTGCGCTTCGCCGAGGCCGGCAAGCCGATCATCGGCATCTGCAACGGCTTCCAGATCCTCGCCGAGGCGCACCTTCTCCCGGGCGCACTGCTCCGCAACGTGGGCCTGAAGTTCCTGTGCAAGACCGTGAGCCTCCGTGCCGAAGAGAGCATCTGCGACTGGCTCGACGTGCCGGCGGGTACGGTGCTGCGCGTGCCGATCAACCACAACGAGGGCAACTACATCTGCGATGCCGAGACACTCGAGCGCTTGAAGGCGAACAGCCAGATCGTGCTCCGATACTGCGAATCCGACGGCTCCACCGCTCCCGGCGGTAGCGCCCCGAACGGCGCGCTCGATGACATCGCCGGTATCTGCAACGAGCGCGGCAACGTCTTCGGGCTGATGCCGCACCCCGAGCGCGTTGTGGACCCACTCTCCGGCGGCACCGACGGAGCGGTGTTCTTCACCGCGATTGCGAAGCACGTAGCGGAGGTGGCGTCGTGACACTCGAGACGCTTTCTCCCGAACTCGCGCCGAAGCTTGCCGTCGAACTCGGCCTGAAGCACGACGAGTACGAGAAGGTCGTGGAGATACTTGGCCGCATCCCGAGCGTGACCGAGCTCTACATGTACTCGCTGATGTGGTCCGAGCATTGCAGCTACAAGCACTCGCGCAAGGCGCTCCGGATGTTCCCGACGAGCGGCGATGCTGTGCTTCAGGGCCCGGGCGAGAACGCGGGCGTCATCCGCGTGGGCGACGGCTGGGCGGTGGCGTTCAAGATGGAGTCGCACAACCATCCCTCGGCGATCGAGCCCTACCAAGGCGCGGCGACCGGTGTGGGCGGCATCATCCGCGACATCTTCACGATGGGCGCGCGCCCGATCGCCAGCCTCGACTCGCTTCGTTTCGGCACGCTCGACAAGCCGCGCCAGCGCTACCTCTTCGAGGGTGCCGTGGCCGGCATCGGCGGCTACGGCAACTGTCTCGGTGTGCCCACCGTGGGCGGCGAGGTCTACTTCGACGAGGCGTACGAGGGCAATTGCCTCATCAACGCCATGTCGATCGGCCTCATGCGCGAGGAGAACCTCACGCGCGCCGTCGGTTCCGGCCCCGGCAACCTCGTGCTGCTTATCGGTTCCACCACCGGCCGCGACGGCATCGGCGGCGCGAGCACGCTCGCGAGCCAGGAGTTCGACGAGAAGGCCGAGGACAAGCGCCCGAGCGTGCAGGTGGGCGATCCGTTCGAGGAGAAGCTGCTCATCGAAGCGTGCCTCGAGCTGCTCGCGAACGGGCTGCTCGTGGCGCTCGGCGACTGCGGTGCGGCTGGCCTCACGAGCTCGATATCGGAGATGGCGAGCCGCGGCGGTGTGGGAGTGGACATCGACGCGGCGGCGGTTCCGCAGCGCGAGGACGCGATGAAAGCGTTCGAGATCATGGTCTCCGAGTCGCAGGAGCGCATGGTGGCGGTCGTGACCCCCGAGGATCTTGAGGCGGCCCAGGCCGTCTGCGCGAAGTGGGGTCTGCGCTCTACCGTCATCGGCCGGATCACGGACACCGGCCGGTTCGTAGTGCGGATGGGCGAAGAAGTCGTGGCCGACATGCCGGCGGCTACGCTCGCGCACGATGCGCCGCTGTACGATCCCGCGATGGAGCGCCCGGCATACCTCGATGAGGCGCAGGCCTTCGATCCCATGGCGCTCGGGCACCCGACCACCCCAGAGGCGCTCTCCGCGATGCTGCTGGAGCTGCTGGCAAGCCCCAACATCTGCTCGCGGCGCTGGATCTGGGAGCAGTACGACCACCAGGTGATGGTGAACACCGTGGTGCTGCCGGGCTCGGATGCTGCGGTGCTCCGCGTGGGTGACACGGGCCGGGGCGAGATGAGCGAGCGCGGCATCGCGGTTTCGAGTGACTGCAACGGCCGCTACTGCTACCTCGATCCCTACACCGGCGCTCAGATCGCGTTCGCCGAGGCCGCGCGCAACGTGGCGTGCTCGGGCGGGCGCGCCGCCGCGATTACCGACTGCCTGAATTTCGGCAATCCGGAGAAGCCCGAGGTGTTCTGGACGTTCTATGAGAGCGTTCGCGGCCTTGCCGACGCCTGCACCGCATTCGGTGTGCCGGTCATCTCCGGAAACGTGAGCTTCTACAACGAGAGCTTCGGCCAGCCCATCTACCCCACGCCGACGGTGGGGCTGGTCGGCCTGCTCGACCGCGTCGAGGACCACTGCACGATGGCGTTCAAGCAGCAGGGCGACGCGATTGTGCTCCTGGGGCGCACCAAGGCCGAACTCGGCGGGAGCGAGTACCTCAAGGTGGCGCACGGCCTGGTGGCCGGCAAGCCGCCGAAGGTCGACCTGGTGGACGAGCGGCTGCTGACCGATCTCGTGGTCACCGCCATTCGCACCGGCATCGTCCGCTCGGCGCATGACTGCTCCGAAGGCGGCCTGGCCGTGGCACTCGCCGAGTGCTGCATCGCCGGCGGAATCGGCGCGAAGGTGGACGCGGAGGGCAAGCTGCCCCCCGCAGCCGAGCTCTTCAGCGAGAGCCAGGGCCGCGTGGTGCTCACCGTGGCGGCCGAGCACTACGACGCGCTCAAGACGCTTTCGGCCACGCACGCCACGCCGTGCACACGCATCGGCACCGTGGGTGGCGACCGGCTCGCGATCAGCGGACTCGCGGACGTCTCGCTCGCGGACATGCGCGCAGCGTACGAGCCCACGCTCGAGCGGCTCGTGCACGGAGCGGATACACTGCAGAGCGAGGAGTTGACCGAAGGCTAGGAGGCGCTCGTGGAGCTTCTCACCGCACTCGGACTGGCCGTACCGGCAGGCCTCAACGCGTACATCCCGCTCCTTGCGATCGCGCTAGCACAGCGTTTCGAGTGGCTTGCGCTCAAGGAGCCGTTCGACGTGATGGGCGAGTGGTGGATGATCGCCGTCATCGGTGTGCTGCTCGTGATCGAGATCGTGGCCGACAAGGTCCCGGCGGTCGACCACATCAACGACATCATCCAGACCTTCATCCGCCCTGCCGCAGGCGGCGTCGTCGCCGTAGCGGTCGCCGGCAGCGCGACCGATGTGAGCCCGTGGCTGCTCGTGCTCGCGGGCGTGCTGCTCGCCGGCGGAGTCCACGCCGCGAAGGCCACCACCAGGCCTGCGGTGAACGTCACCACGGCTGGCTTCGGTGCGCCGGTCGTGAGCGCCGCCGAAGACGTGGGTGCGGTGATCCTTTCGGCCGCAGCCATCGTGGCGCCGATCCTCGTCGCGTTCCTGGCAGCCGGCCTTGCGTACTCGTTCTGGCGCCTGTGGCAGCGCAAGAAGCGGACCGGCTCGATCGTCGCCGAGCTGTAGGGGCGGGGCCAGCCGATGCCGCTTTCCGCTGACGACCTGCGGCGTCTCAAGGACGACTTGCGTGCCGAGGACCCCGACGTGCGTGCCGAGGCGATCCGCCGAGCGGGCGAGGCCATCGATGCCACGGTGATGAGCGTGGTCTCCCAGGCGCTGCTCTCCGAGAACCCCGAGGTGCGGGCCAAGGCGGTCGAGCTGCTGGACCGCATGGCCGAGATGGCGGAGTAGGACCGTCCATCCTGCAGTTCGCGCGGCGCTACCGTGTCATGTGGTCGAAGAGCGCCTTGAAGCGCATGGCCGCGGGAAGCGACCCGCGGAACGAGATCCTCCTGCGGAAGAACGCGGCATCGTAGTCGAGCCTGCCGAGAAGCAGCGCCATGAACGTCCCGAACCCGCCCTCGATCTCAGCGAGCGGCTCCGTTCCCGGCGCGAGGACGAAGCGCGCTTTGCGTACCGCGATCACGAAGGGACGGGAAACCCCGCGCAGTCGCAGTGCGATGGCCTGCCCCTCGTACTCCGAGAGGTGGCGCTTGGCCTCGGCACGCCTCGAGAGTACTCGCAGCGTGAGCAGGACGAAGGGGGCGAGGAGCGCGTACATCACGACAGTCGCCTGCGGGCTACCGGGCCGTAGCGCAGCGGGCCGGCGGCAGCGGACTCGAGAGACACCCTGGTTGCCTCGGCTGAGTCGTCCCCGTGCAGCAGGGCCGCGTAGGCAGATGCGACTGCGGCGATCTCCCCGGGGCCGACCCAGAGGCGTCCGAAGGCTGCGCCCGCGTTCTGGTAGCCGAGTGCTTGGTCGACGGTCGAGATGATCTGTCCGGGCAGCACGGCCGTACCGTCGACGACGAATCCCGGCTCACCCTCGAGGTTCTGCAGTGTGAGGCCGTCCTGCTCCCGGCATGCATATCCGCAGGTCTTCTGTGGTCGCCCGGCGAACCGCGCGGCGTAGCAGCGCCACGAGAACGCGAGCGGTGGGCGGCCTTCGAGGAACACCTCGGCGGGGATTGCACCGTTGGTGCACAGATCGAGCACCGTCTCGGGCATGAGTGCGATGTTCAGCGCAACGCCCGTGCAGCCCCAGTCCCGCACAATCTCAAGGTCATCGCGGTTGTAGAGACTGCACAGTGGGCCTGCAGTGATGGCCTTGCTGCCGAACCGCTCTCTCATCCAGGGAATGAAGCCCAGGCTGTTGACCTCGACGGTCGTCACGCCTTCCACGTATGGCGCTGCGGACTCGTAGTCGGCCTCGCCGAACGGCATGGCCAGAGTCGAGAACACGACCTGCTTGCCCGCGTCTTCGAGAACTCGCACTGCTTGCTCGAAGGTGCGCATGGGGATGAGGCGCTTGGCGCAGAAGAGCTCGCCGATGTAGACGCGGTCGACGTCAGGGCACTCGGCAGCCTCGCGGTAGAAGTCCGCGATCGCTTCAGGACCGCATCGTCCGGAAAGGGGTGCGAGCGAAAGCTTCATGCCTTCTCTCCGTACGCGGTCGTGGTGAAGTCTCCGCCTTCGAACAGCGCGGCAAGGCGCGCTTCCCACTTCGGCAGGACCGCGAATCCGGCAGGGTCCTCGTAGTAGGCATCGATCGCTTCGCGGAAGACGCTCACCGCCTCGCGGACGTACGTCTTTCCGCGCTGGCGTCCCTCGATCTTGAGCGCGTCCACACCGGCCTCGACGAAGCGAGGCAGCATTGTCATCGTCTGAAGCGACGAGGGACTCTGGAACGGATACGTCACCAACCCCGAGCGCTCCTCTCGGTACCTGCCCTTGCAGGGAGTGGGGTACGTGCGAACCTCGTCGGCGGTGAAGCGGTTCATCAAGTAGCCGTCGAGCCGCATGTCGAGCCGGTCATCGTGCTCATCGAACTCGATGAGCTCCGCTGGCGAGCAGGCTCCGTAGGTCGGGTTTGGCACGCCGGTGACGTAGCACGACATGGCGCAGTTGGGCTCGTAGTTGATGCACAGCAGTCCGAATGCGAAGGTCTCTATCTCGACATCCGTCGCGCGGCGAACGGCGGCGATTTCCTGCATGTTGAGGATGCGCGGCAGTACCACGCCCTTGATGCCGAATTCATCCCGCAACAGGTTGATGGCACGCGCCGTAGCCGCGCCTCCCTGGACTGAAACCTGGACCGGGACCTCGGGAAAGTGGTCCCGAACGAACCGCAGTGGTGCGAGGTCCGCGATGATGAGGGCATCCACACCCAGGGAGACGGCTGCCTCGATATCCCGATACACGGTCTGGACGAGTTCGCCTTGGGGGTACGAGTTGATGGCGACGTAGATTCCCTTGCCGCGAGCGTGTGCGTAGTCGAGCCCTTCCCGCAACTCCTCCGTGGAGAAGTTGATGCCCGGGAAGTTGCGGATGTTGCTCAGAGAGCGGAGCCCCGTGAAGACTCCATCCGCTCCGGCATCGACGGCTGCCTTCAGCGAAGGAAGCGTTCCCGCTGGAGCACGCAGCTGGATCCTGTCGGCCACGCTACCAGTTCACCACCAACAGCAGCACCATGGTGGCGAGACTGAGGATGATCGTCGCGAAGCACAGCGCAGTCAGGCGCTTCTTCCAGGCCCCAAACTGGATCGCGGTCGACATGTCGAGCGTGAGCAGCAGCGGCGCCGCGAACACGTACCGGCGCCACCCCTCGAAGTAGGTGAAAGCGAGTAGGGCGAGCGACACGATGAGCGCGATTCCGAGGCCGGTGAACACCCAGGCCGCGCGCTCCAGGCCGAGGCGTACGCCAAGATTGCGCTTGCCGGTCGCCTTGTCGGACGCGTAGTCCGGGAACTCGTTGATGACAATCAGCATCATGCAGGTCAACACGAGCGGCAGGCTCATGAAGTGCAGGGTTCCGCCTTCGGGCAGACCTCCCTGCAAGTAGTATCCGATGAACGACGGCAGCCATCCGACAGACACGCCTATCAGCACTTCGCCCCAGCCGCGCGAGATGAGCTGGAACGGGGGCCCCGAGTATGCGTAGCCGAGGAGCGCGGCAAGCGCACCGAGCGGGAGCGTGAGCGGGCCGGTCTTGAAGACGAACTGGATGACGAGCCCGACTACGAGGGCGATGGCGGCGCAGACGCCGGCGACTATCGGAACGCGCTGAGGCTCTACAAGTCCCATAGGCAGTGAGCGAGACCCGCCGGTGAACCTGTTGTAGCCGGTGTTGAGTGCGTCGGTCTCGCGGTCGTAGTACTCGTTCACGAGGAACGTCATCGCCATGATCAGCGTGACAGCGAGGCTGCCGAGGGCCCAGATCGCCCACGACATGGGGCTTCCGTCACGGACTGCGAGAAGGGTCCCCAGGCTGAAGGGTAGTACCCCCACAAGGTAGAACGGCGGGTCGCGAAAGACCTTCACCCACCCGCGAACGGCATTCTTCGGCGCGACGGCGGCCTGCTCCATGGATTCCTCCAGTGTCGGTGTCGCAACGAATCCTACCATCAGACGGGTGCGGCATCGCTCGTGCTATCCTATGCCGCGTCAGCCCGCCCTCGCACAAGGACTCCCGGTCTCCATGAGCGATCTGTGCTCCACCGACTCTTCGCTGTCCCGGGGCGAGGTGCGTCCCGCCGAGGACTGGATCCTCTCCGAGCGTCCGGAGAACCCCGAAGAGGCCTGCGGCGTCTTCGGCATATGGGCGCAGAACGAGGACGTCGCGCGGCTCACGTACTTCGGCCTGCACGCTCTGCAGCACCGCGGGCAGGAGTCGGCGGGCATCGCCGTGGCCGACGGGCACTCGCTCATGGTCGTGAAGAATCTCGGGCTCGTGCCGCAGGTCTTCTCCGAGAGCGACCTGCAATCGCTACAGGGCCACATCGCCGTGGGGCACACGCGGTACTCCACCACCGGCGCGTCGAAGAAGTGGGACAACGCGCAGCCCATGATCTCGTCGATCGGCCCGAATACCATCGCCCTCGCACACAACGGCAACCTCGTGAACACGCACTCGCTCCGCGAAGAGCTGCAGTCTCTCGGCGTGAGCTTCCGATCCACCACCGACTCGGAAGTGATGGTTCGCCTCGTCGACCACTTCACGCAGGTGCACGACTCGATCCGCGGCGGCATCCGCGACGCGATGCGCATGATGCGCGGCGCGTACTCCACCGTGATGATGTCCGAGGAGGCGCTCTACGCGTTCCGTGATCCCAACGGCGTACGTCCGCTCGTGCTCGGCCAGCTCAATGGCGGCCGTCGCGGCTGGGTCGTGGCGTCCGAGACGTGCGCGCTCGACATCGTCGGCGCCGAGTACGTGCGCGACGTGGCGCCGGGCGAGCTCATCCGCGTGAAGGACGGCGAACTCGTGAGCGAGCAGGCGGTGCCCGAGGGCACGCCGAGCCTGTGCATCTTCGAGTTCGTCTACTTCGCGCGTCCCGACAGCGTCTTGAACGGCCGTTCGCTGTACGAGGCACGACGCGAGCAGGGTGCGGCACTCGCCAAGGCGATGCCGGTCGAGGCCGATCTCGTGATCGGCGTTCCGGACTCGGGCATTCCCGGCGCCGTCGGCTACGCGCAGGCAAGCGGCATCCCATACGGCGAGGGGCTCGTGAAGAACCGCTACGTAGGGCGCACGTTCATCTCCCCCACGCAGTCGCTGCGCCAGCAGGGCATCCGCCTCAAGCTCAACCCGCTGCGCCACATCATCGAGGGTAAGCGGCTCGTGGTCGTCGACGACTCGATCGTGCGCGGCAACACATCCAAGCAGATGGTGCAGCTGCTGCGCGACGCCGGCACCGCCGAGGTGCACCTGCGTCTCACCTCGCCGCCGGTCGTGTGGCCGTGCTTCTACGGCATCGACACCGATACGCAGGAGCAGCTCATCGCGTCCACCCATTCGGTGGAGGAGATCCGCGACTTCGTTGGCGCGACTTCGCTCGCGTACCTGCCGCTTGACGACCTCGTAGCCTCCACAGGATGTCCGGCCGGGATGTTCTGCCGCGCGTGCTTCGACGGCCAGTACCCGATCGAGGTGCCGGAAAGCGTGCGCCAGGGCAAGCTCAGCCTGGAGAGCTGCGGGTGACCGAGGCGGCCACGGCGCTCTCGGCGCTACGCGAGGGCGCGCTTCTCGCGGTGCAGTACAACCCGCTCTTCGCCGCGGTGACCGCCGCGCTTGCTGCTGCACTGATGGGCTTCCCGAAGGCGAAGCGCGAGCGGCGCGAGTGGGCCGCCGTCGCACTCGCCGCGGGCTGGATCATCGGCGACGGCCTGCGCATCCTCGCGCGCGCCCGCGACTACTACGACGGCATCGCCGCCTTCCGCGCCGCCGGCACGCCGCTCTGGCCCGGCTGGATGACGCTCGCGCTGTGGGCACTCGGCTCGCTCGCACTCGGGTATGTGCTGCCCGCGCTCGTGGGGGCGAGCGTGGGGCGGCGCGTTACGCACGGGACGGGGTGGCTTGCGGCCGCGGCCGTCGCCAGCGCGCTCACGCTGGCGGTCTCGGCCGGCGTCGGAGCGCTGGGATAGGGGCTCCCGAGTTCCTCGGACGCTTCAGCGCTATGACGTCATAGCGTCATGATGCACGCCAGGAGGTGCGCGTCATGACCGAACCCCGCCGCTCCACAATCTACCTCGAGCCCGAGCTGCACCAGGCGCTGCGGCTGAAGGCCGCGGTGACCGACCGTTCCATGTCCGACCTCGTGAACGAGGCGATCCGTTCCGCGCTAGCCGAGACCCCGATCATGGGGCCACGCTCCAGCCTTGACTTCATAGCCACACGGTCATACCATCGGTGTGAACGCAGGTATGACCAAAGGAGCGCGCGATGACCGCCAAGGTAACGATCTCACTGCCCGACGAGCTGCTAAGCCGGCTCGATGCCGAGGCACAAGAACTCGGCGTACCGCGCAGCGAGCTCGTGCAGGAGTCACTCGCCACCTATCTCGGCAAGACGGCTGAGCAACGGCAGGCTGACGTGAAGCGCGCGCGCATGGAGTGGGCGCTGGAGCAGATGGAGACTTTCGAGGAACGGCACCCCACCATCTATGACACTCGGCCAACGCTTGAGATTCTGCGGGAGATTCGGGAGACCGACGACTCGGCACCGATGCGCGACAAGCCGGAGCGCGGGAAATGACGGCGCCCGAGAGCCTTGTTCTGGATGCCTCGGTGGGCGTGAAGTGGTTCAGGCAGGAAGCGGGGTCTGCTGCAGCGCGGGCGCTGCTGCGAGAGTCGAACCGAGGGGAGATTCGCCTGGCAGCGCCCACCCACTTCGTTCATGAAGTGCTGGCAACAGTCAATCGCGAGAAGGATCCGGGAGCCGTCTTGAACGCGTGGGAGGCGATCAAGGCTTCCGGGATCATGATCGTTCCGCTGTCCACCGAGGTGATCGCCGAAGCGGTCCGCCAATGCGAGATGCTCGGCTGCTCGTTCTACGATGCGCTGGCTCCGGCGTGCGCGGTGCTGTTGGGCGCAACGTTGGCGAGTGCAGACCGACGCGCTCACGCTGCCTTTCCCCATGTCCTCCTGATCGAAGAGTGAGGCGGCGCGCGCCTGCGCTACAATGCACGCGTGCGCATCGCGCCTCTCCGAGGGGAGACCATGACCGACCGCCCGCAGGGCCCCATCGACTACCGTTCCGCTGGCGTGGACACCGCCGAGGGCGCGCGTGCGGTCGAGGGCATCCGCGCTCACGTTAGGGCCACCTATCGGCCCGAAGTGATCGGCGACATCGGCGGGTTCGGCGGGCTGTTCTCGGCCTCGAAGCTCAAAGAGATGGCCGAACCTGTGCTCGTGAGCGGCACTGATGGCGTGGGCACGAAGCTCGCCCTGGCGCAGCTCCTCGACCGTCACGACACGGTCGGCATCGACCTCGTTGCGATGTGTGCGAACGACATCCTCGTCTCCGGCGCCGAGCCGCTCTTCTTCCTCGACTACGTGGCGGTGGGCAGACTCGACTCGGCGCGCATGGAGCGTATCGTGGCCGGCATCGCAGAAGGGTGTGTGCAGGCGGGCTGTGCGCTCGTCGGCGGCGAGATGGCCGAACACCCGGGCACGATGGATGTGGACGACTACGACCTGTCCGGTTTCTGCGTGGGCGTGGTCGACCGGCCGAAGATGATCACCGGCGAGGCGATCGCTCCCGGCGACGTGATCCTCGGCCTGGCCTCGAGCGGCCTGCACTCAAACGGCTTCTCGCTAGTGCGCAAGGTGCTGGTGGAGGGCCGCGAAGCGGAGCTGGAGCTGCCGCGCGTGGACCTCGGCGGCACCACGCTCGGCGAGCTGCTCCTCGCACCCACGCGCATCTACGTGCGCTCGGTGCTCGCGACACTCGCCGAGGTGCCCGTGAAGGGCATGGCGCACATCACGGGCGGTGGCATCACGGAGAACCTCGACCGCGCGATTCCCAAGATCTGCAACGCGCGCGTGGCGCGTGGCTCGTGGAGGGCGCCCCAGGTTTTCGGCTTGGTGCAGGATGCAGCCGGAATCGACGACGAGAGCATGTACCGCACGTTCAACATGGGCGTGGGATTTGCGCTCGTGCTCGACCGCGCCCACGCACCCGCGGCCGCGGCGAAGCTGCGCGAGCTCGGGGAAGCGGTAGCTGAGATCGGCGAGATCGTAGAAGGCACGGGGGTGGTCGTGTATGAGTGAGCTTGCGGCCCCGCAGATCTGGGACGAGACGCAGGGCATCCCGCTTCTTGCCGAAGAAGAGAAGCTCGCGCTCGGCGTGCTCATCTCGGGCAGCGGCACCAACCTGCAGGCGGTCATCGACGCGATCGCGGCTGGCACGCTCGAGGCGCGCATCACCGTCGTGATCTCGAACAAGGTCGGCGCGTTCGGTCTTGAGCGCGCACGCAAGGCCGGCATTCCGGCCGTGCACATCGACCCCGCGAAATACGGCGACTACCGCGAGTACAACCGTGCGATCCTCGAGACGCTTCAGGCGCACGATGTCGAGCTCGTCGTGATGGCGGGCTACATGCGTCTGCTCGGCAAGGACGTTCTGCGCGCGTACCCGCAGGCGGTCATCAACCTCCACCCGGCGCTGCTGCCCTCGTTCCCGGGCGCGTCGGCAATCCAGGACGCGTTCGAGTACGGCGTGAAGGTCACTGGCGTCTCCGTCCACTTCGCCGACGAGGAATTCGACCGCGGCCCGATCCTCTGCCAGGAGCCGGTGCGCATCGAGGAGACAGACACGATCGAGACGCTGGAGGCCAAGATCCATGCCGTCGAGCACCGGCTGCTGCCCGACGCCATCGGGCTTATCGCTGCAGAGCGCGTAAGCTTCGACGGCCGTATCGTCCACATCGCCGAAGGATAGGGAGCTTCCCCGCATGAACATGGTCACCGTGAAGCGCGCGCTGGTCTCGGTCACCGACAAGACCGGCGTAGCCGAGTTCTGCGGGGCGCTCTCGCGCGAGTTCGGTGTGGAGATCGTCTCCACTGGCGGCACGGCCAAAGCGCTCGAAGAGGCCGGCGTGCCGGTCCGTCCTATCGACGACCTCACGGGCTTCCCGGAGATGATGGACGGGCGCGTCAAGACGCTCCATCCGAAGGTGCATGGCGGTCTGCTCGCGCGCCGTGACAGTCCCGAGCACATGGCGCAGGCGGACGCGCACGGTATCGGCATGATCGACATGGTGATCGTGAACCTCTACGCGTTCGAGGCCACGGTCAAGCGTGAGGGCGTGACGCTCGAGGAAGCGGTCGAGAACATCGACATCGGCGGTCCGTCGATGTTGCGTTCGGCGGCCAAGAACTTCGAGTCGGTGACCGTCGTGACCGACCCCGCTGTGTACGAGGAGATTCTCGAAGAACTGCGTTTCAACAGCGGTGCCACAACGCTCGAGACGCGCAAGCGGCTCGCCACCGAGGTCTTCCGCCTCACTAGCGCGTATGACAGCGCCATCTGGATGTACCTCTCGGAGTACGGAAGGGAGCAATTCCCGGCGGAGGCGCGGTTCCGTCTTGAGAAGGTCCAGGACCTGCGCTACGGCGAGAATCCCCATCAGGACGCGGCGTTCTATCGCTTCACGGACGCTGGCGAGAATGTGCTCGCTCGCGCGAAGCAGATCCAGGGCAAGGAACTCTCGCACAACAACATCCTCGACACCGATGCTTGCTGGACCGCGGTGCGCGAGTTCGACGAGCCGGCATGCGTGATCGTGAAGCACACCAACCCCTGCGGAGTGGCCGTGGACGCCGATCTGGCCACCGCCTACCGGAAGGCGTACGAGGCGGATCCGGTCTCGGCCTACGGCGGTGTGATGGCGCTAAACCGCACGGTGACCGCCGACGTCGTGAACGCGATGTTCGACAAAAAGCACTTCGTCGAGGTGATGATCGCACCCGACTACGCTCAAGACGCACTCGAACTCCTCGACGAGAAGCGCAACCTGCGCGTGCTCGCCACAGGCGGGCTGCGCAAGCCGGGCGGCCACTACGAATCGCGTGCGGTCGAGGGCGGCATGCTCGTCCAGATCTCGGATGCCGTGGATGAGGACCCATCGCGCTTCCGCGTGGCGACGATCGCCAAGCCCTCCGACGAGGAGATGGAACAGCTTCTCTTCGCGTGGAAGGTCGCCAAGAGCGTGAAGTCCAACGCGATCGTGCTCACGAAGGACTTTGCGACCGTCGGCGTGGGAGCCGGCCAGATGAACCGCGTGAACTCGGCCCGGATCTCGGTTGAGGCCGCCGGCGAGAAGGCGCGGGATGCGGTTTGCGCCTCCGACGCCTTCATGCCGTTCCCGGACACGCTCGAGGTGTGTGCCGAGGCCGGCGTGACGGCGTTCATCCAGCCGGGCGGCTCGATCCGCGACGATGAGGTCATTGCGGCGGCCAACCGTCTCGGCGTGTCGATGGTCTTCACCGGATACCGCCACTTCCGGCACTAGGCGTTGGCAGCGAGCTGCCGTAGGGCAGGTCGGTGACAGTCGCGTTGCGGTCACCCGGCCCGGCGTTTCGCCCGGTGCGAGGCGCGTTGACCGCCGTATCGACCGTGGTACACTACCCCTTGCGCTTTCAGCCCGGCCGGTCGGCCGGGCATGGAACGTGCAGGTCACGGGCCGTTAGCTCAGCTGGCAGAGCAGGGGACTTTTAATCCCAAGGTCGCAGGTTCGAGACCTGCACGGCCCACCAACCGAATACCAGGCCCCCATCGTCTAGCGGCCAAGGACTCCGCCCTTTCAAGGCGGCAACAGGGATTCGAATTCCCTTGGGGGCACCAGCCACCACTCGGCCTGCCGTCAATCGACCGGCGGGCTTCTTCATGTGCAGGTCGGTCTCACTGCTATCGTCGCCTGGGGTTCAGCGAGGCCGGGTGCCCGCGCCACGACGGTTGTCCCGCCCGGCAGCGTTGAATGCGAAACCCTTTTCGCGGAACAGGCGGCAGCAAGAGGCGACAACGGCAGCGTCGTAGCGGGTGCATGCGCCTTGCTCGATCTCCGCGAGCGCCTGGTCGACCCCCAGAATCGCCCGATACGGGCGGTGTGAAATCATTGCCTCCACGACATCGGCGACGCTGAGGATCCTGGCACCGAGCAGGAGATCGGCTTCTCGGAGGCCATGTGGATACCCGGAGCCGTCGCACCGCTCGTGATGCTGGTGCACAAGGGCCGCGAGCGGCACCTCGATGTTGCCAGACACGAGCACAGCGAAGCCGGTCTCCACATGGGCCCGGACCAGCTGCATTTAGGTTTCGGTCAGCGGATCGGGCTTGGCCATGATCTCTGCGGGTACGGCCATCTTGCCGATATCGTGCATGAGCGCCGCGTCGCGAATCTCATCCACGTCGGACGTGGGCGTCCCTAGGTCCTCGGCGATCATTGTCGCCAGTTCGGCGACGCGACGCTGATGGCTTGCAGTGTACGGATTGCGCATCTCCACCACCTTGCACAGCAACTCGGCGGCGGGAGCATGAGGGCCCCAAGACGGCTCGGTGTCCAGGATCTGCTCACGCAGTAGCGCTAAGCCGGATCGCCTTATCCCGGGGGAGGTATAGCTTCCACCGGCGGCGACCTTGCGAATCGCGGTCGCGAGTTCCTCGAACGCGTTATCCTTGAGCACGTAGCCGCTCGCTCCCGCATCAAGCATAGCGGCCACGTAGCCCCAGTCGGAGTGCATCGAGAGGGCGAGCACGTGCAGTTCGGGCATCTCGCCTGCGATGCGGCGCGTGGCCTGAACGCCGCCGAGTTCCGGCGTCCCCACGTTCATGACGACGATGTCGGGTGCGATCGCGCGAGCGCTGTCGATGGCCTGAAGCCCATTCTCGGCGTGACCCGCCACCACGATATCGGACTGCAGTCTGAGCGGACCCTCAAGACCGTCTCGCACGATCTTGTGGTCGTCCACCAACAGGACCCTGATACTCACGGCTTCATCGTCTCCGCCCGGAGAGGGCTTTCATGACTAGTATCGAGCCCATGCGTCAGGTCGACCGTCGAGCAAGCGCGCCGCACGGCGAGCCAATCCCCGAGATGCACGTGAGGGAATGCAACCGTTCTGACGGCGCTTGCCGATGGTCGACCAGGGGGACTGCGCGGAGCCGCATAGGGATGCGCGGATATGGGGCGCTATCGGCCGCTCTCGAGCGGCAGCCTGACTTCCACGGTCGTCCCGTCACCGGGGCCGCTGCGAATCGTCAGGTCACCACCTGCGTGCCGAACATCTTCGCCGACGCTGAGCAGGCCGAATCGCTCGCCCGCCAACCCTGCGCCGTACCCTTCGGGGGTGAACCCGACGCCCTTGTCCTCGACGCGGAGGATTGCGTCGTGAGAGCTGAGTGCGAGCGTGAGTCTTGCTGCGGATGCCCCAGAGTGTCGGTGAACGTTGCTCAGGAGCTCCCGCGCGGCGCGGAAGAGGACGGGGGCCAGCGCGTCCGGCACGTCGTCGGGCGCCTGTCGCAGGTCGAGGTAGCAGGCTAGTCCATAGAGGCGCCTCACGTCTTCGGCAAGCCACTCAAGCGCCGGACACAGGCCGAGCTCGTATAGTGCGGGTGGGCTCAACTGCGCCGTGAGCGAGCGAACATGGTTGAGGGACTGATCGATAAGAGAGACGAGCCTGTCGAGCTCGCCACGCGAGACGTCGTCGCGAACCTGATCCCATATCGATCGCGCACACATCTTGGATGCAGCAAGCGTCTGGCCGACGCTGTCGTGCAACTCGACTGCGAGTCTCCGACGCTCGCGTTCGCCGGTGCGCATGAGCTCCGAGGCGAGTTCGCTGAGCCGCTCCTGATGTTGGCGGATCGCAAGTTCGGCCTGCTTGCGCTGATCCGCGTCGACTAGGACGACGTGGAGCATCGTCTCGTCGCCCTCGAAGAAGGGGGCCGCGCTGACGTCCACGAAACGGCGGCTGCCGTCGAGCCGCAGTATCTGCTGCTCTACCAGCGAGGTGGCGGTCAGGCGGGTGTGGAGCCGACGGATGCGTTGCCCGATCGCCCTTCGGTGCTCCGGCACGAACAACTCGACAAGCGGAGTCCCAACGAGTTGCTCCGGTGACGCGACGCCGAACAGTTGCAGACACGCCGCGTTCGCGAAGTCCACGCACTCGTCTCGGCTGACGAAGATGGCCACCGGCGACTGCTCGATAAGAGCGCGGTAGCGTTGCTCGCTCTGACGAATCGCCTCCTCCGAGCGATGGCGCTCTGTGATGTCCTGGATGATGCCGACCAACCTGAGGGGGTTGCCCTGTTCATCCAGGTCGAGCTCGCCGTATCCACGCACCCAGCGCACCGCGCCGTCGGAGACTCGCTGAATCCGATACTCCCTGTCGAATTGACGCTTCGCTCCGACTACTTCATCGCGAACGTATGCGACCATCGCCTCCCGGTCCTCCGGATGAACGACCTCGGCCCAGCCTATCAGGGTGCGCGGATGTCCATCCGTGAGGCCGAACACCTCCTCCAGCACCTGTGAGCAGCTCCAGTAGTCGGTCTGGAGGTCGTAGGAGTACCAACCCATCCGGGCAACTCGCTGCGCTTCTTCGAGCAGGCGGCTCCTCTCGATCAGGGTCCGCTCGGTGGACTGAGCCTTGGTGGTATCGCGATGCGTGACAACGACTCGAACTGGTCCGGGTCCGACGAATCGCGAAACAATCGTGTGAAACGACCGCACGTCGTTGTCGGTAGGAAGGGAGTACTCGACCTCCAGCCTCGATCCTGCGTTCCGAGTCACGTCCCGTATGGCTGTCGCGACCGCGGCCATCTCCGGGTGCGACGACCTATCGCATGCATCCAGGTAGTTCGCTCCGACACTCAGGATCTCATCACCGGGCTGGCGATTGTCCGGAAGCTCAAGCCAGGCCCGATTGGCGCCGAGTATCCGGCCCTCCTCGTCCAGCACCGCCACCTGCGCCAGCAGCGAGTCAAGGACTTCGCGGGAGAAACACTCGGCCTCGCGGAGGGCCTCCTCGGCCATCTTGCGCTGAGTGATCTCCCAGGTCGCTTCGGCGATATACGTCGCGATGGCCACATCGGCATCGGTGTACTCGCGCGGCCTGTTCCCCACGCCTAGGACCGCGACGATTCTCCCGTGGCGGAAGATCGGGACGCATAGCTCACGCGTGAACTCGACGTGCCCTGATGGAAGACCGCGACGATTCGGCACGCTTGTGTAGTCGTTGTGCACTACAGGGCGCCGCTCACGAACGCAGTCGGCCCAGATTCCTGCACTGTCCATGTCGTAGTGCAGTCCGGAACTCTCGGTGACGCAGGAAGTGCAGAACTTCTCAACGGTTGCCGTTGACAAAGCCTGCAGGTGGACGGTCCGCTCGTCCGGATCGACGAAGTGGTAGAAGCCTATCGGGCTGCTGAGCAGCTCCCCTGTGCGATCGAGGGTCTCCACCAGGAACTCCGAGATTGTCTGCTGGTTTGAGCACTCGCGCAGGGCCGCGACCAGCGCGGCCGCCCGGTCGAACCGCCTGCGCTCTGTGACGTCCTCTCCAGTACAGACCACGCCAACCAACTGACCCGCATCGTTCCTGACGGGCGCACAGGCCCAGCTGAGGACGCGAAGCTCTCCATTCCCCGCCAAGAGGGTTGTCTCCTCGATCGCGCAGTCCGGCGCATCGCTTGCCACCATGCCTGCGAAGCACTCTCGCACTGCCTCGCGGGCGAATGTCGGCACCGATACGTCGAGCCAATCGCGCCCGAGCAGGTCAGCCTCTGTGACGCCGAGCTCCTTGCAGACTCGTCGGTTGACGAATCGGACGGTCGCGTCAGGGTTGAGGACTACCATGAGGGTCGTTACCGCGTCCAGATACTCCCTCGCCATGTCCCGCTCCTACGTTGCCGAAAGCGCCGGGTTCTCCCCCTCGGCTGCGAGCTGCGCCTCGCGGTCGTGCTGCCGTGTGAGCGCGCACGCATGGTCTAGCGCGACGGCGGCTACCTCGGCGAGCGCACCTTCTCGGTAAGCGACATCCTCATCGAAGCGGCCATCTCTGTTTCCGAGGCCGAGCAACCCAACGACCGAGCCGTCGATCAGGAGTGGCGCGAACAGCACGTTGAACAGGGGTGCCTCGGCGTCCGGAGACACTGGGGCTTGAGAGGTGTGGCCGAGATTCCTATCGAAGACTACTCGACCGACGCGATGCGCGCGTTCGCGCAACTGGCGCGTGTTTGGGTCGATCGTGCAGCGACTGTCGGAGTCGAGGCGCCGGACCTCTCGCTCCAGGCCACGCTCGTCCAAGAGCGTGATGTGGCCGGGTGTCGCCCCCAGCTCGTCTCCTCCGAGGCTGAGAATCGCCTGCGCAGCGTCCTCGACACAGCCGCTACTCGTCATCGCGCGAAGCGTACTCGCCAGCAGAGACGCAGTCTTCGTCTCCGGCAACGCTGGCTCGCTCGATCGGCAGTCTGGCATCTGGGACCTCTATCGTCTCCGGTGCCGGCCGGAATCGACGCACGGACTTTGCGGCCATCATTGCATCTCACCGCCGTCGTCGCGAGCGCCAGGCACGTGCCGGTCGGCGTCGGCATCGGCTGACAGGGCAACCGGTATTCGCACGTCCACCCGGGCTCCACGGCCGGGGGCGGTGTCGACCTCGATTGTGCCTCCTGCCAGGGCCACGGCCTCTCGTATGCTGAAGAGCCCGAATCGCTCGCCATGGCCTGTCGCACTCAGGGTCGTGTCGAATCCGGTCCCCTTGTCGCTCACAGTGAGCATGACCATGTCGTCACGCAGTGCGGCCTCCATGCTCGCCTTCGCGACGCCCGAGTGACGGTGAACGTTCATGAGCAGCTCACGCGCGATGCGGAACGAGAGGGTTCCGCTCTCGGCCTTCACGGAGCCGAGCGCGGGGTCGAGGACCAGCTCGATCGAGAGTCCGAGCCGGTCCCGATACGATTCGGACAGCCAGCCGAGCGCTGCCCCGAGCCCAAGCTCGTAGAGGACGGGCGGGCTGAGTTCGTTGGTGAGTCCGCGCACGCCCGCGATAGAATGATCGACGAGATCGAGCAGCCGGTCGAAGGTGTCGGTTTCGACTTCGCACTGCGTGCGGAGTTGCCTCGCGAGTATCTTGATGGCCGCCAGCGACTGTCCGACGCCGTCGTGGAGTTCCATCGCCGCCTGCCTGCGCTCGCGCTCGCCGTTGCGTATCAGTGCCGCGGTGAGTTCGCTCAGGCGCTGGCGGTGGCGCTTCACCTCTTCTGAGGCGGCCTTCTGCTCGCTGATGTCGTACACCGCGCCATGCAGGCCGATCGCAGCGCCCTGGCTGTCGGTCAGCACTCTACCGACGATGCGCGTCCAGCAGATGCTGGAATCAGCTCGCACCATCGCAAGCTCGACATCGTAGGGCCGGCCGGTAGCGAGAGCCTCAGATACAAGCGCCTGCAGTGTGAGCCATGCATCCGGCGTGTAGACGGTGTGCTGGTGGTCGAGAGTCGGCGCAGGCTGTGATGCGTCCATGCCGAGCATCTCGTAAAGGCCTGGCGACCAGGTGACAACGTCCGAGGCCTTGACCCAGTCCCAGATTCCGATGCGGGCAAACTGGTGGATCTCGTCAAGTTTGGATTGGGCCTGGACCAGGCGCTCGCGCGCGCGTCGCTCTTCGGTGATGTCGATCACGACACCGATGTAATGAGTGACCGCATCGGTGTCATCGACAACGGGAGTGCCACGTATCACGAGCCAGCGCTCGGAGGAGTCGTGGGTGACGACGCGGTACTCGAGCGAGAACGGGGAGCGGTCGTCCACGGCCGCCCGCAGTGCTCGTTCGATACGCTCGCGGTCAGGGGGCTGGATGGATTGCAGCCAGCGCGCACGAGAGGGACCGCTGGCGGTCGGGTTAAGGTGGCTCATCTTCCACAGGTGATCCGACCACCGCCACGCGCCGGTTGTCATGTCCCATTCCCAGGTTGCCACGGACGCGGCTTGTTGCGCCAGGCGCAGCCGGGCTTCGGTCATTCGAAGCGCGCGCTCGGTGCGAAGGCGTTCGGTCACGTCACTGACTATCATCGCGAACTGTCCTGGAGCGGGGCTGTATACCTTGACGTTCACCGCCAGGCCGTCGTCCCCCCAGGTATCTTCAAACTCGTGCTCGGGACCGCCGGCGCCGACCTGCAGGCAGCGCTCCAAGTCCTGCGGATTCATGCGGAGCCACAGCCCGCCGGCGCGTCGACTGATCAAGTCCTCGGCTCTGATCCCCGCGATTCGCTCTAATGCGGAGTTCACTGCGATGCAGCGGCAGTCAGCGGGCCCGAGGTCATCGTAGATGACCTCGTAGAGGGCGAGCCCGTCCATCATCTGATCGAACAGCGCCCGATACCGCCGTTCCGCCAGCTTCCGCCGGGTGATGTCTCGGAAGATCCCCTGGACGATGCGAGTATCGCCGGCTTCGATGCGCGAGGTCGAGATCTCCACAGGTATCCGAGCGCCGTCCGATCGCAGTACCTGCGCCTCATGGGGCTGCGTTTGCGCTGTCAGCGAGGCCTCCTGAAAGTCCTCGCGGTAGCGCTGGTCGCCCGCCGGGGGACACAGCTGGGTCTGATGCATGCCAACAATCTCCTCGCTCGTGCGGCCCACGAGGGACTCCGCCGCGTGGTTGCAGTCGATGAGCCGCCCGGTATCCGGATCGGCCCAGAAGATGGCGTCGCGGGCCCCTCGAAGAGCAGTCGCTGCCGAAGTGTCGCGGCCTTCAGGTCGTCGCGTAGCCTGACCGAGGCCAGTGCGGCCGCCATGATCTCGCCGAAGACTACGGACCACTCGGCGCTGTTCTCGTTGAAGCCCCCGGGCTTGTTCACGAAGGTCATGAAGCCGACCAGGACCCCGCGTAGCACCAGCGGTACACCGAGCACGTTGTGGATTGCCGGGTGCCAACGGGGGACCAGCCCGGGTTCGGCCTCGGGCGCATTCACGCACACTGGTCTACCCTCCGCCAGGACGAGCGAGGCGAGCACCTGCGAAGGCATGCTGAAGGGCGTTGGCGTGCCGGCCTCCGCATCGGCGAGGATGACCGTGCTCTCGTCGCCTTCGATCACCTGAACGTACCCGGCCTCGGCGCCGACGAATTCCTTACAGGCCCGGTAGATGATCTCAGCCGCTTGTGCGAAGTCATCGCAGCCGAGCAGAGCAGCGGATGCCCGTGCGATGGCGGCGCTCGCCTCTGCAATCGACGGCTTTGGCCCGTCAGTTCGCGGTGTCACGAACCGGCCCCTTCATTCGCGACCAGTTCCAGCGCGCCTGCGGCGATGTGCCCGATGGCGAGGACCCGCTCGGCCGCTCCGGCCCGGATAGCCTCCTTCGGCATGCCAAACACCACAGAAGTCGCCTCGTCCTGAGCGATCGTATGCGCACCGGCGTCTCGCATGGCCTTCAGTCCGGCAGCGCCGTCGGCCCCCATGCCGGTGAGCAGCACGCCCACCGCGTTGCGACCTGCGAAGCGCGCGACCGACTTGAAGAGCACGTCCACCGACGGGCGATGTCGATTGACGGGCGGTCCATCCTTTACGAGGACCCGGTAGCTGGCTCCGGAGCGGGTGAGCACCATGTGCTTGTTGCCGGGAGCGATGAGGGCGCGGCCTCGAACCACGGCGTCGCCGTCGCGCGCCTCGCGCACTTCGATCGTGCACTGTTCATTGAGTCGCCGGGCATAGGCTGCGGTGAAGTGCTCGGGCATATGAAGCACGGCAACGACTCCGGGCGAATCGTAGGGGAGGGCTTGCAGGACCTCCTGGAGAGCGACCGTACCGCCCGTCGAGCCACCGATCGCGACGACCTTGTTGGTTGTACGAGTAAGTGACAACCGTGTCGCTGGCGTAGCCACCTTGCTCACACGGCGTTCCAACCGCGCCGAGGCGGCCGCGATCAGCTTCTCGGCGAGTTCGTCGACCATGTCTCCGACCGTGTAGGCCGGCCCGGGCTTGGATACTGCGTCGATGGCGCCGGCGTCCATGGCTTCAAGCGCGAGTTCGCCTCCGGCAGGCGTGAGTGAGGAGACGATGACGACGCGCGTGGGGCGGTACTGCATAAGCTTGCGCAGGAAAGTGATGCCATCCATTCGCGGCATCTCGATGTCGAGGGTAATCACATCAGGATCGAGCGAGACAATCTTGTCCCGCGCAACGTATGGATCGGGCGCCGTGCCTACGACCTCTATGCCAGGGACCTCGTCGAGCTGGCTCGACAGGATGCTCCGCACGACCGCGGAATCGTCGACAACAAGCACGCGTACAGGCGCTGAACGGGACATCAGCTACCGCCGGGGCCTGATCAGGCACGAGACGAGGACGGGTAGCCCCTCCACGTCGAACCCGGCGGTGGAGGCGGCTGAGGCGAGGTACTCCCACTCGGGGAGGTCCATACCGAGCACGACTGGTGGCGTCAGCTCGGTCTGGCGTGTGGGCTCCAGTGCGAGTACCAGATTGCCGCACGTGATGTTGAGCACTTCTCCCAGGGCGTCGCATGCCTTGCCGGTCCCCACCGACCCGTCAGGGTCAGTCCCGATAGCGTTCGCGGCCATCTCTACGCACGCCTCCAGAGGAGCCGCGACGGTGATGGTGCCGTCGACGCCGCCCCTGAACGTCATCGACGCCTGGAGCAGATCGCCCTGGCCGAGTGGCGGAAGATCGCCTACGGCAGGGATCCCATCCATCATCACGAACCGCTCGAGCACTTCGGCGAACGCCGCCATCAGCTCTTCGGTCGCGGTTTCGCCCGCCGATATAGTACTTGTGACATCGTCGACCACGCGGCGGATCATCTCCGGGGTGAACGGTTTGCGCACATACGCCGAGACATCTGCGTCCTGGAGTTCGGCAATCCGCTCCGAGGAGCCCTCCGTGGTCACGACGATGACCGGGAGTTCCGCGTGGCGGTGGTCGGATCGCAGCCGGCGAAGCATCTCAACTCCGTCCATGATCGGCATGTTGATGTCTGCCAGAACCAGGTCGATCCAGTTGGCATCGACGATGTCGAGCGCTTCCTTGCCATTCCCCGCCTCGAACGTGGCCCCAACCGGGATGTCGGCAAGCCGCAGCGTCTTGATGATCATGTTGCGGATGACGTCTGAGTCATCGACGACGAGCACGTTCAAGGCCACGTTTCCCCACCCTCTCTCACAGGTCCTTGACTGCGTCACCGGACTTCACGAACGTCCGACCCGTCTCCATCTCCAACACGAGCGTGCGAGGCGCGCTGCCCCCCACGTCCTCGGCGGCGATCAGGATGTCGTTCTTCCAGAGCACCTTCCGCAGCACCATGTAGTTGCGTTCTCCAATGCGGAAAAGCCCGTCGTTGTCCATATCGGTGGCGGCTCCCGCGACCTTGGCGACGATCGACCGACGAGTTGCGCCGCGGTCGAACATCGCTTGCAGCAACGCCGCCACGCCTGTGTCGGTATACATCGCGGGCTTGCTGGCAGCCTTCTGCGGATCCGCGCTCGAAAGCGGCATCATAGCGTGAAGCATCCCGCCCACACAGGCCTTGGGGTCGAACAACGTGAGTCCAATGCACGAGCCCAGCGAGTAGGTGACGATGACCGACGACGGGTCGGCAGTGATGAACATGTCGGAGATTCCGACGATGCGTTCGGAGGTCCCGGTCATCATCGCCTCACGTAGGTAGCGGGCTTGAGGTATTTGAAGCCGGCGTTGATGCCGGTCAGGCTCTCCGCGTGGCCTACGATCAGAAAACCGCCCGGTCTGAGCATGCGGTGTATCTCATCGAGCAGCGCTATCCGCACCGGATCGTCGAAGTAGATCATCACGTTGCGGCACATCACGATGTCCAGCGGCCCGGTCATCGGAAACGGCGGAGCGGCGAGATTCATCCGTCGGAAGAGCACGAGGTCCCGCAGCTCACTTCCAACCCGATACACCGCCTCCTTGCCGACGGGCGCTGAGGTCATCCATTTGCTGCGCCACTCGGCCGGTACCGTGGTGACGCGCTGCTCGCTGTAGCAGCCGTCGAGGCACCGATCGAGCACACGAGTCGAGATATCGGTCGCGAGTATCCGTATGTCGACGTCGGGGTAGCCATTCGCGACGTCGAGGAGCGTCATGGCGAGGGAGTAGGGCTCTTCGCCTGACGAGCAGGCGCACGACCAGAAGCGGAACCGGCGTTGGCCCTCGTCGAGCCACTCGCTCACGCGTTCCGCGATGAAGTCGAATTGGTGGGCCTCTCTGAAGAAGCTGGTGACGTTGGTGCAGATAGCGTCGACGAACAGGGTGAACTCGCCGCCGGTCTCGTCTGCCTCCAGCAGGTCGAGGTAGTCGTCGTACGAGCGCAGGCCCAGCGCGCGCAGGCGTTTGCCTACACGCGCCTGGACCAGCGCCTCTTTGTGCGGGCCAAGAGAGATGCCCGTCTGCTCATAGACCAGAGTCCGGAAGCGATCGAACGTCCCTATGTCGAGCGTTGACCCCATGGAAGACCTAGAAGTCCTTCAGCTCATCGTCGTTCAGCGGCACGACCTCTTCAGGGCGAAGGCGCGCGGCTACGCCCACCATCTGACGGCCGTTGCCGTTGCCGCCGTTCGAGTGCTGCCCGAGCATCGCATGCACCGACTGCGACAGGCGGTGGTCCACCTGGGAGTTCTGGCGGTACTGACCGGCCGCGCCCGTGTAGCCGTACTCGTCCATGCGCGACGCGGCCTTCTGGCCGCCGACGACGATCCGTAGCTGCACGACCATCTCCTGCAGTTCGCGGGCCTGTGCGGAAAGCTCCTCGCTTGCAGATGCCGACTCCTCGGAGTTGGACGAACTCGCCTGTGTGACCCGGTCCATCTCGGAGACGGCTGTGTTGATCTGGTCGATGCCCTGCGCCTGTTCGTCGGAAGCCGCTGCCACCTCTGAGACGAGGCTCGTGACCTTCTCGGCTTGCTCGGCGATTTGCTTCAGCAGCTCGCCAACCTCGCCGGTCACCTTCACGCCGTCGTCCGAGTTGGCCTGCGAACCCTCGATGAGCGCGGCAGTGGTCTTCGCGGCCTCTGCCGAGCGCTGCGCCAGATTGCGTACCTCCTCGGCCACGACCGCGAATCCCTTGCCGGCCTCTCCGGCGCGAGCGGCCTCGACGGCAGCGTTGAGCGCCAGCAGGTTCGTCTGGAAGGCGATCTCGTCGATGGTCTTAATGATCTTGGCGGTCGAGTCGGCAGACTCCTTGATGCGGCCGATGGCGCCGGACATCTTGTCCATGGCGTCCACGCCCTTGGTAGCGGATGCACGCGCTTCACGGGCCATCGAGTCGGCCTGCTTGCTGTTCTCGGCGTTCTGCCTGGTCATGGAGGACATCTCTTCGAGCGAGGACGAGGTCTCCTCAAGACTCGACGCCTGCTCGGAGGCGCCCTGTGCCATCTGCTGGCTCGCCTGCGCGACCTGATTCGCGGCCGAGGTCACCTGCTCAGATCCTGCAGATAGGCCGGCAATGACGCGCTCGAGCGGCTTGGTGATCGAGCGGGTGACCAGTATCCCGAGCATGACGGCTACCGCGATGCCGATGCCTGACGCGACGATCAGCACGAGCAATGATGAGCTGTAGGTCGAATCGCCGTCGGCAGACGCTGCGTCCGCCTCGTCCAGATTCGTCTGGACCACCTCGCCAAGCGCCTCTTCAGCAGGGCCGAAGAGCGGAACTACTGTGTTCAGCGCGTAGTCCAAGAACACCTGGTAGTCTTCCTCGCTCTTGGTCTCCCGGTACTGCCTGCTGAGCACGAGGGCTTGCTTTGAAGCTGCGAGCCACGCGTCCCACTTGGGCTTGAAGTCATCGTAGGCGGCCTGCTCCGCTTCGCCCTTCGGCAGCTCCTCGTATGCCGCCATGGCCTCTGCGGCGGCCTTCTCCTTCTCGTCATGATAGGCGTACGCCGCCTCCACCGACTCGTCCGAGATGGCGACTACCTCAAGTTGACGGACTGCGGCACGCATTGCCGTCTGCGCCTCGCTGATGGTCTCAACCGCGACGAGAGCAGGCATCCGGATGCCCCCGATCTCGTCGAGGCTTTCCATGATCTGCTGCATGCCGAAGTACCCGACCCCGGTGATGAGCAAGGCGATCGCGGCGACCGTAAGGAACGACACGATCAGCTTGACGCCGATACTCCAATTCTTGAACACGCTACTCACCTTCCTTCTTCTCGTCGCCGCCTGCCTGCGTTGCGACGCGCTTGATCGCGCTGATCTCGTTGGCGGTCAGGACTCGATCGATATCGAGCACCATGACGACGCGGTCGTTGATCTTGCCGATCCCCAGCACGAAGTCCGTATCGACCTCGGCACCGAACTCGGGCGTCGCCTCGATCTGGTCCTCGGCGATGTCGATAACCTCCGAGACCTCGTCGACCACGGTGCCCATGACGGTGGAGCCGGTCTTACCGGTCACCTGAACGACCACGACGCACGTCCGCTCGGTATCCTCAGCCGCGCCCATGCCGAACTTGGCCCGCAGGTCTACCACGGGGATGACCTTGCCGCGCAGGTTTATGACGCCGCGAACGAATTGCGGCGTGCGCGGAATGCGCGTGATCGGCATGATGCCGATGATCTCCTGCACCTTCAGGATGTCGAGCCCGTACTCCTCGTTGCCGAGTCTGAAGGTCAAGTGCTTGTTCGTCTTCGCGAGAGTTGCGCCCTTCTCAGTCACTCTCACTCACCCCCCTCCGCGTGTGCTAGTCTCACGAGCCCGGAGACATCCAAGATGAGCCCGACCGTCCCGTCGGGCATGATCGCGCCGCCGGAGATGCCGGGCGTATTGCTTGCCGCATCTCCGAGCGGCTTGATTACGGTCTGCTGCTGGCCGAGCAGTTCGGAGGCGACCAGTCCGGCCCGCTCCCCGTTCTCGCCGACCAGGACGACGATGCCCTCGCTCGGGTGCGGGTCGGCGTCCGAGACTTCGAAGAGCCGAGCCAGGCGGACGAGCGGCACCAGGCTGTCGTCTACCGCAAGCGCCTCACCCTTGTGGAGGACCGTCGAGACATCGGATGGATCGGGCCGGAGCGAACGCTGAATGACCAATGTTGGAAGGATGTACCGCTCGCTGCCGACCCGGAGTACCATGCCGTCGATGATGGCGAGCGTGAGCGGCAGCCGAAGCGTGAAGCGAGTACCGCTTCCCAGAGTGCTGTACACCTCGATGGTGCCGCGCAGCCCTTCTACGGTACGGCGTACCACGTCCATGCCTACGCCTCTGCCGGAGACATCGGTGACGGTGGTGACGGTCGAGAATCCGGGCACGAAGATCAGATCGTGAATCTCGCGCCTGCTGGGCGAGGCGTCTTCGGCCACGAGCCCCTGCGAGCGCGCCTTCTGAAGAATACGGTCGAGGTCGAGACCCGCGCCGTCATCCTCAACCTCCACGCATACCGAGCCACCGGCGTGAAACGCTCGCAGCCTCACCTTGCCGGTGCGCGGCTTGCCCGCGGCCACACGCGCGTCGGCACTCTCGAGCCCGTGGTCCACTGCGTTGCGCACAAGGTGCACGAGGGGGTCGTACATGAGGTCGACCAGCGCCTTGTCGAGTTCGGTGTCCTCGCCCTCGGTCACGAACTCCACACTCTTGCCGGCTTTCTGGCCGAGATCCCGGACCAGCCGCGCCATGCGCCCGAACGTTCCTTTGAGGGGAACCATTCTCAGCGAGGTGGCCATCTCCTGCAGCTCGCGGGTTATCTTGTCGAGCCGAGAGAGCTTCTCGCCAAGCAGGCCCCAGGTGCTCGCGCTGTTGCGCGCGGACTCGCTCACCATGGCCTCGGCGATGACGAGTTCGCCGATAGTGTCGAGCAGCAGGTCGAGTCGGTCCTCGTCCACCCGGACGATCGAGTCCGCCGCCCGGCGCCCCGAAGACTCACGCGCAATCGACCCAGCGCCCCCCGGCGACCGGACGCCTGCTTGCGCGGGCGCCGTGGTGCCGCCGGGGGCCGCGGGCCTTGTGCCGGCCTGGGGGTGGCACAGGGAAGTCGGCGCACTAACGGGTGTTCGGAACCCCACCAGGTCGCGCATGCGATCAACAGCGGCGAACACGGCGTCGAAGGCCTGCGTGGAGAATTGCTCGATTCCCTTTCTGGGCCCGTCGAGGAACGACTCGGTGTCGTGGGCAAGCCGCTCGATCTCGCTGAAGCCGAGGAAACCGGCCATTCCCTTGATCGTGTGGAACACGCGGAAGGTGGCGTCGAGCGCATCACGGTCATCTGGCGATTGTTCGAGCGTTAGGAGCAGCGTGTCGGCGCCGTCGAGATGCTCCGTCGCACGGGTCACGAAATCGGCGATGAGTTCGGCATCCTCGGCGAGCGGGCTTCTTTCGCTGTCCTGACCGGGTTCCTCTGGCTTCGCCTCCGCCCCAGCGCGAGATCGCTCGAGAGTTGGCGTGTGGGTGAGCGCAGAGCGCGCGGTCTCGAAGCAGCCTACGACGGCTAACAGCATCGTCTGCGGGTCGGTAAGCCCACCCATGGCGTCCTGTACTGCCGACTCGGCACTCGTCATCGCGGCACGCACGACTTCGCCCCCGGGGCCCCTGCGTGTCACCCTCGCTACGCGACGGATCGCGCTCAGAAGATCATTGAGTGTGGATCGGTCGGACACATCGACCAACACGAGTGTCTCGGCCAGTGCATCAAGCGCGGCAGAGATGCCTCTACCACGAGATTCGGTCGCCTGACCGCTCATCGAATCCCCCGCTTTCCCAGGCCGGCCATCACGGCGGTGCCGCAAAGGCCACTCTCATCATCGGGACGGCGTTGACGGCGACCCATTAGGAGGTGGCGTCAAACGACTAGGGCATTGCCTGAGACGAGATGAGGGGAAGCCTGATAGAGCAGTGTGCCATCCGCGCTATCGCCGCGCGCGGCTCGGCTTCACTCCTGCGGAAGCGAGGCTTGACCGACTGCCCGCGGTCGTCCACTCGGCCAGCGCCTCATCCATCGACTCCGCATGATCGACGATCCATCTTCTGACGGTGGAGAGGAGCGGCTGGAGGGATACTCCGCCTTCAAGGCTTACGGCCGCAGCGTCCGCGAGGTCGAGCGCGAGCCGCCGGTGCGCGGCTTGATGGCTCTCTCGCTCGGGATAGACGACTGACTGCATCAAGTGCTCTTCGGCCGCCATCTCCTGACCTATGCGGTCGAGAAGGCCGCCCACGGCGCTGCTGAGTATGCTGGCAGACAGCCCGGCATGGACGGCGACTTCCATGTCGCTCACGTACGCTGCCAGATCCTGATGGTGCGGGTCGAACCGCACATGTCCTGTAGGTGAATCCCGGATTGCACGGTTGTCCATCGGCACGATCACGAAGGCTATACGGCCGATGTGATGTGCGTGGAGAGCGCGCGCAGCAACCGGTGCCCGGGCTCTTGCTTTGAGATGTAGCCATCAGCGCCGCACCGACTCACTATGGCGACGAGATCCGGCTCCGGCTCAGAGGAGAAGATGACGATCCGGATGTCGGCAGCAGCGTTTCGCTTGAGTATGCGGCACATCTCATCGCCCTTGAGTCCGGGCATGTTGTAGTCCATGAGAACCAGGTCCGGGTTCGCCTGGCGTATGACCATCGCGACGCCCATCCACTGATCGCATGTGTGAACCTCGTAGCCCGACGAGCGCAAGAACTGGGCCGTCGCCGTCAGGATGAAGGGCTCGTCGTCCACTACTACAATCGTCCCCAGTCGATCCACACTTGTCCTCCCCCTGACAGCCTGCGTGCGTCCGAAGCGCACAGGCCTTCCTCGCCTAGAGTCTCGACCCAACCGCGCGCTGCGGACATAGGGACATTCCTGAACGCCAGGGCGCGAATCCCTTAGGACGCATCGGGGCCCGCACATGTTACGCTCGATTCGTCGCTGACTGGGGGGAGCGCAGTGTCGATCCGATTGCTGCTGGTCGACGATCACCAGATCGTGCGCGAGGGGCTGCGTAGCTTACTGGCCAAGGAGATGGATATCGAGGTCGTCGGGGAGGCCGACAACGGCCGCGATGCGCTTCGTCTGTGCGCTGCCTTCAAGCCCGACGTCGTCGTCATGGACGTCACCATGCAGGGACTGAACGGCATCGACGCGACGCGCGAGCTGACCACCGACCATCCGGATGTTCGCGTGATCGCGCTGTCCATGCACTCCGATCGCCGCTACGTGTCCGACATGTTGGCCTCCGGGGCGAGCGGCTACCTGCTGAAGGACAGCGCCTACGACGAGCTCGCAACTGGTGTTCGGACGGTGAGCAACGGTCGGTCCTACCTTTCTAAGGCGGTGTCCGACGTCGTTGTAGAGGACTACCTGGCCCGGGTCTCCAGCAGGTTGGGTCAGGCAGGGAGTCCATCTACCCGGGTACTGTCGTCCCGCGAGCGCGAGGTCCTGCAGTTGGTGGCTGAAGGACTCTCCACGAAGCAGACCGCTGCGATGCTGCACGTGAGCGTGAAGACTGTTGAGGCGCATCGTCGGCAGATCATGGACAAGCTGCGCACCTACAACGTCGCGGGACTCGTGAAGTACGCCATAAGGGAGGGCTTGGTCCCACTCGAGGAGTAGCACTCACGGCGGAACGCGTTGCGCCCGCCGCCCCCTCCCGTGCGGGTCTCTCAGCTTGTACCGCTCGCCAACGCACTGCCGCAGTTCGAGCGCTGTCCCGTGTGGAATAGTCCAACCGATGGCAATGGGTTCGGTAGGGCCTGCCCGGTGCGGAGAGCACCGGGGGGTTGAGGGTAGTGGTGACCGTCGATGAGTGGAGGGCAAAGGCGAAAGACAAGGGGATGCGTTCCCATAGCTACGGGCGCATTCTTCGTCCTCGTCGGCATACCGATGCTGCCCTGCCCCGGACCGGGGATGGCCGTCATCGGAACCGGCGTGGGCTTGATCGCCGCTGGCTTCGGAGTGAGGCTGAAGAGCCGCGCGGCGGAGACCCCATCCGAGCAGGGGCCGGTCGATCGCTCATGAGGGTGAGTCAGAGCATCTACATCGCGCGCCCCTCCGAAGACGTGTTCGCGTTCGTTGCCGATCACAAGAACGATCACCTGTGGCGAGCCGAGCTCATCTCGACCAATGTCGAGGGCGACGTCGGCGAGGGCGTGGGTACCCACGTTCGCCAACGCGTGTCGTATCAGGGCCGCACAGCAGAAACGCACCTCGAGGTCACCGAGTTCGAGCCCGGTAGGCGCATCTGCTTCCGCGCGCACGGCGGCGTGCGTGCTCACGGCTGCTACGACGTGAAGCCGGACGGCCCTGGCACCTACCTCACGGTCTCGGCCACAGTCGAGCTCAAGGGCGGGGCAGCGATGCTCGAGCGTTTCGTGCGGCAGGCGGTGGAGCAGGCGGCCGCGCAGGACCTCCAGCGGCTCAAGGGGGTACTCGAGGGTGCCCCAGCCACGTAGGCCGCGGCAGCCGCCGACGCTCCCGGGCGGGCGCGTGCTGCTACAATTGCCCTCGCACCTCACCCGGGCGATTAACTCAGCGGGAGAGTGCCTCCCTTACAAGGAGGAAGTCGGGGGTTCAAATCCCTCATCGCCCACCATGCGCGGACTCAGAGGCCCCGCCCACGCGGGGCTTCTTCGCATCCGGCTTCGCGGCACCGTCGGGTGCGCCTAGGCGGAGACTCCTTGATTGAGCTGGGCGATGACGTCCTCGAGGACGCCCTTCTCTACCTTGAGCTCCGAGCGGAAGTCGGCACGGTCCGTGTCGCAGATTTCCATGCGGAGCTCGGACAGCAACCACTCGAGACTGCGAGACAGCAGTGCGGCACCCTCTTCGGACAGCTGCACGGTCACCACGGCTATCGCCCCCTCTCACGCAAGAAGGTTCCCACATCGGGAGCGAGGTGAACGCCAGCGTCGCGAGTCGCCCGCGGTATGCGACCGGGATCGGCCGGACCTACTTGCCTGCGTTCTCCTGCACATAGCGCGCCGCGGCCTCAGGCCCGCCGACGTGACATGCCGAGCAATACCGCGGGTTGTGGCACTCGAAGCACGGCTGTGCGCCGTCGATCTTCACAACCTCGAAATGCGTCTGGATCCACGTCTTGTCGGGTGTGCTCTGCGGATGGTGGCAGGCGTTGCAGAAGATCTTGCCTTCAGCCTCATTGGCACTCCGCGCGTGACACCTTGCACATGCCTGCGGGTTCTGCGTGCCGGCTGCGCCGTGGTCGGTGGCGAAGCCCTCCGGGTGTGGCATCTCGATGCCGTGACAGTCGGTGCAGAACTGCTTCGCATGACAGGTGAAGCAGGTGTTCACCGAGCGCTCGTAGCCCATGTCGAGCGTCTCGCGATGCTTGACTTCGTCGAATCCGGCGGCCCACTGGGCGGCTGAGGCCACGCGCGACGTCTCCTCGGACGCCGCTGCTGCGTGTCCGCCGCTCTCGCCGAACTCCTGGTACCAGCCGGGCTCGTAGTGGCTCGCCGGCACGAGATCGAAGTCCGCCGGATGGCACTTGGCGCACTCGCCGGGAGCCAGCGCGCCCGCCTCGAGGCTGTGGCAGCGGAAGCAGGCGTCCATGACCATCCAGTCCTCGTGCTTGCGATCGCCCTCGAGAACGTACTCGACGTCCTCCTCGGGATGCGCGACGCGGTTGTGGCACGAAGTGCACGAGACGCCTTCGTTCGCGTGGACGCCATGGTTCATGATGATGCCGGGCGAGGTCGTCACGGTGCGGTTCTCGAGGTTGTGGCACTGCGTGCACTGCTCGTCGGGCATCTCGAAGGCGAGCGAATGGTTCTCGTTCATCGGCAACTCGAACGTCTTGAAGATCGTGGGAAACGCGTCGGGCAGGACTTCGAGCTTCTTGAGCACGAAGGTCAGCGGGCTGGCGTTGACCGGCTCGTGACACGCCACGCACGACAGCATGACGTGCGAGCTCTTCTCGAAGGTCATGGTGTTATCGTCGTGCACGATGTGACAGGGTCCGGTGCAGAACCAGTTGACCGACGTGCCGATGGTGCTGACGGCTACGAAGGCCGCGAGCACGGTGAGTACGACGCCGCACCACAGAATCAGCTGTGGGCGCTTCGCCGGTTCGGTGAGTAGGCGCTTGAGCCTGGACACGTGTCACACACCGCCTTGCTGCTGAGGCCGGACCACGCTCAGTGTACCCCCAAGTGCCCGGGGGGCAGGGATGCCGCCGCACGCGTAGTATTCTGACCCAAGGTCGGACAAGGAGTACCCGCACATGCTTCCCCTGGCACTCGGGTTCGTCGGGTTCACGGTGCTTGCCCTCATCGCATCCATCCGGGATGAGGTCGGCCTCGGACTGCTGCTATCGTCGCGGGTGGATCGCGTTGCCGAGGTGCGTCTCGACGAGCCGGCGTTCGGCATCCCGGCTCTCTACATCGTTGCATCCGCCACTGCCGGCGTTGGCGTGGTCACCGGACTTCCCGATGTTCCCCCGCTTGCCCGATGGGCCCTCGGCGTCGTCATCGCGTCCTTCCTGCTCCTGACGATATGGGACATGCGCCGAAGGCGCGGCACTCTGGCTGTCTACATCAGGTTGCGCCGGACCGACATCAGCTTCATGCCCCGCGGTGAAGTGATCGAGGTCCCGAAGCTGGTGTTCCTTGTCATGAACCAGCCCACGCCGATCGTCTGGCTGCTCACCTCGATCCTGCTCGGTGGCGCCTCCGTGGTCCTGGCGATGGACCGGTCGTGGGCGGCTGTCCTGCCGCTGGCTGCGCTGGCGATCGCCGTGTTCTGGCTGTGGTTCCGCAACCGGCGCAACCCCTGGGAGCCCTTGGCTCGACGGTTGAGGTGGCTGAGTCTCCTGAGCGGACAGCGACTCGAGGACGCCCTGCACCGTGCGCTGGATCTGGATCCGGAAGTGGCACTCCTTCGCGAAGCAGCGGACGCGGTCGTCGCCCGCTTCATCGGCAAGGACGACTAGCGTACACCGCCGACCGCGCGGTGTTGTCGGCTAAGGCTGGCTCAGGCTTCCTTGGGCTTCCTCATGAGTGCAGGGACGGTATGCGGGCCGACGAATACTCCGCCATTCGTGTCAGTTCCCGATGAACGGAGCGTCCGGTGATCCACCGTCCGGTCAACGACGAGGACCTAGGGATTCGCCTGCACGAGGTGAACCGCCAACGAGCGGTCGACCGCGCGGTCGAGCGATTGCACCACGGGCTGCGCGCTGACTGGCACTACCTCACCCCGGAAGATCACAAGAACCTGCAGTGGGTCCTCGGCGAGATGTGGTCGATCGACTCTCGCGAGGAGTGGGACCGGCTTCACTTCAGCAAGCTCACTCTGGACGACACACGGCTGCTGGTGGGAGTGGGCGATCGGCTGCGCCGACACGGTACCAGCAAGATGAACGCGCTTCTGGAAGCTACGGCAGTCGTTCGGCGAGCCGAAAGCCGGTCCGAAGGCGCTCCGGCGGTCGTCGATCAGGGCCTTCTCACCAACTAGGAGTTCGTCGCCTCGGATTCGGTCTCTCCCCCCGGCGCGGGTGGAAGCGACTCGGCCTCGATGTACACCCGCCCGATTTCGGGGTATGCGCTTGCCAGGTCGGCCTCTATCCGCCTGATGGACTCGTGCATCTGCTCCGCCGTTGTGCCAGGGGTGAAGTGGACGCCGAGGTTCAGGAGCAGTTCGTGTGGGCCCATGTACATCGTCAGGATGTCGCCCGCGCTCGTGACGGCGGGATCGCCTTCCACTCGCCTGCGGATGTCCGCGAGTGCTTCGGCATCCACGCCTTCGCCGAGGAGCAGGCCCTTGGTCTCGAACGCGAGCAGGAACGCGACGCTCATGAGTAGCAGGCCGATAGCGATTGATGCCGCGCCATCCAGATAGGGGTTCTGCAGCACGTGTCCGAAGAAGACGCCGAGGAACGCAAGGACCAGGCCGAGCATGGCAGCCGTGTCCTCGAGCACGACCGTGTAGAGGCTCGGGTCCTTCGACTCCCGGATGAACTGCCAAGGTCCCTTGTCGCCCTTGGCCTTCCAGAACTGCCTGATCGCCACGGTGAAGGACATGCCCTCGACCAGGAGCGAGATGGCCAGAACGATGTACGCAGCCGTCGGGTTCGAGCCGACAGCCTCGGGGGCAACGTGTCTGACGTGCGCGATGCCCTCGTACAGGGACATCCCGCCGCCGATGCCGAAGATGGAGACAGCAACAACAAGGCTCCAGAAGTAGAGCGACTTGCCGTGCCCGAACGGATGACCGGCGTCAGCCGGTTCCTTCGCACGCTTCATCCCGAGTAGGAGAAGTCCGCCGTTGCCGGTGTCTACGAGCGAGTGTATGCCTTCCGAGATCATGGCGGACGAGCCGGTGAGTGCGGCCGCGATGAACTTGATAACGGCGATCGCGAGGTTGGCCGCAACCGCTGCGACCACCGCGACTTTCGACTCTCCCTGACCTGCCATGCCGCTCCTCCCGGGTGTGTTCTGGTCGCCGCCTCGCGCGGCCGAGTCATGATACCGCGCCCGGGAGGAAGGCGTATCGTACGGTGCGTGGGGAGTCGGCGGTGCAAAGGGGGCGCGATGAGGGGCCGAGAAGTCACGGCGACAGCGGTCATGCTCGCGGTCGTCCTCACTTCGTGCGCGTCTTCATCGGATCCGGTCCCCGCCTCCGGGGCTGGCTCGGAGGTGCAGGTCCGGCCTTCGGAGTCGGTCTCACTCGACGGGATCGACATCCGCGTCTACGTTGCCGACAGTCCCGCCGAGTGGTCGCAAGGGCTTGAGGGCTACGATTCGCTTGCCGACGGCGAAGGCATGCTTTTCGCCTTCGGCTCACTCGAGACGCGCGCGTTCACGATGAAGGGCGTCACGTTCCCCATCGACGTGCTGTTCTTCGACGATGACCTGGCCGTGAGCCTCATCGCGCCGATGGACCCAGGGGACACGCGGATCGTCCAGAGTCCGGATCCGAGCGCGTACGTGCTCGAACTTCCTCAGGGCTGGGCACAGGACAATGGGATCGTACTCGGAAGCAGGCTCACGGTCGCCGAATAGACCGCCCGGCTACAGCTGGACGTAGGTTCCGGTTCTGAAGATCCGCTTCACGGACCGTAGGCGTGCGGAAGGGGAGTAGCAGACGGTGGGCTGCTCAAGCGTGACGAGCCCGTGACGGCGCACGCGAAGCATCAGACGATTGGGGCGCCACAAGGGTGAGAAGAAGACCTGGCCGGTGGCGGTTCCGCTAAGCCGGCGGGCCGGACGGGGATATCGCAACATCGTGTGCCCCATCGGAGGCGAGTATACATCATAGGGTAGTTCGCGGCTACTCCTTGTCCGGGTGAACCGCTCGGGGCATGATAGGTTCGTCCGTCCCGCGCGCATCCCCGAGGAGCTCCGGCTGCCAGTGCCCGTACCCCCATCGCTCACGATCCACGAAGCCGATCTCCCCGACACGCGCCTTCGGTACGCCGAGTGCGGAAACGGCCCGCCGGTCATCATCGTTCCGGCGACGGTGTCGCTCATCGAGGACTGGACACCGATGATTCAGTTCATCGGGCAGCGATACACAGCTCACTTCTTCGAGATGCCTGGCCACGGGGGCAGCACGGCGCTTGCCGAGGGATTCTCGAGCACGCGGCTCACGAAGGTGATCGGCGACCTCGCAGATCACATCGGCGCCGAGCGCTTCGTTCTGCTCGGCTTCTCGTTCGGCGGAATCCTGACGTTGCGTGCGCTGCAGGGCCTCGGGCCGCGCGTGACGAAGGTAGGCCTGCTGTCTCCTTGCGTGAGCAACCTCGCGCTGACGAGACCTCCGATGGACCGCAAGATGGTGACCGCCGTGATCACCGCCCTGGAGCACCGCGTCCCGCGCAACGCGCTGGCGTGGCTGCTCGGCAACGAGACCGCGGTGCGCCTCGTCATCTGGTTCATGCGCGACATTGGCGGCTTCGAGTCGCCGACTGACTTGAAGGCCAGGCTCATGGGCTACTCGGCATCGACGGTGCAAGTGCTCGTGGCACAGGTGCGCGAGATCCTGACGGTCACCGAGGAGGATCTCACCGGCCCATTCTCGCAACCGTGCTTCTTCGGAATGTCCGAGTTCGACCCGCTGCTCGACTACACGCGGACAGAGGGCTTCGTGAAGGCGAACTTCGCCGACCTGGTCGTGGAGACGTTCGACTGGCCGTATCATGCTCCCCCAACGCCACTCACGTTCGAGGACTACGTGCGCGACTACACGAGCCTGCTCGAAGCCGACGCGGTGCGCGTGTCGCGCGATTCGGCCGGGGGTATCTAACGGGTGTCGGGTCGAACGGGAGTCGCGATAGGACAGGAGTGCTCGATGCGCAGGCGTGTCGTTGCCGTGGCCCTGCTCGCTGCGGTGCTTCTTGTGGCCGCCGCATGCAAGGCCGAGGAGCCACCGCCTCCGGTGCCGCCGACGCCAGGCGAGGCGACAGGCCTGGACGGTGCGGCGATACTCCAGGAGAAGTGCACGGTGTGCCATACCCTGGAGCGTATCGATGCTGCGGAGTACGACGATGTAGGCTGGGCACAGGTCATCGACAGAATGATCGAGAAGGGCGCCGACGTGAGTACCGACGAGGCTGCCGCACTAGCCGAGCACTTGTCGCTGCGATAAGCCGAAGGGCGGGTGCGTGTGGGGGAGCGTGTGCGCGTAGGCACGTGCTCGTGGGCGGACCGTACCATGATCGAAGCATGGTACCCGTCCGATATCACCACGCCTGCCGCCCGGCTGCGCTACTACGCCGAGCGGTTCGACACCGTTGAAGCCGACGCGCCCTTCTACGCGATCCCAGACCGGCGGGTCGTGGAGAACTGGGCGAAGCGCACGCCTTCCGGGTTCACATTCCACGTGAAGGCATTCGGCATGATGACGCAGCACGCGGTGGACGAGCGCGCGTTGCACCCCGAGCTTCGCGAGTACCCGCACGCCGTCGAGCGCGGGCGCGTGAAGCGGCCCTCGCAGGAGATGGTCGACGTCGCGTTCGACCTGTTCCTCGAGTCGATGGAGCCGCTCGAGGAGTCGGGCAAGCTTGGCGGGATCCTGATGCAGTTCCCGCCCTTCTTCACCGCCCTTGACGAGGCGCTCAAGGACGAGAACCTCGCGTACATCGACTACGCGCGCGCCAAGCTCGGCAAGCGCCGGATGCTCGTGGAGTTCCGACACCCGTCGTGGGTGGAGGAGGGTCAGGCTCGCGAGACGCTCGCGTTCCTCGCGGACCGCGATATCACCTACGTCGCGGTCGATGCGCCGCAGTTCCCGACGCGCACCACGATGCCGCCGCTTGTGGCCGCTACCTCGAAGGTCGGCTACGTGCGTCTGCATGGGCGCAACCGCGACACGTACTTCGCGCGGAACGTCTCGGCGGCGGATCGCTTCGACTATCTCTACACGCACGACGAGCTTCAGGAGTGGGCGCCGAAGGTGCGCGAGCTCGCCGAAGGCACCGACGTCACCTACGTGATGTTCAACAACTGCAAGTACGACTACGCGCCGCGCAACGCTCGCGAGCTTGCTGAGATCCTCGGGCCCGAGCTGGTGGAGCCGGTCGTCACGGGCGACGAGGAGCAGCTGGGGTTAGGGTTGTAGGCTTCGACCCGGAGCGCCGCAGTAGGTGCGGTTGCAGCCCGGTGTCAGTTGTTCGCCGGTCCGTAGGCGTTCCGCACATCCTGCACCAGTTCACCATCGCGCACCTCGAGGATCCTGTCCGTCTGCTGCGCTACAGCGCGGTCGTGTGTGACGATCAGAAAAGCCGTTCCGAGATTGCGGTTGATGTCGCGGAACAATTCGTAGACGGCCGCTGTGTTGACAGTGTCGAGGTTCCCGGTGGGCTCGTCGGCGAGGATCAGCTTCGGCCGGTTGATGAGTGCGCGGCCGATGGCCACTCGCTGCTTCTGCCCGCCGGAAAGCTGGTTCGCATTCTTCGTTTCGAGGCCGCCGAGGCCGAGGAGCCCAAGGATGTCCATGGCCCGCGCCCGCTCCGGGCCCTTCAATGTACGACCCGCGATCTGAGCTGGCATCGTCACGTTCTCCCACACGCTGAACTCAGGTAGCAGGTGGTGGAACTGGAACACGAACCCGAGAGCACCGTTACGCAGGCGCGCGCGGCCCTTGCGTCCGAGTGCGCTCGCGTCGTCGCCCGCCAGCAGGACGCGTCCCGCGCTCGGCGTGTCGAGCAGCCCGATGATGTTCAGTAGTGTGGACTTGCCTGACCCGGACTGCCCGATGATGCTTGCGAACTCGCCCTCGGCGAGCGCGAAACTGACCCCCTTGAGCGCGTGCGTGGCGCTGCCGCCCGCACCGTAGGTCTTGTCCAGGGCATCTGCGATGAGCAGATCAGCCATTCTGAATCACCTCGATGGGGTCAAGCCTCGACGTTGAGCGAGCTGGGATTACCGAGGAGAGCAGTGCCACCGAGATGCCCACGGCCGCGGAGACGGCGATGAACGTCGGTTCGGGCCGGATCGAGAAGGGTACAGGCGCGAAGCTGAAGCTCCAGATGAGCGCGTAGCCGAGCGCGATGCCGGCGAGCGTGCCGGCAAGGCCAAGGAGGGCCGCCTGCCAAAGGAATATGCGTCCAGCGGCTCTATCGCTCATCCCCAACGCCTTGAGAATCCCGACCTGCCGGGTCTTCTGCACGGCGCTGATGGCGAGCGTCGAAGCGATACCGAGGGCCACGGCCACGAGCACGAAGACCTGGATCATCACTGAGGAGCCCGACTGCGCGGCCAGGCCCGAAAGCAAGTCGGCATTCTCCTCCTGCCAGTCGATCGTCACCACTCCGAGTGCATCGGCCAGGCGAGGCGCGATCTCAGAAGAGGCGAACGGGTCGGACAGCTGGAGCTGAACGGAGGAGCATTCGTTCTCGGTAAACCCAAGCGCTTCGTCGGCGGACGCGGCGTCGACGAAGGCGAAGCGCTCATTGGCGGTGCCCTGGCCGAGGTCGAAGACGCCGGTCACCGCGTAGTCCACGGTCCTTCCGTTCGGTAGCAACAACTCGATCCTGTCGCCGGCGTGTACGCCGTAGCGCTCGGCGAAGCGAACACCGATGAGCGCCTCGCCGAAGTCGAGGCGATACGTGCCGGCGCTGAGCTTGTCGCCGAGTTTGTAGATGGTGTCGAGGTCAGCTGCATCACCGCCGGTCACGCTCAAGGGCACGCTCTCAGCGCCGCTTGTGTAGATCGCCGACAAGGTGCGGACGGGAATCGCTGTCGAGATGAGGGGCTCGGACTTCGCGGCGTCGGCTGCGAACGATGCCGGGATGCCGCCGCCGTCGGGAGCCTCGAGTGTGATGTGCGGAGATGAGCCGACGGCGGCTGCTAGCAGATCGGCCTGCAGGCTCGTGATCAGCGAACCGACGAAGACCTGCGTTGCGATCCCCACGGCGATGCCGGCCACTATGAGTGCCGACTGCCCCGGCGATCTTCTCAAGAAGCGTGCGGCGATCTTGAGGCTCAGCACGCTAGCCTGCTTGTCCCGCGAGCGACGCGATAGTCGAGGGATCGAGAATCATGTCACTCGCCCAGTCCTGCGACTCGAAAGCGAAGGCCGCGCCGCCGACCCATATCCGCACGTCGGGCAGGGCGGCGGCGATCTGGTCGATGTACGGCTTCAAGCCGATGCGATGGAAGTGGGTGGACGCCGAGAGCACGACCGCGTCCGCATGGAGTTCTCGCGCCGCAGCGACGAGCTCAGCGGCAGGCACGCTCGCGCCGAGTAGGTGCGCTGTCCATCCGGCGAGTTGGAACCTGTCGGCGACCATCCGGATGCCGAGGTCGTGGTACTCGTCCGGCGGAGTCGCCAAGACGACCGTGCGACCGACCGACGCGGCGGCCTGTTCGGCCACGACTGTATGGCAAGCCTCAACGATCGTGCGAACGACCGCTGTCGTGAAGTGCTCCCGCCAGACCTCGGTTGCGCCCGCCTGCCACGAGGCGCCGACATCGATGAGCAGCTCGGCAAGTACGACGTAGAGGTCGGGAATGGAGATGCTGCCCTTGCGAACTGCCGAGAGCGCAGCTGCGACGGCGCCGCTGCGGTCGTGCGTCTCGGTCGCAGCCAGAATCGCCGCGCGCAACTCGCCGTGTATGTCGTTCACCACAGCTTCTCCCGGTTCGCTTGCCTGCATCCGTGGCGCCGGCGCACGGCCGGAACCACAATGGGCGCCTACTTTGTTGTGTTCCCAGAGCGCACCGATACCCACGATCCTTCTTCGCGGTAGACAACACCTGCCGCCCCCGATAGAATCCGTTTGCCGTCCGCCCTCGGTGGACGCCCCGATGCGGGGGTGTAGCTCAGTCGGTTAGAGCGCCGGCCTGTCAAGCCGGAGGTCGCGGGTTCGAGCCCCGTCACTCCCGCCATACGAAACCGCTGGTAGGCGTGGTCATCTGAAGACCGCGCCTGCTGTGCGTCTAAGGCCGGCGCTCACTCGTACGAGATGGCGTCGCGCACGCTCACCTGGCTCGCCCGGAACGCCGGCGCGATGGAAGCGAGCGCCGAGATCGCGAGCATCATCGCGAGCCAGGTGCCGACGCCCGTCCAGGAGAACGTGAAGCTCAGCGGTACGCCTATCGACTCCTCGAGAGCACGGACCAAGCCCAGGCTGATCGGGTACGCGAGAGTGGCGCCGAGAAGCCACGCGATTGCACCCACGGTCACGCCTTCGGTCACGAAGATCTGGTAGATGGCCTTGTGTTGCGCTCCGGTCGCGCGCATGACGCCGATCTCGCGAGTGCTCTCGAGCACGTTGATCGTCATGGTGCCGGTCAGGCCGATCATCCCGACCGCGGCGAGCATGGTCGCCATCAGCACGAGGAAGGCCACCAGGATGCCGAGCCACTCGCGCAGCTGGCTCGCGAGTTCGGCGCGAGTGTCGGCCGCGGTGACCGGGTACCCGGCTTCGGTGAGCCGGTCCTCGACCGCGGACATCAGCGCGCTCGGAATCCGCGTCCTGCGACTCGCCGCGCACGAGCAGGCGCGTGACGCCGTCGGTGCCGAGTGCCTCAGCGAGTTGATCGGCATTGCAGTACACCGACGGCCCGCCGAGCTGTCCCTTGATCACTCCGACAATCCGCCATGTCTCCTCCGTGCCCATGACGTTGAGTGTCGCTCGGTCTCCGAGGCCCAGTGACGGTTCCGCGTTCCGCGCGTCGGTGTTGATCACGATCGCGTCCGTGTCGCCCTGCTCAAGCCAGCGGCCCTCGACGACGGTCGGTCCGACGAAATCAGTCCCGGGATCGAGGCCGATGATGCTGAACGACTGGTTCTCGGTGCCGTCGGCACGCACCACCGCCGCGTTGTACGCGGGCCATGCTTCTGTCGCCTCCACACCTGCGACGCTCGCGACCTCGTCTTGGACCGCCTCCGCGTCCTGCGGGAGAACGAAGGTGATCTGCACGTCGTATCTCCACCAGGATTCGAGATTCGTGATGGTCCGCTCGATCGTGGCCTGCACGCTCCAGACGGCCATCACCACCGCTGAGGCGAGCGCGAGTGTGGAGAGCGTGAGCGCCAGACGCCCCTTGCGCAGGAACGTGTTCCGGAGGGCAAGCGCGACCGGACGGGGAAGCCCCCGGATCATGCCCAGGACTCGATCCACGATGCCGTGCCCGAAGCGGCTGCTCGGCACGCCAGCGGCGTTCAGGGCCCGGACGACGCTCATGTTCACGCCCCTGCGGACCGGTCCGGCCGCGGCCGCAAGCGGCACGACCATGCCGACCGCCAACTCGACGATGATCACCCATGCCGGCGGATCGTAGCTGGTGATGCGGAAGTTCAAGATGTCGCCGGCGAAGTCGGCGAACCACCGCGTGGCGGCGGCGGTGAGCGGCAAGCCGACGGCGCTCGCAAGCACGCCGTACACCGTGACGATCACGGTGTATAGCCGCTCCAGCTGACCCGCGCTGCCACCTACGGCCTTCATGATCCCCACTTGCCGCACCTGCTGCGACATCAAGGCGGATACCGTGTTCACCACGAGAAACGCTGAAAGGCCGAGTGCAAGCCCGCCGAGCGCGAGGAGCAGGAGCGAGAGCGCGCCGAAGATGTCGCCGAGGAAATGGCTGCCGGGTTCGGGCACGTCGGTGTAGTACACCTGGACGCCGCGCGGGTCGAAGACCTCCTCGCGCAGGTCGATGGCCCCGCGCGAGGACTCAGCCCACGTGATGTCGGGATCCTCGAACGCGAAAGAGAGCTGGTTGTACTTGAGCGGTTCGCCGAGGTCTTGCATCGCGCCGAGCGAAACGTAGCCGGTCTCGTACCCGACGAATTGGGCCGGCATCGCGTTGATGTCGTGGGCGAAGCCCGACACACGCAGCTCGACCGTCTCGCCTCCTGCGGTCTCCACCGCCAAGACGTCGCCGATCGCGTAGTCGTCGACCTGTTTGGCCGAGGCCTCCAGTACGATCTCGCCGGAGGCGGGCGGCCAGTGCCCGTCGCCGACTGGGGCCACTTTGTTCACGCGGATGTCGTTGTAGTCCCGGAACGCCTCTACCGAGATCGTCCGGTCCTCGTCGCTGTCGGGCCGCCGGTACCGGAACAAGACGCTGCGGCGTGCCTGTACCTCGGCAACGCCGGGCTGCTCTCCGGCGGCTGCTGCGAGCTCGTCGTCGAAGTCCGCACTCCGGTACGTGACGTCGGCCGGCACTGATGCCGAGCGGTCTGCGGCGAACTCGCGGAGCAGGATCTCGCGTCCTCCGAGCATCGTGCCGACGGCGAAGATGCCGATCGCGATCGACAGCACCACGAGAAGCGTGCGGAACCAGTGCGACGACATGTCGCGGAAGATCTTGCGGTAGCGAGGGGCGACCGGGCTCACGTCAGGCGCCCGTGTGCCGTCCGCGGTGGATTCGTTCTTCGGCGATCTCGCCGTCCGCGACGTGCAGCGCACGCCTGACGCGTGAGGCGAGGTCGTTGTCGTGGGTCACCATGATGATCGTCTTATGCTGCTCCACGAGCCGCTCGAAGAGGTGGAACACGGCCTCGGCGGTCTTGGAGTCGAGGTTGCCGGTTGGCTCGTCGGCGGCCAGTATCGGCGGGTCGTTCGCAAGCGCACGGGCGATCGCGGCCCGCTGCTGCTGACCGCCGGACAGCGCGGCGGGGAGCTTGTGTGCCTGGTCGGCGAGCTCGACTTGCTCGAGCAGCTCCATTGCGCGCGGCACGCGTTCCCGGACCGGATAGGTGGAGCAGAAGTCCATCGGCAGCAGCACGTTCTCGAGGATGGTGAGCGTGGGGAGCAACTGGAAGAACTGGAACACGACGCCGATGTTGCGGCCGCGCCACTTGGCAAGCGCGTTCTCGCCGAGCGCGTGGACCGGCGTGTCGGCTACCACGATCTCGCCTTCGGTGGGGTGGTCGATTCCAGTGATCATGTTGATGAGCGTGGTCTTCCCGCTGCCGGACTTCCCGATGATGCCGATGAACTCGCCCGAGTAGACGTCGAGATCGATGCCTCTGAGGGCTGTGAACGGCACCTCGCCGGTGTCGTATACCTTCACGAGGCCGCGAAGCTGCACAACAGGCGTGTTCGCGTGTTCGGCCGACATGCTGCTACCTCCATACCGATCGCCATCGCCATATGTGCTTATGCCCACTTGAGGCTTCGCGCCGCGGCGCGTCGGTAGGCACCCAGCCGGCGTCCGCCTCACGCTACAATAGTCTGGGCTGCCTCGCGCAGCCCGGTTCCGGTCCGGCTCTCGAGGGAGGGCGATGTCGGCGCAACTGCTCCGGATGGCCGAGTGCTACCAGGCTTCCGCAGGCCCGAAAGCCGCGACCCTCGCCCGGATGTCGAAGGCCGGGCTGCCGGTCCCGGAATTCGTGGTGGTGCCGGCGGACGCGTACCGCGCACACGCGCGCCGGGCCGGCATCAGGGTCGGTCCGACATCCCGCCTCTCGGCCGAACGCGCCGACATCCTCCGTGGCCGGATCGCGACCACTCCGCTGGCCCCGCAGCTCGTGCCGCTGGTCACGGCTGCAGTCGCGGAGCTGGGGCTTCCGCTGGCGGTGCGCTCGTCGGGCACCGCTGAGGACCTTCCGGGACTCTCGTTCGCTGGACAGTACGAGACCTACGTCTGCCGCAGCGAGGGCAACGTGGTCACGCGGATTCCGGACTGCTGGGCCTCGGTGTGGGGCCGAAGGGCGTTCTCGTATCGCGAGCGGAACGGCGTGCCGCACCACGCGGCGGCGATGGCGGTGATCGTCCAGCGCTACATCGAGGCCGAGCAGGGCGGCGTGGCGTTCACCGCCGATCCGGTCACCGGCGGCAAACGGGTGATCGTCGAGTCGAGTGCCGACGGCGCCGAGGCGCTGGTCTCAGGGACCGTCGCCCCGATGCGCCGCGAGTTCGACCCGGAGGCGGTCTCCGGGGAGGAGGGCCTCGAGGCCGACGTCGCGCGGCTTGCGCTATCGGCGGAGCAAGTGCTCGGCGCGCCGGCCGATATCGAATGGGCGTGGGATGGCCGGCGGCTGTGGTTGCTGCAGGCGCGTCCGATAACGACCGGAGTCTTCGCGGCCAAGCCACGGTATCGGGCGACCGGGTGGAGCAACGTGAACACCGGCGAGGTCTTGCCCGACGTGGTCACACCGATGACGTGGTCGCTCGTCGGCCGCCTTGCCGTGGGCCTCATCGACGCACTTTTCGGCAAGCTCGGTATCCGCATCGATAACGACCGTCTCGTGTCGCTGATCGGCGGCAGGGCGTACTTCAACGCCTCTCTGCTCAGCTCCGCGTTCCTGCAGATGCCGTTCAAGGGCGACTCGGAGATCACCTCGATCTTCGGGGGCGGAGACGCGCCGGAGGGCTTCACCGACCTGCCGCTGGCGCCTGAGGACACCGCGCATCTGAGCAAGGTGCGACTGGTGTTCGGGCTCCCGCTCGTCGGGATCTGGATGCTGCAGCACACCGCGGGTGCGTCCGATCGCTGGTGTGCGCGGATGGGCGCGGGCACCGGTCGGGCACTCGCGGAGCTTGCGGCCGCCGCCACGGAAGAGGAGATCGCGGCGGTCACGTCGCGCATCGCTGTGATGCTGGAGGGTCTGGTAGACGCGCTGGCCTACATGGGCGTGGGAATGGCGCGGTACAGCGCATTCGTGGACGCCGCCGGGAAGCACTTCGGCGAGGATGGCCCGGCGCTGGTGAACACGCTCCTGGCGGGACAGGGGGGTGTGGCGAGCGCCGAGTCGGGCCTGGCACTCGCGCGCATGGCGCGAACGGCGCGAGCTAACACGTCTTTGGCCGAGGCGCTCCGCTCTTCGGCGCGTTGGGACGAGGTCCGGGAGCGTCTCCAGGCGCTTGGACCGCAGAGCGACGCGCTTCTTGAGGCGTGGGACGCATTCATGGCGGAGCACGGCCACCACGCCCGGGGGGAGCTCGAGTTCTCTGCTCCGAGGTGGGCGGAGCTGCCGGACGAAGTGCTGGCTATGCTGACCGCGGTGCTGGGGACCACGGATGCCAAGGACCTCCTCACCGCGTACGCGAAGCGAGGGGAGCAGGCCCGAGCGGCCGAGCAGATGGTACTGGAGCGGCTCGGGCCGTCGAAAGGTGGCCGCTTTCTCAAGCTCGCCGAGCATGCTCGGCGGGGCGGCCGGACTCGCGAGAACCTGAAGAACGAGGGGGTTCGCGCGCTCGTGGCGATGCGCAAGGCGCTCCTCAAGCTCGGTGACGCGATGACGCACCGCGGCGTGCTCACGGTCTCCGACGACATCTTCTTCCTGACGTGGGAGGAACTCCCTGCCGTGCGCGACGGGAGTCTCGAGGCGGCACCGCTCGTGGCCAAGCGCCGCGCCGAATACGAGTCGAATTGCCGGGTAACACCGCCATCAGTCGTTATCGGCGATTGGGACGGCCGCGGGGCACAGGATCTGCCGTCGGACGCGATGCAGCTCACCGGTCTCGCCGTGGCATCCGGTCTCGCACGCGGGCCGGCCCGGGTGATACGGACGCTCCGTTCGGACGAACGCGTCCTGCCCGGCGAGGTGCTGGTGGCACCATTCACCGACCCCGGCTGGACGCCCTATTTCGTGCCCGCGGCGGCGATCGTCGTGGACCTCGGCGGCATGCTCTCACACGGGAGCATAATCGCCCGCGAATACGGGATCCCCGCGGTGGTGAACGTCACCGTTGGCACTTCGGCGATCAAGACCGGCGACATCGTGGAAGTCGACGGGAACCGAGGCGTGGTGACGGTCGTCGAACGGCGACCGGACGCGTGAGGCTCAAGGACTGGCAGCGGAAGCTGGCCTTCGCTCTCCTGGCGGCGGCGGTCGTGTTGTACGCGGTGCGCTGGTCCGCCTTCCCCGGGGAGCCGCTTCATGACGAGATGGCCCGCTTCCTCCTCGGCGACATGGCGTTCCTCTTCCTCCACGTGCTGCTCGTGATGCTCGTGCTGGACGGTCTCATCCGCCGTCGCGAGCGCGACGAGATGCGGCAGAAGCTCGACATGGTGATCGGCGCGTTCTTCAGCGAGACCGGAGCCGACTTGCTCGGACGCATCGCCCGGAGCGATGCGAGACTCGGCGAGGTGTGGGCCGAACTCGTGCCTTCGGCGAAGTGGACTGCCGCCGACTACGAGCGCTCGCAGCAGGTGTTCTGGGAGCACGCGCCTGAGATCGACCTCTCGGCATGCGATCTGGCCGGTCTGGGCGCAGCGCTGTCCGCATGCGTATCACTCGAAGGTCTGCCCCCGGCGCACGCCGAGGTTTCGGCGTAGCGGCCGTGGCGACGCTCTTCATCGATGCCGATGCGTGTCCGGTGACGCGCGAAGCGGTCGCGATAGGCCGGCGCCACGGCATGCGCGTGGTGATCGTCGCGAACAGCACGCAGAACCTCGAGCGCTACGCGTCGCGCACGGGCGTCGAGACGGTGCAGGTGAGCAGCGGACGTGATGCCGCGGACTTCGCGGTGGTCGAGCGGCTATCGCCGCGAGACACGGTGGTGACGCAGGACATCGGACTTGCCGCGATGGCGATCGGGCGCGGCGCCGGAGCAATCGGCCCACGAGGGCGGGTCTTCCATCTCGCGACGATCGACGCCGAACTGGCGGTGCGCCACGCCGAGGCGAAGCTGCGCCGTCAGGGTGGGCGGCACGGCGGACCGCCGAAGTTCACCGACGAGGACCGCGAGCACTTCGAGGAGCAGCTGGAGCGGCTGCTCACTCAGATGAGCCAATAGCCGCTCAGGAGCGCCGCGCCGACGGCGAGCACCGCTATCGCCTCTCGGACTGGCACGCGGTAGACGACCACCGAGACGAGACGAACCGCAACGTCGGCCAGCCACGCTGCTCCGACGACCGCGAACACGATGGGTTCGCGGGTGATGAGACATGCCGCACCCAGGGCCACGAACATCCCGCCGAACACCGAGCGGATCTCCGAGGCGCCGAGAGGGGAGTCGGCGCGCACTCCCACGAGTGTCAGAGCCGAGGGCCGAATGAGCGCGCTCAGACCGAAGACCGCCATCACGCACGCGCCGAGGAGCGCGGGGATGGCCTGCCAGCTCACGGGAGCCTCCTTCGGTCCGGGTGTGTAGTCGTACGTGAGCGCATCGCGGCGACCGTGCCCAAGTTGACATACCCCGATATGGTAGTAATGTAACAATTGTTACATTATCGGCAACCGGGCGCTCACCACGACATGTGTGGGGCAGCAAGTCCTTGCGGACTCCCCGGTCGTTCGGCAGGAAAGGAGCATCATATGCGACTTCAGGGCAAGGTAGCAGTCATAACGGGCGCGGGCTCGGGCATGGGACGAGCGATGGCGAACCTCTTCGCCGCCGAGGGCGCGAAGATCGTCGCTGCCGAGTGGAACGAGACGACACTCGCCGAGGTCGTCGCCGAGGTGAAGGCCGCCGGCGGCGAGATCGCGGGCGTCCAGGGCAACGTTGCCGATCAGGGCGACTGCGAGCGGATCATCGATGATGCCGTCGCTCAGTTCGGCAAGGTCGATGTGCTGTGCAACAACGCCGGCGTGATGGACCTCAACGCAGGTGCAGCCGAGATGGACAACGCGATCTGGGAGCGTTGCCTCGGCATCAATCTCACCGGGCCGATGTACCTGACCCGCAAGGCCATTCCGGTGATGAAGGCGGCAGGCGGTGGTTCGATCATCAACACCGCGTCTGTCGCGGGCGTCGGTGGCGGTGCGGCGGGCTGCGCGTACACCGTCTCCAAGCACGGCATCATCGGCCTCACGAAGAACACCGCGTTCCGCTACTGCCAGGAGGGCATCCGCTGCAACGCGATCGTCGCGGGTGCGGTGGAGACCAACATCATGCAGAGCGTGGACCCGACCAAGATGGATCCGACCGGCATCGCCCGGTCGCAGACGTGGTACGCGGCGATCCCCGGTCAGTTGAAGGCGACCGACATCGCCAACCTCGCGCTGTTCTTCGCATCCGATGAGTCGAAGATGGTCAACGGCGCATGTGTTCCCGCAGACGCAGGCTGGACCTCGGCCTAGGCCCGTGCTGCTCGCGCGAAGAAGGGGCCGCCCTCGGGCGGCCCCTTCTTCGCGCATCTCATTGAAGCTGCCGTCATTCGGCGAAGATGCGTTCCAGCTGGTCGATGAGGTCGAACTTCTCCTCGCCTGAGAGCGCCTTCAGGTACGCGTTCACTTCCTCGCAGGGTGCATCAGGGGCGAGCTCGAGTGCCTGCTTGATCGCACGGTCGAGGCGATGGCGGTTACCCGCATCGTTCTCGAGGTCGAGTACGCTGAACATCCACCCCAGGTGGCGCATATAGCACGTCATGGCACGAACTCCCTACACCGGCCCCGCTGCCTCCGGTACAGTTCGTACCCCATTGGGCGTCGTCGGACCACGTTCGTTCGCGTCGGCCGCCCTTGCGGGTGCCTCGCACTCGGTCTACGCTCAGCGGGGCAGTCCGCGAACCGCGCCGAGGGGGATGCGCAATGGACACGAACACCGTCTACGCCGATCCTGCACAGCCGCCGGTACCGTCGCCCGGCTACGCTCCCCCGGCGCAGGCTCCCGCACCCAAGAAGAAGGGGAAGGGCTGCCTGATCGCGGCACTCGTAGTCGCAGTGCTGCTGCTGTGCTCGTGCGCCGGCGTCGCGGTGCTGGTGGGCGTGCTGCTAAAGCCGGAGGAGCCGGCGGTGGTGTACTCGGACGCCGACTTCGACACGGCCCTCGCGAAGATGCAGGTCACCTGGCCCGAGTTGCCCGAGGGAGCAGATCCGGCGGACTACGAGCGCGTCTACAGCGGGCAGAAGCCGATGGACGTGGTGCTGACCAGCGCCGAAGTCTCCGCGATGATGTCGTATCGCCACAACGCCACCTACTGGCCGATCAAGAGCATGGCCGTGGAGCTGACCGGCGGCAATTCGGCCACGGCGACCGCGGTCGTCCAGTACGCGGGGCGTGATTGGCCCGTTACCGCGTCTGGCAGCGGAACGGCCGCCGCCGGCGGACTCGATCTCACGATCGACTCGGCGAACGTCGCGGGATTCGACGTCCCCGCGCAGTACCTGCCGTACGGCGCCGAATTCCTGGAGAGGATGATCAACCCGCGGCTGGCACGCGCGGGCATCACCATCGAAACGCTCGAGGGGGCCGGAGACGGCATCCGTCTGGCGGGCACGATGTGGGAGACCGCCGAGTACGTCCCCGTGCAGTAGACGCTACTCCGAGTGGGACGCGAGGTAGCGCGCGAACCGCTTGTCGGCGTCGCATATGTGCTCGCGTAGCCGTCGCACGACGAGCCGCTTCGTCTACTTCCCCGGCGCCTACGGCGTCCTGCAGCGCGTTCGCCAGGGTGAACAGGCTCCTGTGCTGGTCGTCGATGATCTCACTGCCGGTCTCCAGGTCCACGGTCCACTCGAAGTCACCCATGCTGGTTCTCGATCTTGGCTCGGATCCGGTCGCCATCTTTGGCCCCTGGCAGCAGAATCGTAGCGCGGCGAACGCTCTGCGCGAGCACCTGCGGTTACACTGGACATGCGTTGGTTGGATGCGCGACAACACCGTCGAGAGAGCGGAGTAGCCCCGCGCCATGGACAGTCGTTTCGCCGTGCAGGGCGTGCACTCTGTCACGCCGCTCGCCGATGCCGCGCCGGCGCTGCTCCTGGCAAAGGCCGAACCGCTCTTCGAGCTGGAAGAGGCGGCGAAGAGCGGCACCGACGCCGATGCCGTACATGACATGCGAGTGGCTTCGCGACGTCTGCGCGAAGCGATGCGGCTGCTCGGCCCGCTGTATCCGGCGCGCGAGTTCCGAAAGTGGTACCGCACCGTGCGCCGCATCACCCGCGCGCTCGGCCCCGTGCGCGATTCGGACGTCTTCATCGGCCACTTCGCGAAGCTCGGACGGCAGGTAGGCGCCGACGGGGCGCGCGCCGTAGCGCTTCTGGTCGGGTACCGGACGGGTCTGCGCGAACACGAGCTGGCGGTCTTGAACGCCGAGCTTGCCAGGCTCGATCTCGAGCGCCGCCGCCGCTCGTTCGAGACGTTCGCCTGGCGCCTAGCGGGCTCGGCTCCGGCGGCCGAGCCGCTCGCGGACTTCGCGTATTCGGCGATCGCGCAGCGGGCGGCAGTGGTCTTTGGCGGGCAGCCTGCGGCGCTCGTCGTGGAGAACGTGGCGCAGCAACACGAGCTCCGGATCGGCTACAAACGCCTGCGATACGCGGTCGAGGTGTTCGCGCCATGCTACGGAGACGCTTTCGACGACGTTCACGATACGCTCACGGCATTTCAGGACACGCTCGGCGACATGCACGACATGCACGTGTTCCTCGAGGTGCTCCGAGCGCCCAGAACCGTCGCTGCTGCCGAGCGCGCCGGAGTGACGGGCGAGGGTCTCGCCGAAGTCGCCGCGCGGCTCGAGACGCGTGCGCGTGAGGGATTCGCGCGCTTCTGCGCGCTCGCCGAGAAGCATTCGCCGGAGGATCTGTTGCCCGAGCTTCTGCTGCCGCTGACGCGCAAACCTGAGGCGCCTGCACCCGACCCGGAGCCGGCGGCGGATGAGGATGCGCCGGTTGGGGCCCCCGTGATCGTCGGCGCGGAGCCATGGGCCGAGGGTTGGGACGCGGGCGAGGTCACCGTCGAGGCGGCCGTTGTCGATGTGGCCGCGGTGGTGAACCCCGAGGACATGCCGCGCTAGCCCGGTACCCCGGCTAGACGCTCTTGTGCCGCCCGAGGACGCGATCTAGCAGGGTGAGCGCCTTCAGTCGCTCTACGCGTGCCCGCTGGATCTCGAGTTCTGCTGCGAGCTTCTCCGAGCGCTGACGCTCGACCTCGAGCGCCTTCTGCTGCTCCTGCGCTACCCCCCGCGCCCACGCGACCTGCGCCATGAGGTTGGTGCGGTCGGCCTCGAGTTGGGAGATTCGGGCGAGTGCGGTCGTCTCCTCGGTGGCGGCCTGGGATGCGCTCGGCTTGGACTTGGCGCTGTCCTTGACCTGGCCCTTCGGCGGCTTCTTGAGCGACACCAACTTGGTCGGTGCGACGCGCGGCGCCCTCTTCGACTTCTTGCCCTTCTTGGCCACGCCCTCACCCCTTCGCGCACCGGCCCCGTGCAGAGTGTAGCGCATGCGCGGAGACTGTCCGCGGTGCGTGTAGACTGAGGGCAACCGACGATGCAGCAGGCGGAATGTCATGGAGATCGAGCGCAAGTTCCTGGTCGACGAGCTGCCCCTTGAGGTACGAGCGGGGGAGTGGGTCACCATGCGGCAAGGCTATCTGGCCTCGGCGGAAGGCGATGCTGTGCGCATCCGCGATACCGGCGGAGTGTTCACACTCACGGCGAAATCGGGGTACGGAATGATGCGCGGCGAGTACGAGATCGGTCTGACGCCCGGGCAGTTCGAGACGCTGTGGCCCGGTACCAACGGGCGCCGCGTGGAGAAGAGCCGCTGCAGCATCGATGCGGACGGCTTCCGCATCGATGTGGACGTCTTCGCCAGCACGCTTGCAGGACTCATCATCGCCGAAGCCGAGTTCACGACGCTCGAGCAAGCGCTCGCCTTCGTTCCGCCCGCATGGTTCGGAACCGAGGTGACCGAAGATCACCTGTACTCCAACGCGTCGCTGGCGGCGTTCGGGTGGCCGCGGCGCGGCCCGGTCGGGTCCGACGACGTGCGATGAGAATCGCCGCGATCGACATCGGGTCCAACTCCTTGAGGTGCACGGTCGTCGACGTGCCAGTGGGCGGTCGGCGGACCACGCTCGACGAGGAGCGCGCCTACGTGCGTCTCGGCAGGGGTCTGGCCGAGACAGGGCGGCTCGACGAGCAGGCGATGGACGAGACGATAGGCGCGCTCGGACGCATGCTGCGGATCGCGCACGAGCACCAGGTGACGCTGATTCGCGCTGTCGCAACGGCGGCGGTCAGGACCGCGACCAACGGGCCGGCGTTCGTGCAGCGTGCGAAGGACGAGCTGCAGCTCGAGATCGAAGTGATCTCCGGCGAGGAGGAAGGTCGGCTTGCGGCGCTTTCGGCCGTGGACAGCCTGGCCCTCGAGGGCGACGTGGCCGTGATCGACATCGGCGGCGGCTCGATGGAAATCGTGCGCGCGAACGGGATCGAGAGCTGCTCCGTGACGTCGCTGCCGCTGGGCGTGGTGGTCTTGTCAGATCGATTCCGGACCGCCGATCCGATGCCGAAGGACCAGCGCAAGGCGCTCGTGAGCCACGTGCGGCACGCCATCGCACGAGCGATGCCGGAGTTCTCGACGCCTTCGGCTACCGTCGGCAGTGGCGGCACGGTGACGACGCTGGCGGCGATCGTGGCCGCCCGTCGCGCGCCAGGGTTAGCAAGCATCCACGGATTCTCCGTCACTCGCGAGGAGCTGAAGGATCTGTGCGACGCGCTGCTCAGGAGCACGGCCGCCGAACGTCTGGCGATGAAGGGAATGGCCGAGTCCCGCGTGGACCTCATAGCTGCCGGTGCGGTCGTGCTGTACGAGGCCATGCGCGCCCTAGGATCCGAGGCCGTGACGGCGAACGCACGCGGCATGCGCGAGGGGATTATCATCCAGGCTGTGCAGCGTGAGATGGGCGAGGTACCGCTCGGCGACCGTATGCGCCAAGTGCGGGACTTCGGCCGGCAGTGCCGTGCCGACGTCCCGCATGCAGAGCAGGTACGCAGGTTGGCCCTTCGTCTGTTCGACGCGCTCGCCGAGGATCTCGGGCTTCAAGCCGAAGACCGGACGCTGCTCGAGGCGGCGGCGCTGCTGCACGACGTCGGCTATCACATCTCGTTCGAGAAGCACCACAAGCACAGCTTCCACCTGATCAGCCACGCGGGCTTGGCGGGCTTCAGCGCTCACGAGCAGCGGGTGATAGCGGGTATCGCCCGGTATCACTCCCATGCCATGCCGAAGCCGGGCCACGAGGCGATGCAGGACCTCTCGGACGCAGAGCGCGAACAGGTCTCGCGCGCCGCCGCGCTCCTGCGGATCGCGGACGGGCTCGACCGCTCGCGCGGGCAGCGCGTGGACACCGTCGAGATCGAGCTCGATGCCAGGCGACTGCAGCTGACGATTGCCGGGCGTGCTCCGATGGACGTCGAGGTGTACGGCGCGACACACAAGGCCGATCTGTTCGAGCGCGTGTGGGGCTTGCCGGTCGAGGTGCGGGAAGTGGAGTCGGTCTAGCGCGGGCTGTGGTGCCCGCAGATGTCGTCATCGGCCGAGCGCTTCTTGTCCCGGCGCCTGCAGTAGCCGCCCTTCTTGTCGGGGTCGAAGTTGCGGCAGCTGCCGCAACGGTGGTCGTTCTTGTCGCTCTTGTCCTTGTGCTTGCCCACGTCAGACCCCGGCGTCCTTCGGCATGGCGCTAACGCTATACGAGCGGTATCCCGATACCAACCCTGGGACTCCTTGGGAACACTCCTGTTGGTTCCCGCTACACTTCATTCAGGCACGCCATCTGGCGACTGGCGATCGGGAGGACATGGCCGTCCGCAAGAAGACGCTGAGGCTCGACGCGCCCGAGCTGTACATCAATCGCGAGACCGCGCTGCTCGCGTTCCAGGAGCGCGTGCTCGAGGAGGCCACGGACTCGCGCAACCCACTGCTCGAGCGGGCGAAGTACCTCGGCATCTTCAGCTCCAACCTCTCCGAGTTCTACATGGTGCGTGTTGCCGGTCTCAAGCAGCAGATCGCCGCGGGCGTGGCGGGGCTCTCGGACGACGGGCTGACGGCCGCGGAGCAGCTCGCTCTGGTGCGCGAGCGTATCCCGCGGATGCTGGCGCGCGCGCGCGAGGTGTTCTCGGATCTGAGGGCCGAGCTTGCCGGCGCAGGCATCAGGCTCCTCGACTACGCCGATCTCTCCGAGGCGCAGAAGACTGTGGCCGACGCGTACTTCGCCAACGATGTGTTCCCGGTGCTCACGCCGCTGGCATTCGATCCCGGGCGCCCGTTCCCGCACATCTCGAACCTCTCGATGAACATCGCGATCGTCGTGCGCGGGCCCGATGGCGAGGACCGCTTCGCGCGCGTGAAGGTGCCGAAGGCACTTCCTCGGCTCGTGCAGGTCTCGCCGGACGACGGGGGGCGGGAGCACGCGTTCGTGTGGTTGGAGCAGCTGGTCATCGCACACGCCGGAACGCTGTTCCCAGGCTATGACGTGGTCGAGGCGCACACGTTCCGAATCACGCGCGACGCCGAGATGGTCATCCAGGAGCTCGAGGCCGACGACCTGCTGGAGACGATCGAGCAGGGGATCCGAAGGCGGCGGTTCGGTTCGGTGGTGCGCATGACGGTCGAGCCGACGATGCCCGACAACATCCGGGACATCCTCGTCGAGAACCTCGACATGGACCCGGCGGATGTCATCACGATCGAACCGCCACTCGGCATGAGCGAGTTGTTCCAGCTGGCCAATCTGGACAGGCCGGACCTGAAGTACACGGCGTTCGTTCCGGCGCTCACGGTCCAGCTCGGCGGCGAGGGCGAGGAGAACGACATCTTCTCGGCTATTCGCGAACGGGACATCCTGCTGCACCATCCGTACGAGTCGTTCCAGCCGGTGACGGCGCTCATCCGGCAGGCGGCGCACGATCCTGACGTGCTGGCCATCAAGATGACGCTCTATCGAGTGGGCGCCGACTCTCCGATCGTCGAGGCACTCATGGATGCGGCGGTCGCAGGCAAAGAGGTCGCCGTGCTCATGGAGCTCAAGGCGCGCTTCGATGAGGAGAGCAACATCGAGTGGGCTCGTGCGCTCGAGGCGGCCGGCGTGCACGTGGTGTACGGCCTGGTGGGTCTCAAGACGCATAGCAAGGTGGCGCTCGTCGTTCGGCGGGAGGGCGGCAAGATCCGCCGGTACGTGCACATCGGCACCGGCAACTACAACACAGTAACCGCGATGCTCTACACCGACCTCGGGCTGCTCACGTGCGACGAGAAGACCGGCGAAGACGCGTCCGCGCTGTTCAACTTGGTCACCGGCTACGCGCGGAAGAACACGTACAAGCGCTTCCTCGTGGCGCCCGTGGATCTGCGTGAAGGGCTGGCGAGCCTCGTCCGCCGGGAGATCGAGCACGCGCAAGCTGGGCGCGGCGGCGCGATCACCTTCAAGATGAACGCGCTCGTGGACCAGAAGACGATTGCCCTGCTGTACGAAGCGTCGCAGGCAGGCGTGCAGATCGACCTGCTCGTGCGCGGCGTGTGCTGCCTCAGGCCCGGCGTGGCCGGCGTGAGCGAGACCATCCGCGTGACCAGCATCGTCGGTCGTTTCCTCGAGCACAGCCGCATCTACTACTTCGCCAACGATGGTGAGCCCGAGGTGTACATCGGCAGCGCGGACTTGATGCCGCGCAATCTCGACCGTCGCGTTGAGGTGCTCGCGCCGGTGCGTGACCCGAGGCTCATCAAGCGCCTGCACGACGAGATACTCGGCACCTACCTGCGCGACAACGTGAAGACCCGCGTCATGAACGCGGATGGCTCGTACGAGCGCGCCAGGCCGGCCGAGGACGGGTCGATTCGGTGCGCTCAGTCGGAGCTGCTGACTATCCGCAAGAGCATCCTGCCGAAACGCAAGCGCAAGGGAACGCCGCAGAAGCGCAAGAGCGGCAAGAGGTAGGGAGACCCAGATGGGCAAGGGCGATACCAAGAAGGCCTCCAAGGATTCGTGCCACGCCGAGCTGGAGGCGCCCGGCACCAAGCCCAAGAAGATCGACCGCGAGACCTACTATGCGGAACTCGAGAAGCTGCAAGTCGAGCTCGTGAAGCTGCAGGAGTGGGTCAAGCATGAGGGCCTGCGCGTGGTCGTGATCTTCGAGGGACGGGATGCCGCGGGCAAGGGCGGCGCGATCAAGCGCATCACCGAGGCGCTCAATCCCCGTGTCTGTCGCGTGGTGGCGCTTCCCGCGCCGACCGAACGCGAGGACACGCAATGGTACTTCCAGCGCTACGTGCAGCAGCTGCCGGCCGCCGGCGAGATCGTGCTCTTCGACCGCTCGTGGTACAACCGCGCGGTCGTCGAGCGTGTCATGGACTGGTCGACCGAGGCCGAGGTGCAGGAGTTCTTCCGCGACTGCCCCGAGTTCGAGCGGATGCTCAAGCGCAGCGGGATCATCCTCATCAAGTACTGGTTCTCGATCTCCGACGACGAGCAGGATCGTCGGTTCCAGGAGCGCATCGACGACCCGCTCAGGCGCTGGAAGTTCTCCGACACGGACCTTCAGGGACGCGACCGCTGGGAAGGGTTCTCCCGGGCCAAAGACGAGATGTTCAAGTACACCGACACCAAAGAGTCGCCCTGGTGGGTCGTCGAGGGCGACGTGAAGAAGCGTGCGCGTCTCAACTGCATCCACCACCTGTTGCAGCAGATTCCGTACGAAGATGTCTTGCCGAAGCCGTTCAAGTTGCCTGCGCGCAAGAAGTCGACCGGCGGCTACGTACGTCCGCCGATCGACTCGCAGACGTACGTGCCCGAGGTGTACTAGGCGCGAGATGCCTGTCGAGCAGACGGGCATCGACATCGGCGTGCATACGGGAGCGCGTGCGATGTCGGGGAGATGATGCAGGTTCGTGCTCGTTCACGCAATACGCTTGCGCTACAATCCCAACCATGTCTTCACAGGAGATGCACGAGATCCGCTGGCACGGCCGGGGCGGTCAGGGCTCCGTGACGTCCTCCAAGATCCTGGCTGAAGCCGCGTTCAGAAGCGGCTGGTGCGGGGCAACCGCCGCTCCGTCGTTCGGCGCGGAACGACGCGGCGCACCCGTGACCGCTTCCACGCGCATCGCGCGCGAGCGCATCCGCGTGCTGTCACAAGTCACAGCGCCGGATGTGGTCGTCGTACTCGACGACTCGCTGCTGTCGGTCGCGAACGCCGAGGTGGGCATGAAGCCGGGTGGCACGATGATCGTGAACACCACGCGGCCCGCCTCGGCGCTTGGGCTGTTCGGTGACTTCCGCCTCGTCGCTTCCGACGTGACGGGCGCGGCTGAGGCGGCCGGCGTGATCGTCGGAGGGCAGCCCATCGTCTCGGCGGCTATCGTGGGCGCCTTTGCGAAGGCCACCGGGCTCGTTAGCCTCGAGAGCGTGAAGGCTGCGATCGGCGAGGCGTTCTCAGGCAGCGCTGCGGCGAAGAATGTCGAGGCCGCGCGCATCGCGTACGAGTGCACGAGCTGCGATGGGGCGGCCACATGAGCTACAAGACGATCGACATGTCGCGTCCGAGCGCCGGCGAGGCCGGGCGGACAGGCGACTGGCGCAGCAACCGACCCGTGATGCAGTCCGAACTCTGCTCGGCGGTGAAGGCCGGCCGGCTCACCTGCCAGATCTGCTGGAGCCTGTGCCCCGACGCCTGCATCTCCCAGGGTATGCCGCCGCGCGTCGAACTGGAGTACTGCAAGGGCTGCGGCATCTGCGCCGAGGAGTGCCCGACCGGAGCGATCGCGATGCGGCCTGAGCGCGAGCACGGCACGTGCGATCTGCCGGAGGCTGATGCCGGGTGACCACGCGCCTGATGACCGGCAACGATGCGGCCGCCACCGCCGTGAAGCTCGCCCGGGCGCAGGTGATCGCGGCATACCCAATCACTCCACAGTCGCCGGTGGTGGAGCAGCTCTCGAGGTGGGTGGAGGAAGGCGAGCTCCCTGCCGAGTTCGTGGCTGTCGAGAGCGAGCACTCGGCGCTCTCGGTGTGCATCGGCGCGTCCACAGTGGGTGCGCGCGCGTTCACGGCGACGAGCGCTAACGGTCTTGCGTACATGACCGAGCAGATCTGGTGGGCGGCAGGCGCAAGGCTACCCATCGTGATGTGCGTGGTCAATCGCGCGATGGCCGCGCCGTGGAACGTTCTCAACGACCAGCAAGACTCGATGAGCGTCCGCGACGCCGGCTGGGTGCAACTCTACTGTCGCGACGACCAGGAGATCCTCGACACCACCGCGCAGGCCTTCCGTGTCGCCGAGCGCATCAACGTACCGGTGATGGTCTGCTACGACGGCTTCCTGCTCTCGCACACGATGATGCCGGTAGACGTGCCCTCGCCTGCCGAGGTCGACGCTTTCCTCCCGCCGCGCACGGCGCCGCTGCAGATCGTAGAAGTTAGCGATCCGCGCAATGTGGGGCCCGTCACGCCCGCCGACCCACGAGAGGATGCTGACGGCGCGCTTCAGCCCGGTTACATGGAGCTCCGCGCGATGCACAATGCGTCGTTGCTCCAGGCGCTCGAGGTCGTGCCCGCCGTCGATGCCGAGTGGAGTGAGGCTGTCGGCCGCTCCTGGGGCGGGCTCGTAGGCGAGTACCTGCTCGACGATGCCGAGATCGTACTCGTGGCGGCAGGTTCGCTCGTCACGCAACTCACGCTCGTGGCTGAGACGCTCCGCGCCGAAGGCGTGCGTGCAGGCGCGCTCGGCATCCGCTGCTACCGGCCGTTCCCGGCCGATGCGCTTCGCGACAGGCTCGCATCACGCGCGCTCGCGCTCGTGTACGACAAGGCGCTCTCCTACGGCAACGAGGGTCCCATCTGCGGCGACTTGAAGGCTGCACTCTACTCCATGGATGGCGAGCCTGCTGTCTACGGCGCGATCTGCGGGCTCGGTGGACGAGACGTGACGCTGGAGCATCTCGCGCAGGCCGCGCGCGACGCGCTCTCGGACCTGGAGGCTGGCGTTGCGCACCGTGCGCCTGTGTGGATCGACCTAGCCGAGGGGAGCATGCGATGACGCGCGTGAGCGAGCTCTCCACGACCGAGTACCTGCTCTCCGGCAACCGCGCGTGCGCGGGGTGCGGCCTCGGCATCGGCTTGCGGGCAATCACCAAGGCGCTCGATGGCAAGATGGTGCTCGTGAACCCGGCGAGCTGCCTTACCGTCCTCGGCGGGATGTACCCGATCTCATCGCTCGACGTCCCCTGGATCAACGTGGCCTTTCCGAGCACTGCGTCCTCGGCGGCGGGGGTGCGAGCCGGGCTGCGCGCGATGAGGCGAGAGGGCGAGATGACAGTGCTCGCGATGGCCGGCGACGGCGGAACCGCCGACATCGGCATGCAGGCCCTTTCGGGCGCCGCCGAAAGAGACGACGACTTCATCTACGTCTGCTACGACAACGAGGCGTACATGAACACCGGCACGCAGCGCTCCGGCTCCACGCCCGCGGGCGCGAGGACCACCACCACGTGGACCGGCAAACGCGAGAACCCGAAGGACGTGCCTGCGATCATGGAGGCGCACGGAATCGGCTACATCGCCTCCACGAACGCGGCCTTCCCAACTGACGTCTACGACAAGGTACTCAAGGCCCGCGACCGTCGCGGTCTGCGCTACATCCACATGAACACCCCGTGTCCGAGCGGCTGGAGCTTCGACCCGAAGGACACCGTCAAGCTCGGTAGGCTCGCGGTCGATACCGGCGTCGTCGTTCTCTACGAGATCGAGGACGGCGTCTTCCGCCTGACGGGCAGGAGCGCGTCGCTCGCGAAGTCGGGCAAGCCGCTCGTCCCGGTTGCAGAGTACCTGGCCGCTCAGGGCCGCTTCCGTGGTGTGAGCGACGAGACGGCCGCCGAGATCCAGTCATGGGTCGACGCGCGCTGGGCGGGATACGGCGCGCGCCACACCCCGGTGGGCTAGGGTCCGGGGTTCCCGCGCCCGCTGCCGACACCCTATACTGGAGTTCCGACTCCGGCGTTCAGGCCCGGGTCTCGGGCGGCGGCACGTCGCGAACCTGGTCAGGTCCGGAAGGAAGCAGCCATAAGCGGCCTCTGCCGGGTGTCCGGGACCCGGGTCTGAGCGCCGGGGCCACGCGGGGCGGCCCCGGCGGCCGTATAGCAGGAATCTTCGGCCACTCATAGGAGTCAGGCGTTCATGGCCCACCTGTCCTGGTACCGAAAGTACCGCCCCCAGAGCTTCAACGACGTGGTCGGCCAAAGGCACATCGAGCGCACGCTGCGTAACGCGGTGGCCGAGAACTCGGTGGCACACGCATACCTCTTCACCGGGCCGCGAGGCACCGGCAAGACCACCACCGCCCGTATCCTCGCCAAGGCGCTCAACTGCGAGAAGGGCCCCACACCGGATCCAGACGAGACGTGCGAGCAGTGCATCGCCATAGCCGAGGGCACGCACCCGGATGTCCGTGAACTCGACGCGGCCTCGCAGACCGGCGTCGACGATGTTCGCGAGCAGATCATAGGTCGAGTGAACTACGCGCCGGCGCGCGGCGGCTGGAAGCTGTACATCATCGACGAGGTGCACATGCTCTCGGCCTCGGCGTTCAACGCGCTGCTCAAGACCATCGAAGAGCCGCCGACGCACACGGTCTTCGTGCTCTGCACCACGCACCCGCACAAGGTGCCCGAGACGATCCACTCGCGCTGCCAGCGCTTCGACTTCCACAGGCTCTCGGTGGACGACATCGTCGGGCGCCTGCGCGTGATCGCCGACGCCGAGGGCGTCACCGTCGCCGACGGCGCGCTCACGCTCATCGCGCGCCATGCGCTCGGCGGCATGCGCAACGCGATCACCACACTCGAGCAGCTCGCGTCCTTCGGTGCCGGAACGATCTCGCTGGAGGACGTGGAAGGGCTGCTGGGCGAAGTCGACGCCGAACTGCTGTTCCGCGCTGCCGACTGCATTATCGAGCGCGACGTGGTCGGCTTGTTCCGTCTGGTCGCGGACCTTGCCGAAGCGGGCATCGACATGAGCGAGTTCGTGAAGGGCATGGTGCGCCACTTCCGCGACCTGTTCGTGATTGCCGCAGTCGGCGCCGACGAAGCTGTGGACACCACCGCGGGCGACCTCGGCCGGCTCGAGAGTCAGGCGTCGCGGTTCGGTGCGGACCGCGTGGCGCGCGTCCTGGACATGCTCGGCGGACTGCAGACCGAGCTGCGCTACGCCTCTGACCAGCGGTTGGCGGTCGAGGTGGCGTTCACGCGCATGGCGCGTCCCGAAGGCGACCTCACGATGGAGTCACTCGCCGAGCGCATCGACGCACTCGAAGCAGGGGCGCCGTTGCGCGACGAACTGGTGCGTACACCTGCCCGCGAACTCTCCAGGTCTGCGCGCCCGAAGGTCTCGGCGAAGGATGCGGCTCCGGCATCGCCATCCGCCTCGCCGCCTGTTAGGAAGAGCCGGAATGCTCCCCACGGCCCGCTGGACGTAGTGATGATGAAGCGCGCGTGGCCGGCGATTCTCGCCGAGTTCAAGAAGCTGAAGCCGTCGCGCTCGCAGAGCTTCTCGGGCACCGAAGCCGAGGTGGACGGTGACGTGCTGGTCGTCGAGTTTCCCGCAGACCAGCGATTCGCGATGGATCTCGTAAGCGACGCGTACACGGTCGGCCTGCTCCGGCGAAGCATCTCGGCTGTGCTCGGCGTCGACCCGCCCGTGGAGTACCGGCTCGGACGCTCCGGCGGTTCGCCCGATCCCGAGGCGCTGCAGAAGAGCGCGGACACGAAGGCAACGGGCGGCTCGGAGCCGGTGACCGGCCCCGAGGACCCGAAGGTAGAACCTGAGACCGCAGTCTCGGATCATGCCGAACTCGAGGCGTCGGTGATTGCGGGTCTCGGCGCGGAAGTCATCGAGGACGTCACACCCGAAGCGTAGGCTTTCGGGCGAGAAGGATGGAGTCGTCAGGATGAAGCAGCCCAACATGCAGGCGATGCTCAAGCAGGCTCAGCGCATGCAGGCTGAGATGGCGCGCGCGCAGGAAGAACTGAAAGACGAGCGCGTCGAGGCGTCAGTCGGCGGCGGCGCGGTGAAAGTCGTCATGACCGGGGAGATGACCGTGGAGTCGGTGGCTATCGACCCGGCCGCGGTGGATCCGGACGAGGTTGCGCTGCTAGAGGACATGATCGCTGCGGCCATGAACGAGGGGATCCGCCAGGCACAGGAGCTTGCTGCCCGCAAGATGCAGGCTGTCACAGGGGGCATGGGTCTGCCCGGGGGGCTGTTCTAGCGATGGCGTTCTACGCGCCTCCGATCGCCCGGCTTCTTGAGGAGCTCGAGCATCTGCCCGGTATCGGCCCGAAGTCGGCACAGAGGCTCGCCTATCACATCCTGCGCGGCGACGCCGAGGCAGCCGACCGGCTGGCAGAGGCCATCGTTGAAGTGAAGCGCTCCATCCGCTTCTGCGAGCGGTGCTTCAATTTCGCCGAGTCTGAGCAGTGCGCGATCTGCGCCGATCCGGCACGCGACGCCGCGGTGATCTGCGTCGTCGAGGAGCCCCGGGACGTTGTCGCAGTCGAGCGCACAGGGGAGTTCCGCGGCACCTACCACGTGCTCCAGGGCGCCATCTCACCAATCGATGGCATCGGGCCGGAGCAGCTCCGCGTGCGGGAGCTGATCGACCGGCTCGGTAAGGAATCGGTGACCGAGGTCATCTTGGCCACCGACCCCGACATCGAAGGGGAGACCACGGCACTGTATATCGCGCGGCTCGTGAAGCCGCTCGGCATCCGGGTCACGCGAATCGCATCCGGGCTGCCAGTGGGGGGCGATCTCGAGTACGCGGACGAGGTCACGCTCGGCCGTGCGCTCGAGGCCCGACACGACATCTAGCGTATGGAAGATCCTTGCTACCGTTCACCGATTCCGAGTGGCCGCTCGCCGTGGTAATGCAGCCGCTGACCGGCGGTACGCCCGTATCCTAGTAAGGCTTACCTGCGCGGCCCGGACTATCGCCCCGGGGTCGCGGAGAACGCCACTCCGGCGAATGCGCCGGGTCGACAAGAAGAAGGGGGGAGGTCCATGCAGCAGCTGACGGAGATCCGCTGGCACGCACGGGCCGGTCAGGGCGCCGTGACAGCGGCCAAGGTCGTCGCCGAGACCGCACTAGCCGCCGATCAGTACATGCAAGCAATGCCCGAGTATGGTCCCGAGCGCATGGGCGCGCCGATCAAGGCGTTCACCCGCATCAGCAAGGTGCCGATCGAGATCCACTGCAACATCGAGAACCCTGACATCGTCGTGGTACTCGATGATTCGCTGCTCGAGATCGTCAATGTGGCGGACGGCCTCGTTGACGACGGCGTGATCGTCGTCAACACCTGTACGCCTCCGGCTGAGGTGCGTGCCCGTCTGAGCATGCCGGCGAATGCCCGCGTTGCATGCGTCGACGCCTCGGGCATCGCGCTCGATACCATCAAGCGGGACATTCCCAACACGCCGATGGTGGGCGCGCTCATCAAGCTCACCGGCGTGGTGGACATGGAGGCGTTCAAGAGCCTGCTCGCCAAGAACCTCTCCAAGAAGTTCGGTCAGGAGATGATCGACGCGAACTGGGCGTCGGTCGATCGTGCGTTCGAGGAGGTGACCGTAGCGTGAAGTGGGACATCTCCGAGATGGGCTCTTGGACCTACAAGCAGTTCCCCCAGGGAGCGGTGATTCCCGAGGCCGGAAACAGCAACGACTACATCACCGGCGGGTGGCGAAGCGAGCGGCCGTGGCGCAATGACGAGAAGTGCACGCAGTGTCTGCTGTGTTGGATCGTGTGCCCGGACTCGTCCGTCCGTGTCGCTGACGAGAAGGTCACCACGTTTGATCTCGACCACTGCAAGGGCTGCGGGATCTGCGCGCAGGTCTGCCCGACCGATGCGATCGACATGGTTCCCGAGGGTTGCGACCTGCCGGAGGTGAAGTAGATGCCCGAGCACAAGACACTAGCCGCCACCGGGAACACGGTAGTCGCGGAAGCCATGCGCCAGTGCAAGCCTGACGTCATGGCCGCCTACCCGATCACCCCGCAGACCACCATCGTCGAGGAATACGCTGCGATGGTCGCCAAGGGCCGCGTGCACACCGAGTACGTCACGGTGGAAAGCGAGCACTCGGCGATGAGCGCCTGCATCGGTGCGTCTGCCGCTGGCGCCCGCGTGATGACCGCCACCTCCTCGCAGGGTCTCGCGCTCATGTGGGAGGAGCTGCACATCGCCGCCGGAATGCGCCTCCCGATCGTGATGGCCAACGCGAACCGCGCCCTCTCGGCGCCGATCAACATCCACTGCGACCACAGCGACATCATGGGCGCGCGTGATGCCGGTTGGGTCACGTACTTCGCCGAGACAGCGCAGGAGGCCTACGACAACACGATCATGGCGTGCCGAGTGGCCGAACACCCCGACGTCATGCTGCCGGTGATGACCACACTCGACGGCTTCATCACCACGCACTCGATCGATCGCGTGTCCGTGATGGACGATGAGTCGGTATCCGGCTTCGTCGGCCAGTATGTGCCGAAGACCGCGCTGCTCGACCTCGAGAACCCCGTGATGCACGGAGCGTTCTCGGGCCTCGGCGGACCGTACTTCGAGTTCAAGAAGCAACAGCGCATCGCGATGGAGAACGCCCGCAAGGTCGTGAAGGACGTCGCCGAGGAGTACGCCAAGCTCTCGGGCCGCCCGTTCGACGTCGTCGAGACCTGGGGCATGGAGGATGCTGAAACCGCGATCGTGGTCATGGGCTCCACTGCCGGCAATACCCGCCACGTCGCACGCGACTTGCGCGCGAAGGGCGAGCGTATGGGTCTCGTCAAGATCCGCGTTTGGCGTCCATTCCCGCACGTGGAACTGGCCGCCGCGCTCAAGGGCTTGAAGGCCGTAGCGGTACTCGATCGCGCCGAGTCCTTCGGTGCCGAGGGCGGGCCGCTCTTCCTCGAGACTCGCAGCGCACTCTACGACGCTGCGGAGCGGATCCCGGTCGTGGACTACATCTACGGCCTCGGTGGAAGCGATGTGAAGCTCGAACTCATCGAGCGCGCATACAAGGACCTGTCCGACATCGCCGCCGGTGGTGCGGCGCCCGCCGGGCCCGTCTACCTCGGCGCACGAGAGGAGGCGTAAGCGATGGCCAATCTGAAGGAACTCACGCGTCGCGAGGACCGGCTGGCTGGCGGCCATCGCCTGTGCGCCGGCTGCGGCGCCTCGATCGCCGTGCGCCAGGTGCTGCTCGGCGCTGGAGAGGATCCGGTCGTGGTCGGGTGCGCTACCGGATGCCTCGAGGTATCGACCACCATCTACCCCTACTCGTCGTGGAAGACCCCGTTCATCCACAACGCTTTCGAGAACTCCTCGGCCACGATCTCGGGCGTCGAGGCCGCGTTCAACGGTCTGAAGCGCGCCGGCAAGATCGACCCCGACAAGAAGGTGCGTTTCGTCGCGTTCGGTGGCGACGGCGGTACGTACGACATCGGTCTCCAGGCACTTTCGGGTGCGATGGAGCGCGGGCATGACATGGTCTACGTCTGCTACGACAACGGTGCGTACATGAACACCGGCATCCAGCGCTCCTCGGCCACGCCGAAGGGCGCGTGGGCGACCACCGCAGAGGTGGGGGCCGCCCAGCAGGGCAAGCGGCAGCGTCGCAAGGACCTCACGCAGATCATCGCCGCGCACGGGGTTCCGTACGCCGCGCAGGCGAGCGTCTCGCACTGGAAGGACCTCACGGACAAGGCCGAGAAGGCGTTCAACACGCCCGGAGCCGCGTTCCTGAATGTCTTCGCGCCGTGTCCCCGTGGATGGCGCATCCCTTCGAGCGCGACCGTCGAGATCGCCAAGGCCGCGGTGCAGACCGGCTTCTGGCCGCTATACGAGGTCGAAGACGGCGTGTTCCGCCAGACGGTGAAGGTCCACAACCGCAAGCCGGTCGAGGAGTTCCTGAAGCCGCAGGGCAGGTTCAAGCACCTCTTCGCCCCGGGTAACGAGGCCCTCCTCGCCGAGGTCCAGGCGGACGTGGACCGCGCCTGGGACGCACTCCTGGGCCGGTGCTCCACGGAGTAGAACGCGCAGACAGAGTGAGCGTATCGAGCGAGGGTCCCGACGTAGGTCGCCGGGACCCTCGATGCTAGAATGGTCGTTGTCCTCACCTTCGGTGGTCGGGAGTCTTCCGCGAATGCAGCCGCTCGCTCGGACAGCACGGGTTTCAGCCCTCGCTCTTGCGCTGCTCCTGGCGCTCGATGGAGTCCGGCCGACGGTCGAGAACGTCGAGAACGGCAGCTACCCGGTAGCGCGGGCCAACGGATTCGCTCCGCCGAGATGACACCCGCCCCAGACAGAGCCGCCTCGTTCTTCGGCAGGCACCTCCACAGCCAGATCGTGACGCCTCTTATCGTGGTCCTCCTGCTTGTGGGCGTCGTCGCGACGGTGGTTGCGGTCGGACTCATCGGCGAGGTCATCAACGACTGGGTAGATCAAGTCGCCCGGTCGACGGCAGCCGCGGTCATCGCACGAATCGAAGAGCAGGGCTCCGATGCGATCCGTGGGGCCAAGCTCGCGGCAGAGAGCGCCGGTCTCGAGTCGGCCGTGTTGGCTCGTGACCCGGGTGCGATGTCGGGTCAGCTCGTGCTGCTCAACCAGTCGCTCCGGGCTGACAACCTGATGCTGCTGGACGAGAACGGACGCGCACTGGCGTCGACCGGGCTGCTGCAGGTAATGCCGGGCGATGAGCCCTTGGCGGCGAGTGATCGCGAGTATCTGGCTCTGTCCATGAGCCACCCGATCCTCGCGAGCATCGGCGCCAGGTATACCGTGTCCGCGCTCGAACCTGTCAAGGGCCCGGAAGGAAAGACGTACACGCTGGTGCACTCGACGCAACTCGACGAAGAGTACGTTGCCGAGTTGGCCGCTTCGTCCGGGGCCGCCCTTTCGCTGTTCGACGATTCAGGCAGGCTGGTGGCGTCGGCGGTTCCGGCGGGCCTGAGCCAGGCGCTTCAGACCGTCATCGAGGCCCGACCCGACGCCATCGACAGTGCCGTGCAAGACGCGGCGGAGGGCAGGCCGACGACTAGGCCGCTGCAGGCGGATGGCGAGGACTACCGCGCGATAGCCACTGAGGTCCACTTCGGCGATGATCCGACGAACAGCACCCTATACCTGGTGACCACGGTGGGCACCGCCGTCACCGAGCAGGCACGCCGTACCACGACGAACCTGATCGTCATGTGGTCGATGGCGGCCGTGGCCGTGCTGATCGGACTCGGCTGGTGGGTCGCCCGCAGCATCTCCGTGCCGCTGGGCACGCTGTCGGCGGGCGCGGCTCGCGTCGCCGAGGGGGACTTCGAGGCCAAGGTCCATATAGAGGGGCTGAACGAGGTCGCGGAGCTGGCCGACAGCTTCAACCGCATGACCGATTCGCTGCGGGAGCGAAGCGAGTCACTAACGAAGAAGGTGCTCGAACTCGCGACGCTCTACGAGATGAGCCGCGCGCTCGGCGCGACTCTCGAGTTGGATACGCTGCTCGAGTCGGTACTGGAGTCCGCGCTGCGGATCTTCGACGTGGAGATGGGCTACGTCACTATGGTGGACCGGGAGACCGGCGCACTCGAAGTCCGGGCCTGGAGGGGGACCGATCTGTCCGACGCGGACGACTCGACGATCCGCAATTCGATGTCCGAGTGGGTGATACGGGAAGGCCGGCCGCTCATTTTCAATCCGCCACAGAACGGTGATGAGGCCGAGGCCAAGGGGCACGGCGATAGTGTCACCGGCGCACTTGCCGCTCTCTGCGTGCCTCTGCCCTCATCGGAAGGCACGATCGGTGCGATCACGGTCGGGAGCGCCAATGCCGGTCAGCGGTTCACGAGCGACGATGTCCGGTTGCTGGCCACCATCGCCAACCACGTCACGATCGCCGTCGGGAACATATCGCTCTTCTCCAACGTGCAGGATGCGTATCTGGCGACCGTTCGCGCGCTAGCTGCAGCGGTGGATGCGAAGGACCCCTACACACGCGGTCACTCGGACGGTGTCGCCGCTTATGCGCTCATGATCGGCGAAGCGATGCAGCTCTCCTCGGAGCAGATGATCGCACTCGAGATGGCAGCCTACCTTCACGACATCGGCAAGATCGGCATCAGCGAGGACATCCTGCTCAAGCCCGGCAAGCTGACCGACACCGAGATGGGCCAGATGCGGCATCACCCGCTCATCGGCGCGAACATCCTGAAGCCGGTCGCCTTCCCGTGGCCGATCGCTCCGATCGTGCGACACCATCACGAGCAGTTCGACGGCAACGGCTATCCGGCAGGACTCAAGACCGAGGAGATCCCGATGTTGGCCCGCGTGCTCACGGTCGCAGATTCGTTCGAGGCGATGGTGGCAGACCGGCCGTACCGGCGCGGACGTTCGCAGCAGGAGGCCATGCTCGAGCTGCGGCGATGCTCCGGCACTCAGTTCGACCCCAAGGTCGTCGATGCGTTCGTCGATATCCTTGAGTCAAGCGACATGGGGATCAGCGAGCTCTCGAACGACGACCTCGATCTCGGGACCGATGAGGTCCAGGCGGTCTACATCGCAGTTGCCGACGGGATGCTCTCGTGCTTCCGGCGCCTCGGTGGTCCCCGGCTGGCAAACAACCTCGAGCGCACGGTGAACGACCGCCTGCACGAAGAGGGCGTACCGTTGCTGCTCTCCGCGGGCCGGCTCACGCAGACCAACGATTCGCTCGCTGACGAGGACCTCGTGCCGATGCTCAGCCGTGCACTTGCGCTTATGACAGAAGGCATCGAGCATGCATCTGGGACCGGGCTGGCCGAGCACTTCCTCGGCGAGGCGCTCGAGGGTCTGCCGGAGCGCATGCGAACGCAAGCCTTGCGGCTCGGCCTCGCCGCTTCGGCGTAGCCACCGGCCGTCGCGGCAAGGCCTCCTTTTGTTGGTACACTATCTGCCACTGTCCCGGCACGCCCCGAGGGGGCGCGACGAGAGGTCGAGCATGGCAGTGATCGTCCAGAAGTACGGGGGGACCTCCGTGGGCACGCCCGAGCGCATCCGGGCGGTGGCGCAGCGGATCGTTGCAGCCAAGGAGGAAGGGCACAGCCTTGTCGCGGTCGTCTCGGCCATGGGTGACGTTACCGACGAACTCGTCGAGCTTGCCGTGCAGATCAACCCCGAACCTCCTGAGCGGGAGATGGACATGCTCCTCGCGACCGGCGAGCAGGTGTCCATCGCGCTGCTGGCCATGGCGATCCACGCACTGGGCCATGAAGCCATCTCCTTCACCGGACCGCAGGTGGGAATCGTCACTGACCACGGGCACACGAAGGCGAGGATCCTTGAAGTCCGTGCCGACCGGGTGCGCGACGCCATCGCCGAGGGCCGCATCGTCATCGTCGCCGGTTTTCAGGGAATGACGGCCGACGGGCACATCACGACGCTCGGGCGGGGGGGCTCGGACACCACTGCCGTCGCTGTCGCGGCGGGAATCGGCGCAGATGTCTGCGAGATCTACACGGATGTTGACGGTGTGTACACGGCGGACCCCAGAGTAGTGCCCGACGCGCGCAAGATAGACGTGATCGGCTACGAGGCGATGCTGGAACTCGCGGCGGCCGGCGCGGCCGTGCTGAACTTGCGTTCGGTGGAATTCGCACGCAATCACGGTGTGGTCATACACTGCCGCTCAAGCTTCACGGAAGCGCCGGGCACGATCGTCAAGGAGGCTGACGAATCGATGGAGCAAGCGATCATCTCGGGCGTGGCGCACGACACTTCGGAGGCGAAGATCACCATTCGCGACGTTCCCGACCGGCCGGGTGTGGCCGCGACGGTGTTCACGCGGATGGCTGAGGCCAACGTGAACGTCGACATGATCATCCAGAACGTGTCCGAGGCCGGAATGACCGACATTTCCTTCACCACACCCAAGGCGGATCTAGTCCGCGCGCGAAAGGCTGCCGAGGTGGTGGTCTGCGAGCTCGGCGCCAGAGAGTGGCTGGTCGACGAGTCCATCGCGAAGGTCTCTCTCATCGGCGCCGGGATGAAGACGCATCCGGGCGTAGCGGCACAGATGTTCCGGGCGCTGTCTCAAGCGGGAGTGAACATCGACCTCATCTCGACATCGACGATACGCATCACGTGCGTTGTGGCCGCTCAGGAGGCCGAGGCTGCAGTCAGGGCGCTGCACAGCAGTTTCGGTCTGGACGATGCCGAGGTCACGACCGAAGTGGTTCCGGCGTGCGGGGACGGTGAGTAGCTATGGGCTGGGACAAGACGATGTCCGAAGCGCCGGTGGTGGCCGTGGGCGGCGCCACGGGTGCGGTGGGCCGTGAGATGCTGGCAGTCCTCGAGCAGCGTGCGTTTCCCGCGTCGCGGGTGATAGCGCTGGCGTCGTCACGCTCGGCGGGCAAGACCGTGCCCTTCGGGGGCGGCGAACTCGTTGTCGAGGAGATGACCCCCGGCAGCTTCGAAGACGTGGACATCGCGCTGTTCAGCGCTGGCGCGGGCATCTCCAAGCAGTTCCGGGACGCGGTCACCGGTGCCGGATGCGTCATGATCGACAACTCATCGGCGTTCCGGATGGACGATGACGTCCCCCTGGTGGTCCCCGAGGTGAACCCTCACGACCTGGAGTGGCACAGCGGCGTCATCGCGAATCCGAACTGCTCGACCATCCAGATGGTCGTCGTGCTCGACGTCCTGAACTCCCTCGCACCGATCTCGCGGGTCGTGGTTTCCACCTACCAGGCCGCCTCAGGCGCGGGCCAAGCGGCGATGGACGAGCTGTACTCGCAGACGGGCGACTTCCTCGCCGGCCGCGAGCTCGTCCCGAGCGCGTTCGCACATCGCATCGCGTTCAACTGCATCCCGCAGATAGACGTCTTCCTCGATGACGGCTCCACCAAGGAAGAGTGGAAGATGGTCGTCGAGACCCAGAAGATCATGGGGCTGCCCGATTTGCCCGTCTCCGCCACGTGCGTTCGCGTGCCGGTGCTCCGTTGCCACTCGGAGGCCGTGAACGTGCAGTTCTCCGAGCCTGTGAGCGTGGAGGCGGCTCGTGCGGCACTTGCTGCCGCACCGGGGGTCACGCTCATGGACGATCCAGCATCCAAGACTTACCCGATGCCGGGCCTGCTCGAAGGAACCGACGACTGCTATGTCGGCCGGCTCCGGGTGGACATCAGCGTTCCGTACGGCCTCCAGTTCTGGATCGTCGCGGACCAGCTCCGCAAGGGCGCGGCACTCAACGCCGTGCAGATAGCCGAGGCACTGCTCGGGCGGTAAGATTGGGCAGCGCGCACCCGGTCCCGCGCGCCGCGGATAGGGTCTCCTGGAGCCGAGGGGAGCTCTGAAGATGGGCGAGCAGACGATTCTGATCGTCGAGGACGACGCAACGATCGCGCGTTTCGTGGAGCTCGAGCTGGAGCATGCCGGTTTCGACGTGCTCCGGGCCGGCGAGGGGCCGACCGCGATCGAATTGCTGGAATCGAACCATGTGGACCTCGTTCTGCTCGACCTCATGCTTCCGGGCATCGACGGCATCGATGTCGCGAGGCACATCCGCAAGAAGGGCTCAGAGGTACCGATCCTCATGCTGACTGCCCGTGCGGAGACGCACGACGTCGTATCCGGCTTCGACGCAGGTGCGGACGACTACCTTCGCAAGCCGTTCGAGATCCCGGAACTGCTGTCTCGCATCCGCGCGCTACTCAAACGGTCGTCCTCCGGTTCCGCACAATCGCCGCTGGAAGCCTCCGGCGTTCGGATCGATCCCGAGCGCCGTTTGGCGACGCTGGCCGGACAGCCGCTCGACCTGACCGCCAAGGAGTTCGACCTGCTGGCCTACCTGGTGGCCAACGCGGGGCGAGTCATCTCACGTGACGAGATCCTGGGCGCCGTATGGGGCGCGCAGCACTCCACCGACTCCAACGTCATCGAGGTCTTCGTCTGCCACATCCGGAACAAGATCGGCGATCGCGAGAATCGCATCGTCCAGACGATCCGGGGAGTCGGGTACTTCTTCGCGAGGGGCTAGGATTTCCGGTGCGTCTCACGTCGATACGTGCACGCGTCGCCCTGGTGTCGGCGGTCTACGCTGTCCTGCTGGTGGGCGGTGTCACTGTCGGCACGTATATGCTCGTCTCGACCGGCATGTCGCGAACTGCGGCGATTGCCTCCGCACGACTTGCGAGATCGGGTCAGCTAGCAATCGACGGCGTGGTCGAGGACATGCTCGCCGAGGCCGATCGCCGTGGTCTGAGCGATGTCGAGACCGAAGCGTACGTGGCCCGCACGCTGATCGGAGCGGCACCGAACCCGGTTTCCGCCGGACTCGCGAACGAGGCCATGTACAGCCTCTTCGTGTGGCAGGACGAGTCTGTCGGGCCGACGCTCGCATGGTCGGTAGGCGGGAGTGGTCCCGAGGAGTCAGCCGCCGAGAGGCTAGAGGCGGCGGAGCAGGGCAGGATGGTCCAGCGGACGAGCAAGCTGCGGCCGCTGATCACGAGCATGCTGTTCCGTGCCGATCTCGGGCGCTACGTCACAGATATCCCGGTGGAGATCCCCGGCGTGGCCAGGGCGGTGCTCGAGGTCGACTATTCGGCCACGGAGGAGGAGGCGACGCTCGATTCCACACGCTTGCCGATGACCGCGGTCGCGCTCGTGTCGCTGGTAATGGCGCTGCTGATCGCGAGCATGACGACCCGCTGGACCCTATCGCTCGTCGGCGACCTGCGGCGAACCGCGGACTCAGTCGATATCGGACGTCTGGACGTGCGACTGCCGGAGGAAGGGAAAACCGAGGTCGCAGAGCTCGCGCGGTCCCTCAACCGCCTGATCGGCAATCTGCAGCGCCGCAATGAGGCACAAGCCCGGTTCATCGCCGACGCTTCTCACGAGTTGGCTACCCCGGTGGCGGGTATCCGCGGGTACGTCAACATCCTGCGGGCATGGGGCGCCGAGGACCCGGCGCTGCGCGAGGAAGCCGTGAGCGCGATCGACCGCGAATCGCGACGGATGGCCCGGCTCTGCAGCGACCTGCTCTCCGTGATACGCAATGAGGAGCTCGTCGAGTACCGGCAAATCCGCTACGACATTAATGCCACGTGTCGAGAGGTGGTCGCCAACGCTGCCACGCGCTACTTCGACAAGCACCTGGACTACTGCGGTCCGGAGGAGGGCCCGCTGTGGCTGCACGGTGATCCGGACCGCATCGAAGAGGCGCTCGGCATCCTGGTCGACAACGCCTGCAAGTACACTCCGAGTGGAGGCAAGGTCTCCGTCACGAGCAGACGGTACCGCGACCGGATCGTGGTCGATGTCACGGACACGGGCGAGGGCATCCCCGAGGACGATCTGCCAAGCATCTTCGAGCGGTTCTACCGCAGCGATACCTCGCGGTCGAAGGAGACGGGCGGCTTCGGCCTGGGTCTGGCCATCGCGCAGCACATCGTCGACGCGAGTGGCGGCGAGATCTCGGTGCAGAGCAAGATCGGCGAAGGAACGACGTTCTCAGTCAGCCTGCCGAGACAGAGGAGCCGGTCGTGAGTGGGCATGCACGGACGATCGCCCATGCAGGCGTGATTGCCGCGACGTATGCCGCGCTCACCCTGGTAGTGATACAGAGCCCGCTTGGCTACGGTCCGGTGCAGTTCCGGCTCTCCGAGGCCCTAACGGTGGTCGCATGCCTCACGCCGGCAGCGATTCCCGGACTCTGGATCGGAGCGGTCGTGGCCAACGCTTTCATGCTCACGCAGTTCGGCGCGCTCGGCCTCCTCGATGTGGTCTTCGGCGCCGGAGCGACGCTCATCGGTGCCTGGTGGACCTGGCGTCATCACGACCGCCCGGTCGTGGCTCTGGCCGGTCCGGTGCTGGCAAACGCGCTTGTCGTGCCGGCCTATCTGCCGCTGATGCTGACCGGCGCCACCGGCCTGGACTTCTACCGACTGGCTGTCTTCGGCTTGGATATGTCCGGGTCGTGGTGGAGCATGTACCTGTTCGGGTTCGTTGCCGTGGGGTTGGGTCAGGCAGTCGTGGTATACGGGCTCGGATTGCCCCTGCTGGGCTTGCTGAAGAGGCTGGGCGTGGGCGGGGCGTTGACGGAACCGGATCAAGGGTAGGGTGGGCGTATTGGAGCAGATCTCCCTGGACGTCGCTCCTCTCATCACGCATCCGAAAGAGACGTGCAACGAGTGCTGGGGGTGCGTGCGCGCGTGTCCGGTGAGAGCGATCCGGGTCGTCGCAGGTCATTCCGAGGTCGTGCAGGACAAGTGCGTCGCATGCGGCCTGTGCGTGACCGAGTGTGGCAGGGACGGCCACGTGGTTCGAGACGACACCCCCGCCGTACGCGAGATCCTGCGCTCGCGGCGTCCCGTGGTGGCGCTGCTCGCCAGCGAGTTCATTGCGGCGCTCTACCCGATGACCGTCTCGCAGATCGAGCGCGGACTGGAGATGCTCGGCTTCGCGGCGATAGAGACGACGCTCCTCGGAGAGGAGCTGGTCGCCGAGGCGTACGAGAAGCTTCATCTCCGGGACGACATCCTGCTCAGCATGCGCTCGACGTGCCCGGTGGCGGTGAACTTCGTGCGCAAGTACTTCCCGTCGCTCGTTCCGGCGCTTGCGCCCATCGTGCCGCCGTACATCGCGCAAGCGAAGCTGATTCGAGAGGTTTACGCGGAAGACGTCGCGATCGTATACGTGAGTCCTTGCTTCGCGCGCAAGGACGAGTTCCGAGATCCGCAATTCGGCGGTGCGGTAAACGTCGCGATCGACTTCACCGAACTCAAGCGCATGTTCGATGAAGGCGCCGACACGAACCAGGTGCATCGGTCGGCGGTTCGGAACTCCCGTCCGAGCGCACTGAAGGAGATATCGCTCACGGACGGCTTTCCGAGGCAGACGCTTGTGAAGCGCAATCTCACCGACGTTTCGGTAGAAGTGGCTCGCGGCCTGGATGAAGTGGACCGGTTGCTGCGGGCGCTGATGGCGGGCGAGGCGGGTCCGTCGATCATCGACATGCTCAACTGCGAGGGTTGCCTCGACGGCCCGGCGGTCAGTTCCGGTCTGTCGGTGTTCGCGAAGCGCAGCATCGAGGCGTCGGCGCGAGAGCACCCCGGGACGACGCACGTCAGCACGCGCGCCATGCTGGGTGTGCTGCCGTCGATCGACAGCATCCGGTCGTTCAACGCCGCTCCGGTATACACCCCTACTCCCACTGACGCTCAGATCGACGAGATACTGGAGTCCGGACGCCTTACGCGCCAGACGGCCCCGGACTGCGGAGCGTGCGGTTGGACGACCTGCGTAGAGCACGCTGCAGCTGTCTTCAACGCGGAGTCCTCGTGGGACCTGTGCCTTCCGCTCCAGCGGGCGCTGTTCGAGGAGCAGGCGTCGGTGCTGGACGCCCACCGCGATGCTCTGGCCGAATCCCGCACGCTCGACCCGGGCACGGGCCTGTGGAACAAGCGCACGTTCGCCGACCGGCTGGACCTGGAACTCTCGCGCCACCTCCGCTACGGCTCATCGCTGGCCGTCGTCCTCCTCGACATCGACGGTTTCGGGGCGGTCAACGACGTGGCCGGCCGGGAAGGCGGCGATCTAGCGCTCCAGCTCGTCGCCGAGCGGATCTCGACCTCGCTGCGCGCGACGGACTTCCCGGCGAGATGGACGGGCGACCAGTTCGCGGTGATCCTGCCAGGCATCGGAAAGACAGCGGCTTTCGCAGCGGCCGAGAAGCTTAGGGAGGTCGTGGGCGGTGCGGCCTACGAGATCGTGGCTGGCGGGTATACAGGGAGTGTCAGCCTGACCGCCTCGGTCGGCGTCTCGGCGGCGTCGCAGGCCATCGCCGATGCGCACAGCCTTCTCGAAGCGGCGGATGCGGCGCTGCATGAGGCGATGAGCACCGGGAGGAACAGAGTGCATCTGGCCCCCGGGTAGGAGGGTCGGCGAAGGATGCACGAAGCGCTTCTCTCGGAGCGGGACGGGGACCGGATCCACTGCCTCGTCTGCCCGAACGACTGCCGCATCGCCGAGGGCGCGCGCGGCATCTGCGGAGTGCGGGAGAACCGCGGTGGCGTGCTGGATGCCATGACCTACGGGCTGGTCTCGTCAGTCGCGGTCGACCCGATCGAGAAGAAGCCGGTGTTTCACTTCCGCCCCGGGACGAGCGCGCTTTCACTCGGCAGTGTCGGGTGCTCCATGCGCTGCGGCCACTGCCAGAACTGGCAGATCAGTCGTGCACGGCCGGATGAGGACGCCGCGTTGGACCGGCTCGCGCCCGGCGAGGTAGTGGCTTTGGCCGTCGAGTACCGGTGCCAGGGCGTCGCGTTCACCTACAACGAACCGGTGATATGGATCGAGTACGTTCTGGACGCCGCCCGGGCCAGCAAGGGCGCGGGGCTGTATACCGTGATGGTGACCAACGGCTACATCACCGCCGCAGGGCTCGACCTGATCGGGCCGCACATCGACATCTGGCGAGTGGACGTCAAGGGATACAACGATGCCACGTACCGAGAACTCTGCAAGGTGCGGTCGCTGGCCCCGATCCTGGACGCGGCCGAACGTGCGAAAGTGGTTTGGGGGATGCACGTCGAGGTCGTGACCAACGTGATCCCGACGGTCAACGACGATGCCGGGACGCTCCGGGGCATCGCGCGCTGGATACGGACGTCGCTTGGCGAGGATACGCCCTGGCACGTGACTAGGTTCTTCCCGTACCTCGAACTAGCTCACCTGCCCCCGACGCCGCTCGAAACCATCGAGAAGGCGCGACGGATCGGGACGGAAGAGGGGCTGCACTTCGTCTTCCCCGGTAACGTTCCCGGTACGGCCGAGGAGGATACCGTCTGTCCGATGTGCGGGGCCGCCGCGATCAGACGGGACGGCTACCGCGTGATCGAGAACCGGGTGCGCGATGGTGCGTGCGCCAGGTGCAACACCCCGTTAGGGATCCGATGACGGGAACAGTCAAGCCCTTGGCCGGGCTGCGTCCGCATTCTCACTCGGCGTAGCCGCGAAACGCTAGAATATCCCTCATGTCCCCTCCGGCGGGCGGACAGGCATAGGACGCGAAGGGAACGACGTGCAACCTACCGTGATCATCCCGACCTTCTGGACGCGGCGCCGAAGCCGCGGGTTGAACCGGTCTCCGATACGCTTCGACCACCCCACCCCACTCGGCGAGGAGGGCACTCTTCCGGCGTGCCTCCGCTCGCTGGAGACGGTCGAAGGGCTCGGCCGGGTGGTGCTGCTCGTAGCGGTTACGGACGAGTCGATCGCGCACTCGGCTGAGGACCAGGTCGTCGACATCGCGAACGATTTCACAGGGATCGACACGATGGTGTGCGGTCCGGCGGAGATGGGCTCCCTGCACCGGCGCATGGAGCAGCTGGAGTTCGCGGACGTGATCAGCGGAGTCACGCTTGGGGGATACGGCGGCGTACGGAACGCAGGTCTGATGATCGCCTCGGTTCTCGGCAGCGAGACGGTGGTCTTCCTCGACGACGATCAGGTGGTGTCCGACCCGACGTTCCTCGCCCGCGGTCTCGACGGCATAGGCATGAAGGACGAGCAGGGACGAGTCGTCCTCGCGAAGAGCGGCTACTACTCGGATGAGGCAGCCGCGTACGCATCGCCGGGCCGTGCGCCCTTCTCGGATACGTTCTGGCGGCAGAAGGAGCTGTACAACCGCACCATGGCCTCGGCCATGAAGCCTCCAAGGATCAAGTCGACCACGATCGCATTCGGCGGTTGCCTGGCGCTCCACCGCGACATGTACTGCAACGTCTCATTCGACCCCTGGGCGGTGCGCGGTGAAGACATCGACTACGTCATAAACGCGCGCATGCATGGCGGAGACGTCTTCCTCGACTCAGAGTGGTCGGTACTCCACAGGCCACCGGAGGTCTCGAGCCAGGCCGCGCTCTTCAACGACAACGTATTCCGTTTCGTATACACCCACCGGAAGCTCGAGTTCTCGAAGTCACAGGTGGATCTGCGCCAGGTGACCGCCGAGTCGCTGATGCCCTATCCGGGGCACCTGGTCGATTCCTCGATCAACTGGCGTGCGCCGCTCACGGCGGTCCTGCGATCACTGTCCGGGAAGGAGCGGAGGGCGTACCTCACCATCGCTCGGAAGGTGCTGCCCGAAGCGCGGCACTACGCCCGGGAGAACTGCGACCGCTACTTCGCGTTCCAGCGCAGGTGGCCGATGCTGATGGACCGCATCTGGAACGACATCGCGCTCAAGTCGCTGTTCACCGGCGAGCGGCGTGTCGACCGCGGTGCGCTCACGGGCCGCTTTCCCGTCATCCAGGCCGACTAGGGCGGACAGCTGTGTACTTGCTGATGGCGGTGGGCATAGGGCTCACGGCCGGCCTGCTCTCCGGGATGTTCGGCATCGGCGGGGGGCTCGTGACGACTCCCGCTATCCGATTGCTGCTCGGGCGGCCGGACCTGATCGCGGTGGGTACGCCCCTACCGGTCATCATCCCGACGGCGGTTGCCGGAGCGATCGCGTACGCCAGGCGCGGATCCGCCGATGTGCGCGCAGGGTTCACGATGGGGCTGGTGGGTGGGGCGTTCGCGGTCATCGGCGCTCAGCTCACGACGCTCGTGGGTGGGACTGTCGTGCTCGTCGTCACAGGGGTCGTCATCTGTTGGTCGGCCGGCGAGATGCTGTTCCTCGCCCTGTGCCCACGGCGTTCCGAGGTGGGGGTCGGAGGTCTCGCCGAGAGGGACCGACGGCCTATCCGGCTGGCGGCGCTCGGCGTCGTGGCGGGGCTGTATTCGGGGTTCCTCGGCCTCGGCGGCGGCTTCATCGTCGTTCCGGCGCTCGTCCGGTACTTCGGCTTCCCGGCCAAGCGCGCGGTTGGCACGAGCCTCGTAGTCGTCGGACTGCTCGCGGTACCGGGGACGATCGCGCACTACGCGCTGGGGAATGTCGATGTCGGCCTAGCGGGGCTTCTGGCGATCGGTGTCGTACCCGGTGCGTTGCTCGGCGCGCGGATCACCGCGGCGGCGAAGGAGAAGACGGTGCGCGTGGGCTTCGCCCTGATGCTGCTGGCGGTCGGCGCGTTCCTGGCGCTCTCGGAACTGGGAGTGTTCTAGCAATGCCCGGCCGCTTCCGCGATGCGACGGCATCCGATCTGGAGCGGCTACAACACTCGCTCGTGGTCGCACGCGTATTCGCCGACGGCGAGGAGATAGAAGCGGCTCGCGCGGCCGTTCCGTGGCGCTTCCAGGTCAACGACCGGGGGGACCTTGTCATGCTCGGCGTGTGGCGTGATCACTTGCCGTACCTCGCCATCGAGCTGATGTGGTGCCCGCCGCAAAGGCTCGGTCCGGCCATCGCACATGTCCGGACGCTGGCCGGGAAGCTCGGGTTCTCCGACGTCGTGAGCCCACCGGTCGCGGTGGAGGAGTCGGGAGCGTATCGCGCGGCGGGCATGAGGCGCTGTGTGGTCGTGGCCGCGTACCGTCTGAACCGCACCTCCGCTGCTGTGCCGTTCTACCTTCCCGCCGGAATCGATATCCGCGATGCAGCAGAGGCGGATCTGGGTCGCTTGTTGGATGTCGACGCACGCTGTTTCGAGCCCTTCTGGCGATACGACCTGCGCCATCTCGAGCGGTTCCTGTGCATGGCGCGGCTGCGAGTCGCAGAGCGAAGCGGGCAGGTGGTCGGCTATACTTTGTGCACCGCGGGCGGCGACGAGGGTCTGCTCGGCAGGCTATGCGTCGCGCCCGAGCACCGGCGTGCCGGCATCGGTGCTGCGTTGCTCGGCGACGCCGTGCAGTGCGAGTGGGACCGGGGCGCGAAGCGAGTGATGCTCTCGACGCAGATCGACAACGCGCCGGCGCAGGCGCTCTACCGGCGGGCGCGCTTCCGGGATACGGGCAGGCGCTACGAATTCCTGGTTTTCGGTACGGGCGAAGGGAAGCAGAAGACGTGAAGCCGGACTTGGGCATCCGTCCAGGTGTGATCGACGTGATGTTGCTCATCGCCACGTCGATCATCGCGTTCGTGGTCGCGGGCGGGATGGTAGTCCCCCTGCCCCGGACGCTGTTCGCCGTCGCGGTGGGCGGCCTCGTGCTCGTGGCGGTCGGTGCAGTGGTGACCCGCCTTGTCCAGCGGCCGGACCACCTGAGGGCGATGCAGTCGCATCAGATCCTCGAGATCGCCGAAGGGTCGCTTGCGTACCTGCGGCGCGGTCTCGACCAGGAGACCGCGCAGGCCGTGTGCGGTCTGGCGTTGCAGCAAAGCGATGCAGCCGCGGTCGCCATAACGAACACATCCCGCGTACTCGGTTTCGCGGGGATCAGCGAGGACCACCACGCGGTGGGCGGGCCGATAATGACGCGCGCCACACGCGAGGCCATCGAGATGAACGAGCACCGCGTTCTGGGCTCCAGGGAGGAGATCGGCTGTCCGAGGCCCGACTGTATGCTCCGGGCGGCGATCGTGGTGCCGCTCGAGACAGGAGGTGAGGCGGTAGGGACGCTGAAGTTCTACTACACGACTCCCCGCCTGTTGAACGAGACGCAGGTCACTATGGTCGAGGGTCTCGCGCAGCTGCTGTCCACCCAGCTCGAACTCTCGGAACTCGAACGGCAGACCGAGCTTGCGTGCCGCATGGAACTCAAAGCGTTGCAGGCGCAAATCAATCCCCACTTCCTCTTCAATACGATCAACACCATTGCCATGCTCATCCGGACCGATCCGTCGACCGCGCGCGAACTGCTCCGCGAGTTTGCTTCCTTCTACCGCCGGATGCTCGAGGACAATGAGGGGCCGGTCCCGCTGGGTCAGGAGTTGGAGTACGCGCTCACCTACTTGAGATTCGAGCAGGCCCGATTCGGCGATCGGCTGATCGTGGAGCAGGAGTTCGACGGTGCGGTGCTGGACGTGCCCGTGCCGGCCTTCATCCTCCAGCCGGTCGTGGAGAACTGCGTCCAGCACGGGATCCGGCCGGACCGTCCGCTCACGATCCGCCTGAGCGGGCACGGGGAGGGCCGGACGATCCGCGTGCGCATCTCGGACGACGGTGTGGGAATATCCCCTGAGAACCTCCCGCATGTCCTGGAGGCGGGATTCGGCAAGGGCCTGGGCATAGCGCTGCGCAACGTGGACGATAGACTGAGGGGGCACTTCGCCCTCGGGAGCGGGCTGGCTGTCGAGAGCGTGTACGGAGAGGGGACGACAGTGACTGCGTCGATTGTGCTTCCCCCTGTCGCCGAGTCGGGCGTCTGACCGATGCTCAAGGCTCTTCTCGTCGACGATGAGGTACCGGCCCGGTCCGAGCTGCGCTTCTTGCTCGGCGAGGCTGGCGGCGTCGAGGTCGTTGGCGAGGCCGGGAGCGCAAGCGAGGCGGTCCAGCTCATCAAGGCCATCCCCTACGACGTCGTGTTCCTCGACGTGAACATGCCCGGTCTTTCAGGTATCGACCTTGCCGAGGCGCTGACGGGTCTGTCGCATCCGCCGGCGATCGTGTTCGTCACCGCTCACAGCGAGCACGCCGTGCAGGCGTTCGAGGTGGCAGCCGTCGACTACCTGGTCAAGCCTGTCGAGATCAAGCGGCTCAGGATGGCGATCGAGCGGCTCGCCCCGGCGAGTGAAGGCCAGCCGCGTGTCGACCGGATTCCTGTGGAGAAGGGCGGCCGGAAGCTGCTCCTCCAGACTTCGGACATCTGCCACATCATGGCCAAGGACGACTACAGCTACATCTACACCGACGGGGAACGGTATCTGTCGACCCTCTCGCTGGCCGATCTCGAATCGAGGCTCGAATCGCAGAACTTCTTCCGGGTGCACCGGCGCTACCTCGTGAACCTGTCCCAGGTCAAGGAGGTGGCGCCGATGTATGGCGGGACCATGGAGCTCACGCTCAACGACGCCGAGCAGTCGAAGGTCCCCGTCTCACGCAGACGTGCTCCCGCGCTCAAGCGCTCACTGGGGCTGTAGAGCGATGCTCGTAGGCATCGTCTCCGACACGCACGGCGTGCTTCCGGACTCGGCAGCCCAGGTCCTCGCGGGAGTGGACCGCATCATTCACGCGGGCGACGTAGGCGCGCGCCGCGTACTCGATGCGCTGGAGGCGATCGCACCGGTGACCGCGGTCCGCGGCAATATGGACACCGGGGACCTGGAGTGGCAACTGCAGGACACTGCAGTTGTCCGGGTCGCGGACGTGCGCATTCTCGTGACCCACAAGGCACGCGACGTGATCGCGCGCGGTGTTCCCGAGTCTACGGCTGTGGTTGTGAGCGGACACACGCACCGGCCCGGAGTCGAGCGCATCGGGGGGACCCTGTTCGTGAATCCCGGCAGCGCAGGCGGTCACAATCGCGACGGCCCGGGCGCCACCGCGGCGATCCTAGACCTATCGGGAGAGTCGCCGTTCGCCCGTATCGTGGAGCTGCCGTAGGCGCCTCGCGCGGGCGCGCGGTCTAGTCCGCGGCCGAGGCGACGTCCGCCGCCAGGAGTGCGAGCACGTCGGGGTCGGTCGACGGCAGGTCGAGACGCAGCACCCTGCGGCCGTGACGCGCCAGCGTCACGAGGTCACCTTCGGCCTGTGCCCGGTGTAGTGCGGCGAGCGTGTAGCGCTTCCCGGGGATCTCGAGGTCGGCGCGGTCTCGGGCGGTCACCAGAATGAACACGCCGCTATTCGGCCCGCCCTTGTGCAGTTGCCCCGTCGAGTGGAGGTAGCGCGGGCCGGTCTCGAGACACACGGCCCTGCCGGATTCGCGTGACAGCCGCGCGCATGCACCGCGGAGCGGGCGGATGCGTGCATCGTCATCCGGCGCGTAGACGAGGAACGCGAGGTAGTCGCCGTCTTCTGCTGTGCTCACGGCCGCCGAGATCGCCGAGACCCGATCCGTCGGCGATTCGGGAGGAGCCGCGAGTGCACCGGCGTACGTCACCCACGTGCCGCCGATGTCCAGCGTCGCGGGCGGGACATCTCGGGAGCCGCCTTCGAGGATCGCGTTCGTGGCCGACTTGGCCTCGGTGACTGCCAGCTCGTCGAAGGGATTCACGCCCATGAGCACGCCGGTGAGCGCCACGGCGTGCTCCCAGCGCACGAACTCGGCAGCGAGGTCGAATACGTCGGTGACGGTGAGTTCGAACACCGGGTGGCCTGCGGCGACTTCACGAGACCACTCCGCGAGATCGGCATCGTCGGCGAAGCGGATCACCACGACGGCCCGGTCATTGCCGTAGTCATCCGGCTTCGGCAGCTGATGCTCGATGACCGGCACGACCCCCTTCCCGTCCTTGCCGAGCGATTCGGCCACGAGCTGCTCTACCCAGAGGCCGAATGGCCTAAAACGGTCCGACGTCACGAGGGTGAGCTTGTCGCGTCCGGCCTCCCGGGAGTCCGCCATCCACCCCGCGAGGAGGGCCGCCGGGTTCTCCTCGGCTGGCGCGGAGCATGCGCGCTCCATGGCCTGGGCGCGGTTGACAAGACTCGGCACGTGGATTCCGATGAGCGCCGCCGGCGCGAGGCCGAACATGCTCAGGGCCGAGTAGCGGCCGCCGACGGTCGCCGGTGCCGTGAGAGTCATCCGCATGAAGTCCCGCTGGCGCAGCTTCTCGAGCGGCGAACCCGGGTCCGTGATGACGATGCAGCGCCGCCCGACCTCGTGGCGGTCCATGCCGGCTCTGGTGAACCATGCGTGGATGATCGCGTAGAGCGAGAGCGGCTCGACGGTGGTTCCCGACTTGCTCGCGATGAGCAGGTACGTGTGCTCGGGATCGAGAGACTCGAGCAGCTCTGTGATCTGCACTGGCGAGGTCGTGTCGAGGACGTGGAGCTTCGGGAAGCCCGGGGCGGTCCCGATGATGCGCTCCATCACGAGGGGCGCGAGCGAGGAACCACCCATGCCCAGCAGCAGCAAGTCCGTGGCTCCTTCAGACGTGAGAGCATCGGTCAGCCCGTTGAGGAGCGGAAGGCGGCCCGGAGCCTTCTCGGCAAGGTCGGTCCAGCCGAGACGCTGCATGATGGGAATGCGCTGGTCTATGTCATCGCTGAACAGCGATGCGTCTCTATCCTTGAGCCGACGGACGGCATCCAGTTCCACAAGACGCTCAAGCGCACCCATGGCAAGTCTCCCTCAGTCCGACACGGCATCGGCCGCCGGAGCGGGCACTTCGATTCCCGATGCGGGTCCTATTCTAGCCACCAGCACGCCGCCTAGCACCACCATCGCTCCGCCGATGAGCGTGGCGAGGGTCAGCGGCTCGCCGAGGAAGAGTGCGGCGAAGACGACAGCGCTCACCGGCTCGGCATACATCAGTATGCCGGCGTGGTCGGCACGGATGCGACGGAGGCCGGACAGGAACACGAACCCGGTTCCCGCGGTGTGGACAACGCCGAGTGTGATGAGGGCCGCATAGGAGCCCGCGGAGGTCGGTCCGCCGCCGTGGGCGTACGAGTACAGCACGAGCGGGAGCAGCACAAGAGAGGCGACCCCGTACTCTCCAAGCATGAGTGCGCTAGAGGAGATGCCGCGGATGATCTTCTTCGAGCGCAGGAGCAGCGCGGCGTATGTGAACGCGGATGCGCCCGCTAGCAGCGCGCCGAGCGCCTGCCGTCCGCCGCCGAGGGCGAGTCCGTGTTGTGCGAGGATGACGATGATCCCACCGAGCGCGAGCGCCAGCGGCAGGACGATCCGGCGGTCGAACGGATCGCCGGTCACCCAGGGAGTGAGCATGGCGACGAAGACCGGTCCGGTGTAGCCGAGGAGCTCGGCCGTGGCGACCTCGGTCAAGTCGAGTGCGGTCAGGAAGAGGAGCCAGTTCACCATGAGCAGCAGTCCCTGGGAGATCACCTGCCACCATTTGCGACGGCTGAGCGTTGCGAGTTCGCGCCAGCGGCCGCTTGCGAGCATCCAGACGCCGATGACGACAGTCGCGAACAGCACGCGGTAGAAGACCTTGACCCACGGGTCACCGTCCGCGGCGCGCAGCACGAGCGGGATCGTGCCCCAGACGATCCCGGTTGCCGCCACGCGCACGAGACCGGATACGCGCTCTCCGCGGGAAGCAGCGATGTCGTGCGGCATCGGGCGTCAGCAGATCCGGGGAAGCTGCTCGCCGACGAGCATGTCCATGATGCGCGTCGCGCCGAAAGACGTCCGGACGTAGACCTTGCCGGCCGGCGATTCGGCAACCGCGCCGACGATCGCGGCATCCGCGCCGTACGGAGCGGCCTTCATCGCGGCGAGTGCGGCTTCGGCCTTCTCGGCGGGCACGACGGCGACCATCTTGCCCTCATTGGCCACCTGGAAGACGTCGTAGCCGAGCATCTCACACGCACCACGCACCTGCTCGTGCACGGGAACGCTCGTCTCGTCCACGGTGATCGAGACGCCGGACGCGCCGGCAAGTTCGTTCAGAGTGCTCGCGAGGCCGCCCCGCGTGGGGTCTCGGAAGCAGCGCACCTCGGGCGCGGCCTCGAGCACCGCGGCGACGAGCTTGTTCAGGGGTGCGGCATCCGTGCGGATGTCGGTGGAGAACGACAGGCCCTCGCGGGTCGAGATCACCGCGATGCCGTGGTCGCCCAAGGTGCCGGACAGCAGCACGACATCACCCGGCTTGCAGTGCGAGCCCGAGAGGTCGAGGCCGTCGGGCAGCACGCCCACGCCCGCAGTGTTGATGTAGCAGCCGTCACCGTGCCCGCGCTCCACGACCTTCGTGTCGCCGGTCACGATACGCACGCCCGCCTCTTCGGCCGCGGCGTGCATCGAGACTATGATGCGCCTGAGCTCCTCGACCGGCATGCCTTCCTCCAGCACGAAGCCGACGGAGACGTAGAGCGGTGCGGCTCCCGAGGTGGCGACGTCGTTCACTGTGCCGCAGATCGCGAGCCTGCCGATATCACCGCCGGGGAAGAACAACGGGTGCACGACGTAGGTGTCGGTGGAGAACGCTAGCCGCGAACCGGGGAAGGGTAGCGCGGCCGCGTCGTCCATGCGCTTGAGGACGTCGTCGCCGAACTCGGCCACGAACAGCTCCTCGATGAGCTCCTTCATCATCGTGCCGCCACTGCCATGCGCGAGCAGGATCTTCTCGGCGCGCATCCCCTACGCCTTCCCGTAGTCGGTGTAACGGTAGTACGCGGCGCAGCTGCCCTCTGAGGACACCATGCACGGGCCGATCGGATGCTCGGGCGTGCAACCGCGGCCGAAGAGCTTACAGTCGAAGGGCAGCGTGACCCCGCGCAGGACATCGCCGCACTGGCAGCCCTTGATCTCGCGCGGCTCGGGCGGGGTGCAGACAACGCGCTCGCGGGCGTCGTACTGCGCGAACTTGCTCCGGAGTGCGAGCCCGGTGCCAGGGATGACGCCGATGCCGCGCCACTCGGCGTCGCAAGGCTCGAAGGCCGCCTCGATCGCAGCCACCGCGGTGGGGTTCCCCTCGGCGTGTACGCCGCGACGGTACGCGATCTCGACCTCGGCGCGGCCCTCGGCGAGCTGACGGCTGAGCATCCACACGCCCTGCAGGACGTCGACCGGCTCGAAGCCGGTGATGACGCTCGCCACGCCATGCTCGCGCGCGAGGAACTCGTACGGTCCGGCGCCGATGATCGTGGAAACGTGCCCGGGCAGGATGAAGCCGTTGATCTGCACTTCGGGATCGTTCACCAGTGCGCCGAGCGCGCCGGGCACGGTCTTGTGGAGTGAGAGCGCCGACCAGTTGGGCAGCTCGCGCCGCGCGGCTTCGCGGATGGTCAGCGCGACGGTGGGCGCGGTGGTCTCGAAACCTACGCCGAGGAAGACCACGTGCTTCTCCGGCTCGTTCGCGGCGATAGTAAGCGAATCCAGCGGCGAGTAGACCACACGCACGTCGCGCCCGTCTGCCTTCTCGCGGGAGAGCGAGGAGTACGAGCCGGGCACCTTCATCATGTCGCCGAATGTAGTGAGCACCACACCCGGCTGGCGGGCCATCTCGATGGCGAGGTCGATGTCACGGTTGGCGGTCACACACACCGGGCAGCCCGGTCCCGAGAGCAGCGTGATCGTGTCTGGCATGAGGTCGCGCAGGCCGTGCTTGGCGATCGCCATAGTGTGCGTGCCGCAGACCTCCATGAGCTTCGCTGGCACGGTGGCCGTCTCGCGGATGGCATCCATGAGCCGTCCTGCGATCTCGGGGTCGCGGAAGCCGTCGAGTGTCGAGTTCACGAGGCCGCAGCCCCAGGAGTCCTCGCGCCCGGCTCCAACTCGGCGGCGAGCTCGTCGGCGGACTTGATGCCCATCTGGCGGAGCATGGAGAGACTCTCCGCGGCGAACTCCTCGTCGACGACCTGGATCGCGAAGCCAGCGTGTACCAGCACGTGGTCCCCCACCTTGGCGTCTGGCGTCATCATCAGGTTCACGTGGCGCTTCACGCCGAGGATATCGACCTCGGCCATCGCGTTCTCATTGGGCTGATCTACGATACGTGCGGGGATTGCGAGACACATTCGAGAGGACCTCCTCGTGCGGGATGCCAGCCGCGGTGAGCGGCACCTGCCTATGATAGCGGGACGCGCGTTCGTTGCCGAGTGCGACCGACCCGGCAATGAAGGCCGATCTTGCGCTACACCTCGTGACGTCTAGCCCAAGCGACGATCGCCTGGCCGTAGGAGACGCCGCCGTCGTTGGCGGGAAGCCGCGTGTGGGTGAGCGGCGTGAGGCCGGCATGCCTCAGGCCTTCCACCGCGCCCGATAGCACGAGCCGGTTCATGAACACGCCGCCCGATAGTGCCACATGCGTGATGCCGAGCGCCGGGGCGATGCGCGCACACGCGTCTGCTATCGCCGCTACCACGGCCCGATGGAAGCGGATCGAGACGACGGCGGCTGGGGTGCCGGAAGCGAGGTCGTCGAGTACGGAGCGGATCACCGGCTCGCTGTCGACCACGACGGTGCCAGGCCCGTCCTCGATGATGCCGAACGCGTACGCGCCTCTTGCGAGGTAGTGGGCGAGCGCCTCGAGTTCGATGGCGGCCTGACCCTCGTAGAGCGCGTCGTCGCGCACGCCAGCGAGCGCGGCAACCGCGTCGAACAGCCGGCCCATCGAACTCGTGCGTGGCGTGTTCAGGCCGTGCGAGATCATCCCGAGCACGGTCGTGCGCTCGTCGTGCGGCATGCGTCCGAGCAGGGCTGCGGCACCGGGGTGTTCGAGTAGCCCGAACTCGACGAGCACGCCGAGCGCCATCCGTGCGGGCCTGCGGATTGCCGCGGCGCCTCCGGGGAGCGGTACCGTTCGCAGGTGCCCGGCGCGCTCGAAGTCCGCCCAGTCGGCGGCTAGCCACTCTCCGCCCCAGATGGTGCCGTCGGTTCCATAGCCTGTGCCGTCGAGCGCCACGCCGAGGACGCGCTCGCGTACGCCGTGCTCGCCCGTCACGCTCACGACATGCGCATGGTGGTGCTGCACACCTATCGTCGGCAGGCCGAGTGAGAGCGCGTGCTTGGTGGAGAGGTACTCGGGATGCAGGTCGTACGCGACTATCTCCGGCCGCACGCGGAACAGCCGTTCGTAGAGCTCGATCGTCTGCTCGTAGCTCTCGAGGGTCTCGGCGTTCTCCATGTCGCCCATGTGCTGCGACACGAAGGCGTTTGTCCCTGACAGCAGGCAGAACGTGTTCTTCTGCTCCGGGCCGCAGGCGAGGATGTCGACATCGCTTGGCTCGGGCGCGGGGAGCGGGAAGGGAGCGTACCCCCGCGCGCGCCGGAAGAACTCGGCGCCCACCTGAGGTGTATGGCGCATCACCGAGTCGTCGTAGCGCGAGTAGATTCCGCGGTCGTGCATCAGGAACGCGTCTGCGATGCTGGAAAGTCGTCGCAGCGCCTCGGCGTTGCCCGTCGCGATGGGCTCCTCACTCCGGTTTCCCGAGGTCATCACGAGCGGTCCGCCGAACGCCTCGAGCAGCAGGTGGTGGAGCGGCGTGTACGGCAGCATCGCGCCGAGCTCTCGCAGGCCGGGCGCCAAGGACGGCGCCAGCCGGCGCTCACCGCTGAGCATCAGGAGCACGATGGGCGCGCTCGGGCCGGTGAGCAGCGCCTCTTCTTCGGTGGAAACCGCGCAGTGCTCGCGCACCGCTTCGAGTGACGGCATCATCACCGCGAGCGGCTTGCCCCAACGCATCTTGCGCTCGCGCAGTCGCAGGACTGCCTCGTCGTTAGCCGCGTCGCACGCGAGCTGGAACCCGCCCAGGCCCTTCACGGCGAGGATCGCGCCGTCGCGGAGCAGACGCACGGCCCCGTCGATGATCGCCCCTGCGCGGTCGCGCTCACAATCCGGATCCCGGTGTGCGCGTGGCACAACCTCGCGTTCGGCGGTCCAGCGCCATTCGTCGGGCGCTCCGTCGGCGTTCAGGTACAGCCTCGGCCCGCATCGGAAGCAGGCGTTCGGCTGTGCGTGGAAGCGGCGATCCGCCGGGTCGGCGTACTCGGCGGCGCACTCGTCGCAGAGTGGGAAGTCGCGCATCGTGGTGAGCGGCCGGTCGTACGGCACGTCCGCGATGATCGTGAAGCGCGGTCCGCAGTTCGTGCAGTTCGTGAAGGGATAGCCGAGGCGCCGGTCGGCGGGGTCGCGGAGCTCGGCGGCGCACGCCTCGCAGGTGGCAATGTCCGGGGAGACGAGCGTCATCGCGCCCTCCACCACCTCGGAGGAGACGATCACGAACTCCCGGTGCCCCTCGGGGTCGACCTCCTCGGCCACGATCATCGAGATGGCTGACATCGGTGGAGATTCATCTTCGAGCGCGCTGATGAACATGTCTATGACGCGGGACTCGCCCTCGGCCAGGATGAACACGCCCTCGGAGGTGTTCTTCACCCAGCCCGTGACGCCAAGTCGGGTGGCCAGGGTGTAGACGAAGGGCCTGAAGCCCACGCCTTGAACCACGCCGGTTGCGTGCAGTGATACCGCGCGCACGCGTCTACTTCCCGTGGTGGCCGTCGGCCACGAACCGGTTGTTCAGCAGCACGAACAGCTGGTACGACTGGTCGAGAAGACCCATCGCGTCGTTGCCCATCGACGGCTGCAGCGTCTCGCGCGCGCCGTTGAACGGCGAGTCGTGGATGAACGCGTTGCGCGCCTCACGCAATTGTCGCCAACGGTAGGGGAAGTCCCGGTAGCCGAGTTCCGCCGCGGCTTCCTCGAACTCCTCTGCCGCGAGCGCGGGGAAGAGCTTGCCGATGCGCGTGCCGATGGCACGCTGAGTGTCCATGACCATCCGGCGCAGCGGGAGGTCAGCGCCGTGGGCGTCCATGATCCGGTCGAGTATGTCCTCGAGTGAGGCCTCGAGCAGTGCCATCACGAGGATGACGACAATCTCGTGATCGCCCTCGCGATTGTACTGCCGGATGCGTGCATCGAGCCGTCGGATGCGTTCGGTGGGATACTTGCGCCGCTCCGTGCCGCTCGCGTCGCACTTCGGACAGGGATGCTCGTGATCCAGGAACGAAGGATCCGCGGTCAGGTAGCCGCAGACGGGACACTCCCAGTAGATCGGCGCCTCATCGGTCCGTGGGGCGAACACCGTGCGGTTAGGCGGTTGATAGACCTGGGTAGCATGGCGCTTCTTGCTCATGAGCCGATTGTAGCAGCCATGGCGGGTCAGCCTCTCATCGCCCTCACGGCCCAGGGGAGTTCGAGCCCGTGGGCGTGCAGCAGTGCTTCGTCGGTGAGGATGTCTTCGCGAGCGCCCACAGCGACGATCCTTCCGCCGTCGAGTACGGCTGCGTCCGAGCAGAGCTCCCACGCGATGTCCATGTCGTGTGTGGCCATGAGCGCGGTGGTGCCGAGTGACTGGAGGAGCGCTACCATGTGCCGGCGGGCGCGCGGATCGAGGTTGGCGGTCGGCTCGTCCAAGACGAGCAGCTTCGGCCGCATCACGAGGACGGTCGCCAGCGCCGCTCGCTTGCGCTGCCCGAAGCTCAGGTGATGACCCGGGCGGCTGGCAGCGTCTTCGAGCCCGACGTCGTGGAGCGCGCGGTGCACGAGTTCGTCGGTCTCGGCAGCCGACATGCCCATATTGCGCGGGCCGAACGCCACGTCCTCGTAGAGGGTCGTCATGAACAGCTGGTCGTCCGGATCCTGGAATACCAGCCCTACGTCCCTGCGCACGTCGCGCACGGTATCGTCGGCGACCTCGCGTCCGCTCACGCGCACCGACCCCGACGAGGGCCGCAGGATCCCATTCAGGTGCAGCAACAGAGTCGACTTGCCCGCGCCGTTGGGACCGAGGAGTGCGAGCGACTTGCCCTCGTACATCGAGACCGTTGCGCCGCAGAGGGCCTCGGTGCCGTCGGGGTACCGGTAGCCGACATCCTGGAGCTCGATCAGCGGGGTCGTTGCGTCGCTCACGCCTAACCTTTCAGTACAGCGCCAGGGCCGCGACCGAAAGCGCGGCCATCGCTACCAGGACGAACTCGGCGATACCTGGGCGCACCGCCGTGGCGACGGGCGGCACGCCGGTGTAGCCGCGCGAGAGCATGGCCGCGTAGACGCGCTCGCCGCGCTCGTAGGAGCGCACGAAGAGATTGCCGGTGATACTGCCGAGTGCCCGCAGAAGCATTCGTCCGCTCACCCGCGGGGCGCGACTCGCGAGCGCCATCCGTAGCGAGTGCAGCTGGTCTCCAAGCACGCTGACGTAGCGCGCGATGAAGGCCAGCAACATCACGAAGACGGCGGGGACGTGCAGGCTGCGCAGTCCGCCGAGGAGGTCGGCAGTACGAGTGGTGGCGGACAGCAACAGCATGAAGCACGCCGAGAGCCAGGCCTTGCTGAGAATCCCCCAGGCGATCATCCAGCCGTCGCCCGACCATGCGGCGGCAAGCCCCGCCGCATTCCACGAACCACCGCTTTGTTGCATGGGTGCGAGGAGCGCGATGGTGGCGGCTGCGGGAAGCACGACGAGGCTGCGGGCGAGCAGGCGGGTGAGCGGGAGGTGGCCAAGCACGCCAATGGCCGCGAGAAGCGCGCAGGTCAGCGCGAACTCGGCCAGCATGAGCGGCGGGGTGCTCGCCACTCCGATCACGACCACCAGCGTAGCGATGATCTTGGCGCGCGCGTCGAGCGAGTGCAGCGGCGACACGATGTAGGTGAGAGCCTCGAACGAGGTGGTGTGCGCGTGCTGATGGATCGCCGGGCCCGGCTCGGTGCGGTGGTGGTGGGGGTGGACGTGCGCCGGAGCCCCGGCGTGTTCGTGCGCATGTCCGTGGAATCCGCGGTCATTGCCGGGCGCGTGATCGCTCATCGCGTGTCCTCGACGTCGGCGCGGCGCGTGCGAGCCGCCGTGAGCGCGGCGTAGGCCAGCGCGCCGGTGATCGCGACGCCGACGATGCCGGCGAGGACGCCCGCGAGCGTCTCGTTCGCCACCCCCGGCACGACGTAGCCGGGCATCGCTCCGCCGATGCGTGACGTGGCCTCGAACGCGGCTCCGATTCGCCCGTAGACGTACTCCAGACCATCGGGGTTCGCCGAGGCCGCGAACGAGACGGTGACCGCCATGGCCGCAAGCACGCCGAGACCCGCGATGGCCGTCCAGGGCGCTTTCGTGGTGCGTTCGGCTTCGCCAGACAACAGGTCGGGTCTCACCGCGAGCAGGTAACTGACGAGCCCGGCGGTGACGGCGCCCTCACCGATGCCGATGAGCGCATGCCAGAACCCCATCGCCACCAGAGCAGCGCCGAGAGGCGCCCGGTCGGATAGCCACAGAAGGGTCCCGGCGGCCAGGGCGGCTGCGACACACGCTGCCCATGCCGCCGCGAACGAGCCGCCCACCCGGACTGCCCTGGCCTTCGAGACACGCAGGGTAACACGGTAGATTGCGTGGCCGGTCAGTGGCGAGATGATCGCCATCGTGAGCAGGTTCGCGCCGAGCGCCGTGATGCCGCCGTCGGCGAAGATCACCGCTTGCACCGTCACCACCGCCGCCATGACGAGCATCGCCGGCCACAACCCGAGGACGATCGCCGCGGCGGCGCCGCCCGCGAAGTGACCCGATGTGCCGCCGGCGACGGGGAAGTTCAGCATCTGGAGAGCGAAGATGAGGGCGGCGAGTACCGCCATGAGGACGATCGTTCCGTCCGAGAGCCGCTTGCGTACCTTGCGCGCCGCGAGGGCGAGCACGCCGACGCTGCCCAGCCACGCGGGGATCCACGTGGGTGCTTGCAGCATGCCGTCGGGGATGTGCACGGGCCGCTCCCGCGGGTCGCTAGAGCAGCTCCACCGTCACGTCGTCGTGTGCGTGCGCGTCGAGCTTCGCGACCGCCACATCCAGCTTCTCACGTGCCTCGCCGAGCATTACGGTGACCTGCGCGAGTTCGATGCTGGTCTCTGCGCGTCCCGCGTGGTCCGCCAGGTGATGCAGTTGTTCGAGATGCTCCTGGGAGACGGCAAGCGAGTCGTTCACCATCGCCACGGCGTGCTTCATCTGGCCGTTGTTCAGTCCGCCTTCACACATGGGTGCTCCTCAGACGATCGTCCGTACGTACGCTGGGGGAGAATCCTACAGCCAAGAGGCGAGTTCGTCGGCGAGACGCTTCTTCGGCATCGCACCGACGAGCTTCTTCACGACGCTGCCGTCTTTGAAGACGAGCAGCGTGGGGATGGACAGCACATCGAATCTGGTGGCGACAGCGGGATTCTCATCCACGTTGAGCTTCGCAACCTTGATCGCCGGGTGTTCGGCCGCTATCTCCTCAAGGACCGGCTCCATCATGCGGCACGGCCCACACCACGGCGCCCAGAAGTCGAGCAGCACGGGCTTGGCGCTCTCGACGACGTCAGCCTCGAAACTGGCGTCGGTCACATGCTTCAGGGTCTCGCTCATCAAAAACACTCCTTCCGGCGGTCTCTCGCGTCTAGCCGATCTGGCACGTACGTTCGTCGATGTACCTGAGTGCCTCGAACGCCGCCGAGGCTCCGCCGGATGCGGCCGTGATGACCTGCTTGAGGTCGGACACGGTCACGTCTCCCGCAGCGTACAGCCCAGGGTACGATGTGAGGCCGTTGTGGTCTATCTTCACGTATCCGTTCCCGTCCAGCTCGCAAAGGTCACGCACGAGATCGCTCTTCGGTTCCACGCCGACGAAGATGAAGACGCCGTCCAGGGGCAGGAACTCGTCCGGATCGCCGTTGGTCGCTTCGAGTCGAAGCCCGGTCACTTTCCCCTCGGCGCCTACGACCTCCACTGGAACACGACTCCATTTGAGCGCGATCTTCTCGTTCTCGAAGCAGCGCTCCTGGATGCACTTGGTCGCTCGGAGCTCATCCCTACGGTGGATGAGGTAGACCTTCGCCGCGAACTTGGCGAGGAACATCGCCTCCTCCACAGCCGCGTCGCCGCCGCCGATGACCGCCACGGTCCTGTCGCGGAAGAGCGCGCCGTCGCAGGTGGCGCACCACGACACGCCGCGCCCGGTGAACTCGGCTTCGCCGGGTATGCCGAGCCTGCGCGGCACGGCGCCGGTGGCGAGGATGACGGCCTTGGCGAGCGCCTGCTGTCCCTCGGCGTCGGTGAGGACGAAATCGAGTCCGTCGGGCACGATGGAATCTATCTGCGCGAACGTGCGGAACTCGGCGCCGAAGCGGTCGGCCTGCCGATACATGAGGTCGCCAAGCTCGGCTCCGGACACCCCCTCGGGAAACGCCGGGTAGTTCTCCACGTGGTCGGTGGTTATGATCTGTCCGCCTGGAAGTGCGGTCTCGAACACGACGGTCTTCGCCCGCGCGCGCGCCGCGTATAGCGCCGCAGTCATGCCCGCCGGTCCGCCGCCGACGATTGCGATGTCGATCGCCTCCACTAGCTGGATCCCTCGACCGGCATGTACGAGGCGTCGATGTCGACGGTGACTCCGGCCTCCACGGCCTCCTGCTTGATCTGCTGCAGGTTCGCGCGGGCATCCGCGTCGATCATTGTGCTGTGCGGGTCGTTGGAGTCCTTCAGGAGGTCGACCACCGCCATGAACTGGCGTGCACCTGCCTCGTAGTCGGACCGTCCACGCCAGTAGAAGACGCCGAGGTTGAAGTTCGCCTTTACGTGCGACGGGTTCGACTCGATCACGTGTGACGCTTCCTGGATAGCTCTGTCCGTCTCGCCTATGTAGAAGTAGAGAACAGCCATGTCGGTGCGAACGTCCGCGTCGTCGGGCTCGGCGTTCAAGTACTTCGAGTAGTACTCGATGCCCTTCTGCGCGTAGGCCGCGCCGCCCGTCTGGTCGTGCATCGCGTAGTACGCGTTGGCCACCTGCTTCATGGCGCTGAGGTCGCCGGAATCCGATTCGAGCACGATCAGCCCGTCGAGCAGCGAGCGCTGCGTATCCGAGAGCATGTCCCGGAATTCGGTGGGGACCGCAGCGGCTCCGTTGCCACCGGCGCCTGTGATTCGCGAGGCGTACAACGAGAGCGCGAGGACGCCGGCGAAGACAGCGATCGCTATCGCCAGAATCGTGATCGGCGTCTTGTACCGCTGGAACCAGCGTATCGCGCGGGTGCCGACCGCGGCGTCGACCTCGGAGCGGCGCTCGACGTTGATGCCGTAGGTCTGTGCCTTGAGGAGCATGTTGAGGTCGTTCGTGACCAGTGTCAGGTCCTCGCAGCCTTCCGAACACGCCTGATAGGCGGTGGCCAGGATGCGGTCGTCGGCGTTTCGGGTGCCCAGGCCCTCTGGAAGTCCCGTGTCGCTATCCAGCTGCACGACGCGGATCGTGCCGCCGTCCGGAAGATCGATGCCGTCGACCAGGCTTCCCGATTCGGAGAACTCGAAGAGCATCCTCGAGACCTCCCGACCGCGGAACCGCAGGTCGGGGTCCACGCGGGAGACCTTCAGCTTGTCGATCTCGCCGAGAACGGTCTCCGGCACGATCACGTTGGCGTCCGGGTATGCCAGCAGCGCTCCCGGGTCGGAGAGCAGCACGTTCGTGTCCAGCACTACGGTGCGCATCGGCTGTCCTTCACTTCTTCTCGGCCGTCTTGCGTGTGCGGCCCCGGTCTTCCCGAATAGTATCAGCAACAGGGCTACCGACCCGACGCCGAATGAACACCAGCATCCCGGCCAGCACCACGACGACCATGAGAACAATGGCCAGCCGGTCGATGTACGACGCCCGCACGTCGACCGTGGCTTCTGCGACTGTGATATCCCCCGCACGGACCGTAAGCTCGAGCGTGTCGTCCAGGCTGTTCCCGAGGTCCACCGGAAGCGTGAGGAAGTTCTGTGTCGGCTGAGCGACGATCTCCTGTGAAGTGACGGTGGAGCGCATCGACGCAGAAGATGCGGTGAGTGTGAGGCGTAGCTTCCTGCCCGTGTCGTTGATGAGCGTCAGAGGTACGTCCCCCTTGCTTCCCGAGAGCGTGACGTCCTTCGCGTCGAGACGGATCAACGCGAACTGCGCCGCCGCGAAGTCGTAGGCCTCGGCCATGCGCGCGAGGCCTTCCGCTTTCGCCGCTTCGTCGCCCTCGGACAGCATCCCGCTTTCGGCGACCAGCAACGCCCTGAGCGCCGATATCGCATCGGCATCTTGTGGGTCCACCGCCCCGACGTATCCGAGGACCGTCGACCTGCTGTCTGCTATGTCGGCCCAGTATTCCGGGTCACTGGGATTGCCCGGCGAGGAGATGGTGCCCTGCCTGGTGCCGCTGTCCGAAAGGGACGCGATGTCCGAGAGCTCGAGCCAGTCCGCTTCGGCGATCCAGTCGAGGGCATGCTGAACGTCGACGGCCGTGTTCGTCTTGCCCGATCCGACGTCAAGGAGCACCACCACGGGCCCGTCACCCATCCGGCTGAACAGGGCGTCGTAGAACGCGTCCGCACCGGATCGGGCTCCGGCAGCTGCGGTCTCGTCGACGACGACCACCCTCGCGGCCGATCCCGCGACCGAGTAACACCCCGGGGTGGCGGTGGAATCCTTGGAGCGCATCGCGCCGCCCGACGCGAGTACGCAGGCGACGCCCCGCGCCTCCGCTGAGTCCAGCGCCTCACGCGTCAGCCCGCCTCCGAAGTAGGCGGCCGTGGTACCGGCCGACGGCCGCAGTACCTGGGCGTACGAGACGTCCGTCTGCGCCCAGTTGAAGGCCAGATCCCCTTCGGCGCCGAGTGCGCTCAAACCGGCGAGGTCCGGGAGGCCGTATGGGACGTCCACGAGTTCGATGGTGCCGGTCTCGACAGCGCTTCTGAGCGAATCGAGCATGCGCGCACAATGCAGCGGCTCGTCGGCGGTCGCGGGGACTGCGACTCCCGCGGTCGTCTCATACCCTGAAGCGGTTCTCGCCAGCTGTTCTAGGAGCACGGGGGGAACCGCGAGGCAGAGCGGCGCCCTGCGGGCGAGTGCGAGTTGAGCGATGAAAGCCAGGTCGTCTCGAAGACCGGTGTCGATAGCCGGGTCGCGGCTGAATCTCCCTGACACCGTCACAGCGGGTGTGCCGGTGACGCTTACGACGATCGCGACTGGAAGAGGTTCGGCGTCCGGGTCGAGCACGAGAAGACGACTCTCCGATGTCGTCGGGTTCGAGCCGGTGGCAAGGACCCGCACTTCGATAGGGTACCTTCCTCGCTCGAGTCCCAGATCCGCCAGATCGCGCTCGAAGCGAATCACGTGCTCGCCGGCTGGCAGGCCCGACCGCACCTCGGTCTTCTGGTATACGAGGCGGCCGGCAGGGCTCCGGAGCCTCACGCGTACTTCCAGGTACTCGGCAGGGGCCGCGGCGGCGACCGCCACGGAGAGGTCGAGCTTCCCGTCTGAAGTCACGGCCGCCACCGGCTGCCGGACCTCGATGCGGATCGCCTGCTCCGTAGCCGCGGGCGCTGCCGACGTCATCGGTGCAGCGAGGGCTAGCGCCGGCAGTGCGGCGAGTCCGAGAGCCGCCACCAGGGCTATGCGGGATACGTAGCGTAGGTCGTGCAGAATCATGCGAACATCCGATACGCTTGCCCGCTTCCGCGGGAGCGGCAGGAGGCATCGGGTACCATAGAGAAGTACCAGGGAGATTATCACACGACCTGCGATGGTCATCGGCGGAGGGGAGGGCGGCGTTGTCGACCAAGGACGAACGGACTCACATACCGGACGTGCTGCCGCTCATACCGCTGCGCGATCTCATCGTCTTCCCCAATCTCGTAGTGCCGCTGTTCGTCGGGCGCGAGCGCTCTATTGGCGCACTCGAGCAGTCGATGCGCACCGACCACCTCGTGGCGCTCGTCACGCAACATGCCGCGGAGATACAGGATCCCGGACCCGAGGACATCTACGACGTGGGCTGTGTGGTCACGATCCTGCAGGAGCTGAAGCTCCCTGACGGCACGGCGAAGGCGTTGGTCGAAGGCGTGCAGCGCGTCCGCATCCTCGAGTACCTCGCCACCGATCCATATCTGACGGTTCGTGTTGAGGTGATCGAAGAGCCGGAGCGCGCCGACGTGGAAGCGCAAGCGCTCATGCGCAACCTGATCTCGGACTTCGAGAGCGCGTCGAACCTCGGCAAGCCTGTGCCGCAGGAGGTGCTGATCGCTGCTTCGGCCATCGAGGAGCCGGGACGGCTCGCCGACTTCGTAACGTTCCATCTCGCGCTGAAGGTCGAGGAGAAGCAGCAGATCCTCGAGGCGCTCGACCCGAAGGACCGGCTGCGGAAGACCTCGGAGTTCCTTCGCAAGGAACTAGAGATCCTGGAACTCGGCAGCAAGATCCAGAACCGGGTGAAGGAGTCGATGTCCAAGAGCCAGCGGGAGTACTTCCTTCGCGAGCAGCTCAAGGCGATCCAGCAGGAACTCGGGCTGTTCGATGAGATGCAGGCCGAGGTCGACGAGTACAAGGACAAGATCGCGGCTGCGGGAATGCCCGAGGAGGTCGCCGAGAAGGCCCTCAAGGAGCTTGGCCGGCTGGAGAAGATGCCGCAGGCCGCAGCCGAGACCGCGGTCATCCGCACGTACCTCGACTGGCTGGTCGGATTGCCCTGGCAGTCGAGCGATGAGGAGAAGCTGGACCTCATCGAGGCGCAGGAGATCCTGGACGACGATCACTACGGCTTGGAGAAGGTCAAGGAACGCGTGCTCGAGTACCTCGCGGTGCACAAGCTCACGGACCACATGCGCGGTCCGATACTGTGCTTCGTGGGACCACCGGGCGTGGGCAAGACGTCGATAGGGAAGTCCATCGCGCGTGCGCTCAACCGCAAGTTCATCCGCATGTCGCTCGGCGGCGTCCGCGATGAAGCCGAGATCCGCGGGCACCGCCGCACGTACGTAGGGGCCTTGCCGGGTCGCATCATCCAGTCGATCAGTCAGGCGGGCACGAACAACCCGGTCTTCATGATGGATGAGATCGACAAGGTCGGCGCCGACTTCCGCGGTGATCCAACCTCCGCTCTGCTAGAGGTCCTCGACCCCGAGCAGAACAACTCGTTCCAGGACCACTACCTGGAGGCGCCGTTCGACCTCTCCGACGTCATGTTCATCACGACAGCCAACCTGCTGGACCCGATTCCGCCGGCGCTCAAGGACCGCATGGAGGTCATCCATTTCCCGGGCTACACCGAAGACGAGAAGCTGCACATCGCCCGCAAGTACCTGGTGCCCAAGCAGCTCAAGGAGCACGGCCTCAGGCCGGCCCTGCTGACGATCAGCGACAGCGCGATTCGCGAGATCATCCGCCGGTACACGCGCGAGGCCGGCGTACGCAACCTCGAACGCCAGATCGCCGCGATCTGCCGGCAGGTGGCGCGGAGGGTCGTCGAGGGGCATAGGGACAAGACCTCGGTCAACGGGAAGTCGGTGCACGGGTACCTCGGCCCCGAGAAGTTCACCTACGGACTGGCCGAGAAGAAGAACGAAGTCGGTGTGGCAACGGGCCTGGTGTGGACCGAGGTCGGCGGCGACGTCATCTTCATCGAGGCCACCAAGATGAAAGGCAAGGGCGGCCTGACACTCACGGGCCAACTGGGTGATGTCATGCGCGAGTCGGCGCAGGCAGCAGTGAGCTGGATTCGCGCCAACGCATTCGACCTCGGCATTGATTCGGCCTTCGCCGAGGAGCTCGACCTGCATATACACGTACCCGCGGCGGCGATCCCGAAGGACGGGCCGTCGGCGGGCATCACGATGGCCGCTGCGCTCGCCTCGGTCCTCACCGGCACGAGGGTCCGGCGCGAAGTGGCGATGACGGGTGAGATCACCCTCCGCGGTCGCGTCTTGCCGATCGGTGGCCTAAAGGAGAAGCTCCTCGCGGCACACCGAGCGGGCATCAAGACGGTCCTCATCCCGAAAGAGAATGTGCGAGACCTCGAGCTGGTTCCGGAACACGTCCGCACGGAGATGGAGATCGTACCGGTCGAGCGGATGGACGAGGTCTTGAGCCGGGCGTTCGCCTAATCGAGGGTCGTCTCCCAAGAACACACGTACACACGGTATGTCGGCGCGCCTTCACGCACCCTGGACAAGCAGCCCGTGGCCCTCATACCGTATCCGCCACAAGTAGGATTTGCCCCGACGGCGTACCGTTCAGCGTCGCCTTGCGACCGTTGGTCGCCGGTGCGAGTGCCGTACGTCACATCGGGTGTCCGACTGTGAGATACATCACTACTCTGGTGGAAAGAGGGAGAAGCAAGGGTTTGACAACCGAGTAATGGCTCGTTAGGGGAGACGCGGATACGTCGGACATATCCACGGTCACCGGAGTCCGATGAGTAGCCAATGGTGAGACCGGCCCAACCAAGGGACGGTCTCGTTCTTTTCCGGACAGACCGGCCCGAGTGCGGGCCGGTTTCGTCGTCTTTCGGGACATGTTGCGAGGAGGATCAGCAATGAAGAACACACTGTGGAGAAAAGTGCGGGGGCACGGCGCGGGGACGCGGTTGATGGCCGCGTTGATCGCGATCGTGTTCACCGTGGCCGTCACGGGGCCAGGCCTCGCGATGGGCGCGTCGTCGGAGGGTGATCCGGCGCACGAGGAGGCTGTCAGCCTCCAGACGTTTGAAGGCGAAGACGAGGACGAAGACGAGGGCGAGGACGAAGACGAAGACGAAGACGAGGGCGAAGACGAGGACGAAGACGAGGGCGAGGACGAAGACGAGGGTGAGGACGAAGACGAGGACGAAGACGAGGGCGAAGATACGTCGCCCGAGATCGACGTCACCAAGACTGCGGACCCGACGAGCGTGCCCGAAACCGGCGGTGACGTGGAGTTCACCATCACGGTCGAGAATATCGGCACCGAGGTCGTAACGCTTACGGACGCGGTGGACACCGTCTTCGGCTCCATCTCACTGTCGAACTTCGACAAGACCGTACTAGGCGTCGGCGAGATCGCGACCTACACCTTCACTGAATGGCTGCAGGGCGAGCCGAGTTCGCCTCACCGCAACGTCGTCACCGTGACTGCTCAAGGCAGTGAAGGCGAAGACGAAGGTGAGGACGAAGACGAGGACGAGGGCGAGGACGAAGACGAGGACGAAGACGAGGACGAAGGCGAAGACGAGGGCGAGGACGAGGGCACCGTCAGCGACTCTGACGATGCTGTCGTAGCCTTCGAGGACGTCTTGCCCGAAGTGGACGTCATCAAGTCCGTTGATCGGAACTGGATGATCATGCCGGGCGGCACGTTCCACTACTCCGCCCTGGTGATAAGCGACTCGACAGAGCCTGTCCAGATAATGTCGGTCGTGGACGATGTCTACGGAACCATCTACGAGTGGGCGCAGGGCGATCCAGAGATCTGGCTTGATCCCGAAGCCTCACACGAGTTCCTCTTCGACATCACCCATGGGGCGCCCGGTGTGTACGCAAACACCGTCACGGCCCTCCTATCCGACGACGAAGGCAATGCGGAGTCGGACACTGACTCCGAAGAGGTCGTCGTGACCGACCCGAAGATCCAGATAACCAAGACGTCCGACGCTCCCAGTGGCGGTTTCGCACAGGGTGTGCCGACGCTCATCACGTATACGTACGTTGTCAAGAACATCGGCGACGTGACTCTGTTCGATGTGCTTGTGACCGATGACAAGCTAGGCGTGATCGGCACGCTCCAAGAGCTGGCTGTGGGCGCCGAGCATACGTTCACCAAGAGCACAACACTCACCGACGGGGTCACCAACATAGCCACTGTCACGGCGATGGACGAGCACGAGAATCAGGTCAGCGACATCGACGACGCGACCGTAGATGCATTCCTGCGGTTCACGGACATCGATCTTACCGTCACCAAGGATGCCGATCGGAGCACCGCTAGGCCGGGTGATTTGGTCACTTACACGCTGACCTACTGGAACACGGGCGACAAGCCAGCGACGAACTTCACCATCGTCGACGACTTCGACGAGCGGTACGCCGTGATCGTCAACGCTGCGGGCGGCGTGGTCGCAGGTGGCAAGATCACGTGGACGCTTGCAGGTCCGCTGACAGCGGCGGACGGCAAGAGGACCATCACCTACACCGCGCGCATCAACACCTCGATGCCTGACGGAACAACGAACGTGGACAACGTCGTTGTGATAACCCATCCCGACGACGCGGATCGTTCGAACGACACGTCGGGCAGGCGCGTTGTAGTGAACGTGGGCGAGCCGTTCCTGCCCTTCACCGAGCCGTTCCTGCCCTTCACGGGTGCCGAGTATGTGCTGTTGCTCGGATTCGCCTTGGCCGCTGCGGCGATCGGACTGCTGCTACGGCTACGGACGAATATCGCAGCATAGCGTGTGTGCGCTTCGTTCCGACCGGATCGCACACAGGGGTCGCTAGGCTGCAAGGGGCTGCGTCTGCGAGAGCGGACGCAGCCCCCTACTTTTCTCGCCGCCGCTGCGGCGTACCCGAAGGGCCTCGCGAGTGTTGATGGCCGACCGCCACCCTAGATGCCGGTCCGGAGTAGGACGAGACCCCGGGGAGGGAGTGGGCCGGGGTCTCGTCGGGGCGACTGCGGTGGAGGCTTACTTCGGGGGGACGCTCTCTCCCCAGTCGATGACGCCGTTGTCGCGCCAGTCGATGATGTGCCAGATCTCGTGGTTCAGGATCCTCGAGAGGCTTGCAGTGTGGGTCGGGCTGATCACGATGCGGCCTGACTGGTAGTACGCGATGGCCTGGCTGCCCTTGGCATCTCCGAAGCTCACGGTCGAACCGGCGAGGATCGGGTACTGCGCTATGAGCCCTGCGAGGATCGACTGCGCTTGCGCGGTCTCGTCTACAGCGGCCACCGGTGCGGCTGCGGCGGTGCTGCCGGTGCTGCCGGCACTGCCGGTGCTGACCGTGCGGGTGGTGCTCCTCTGGGTGGTGACCGGTGCGATGTAGGTCTCGGTCAGCGCCCTGGGGGTGAAGGTCAGTGTCGTGGTGCTGGCCGCGAGCGTCCCGGCGGCGGCGGTCGCGGAGAGCTTGCTCCGGAAGACCGGTGCGTCCGTGGCCGCCTGCGCGGTCACAGCGTTCGGGACCAGGCCCGCAACGAGGGTGACGGTGACAGCGACCAAGATCGTGGTCGCGGCGAAGCGGAGCGTGCGGCTCCTGCTCCAGGTGGTCTTGCTTGCCATTCGGATCGCCCCTTGTCCGACTCCCTCGCGCACATCGGCCCGACTCATCCCGTCAAGGTGCGGATGGTCGGGCCGTTACGAGTGGCTCGGACCTTCGGCAATCCGGCTGTCATGGGAAGCAGAGGCTTCCTTTAGATCCGTGACTTTGCGAGGCTGGCCTTTCGGCCAGCTGTGCCTTTTCGGGAGCGTTCCGATGTTCGCTTTTCAATCACTTACACTGTCCTTATCGGCACAGGGGCCGGTGACTTTAGACCGTTTGTGCGATTTGTCACACCATTCTTGTGCGGGTCGTCACAGCCCGAGCAGGGCGGAAGGGTGAGGCCGCGGGCATGAGTCACTCCGCGCGCTGGAAACGGGCCGCCAGCAACGCGATGCTCGGCATCGCGCTCGGCTTGCTGTCCTACTACACGCTTACGACGCTGCTGACGGGGCTGGCACAACGCGACTTGAGGGGCGAGCACGCGGATGTCGCGGCGTTTGCCGCCGAGAACCCGTTCAAGCGCCTGGCGCCGCCCCCCGCGGGCGAACCTCTCGACTTCGAGGGCTGGGAGTCCGAGGACCTGCCGTACTGGGCATCGCTCCCCGAAGGCGAAGTCTTCGGCCGCATCGTGATCGAGAGCATCACGCTCGACGCGCTGATCATCAAAGGAGTACGCCCACAGGATCTCAGGCGCGGACCGGGATGGATCGACTACAGCAACGTTCCGGGACCCACGGGCAATTGCGGAATCTCCGGTCATCGCACCACCTACGGTGCGCCATTCAGGCGGATCGACGAGCTGCAGCCGGGTGATACGATCGACTTGTACTCGCCGTACCGGATGTACCGGTACGAGGTGGCCCGGACTCTTATCGTCCGGCCCGACCAGGTCGAAGTCGTCGCGTTCACCGAGAGCCCGACGCTCACCCTGACGGCGTGTCATCCGCCGTATAGCGCCAGGTCGCGGATCATCGTGCAAGCCGACCTCGTCGAAGTCCGGCGGGTCGAAGACGAAGCGGAGTAGGGAGCTACGGATGCGCGTTGTCGTCACGGGCGGAGCGGGGTTCATCGGCAGCGGTCTGGTGTACGCGCTCGTAAGCGGAGGCTCCGAGGTCACCATCATCGATGACCTCTCGACCGGTTCGATGGACAACGTGCACCCCTCGGCCGGCTTCCGGAGGCTCGATGTCACAGGACCGGACCTCAAGGATGCGCTGATTGGGGCAGCGCCTGACGTGGTCGTTCACCTTGCGGCGCAGGTCAGCGTCACGGTTTCTCTCGAAGACCCCGAGTTCGACCGGAGGGTGAACGTCGAGGGGACGCGTGCTGTAGCCGAAGCGGCGGTCGCAGCGCGTGCCGGCCGCGTGCTCTTCGCGTCTTCAGCCGCGGTCTACGGCGATCCGGCGGAGCTTCCGCTGACCGAGGAGTCGCCGACAGCGCCGGTCGTGCCGTACGGCCGTTCGAAGCTCGAGGCCGAAGGTGTGCTCTCAGAGGTGTTGCGTCCCGCCGGCGTCGACTTCGCCTGCCTGCGCTTCGCCAATGTATATGGCCCGCGGCAGAAGGCCGAAGGCGAGGGCGGCGTCGTGGCGCAGTTCGCCTCGCGCATGTCATCGGGCGGGACGCCGGTGATCAACGGAACCGGCAGGCAGACGCGGGACTTCATCTTCGTCGCCGACGTAGTGAACGCCTGCGTGCAGGCCGCCGAGTTCGAGGGCGTACTTGCACTACCGGGCGCGAGCGGACCCGCGTACAACGTCTCCACGGGAACTCCGACCTCGGTGAACATGCTCGCGGAGACGATGCGCGTCGCCATGCGCTTCGGCGGGACCATCGAGCACGGCGACCCTCGGTCGGGCGACGTGGAGGAAAGCGTGCTCTCGCCCGCGAAGGCCGCGTCGGTCTTCGGCTGGCACGCCGTCGTGGATCTGCCGACGGGAATCGGCGGCACGGCCGCCTGGTTCCTGCAGCGGCGATGAGCGAATCCGCCGAGACGGCTGCCGAGGCGAAGCGTCTCGACGCCCTGTATCGCGCGAAGGCGCGCGTGGAGATCGATGCCGCCGAAGCCCTGGTGAAGGGCGCAAGCATCGTGCGGGGCCAGGGAGACATGCTCGCCTACGTGCTGCTCGTGAAGGGCGAACCCGGACCCGGTGACGTCGCCAAGGGCCGCGCGCTTGCCGGAGACGACGGTGCCGCGTTAGGGAAGGCGCTCGACGCGCTCGGTCTGCCGAAGGCGCGTTTCGCGTTCTGCACGAGGGTGGGCAGGAGCGCCGCTAAGCGGCTCGAGCGGCTTCGCCTGCTAACCGAAGCTGTCGATCCCCGAATCGTCATCCTTCTCGATGAGGCGGCTGCCGACGACTTCGCACTAGCGTACGGAGTCGATCGCCCGGTGGCCGGGGAGCTCGTACGCGTGCTCGGGCGGGACGTGCTCGCGACAAGCGGCTTCGAGGCTGCGCTGGCGGACGAGTCGCGCAAGCGTCAGGTATGGCGACAGCTCAAAGCGCTGGAGCGCGCGACAGAGTCCTGAAGGCGCAACGGGCGCCCCAAGTGGGCGCCCGTTGCTCGTCCGCTTGCGCGGGGTACTAGTCCTCTTCGATCTCCGTGATTGCGCCCATCGGGCACTCCTCCATGCATGTGCCGCAGCCGGAACAGTCGTCCTCGTTGACCGGCTGGGCGACGTCATCCACGAGTTCGAGCACGCCCTCCGGGCACGAGTCGGTGCAGATTCCGCAGCCGGAGCATTCGTCCTCGTCGATGATAGGTCGGGGCATGGGGCTCTCCTTCGGTTCTCACGCCGCATCCGCGTGCGGCGGCTGGTACGTCGCGGCGCATGATACCGAAGGGCGCGGGCGTGTGTAAAGAGAGCAGCGGCGCGAGCTGGAGGCCGCTCGACCCGAGGCGTTTCCCAAACGTGCACCTCGGGTATATGGTCGAGGCGTGATAAGAAAACTTGACAATGTAGCACTTAGATTTCATACTCGGCGCTGCTGCCGACAGTCCGGCGGCACCCACGCGGTGACAGCGCCACTCCGGACACAGGGCCGGAGAGGATTCGAAAGGAGCACGACTCATGGGCAAGATCATCGGAATCGACCTGGGTACCACGAACTCGGCGGTCGCGGTACTCGAAGGCGGTGAGCCTGCGATCATCGTCAATGCCGAAGGCGATCGGACGACCCCGTCGGTCGTCGCCTTCCGCAAGGACGGCGAGCGCATAGTCGGCAAGGCCGCGAAGAATCAGGCCATCACCAACCCCGAGAACACCATCACCTCGATCAAGCGCTTCATCGGCCGCAAGTACGAGGAGACCACCTCCGAGCGCGGCACAATCGCTTTCGCGGTCTCCAAGGGCAAGGACGGCCGCTCGGTCGTGGACATCGAGGGCAAGCACTACACGCCCGAGGAGATCTCGGCGATGGTTCTGCAGAAGCTCAAGGCCGACGCCGAGGCGCACCTCGGCCAGCCGGTGACCGAAGCGGTCATCACGGTACCGGCGTACTTCAACGACTCGCAGCGCCAGGCCACGAAGGACGCCGGCAAGATAGCTGGCCTCGATGTCAAGCGGATCATCAACGAGCCCACCGCTGCCGCCCTCGCGTACGGCCTCGACAAGGGCCACCAGGACCAGACGGTCCTCGTCTTCGACCTCGGCGGCGGCACGTTCGACGTCTCGATCCTCGAGATCGGCGAGGGCGTCTTCGAGGTGAAGTCCACCAACGGCGACAACCACCTCGGCGGCGACGACTGGGACCAGCGGCTCATCGACTGGCTGGCGGACAAGTTCAAGGCCGATCACGGCATCGATCTGCGGGCGGACAAGATGGCACTGCAGCGCCTCAAGGAGAAGGCCGAACAGGCCAAGATGGAGCTCTCCACTACGCAGACCACGCAGATCAACGCCCCGTTCATCACGGCGGACGCGAGCGGTCCGAAGCACCTGGACTACACGCTCACCCGCGCCGAGTTCCAGAAGATCACGAGTGACTTGCTCGACCGCTGCAAGAAGCCGGTGGAGCAGGCCATCAAGGACGCCGGCATCAAGGCAGCCGAGATCAACGAGGTCATCCTCGTGGGCGGCTCCACGCGCATGCCAGCGGTTCAGGAGCTCGTCAAGGGCATCACGGGCAAGGATCCGCACAAGGGCGTCAACCCGGATGAGGTCGTCGCGATCGGCGCGGCCATCCAGGGTGGCGTACTCGGTGGTGACGTCAAGGACATCCTGCTCCTCGACGTGACGCCACTGTCTCTCGGTGTGGAGACCCTCGGCGGCGTGATGACCAAGCTCATCGAGCGCAACACCACCATCCCGACCCGCAAGAGCGAGACGTTCACCACCGCGGCCGACGGTCAGACGAGCGTGGAGATCCACGTGCTCCAGGGCGAGCGCGAGATGGCGGCCTACAACAAGACCCTCGGCAAGTTCCACTTGATGAACATCCCGCCTGCACCGCGCGGCATCCCGCAGATCGAGGTCACATTCGACATCGACGCCAACGGCATCGTGAACGTGCACGCCAAGGACCGCGGCACCGGCCAGGAGCAGAAGATCACCATCACCGGATCGACGGCTCTCTCCGACGAGGAAGTCGACCGCATGGTGTCCGACGCCGAGAGCCACGCCGATGAGGACAAGAAGAAGAAGGAAGAGGCCGAGGTGCGCAACACCACCGACAGTCTCGTCTACGGCACGGAGAAGACCCTAGCCGACCTCGGGGAGAAGGTTCCGGCCGACACCAAGAGCGACGTCGAAGCCGCTGTCGCCGAGGCAAAGAAGGCTCTCGAGGGCGATGACGTCGACGCCATCAAGACAGCCGCGCAGGCGCTGCAGGAGAAGAGCTACAAGCTCGCGGAGATCGTGTACCAGCAGGTCGCCGAGGAGCAGGCCGCTGAAGGCGGCACCGCGCCGGAGGGCGACGAGGAAGTGGCGGACTACGAGGTCGTCGACGGGGACGAGTAGCCATGAATCCCCGTAGAGACGCCGATTCCGTCGACCCCGCTCGCGGGTCCTCGGAGCACCGCTCCGGCGGTGCTCCTGCGGAGCGCGCTCGCTCAGGTCGCGAAATCGGCCCCATCCCAGTCACCGATCCCGAGCTCCTCGATGACCTCGGTGCCGAGTACGAGTTCAGGGGCGACCAGCTCGAGGAGCAGCTCGAAGGTGCGCGGCGGGATGCCGCCGCGCACCTCGATACCGCTCAGCGGCTGCAGGCGGACTTCGACAACTACCGGAAGCGCGTAGCGCGCGACGCTGAGGACTCGGCGAAACGCGCCGGTCAGCGAGTGATCTTGGAGATGCTGCCCGCACTCGACAACCTCGAGCGCGCGCTCGCGCACGTGGAGGGCGGCGGCGAAGGCGCGCAGCTCACCGACGGTGTGCGCATGGTGCTGCAGCAGGTGCTCGACGTCTTCGCGAAGGAGGGTGCTGAGCGGATCGATCCGCTCGGCCAGGCCTTCGATCCGAACGAGCACCAGGCGGTCGGCAGGGTCGAGCGGCCTGACGTGCCTGAGGGCACTGTGGTGGACATGTACCAGCCCGGTTACCGGATGCACGGCCGCGTGCTGCGGCCGGCGTCGGTGGTCGTGAGCACCGGAGGCCCGGCGCCGAAGGAGTAGGGCCATGGCCGAGAGGGACTACTACGACATACTCGGCGTGCCGAAGACGGCGACGACCGACGAGATCAAGAAGTCGTTCCGCAAGCAGGCGCGCAAGCACCACCCCGACGCAGGCGGCTCCGAGGAGAAGTTCAAGGAGATCAACGAGGCGTACGAGGTGCTGTCCGACGACCAGAAGCGCAAGCAGTACGACGAGTACGGGCGCTACTTCGGCGGGAACATGCCTCCGGGCGGGGCCGGAGCGCCAGGTGGCTGGCCCGGCGGTGCGTATCCGGGCGGCGGCTTTCCCGGCGGGGCTCAGTACCAGACCGTCGATATGGGCGATCTGGGTGACCTGTTCGGAAACCTCTTCGGCGGCGGCGGTGGCGGGCGGAGCAGGAGTGCGCACCGAGGCGCGGACCTGCAGTACGACCTCACGGTTTCTTTCGACGAAGCGCTCAGTGGCACGTCGACGAAGGTGGACGTGCGTCGCACCGAGACCTGTGCGGCGTGCAAGGGTTCGGGTGCGCGTCCCGGCACAAGCCCGGTCACGTGTCCTGCGTGCAACGGCACCGGGCACGTGAGCCAGGGGCAGGGTCTCTTCGGCTTCTCGCGCCCGTGCACCCGCTGCGGCGGAAGCGGCAAGATCGTCGAGGACCCATGCGCAGTGTGCAAGGGCAAGGGCTCGGTCGTGAAGATCAAGCCGCTCACCGTGAACATCCCGCCGGGCGTGACCGACGGCGGCAAGTTGCGCTTCGCGGGCAAGGGCGAGCAGGGCTCGGGCGGCGCGCCCGCGGGCGATCTGTATGTGATCACGCACATGAAACCGCACAAGTACTACGCGCGTGACGGTGCCGATGTGCTTCTCGACCTGCCGGTCACGATCGTCGAGGCGTCGCTCGGTGCTGAGGTGACGGTCCCGGCGCCCGACGGCAGCAAGGTGAAGCTGAAGGTGGCGCCCGGCACCGTCGATGGGAAAGTGCTGCGCGTCCCCGGCAAGGGTGCGCCGAAGCTCAAAGGCAAGGGCAACGGGGACCTCAAGGTCCGTGTGAAGATCGCAGTTCCTGCCAAGCTCACGGGCGAGCAGAAGGAACTGCTGCGCCGGTTCGAATCATCGCGCGACGAGGACGTACGGGCGCATATCGCGCACTAGGAAGGAGTCCGGCCGTGGTAAGACAGCAGCGCGGGAGCGGCAAGGACAGGCCAGTCTACATGATCAGCGTGGCCGCCGAGCTCGCGGGCGTGCACCCGCAGACGCTGCGCATCTACGAGCGCAAGGCGCTCGTGCAGCCCACGCGGTCCCCGGGCGGGACGCGTCTGTACTCGGAAGCGGACATCGAACGTCTGCGGCTGATCCAGCAGCTCACGCAGGACGAGGGCGTGAACCTCGCCGGAGTCATGCGAATCATCGAGCTGCAGATCGAGAAGGAGCGGCTCGAGGCGCAGCTGGCCGAAGCCGAGGCCGCGGCATCGCGCGCCGAGCGCAAGCTGGCGAGTGAGATCAATGAGTTCCGGCGATCGATGCGCGCGGACATCGTTCACGTGCCGCGCGGGGGGATCGTGAGGAGGGACGTGCGATGAGCCGCGTCTCAGAGTCGCCCGATCCGCTGCGCGAGAGGTGCGGGCGCTTCGCCCACGGGAGTTGAGTGACATGCGATTGGACAAGCTGACAGTCAAGGCGCAGGAGGCGTTGCAGGCGGCGCAGGGCATCGCCGATGACGCTTCCTCGCAGGTCATCGAGCCCGAGCATCTGCTGAAGGCGCTGCTGGATGCCGCCGAGGGCATCGTGCGTCCCATAGTGCAGAAGGTAGGAGCTGATCCCGACCTCGTCGAGGCCGAGGTCACGACCGCCATCGAAGCGATGCCGAAGGTCACGGGTGCGGGAGCCGGCGGGCCGGCAGGCGTTGGGCCGCGGCTCAATTCCGTGCTCGGCGATGCCTTCAAGCACGCCGAGAAGCTCAAGGACGCGTACGTATCCACGGAGCACCTGCTCATCGCTGTAGCCGACGATCGCGGCGAAGCCGGGTGGATTCTCGGCAAGGCCGGTGTGAGCGAGAAGCGCTTGCTGGAATCCCTCGAGGAACTGCGTGCCGGCGCACGCGTGACCGACCAGAATCCGGAAGCGCAGTTCCAGGCGCTGGAGCGGTTCAGCCGCAATCTGACGCAGGCCGCCCGCGACGGCAAGCTCGACCCGGTCATCGGCCGGACCGAGGAGATCCGCCGCGTGATCCAGGTGCTCTCGCGCCGCACGAAGAACAACCCCGTGCTCATCGGCGAACCCGGCACCGGCAAGACGGCGATCGTCGAGGGTCTCGCGCAGCGCATCGTCGCCGGTGACGTACCTTCCGCGCTCAAGGACAAGGACGTCGTGGCGCTCGACCTGGGCGCGATGGTCGCAGGCGCGAAGTACCGCGGTGAATTCGAGGACCGGCTCAAGGCCGTGCTGCGCGAGGTGGAGCAGGCCGAGGGGCGACTCATTCTCTTCATCGACGAGCTGCACACGCTCGTCGGTGCGGGCGCGGCCGAGGGCACGATGGACGCGTCCAACATGCTCAAGCCGGCGCTGGCGCGGGGCGAACTCCATGCCATAGGCGCGACCACGCTCGACGAGTATCGCGAGCACGTGGAGAAGGATGCCGCATTCGAGCGGCGGTTCCAGCCGGTCTTCGTCGGCGAGCCTTCCACCGAGGACACCATCGCGATCCTGCGTGGGCTCAAGGAACGCTACGAGGTGCACCACGGCGTGCGAATCACCGACGGTGCGATCGTCGCCGCGGCGACTCTCTCCGATCGCTACATCGCCGACCGCTTCCTGCCCGACAAGGCCATCGACCTCATCGACGAGGCTGCGAGCCGCCTTCGGATCGAGATCGACTCGATGCCCGAGGAGATCGATCGGCTGGACCGGCAGCTCCGCCAGCTCCAGATCGAGGAGCAGGCGCTTATGAAGGAGAAGGACGAGGCCTCGGGTGAGCGGCTCGACACGCTGCGGAGCGAGATGGCCGGGCTCACCGAGCAGCTATCCGGTCTCAAGGCGCGGTGGGAGAGCGAGAAGGGCGTGATCACCGACGTCCAGCGCTTCAAGGCGGAACTCGACGAGGCGAAGCTCGACGGTGAGCGGGCCGAGCGCGAGGGCGACTTGCAGCGTGCGGCCGAGATCCGCTACGGGCGCATCCCGCAGCTCGAGGCTCAGCTCGCCGAGGCCGATCAGCGCCTGAAGGAGTTGCAGGCCGGTTCGGCGATGCTTCGCGAGGAGGTCACGGAGGCCGAGATCGCTGAGGTCGTGGGCGCATGGACGGGCATCCCAGTGGCGAAGCTTCTCGAAGGCGAGTTGGCGAAGCTCGCACGCCTCGAGGAGCTGCTGCACGAGCGCGTAGTGGGTCAGGACGAGGCCGTGGCCGCGGTGGCCGGCGCGATCCGCCGTTCGCGCGCCGGTCTTTCGGACCCCGACCGGCCCATAGGGTCGTTCATCTTCCTCGGCCCCACGGGCGTCGGCAAGACCGAGCTTGCGCGGGCGCTCGCGGCGTATCTCTTCGACGACGAACGCAACATGGTGCGCCTCGACATGAGCGAGTACATGGAGAGGTTCAGCGTGCAGCGGCTGATCGGCGCGCCTCCGGGCTACGTCGGCTACGAGGAGGGCGGCCAGCTCACCGAAGCCGTGCGGCGGCGCCCGTACTCGGTGGTGCTGCTCGATGAGATCGAGAAGGCGCATCCGGACGTCTTCAACGTGCTGCTGCAGGTACTCGACGACGGGCGGCTTACGGACGGCCAGGGCCGCACCGTGAGCTTCCGCAACACGATCGTGATCATGACGAGCAACGTCGGCAGCCAGTTCGTACAGGAACTGGCGAAGAGCGGCGATTACGACCAGATGAAGGCGCTCGTGGAAGAGGCACTGCGTGCCACGTTCCGCCCGGAGTTCCTCAATCGCGTGGACGACTCAGTGGTGTTCCATTCACTCACGCTCGACGACGTGGCTGCGATCATGGAGATCCAGCTCAAGATCGTGCGCGAGCGGCTTGCCGAGCGCAAGATCGCCCTGGAGGTCACGCCGGCGGCTGCCGAGCGTATCGGGTTCGAAGGCTTCGATCCGGTGTTCGGCGCGCGACCGCTGAAGCGCGTGATCCAGCGCGAGGTCGTCGACCGCGTGGCCAAGGCGCTCATCGAGGGCACGGTAGGCGAGGGCGACACGGTCACGATCGACATCGTCGACGACGAGCTCGGCGTGCGCGGGGTCGCGCACACGAAGTAGATGGTGGCGCGGCGTTGCGGCCGGTGCCGGGAGAAGCTCAGCGGGCAGCTACTCCGCCAGTCGCTGCTCAAGATCACCGGCCAGGAACAGCGACACGCCGTCTTGTGCGTGCTCGTGCACGCGGAATGGCGTGTCGAGTGTCTTCAGTAGCCTGAGAATGTAGGTGAGTAGGTAGGCGATGAAGCCGACCATCACCACGCCGAGCGATGCTGGTTCGATCACCGTGAGCAGCAGCAGGCTGAGTACAAACGACCACTCGCCGACATCCTCACACCGTCTGCCTTCCGGGCACGGGACATCTGCAACACGTGCTTGCATACTGGCGCAGGAGTACTCACCTGCATGCTGTCTGGGGGCATAGGGCATGAATACCACGTCTTCTGCGCGCGGCTGGACCGTGACACTCGCCGGTCTAGGGATCAACCTGGCTCTCGGCGTCTTGTACGCGTGGAGCGTCGTAGCGAAGTCACTCATCGCAGAGTGGGGGTGGACGGCCGGCCGGGCTAGCCTGCCCTACGCCATCGCAGTCGGCGTGTTCGCAATCTCGATGGTCTTCGCCGGACGCGCGCAGGATCGTCTTGGCCCCAGGGTCGTCGCGTCGTTTGGCGGTGCCCTGACGGGCGTCGGCATGATCGTCGCCAGCCTCGGCACTGAGACGAACGCGCTTCCCGTCCTCCTGGGCTTCGGCGTCATGGCGGGCGCTGGTATCGGACTCGGCTACGCGGCTGCGACCCCGGCTGCGGTGAAGTGGTTCTCGCCAGCCCGCAAGGGGCTCATCACCGGGCTCGTGGTCGCCGGATTCGGGCTGGCAAGCGTCTACATTGCACCACTCACGCAGTGGCTGCTCGGCACATACGGCATCGCGATGACGTTCCGCGCCCTCGGCATCGGCTTCCTGGTCGCCACGGTGGGTCTCGCGCAGCTGCTCGTGAACCCGCCGACGGGCTACGTGCCGGAGGGCGCTGAGGCTGCGCCCGCCAAGGCGGTCGCGGGGACGGCTGCTGCAGCTGTGCCGGCTGCAACTGCGAAGCGTGACTACGACTGGCGCGAGATGGTACGCACGCCGCAGTTCGCGCTTCTCTGGCTCATGTACGCGTTCGCGGCGTTCGCGGGGCTGATGATCATCGGGCACATGGCCAAGATCGCCGCTTTGCAGATGCCCGGCACAGACCTCGGCTTCCTGCTAGTAGCGGTCCTTGCCATCGGCAACGCGCTCGGCCGCGTCGCGGCAGGCGTGGCGTCCGACCGCATCGGAGGGACTCGCACCATGCTGATCGTGTTCGTGCTCCAGGCGGCGATGATGGGGCTGCTCGCGCTGGCGGGGACGCCCGGGCTCCTTGTGCCAGTCGCAGCGCTCGTCGGTTTCGCCTACGGAGCGAACCTGTCGCTCTTCCCGTCGACGACCACGGGGTACTTCGGCACGAAGCACATGGGAGTGAACTACGGGCTCGTGTTCACCGCGTGGGGCTTCGGCGGCGTCTTCGGGTCGATGACCGCCGGCACGATCGTCGACTCGACCGGCGGCTACGGGCTGGCGTACGCGGTGGCGGCGGGACTGTGCATCATTGCGGCCGGTCTCACGTTCGCGACCAAGCCGCCTGCGCCGGCATCCGTTGCGAGCGGGGTGGAGATCCGCGCGGCAGCATAGCCGCGGCCCGGGAGATGCCGGGCTGCATGCTGCAAGAAGACGGGACCGGCCCGGTGCCGGTCCCGTCGCGTGTTCGGACGAGCGGCGGTCATTCCACCGTCCGTCAAGGTCATTCGGGTGCAGGATACCGTTTGTCGGCGGTTCGCGGGATTCTGTCACCGGAGTGCCGCCTGTCAGCACGTATCTGTTGCCGCCTGGCGCGGGTGCCGATAGGGGAGTCAGATGATTCCTCGGCCGCGATGCCGCCGTAGGGGGTGATGACAGCGGAGACGAGCACGAACGAGTCGCAGCTGGCCGCTGCGCGGATGCTGAGCGATTCGGCTCGGGTCTCGGCGCTCCTTGAAGGGGCCTCATTCCCTGCTGCCCTCTGGTCGGGCTCGCAGCTGCGCTTCACCTGGACGAACGGCGTGTTCCGGGAGCTGCTGGAGGACGTCCGGCCTCAATGGGACCTGCTGGGCATGCCCGTGCGCGGGTTCCTCTCCGATTCGCGTTCCGCGTCGCGCTTCATCGACGTCGCGTACACGGGCCAGCCCATCACGGTCCCGGCATACGAGCACCGGGCATCGTGGGGCGAGGTCACGTACTGGCAGCTGTTGTACCTGCCGGTTCCGGGCCGCATCGGCGATCCGTTCGACGTGCTGCTGCTGGCGGTCGATGTGACGCCGGCTATCGCCGAGCGCTCCGCGCGGGACACGATCGCCGCGGACCTTCGTCGGGCGAGCAACCTCATCGACGTGACGGTCCTCTCGTCGCTTGACGCAGAGGACATCCTCCAGCGTGTGCTCGTCGAGGCGACCGAAGCGCTAGGTGCCGACTGGGGTTGGATCGCCGAGCGTGAGGACTCCTGCTGGGTCTTCCGCAACGTGCACGGCTGGCCCGCCGAGATGACCGGTCTGCGCTTCGCCCAGGACGAAGTCTCGCTGCCGGCGCTGGCCGCGCGCTCGGGGCACGTGGTGATGGTTTCGCAGTCGGATGCGTCACGGCGCGAGCAGTTCGAGCTGCTGGTGAAGCACGACATCGGCGCATTCGCTCTTGTGCCGGTGAAGAGTCGGGGTGACGTGACCGGCGTGATGGGATTCTGCTGGGACGCCGACCTGCGCTTCGGCGACGCGCAGCGCGACTTGCTGCAGAAGATGGAACTGTCGCTGTCGCTCGCGCTCGAGAACGCGCGTCAGTACGCGAGTGAGCGCCAACTGACCCGCCAGCTCCGCGGTGCGTTCTTCTCCGCGCCGGCAGTGGTTCCCGGATTCGAGATGGGCCACCTGTACCACGCGGCGTCCGGGGTCTCGACTGTGGGCGGCGACTTCTACGACGTCATCCCTCTTGGCGACGGGCAGATCGGCGTACTCATCGGCGACGTTTCGGGCCACGGCAGTGAAGCCGTGGGGTTGACCTCGCTCGTGAAGAGCGCGGTACGCTCCGAGGTCCTCCGTCTGCCGTCGCCGCATTCGGTGATGGGTCACGCGAACGACCTGGTGCTCCATGGCGCTGAGCCGCACGAATTCGTCTCGGCGTTCTTCGGACTGATCGACGGCCCGTCAGGGCATATGGCCTATAGCCTGGCTGGACATCCCGCTCCGGTGATCGTCCGTGCCGACGGCGCGCCCGTCATGCTGCCCCAGGACGGTGGCGTGCTCGGAGCGCTCGGCGGCATGCAGTACGAGAACCACGATGCGCGGCTCGAAGTGGGCGACCTGCTCGTGATGTACACGGACGGCCTAGTCGAGGCCCGCTCGCCGAAGGGTGAGGCGTTCGGCAACGACCGGCTTCTGGAGGCGTGCGCGAGCGTCGCGTCGGAGACTGCGGACAAGGTCCCTGAGTCGCTGTTCATGTCGGCGTTCAGCTTCGCCGAAGGCCGGCTGGCCGACGACATCGCCATCGTCGCGCTCCGCCGCGGCGAGCCCGCCGAGGGCTGGGGCCAGGGCCGCCTCGAGCTGGAGTCTGCTGTGGCGTAGCCGTGCGTACCGCACGCAGCCGACGGGGATCCTGAAGGTGCCTTCTGGGCGGTCTTTACACCCTCGCATGCGCGGCAATACAGTCATCACAGCCGCATCCGACTGCGAGGGGGCCTTGAACGATGCTGTGTCCGAACTGCAATGCCGAGGTGCGCGAAGGCGCCGCGTTCTGCGGCTCTTGCGGAGCGACGCTGGGAGCTGCGGCCGCTGATGCGACCCGGCCGATGCCTCCCTCCGGACCGTCCCCCGAAGAGGTCGCGTACCAGCGGCAGATGGCCGAATACGAGCGGCAGAAGGCCGCGTACGACCAGGCGCAGTACGCGCAGCAGCAGGCCGCCTACCAGCAGCAGGCAGCATACAACGCGCAGTACGCGCAGCCCCCGGCTCCCGAGAAGAAGAGCAAGGCGGGCTGCATCATCGGCATCGTGGCCCTGCTCGTCTTCCTGCTCATCGGGTGCGGCGTTGGCGGGTTCTTCATCTACAAGGCCGTCAAGGACAAGGCCAACCAGGAGGGCATTGTCGTGCCCGACCTGGGGTTCGATACCGACGGCTCCGCCGACGGTGACTCCGGCGACTTCGGCGGTGACAGCGGGCTTGACAGCTATGCGACCGCCGACGAGGCCGTGCAGGCGCAGCTCGACGCGAGCGGTGTGGGCGACTGGGTCTTCGATGTCGTGGACTACGGCGACGGCTATGCGAAGTACTGGGCCGGGCCGCCGAACAGCGAGTATGTCGACGAGATGTACGTGGAGCAGAACGCCGACGGCACCTGGTCGGTCATCGAGGTGTACAGCATCGGCTACGACGGGTTCAGCGACCCGGGCACGTCCGACGGCGGCGACCTGGCGATGCAGGTCGTATGGGACCACCTGACGGCTGTCTCGGAGGATCGCGGCCTGGACGCGCAGTCCTATACCGTGGACCCGTTCCGCTCAGACTCGGCGAGCGCGCAGGTCTCGGCGGGCGGGCTCGACTACTTCGACGTCTACGGCTATAGCGAGGAGCCTGACGGGACGTTCTGGGTCCAGACCGTACAGTCCTGGTACGGCACCGAAGAGGGGTGGGAGTACTGGGTCGTTCTGACCGAGTCGGGCTACTACATCGCGGATATCCGCTTCATGGAGTGACCGGCGTGACCGGCCCACGGCGAGGTTTCGCGAGCGACAACGCCTCAGGCGCGCATCCTGCCGTGCTGGCATCGATGGCCGATGCCAGCGCCGGGCACGTGCACGCGTATGGCGATGACCCCTGGACGGAGAGGGCTCTCGCGCTGGTGCAGGATCACTTCGGCACCGGTGCTGAGGCGTACTTCGTCTTCAACGGCACCGGCGCCAACGTCACCTCGTTGCAGGCGATGATGCGCACGTTCGAAGCGGTCATCTGCCCGACGACGGCACACATCAACTCCGATGAGTGTGGCGCTCCTGAGCGCTTCACCGGCGGCAAGCTCATCGGCGTACCGACGCCCGATGGCAAGCTCACGCCGGAGCTCGTCGAGCGCGCCATCCGGGGGGTGGGATCCGAACACGCGAGCCAGCCGAGAGTGGTGTCGATCACGCAGTCCTCCGAGTACGGGACGGTCTACCGGCGGGAGGAGATCACCGCGATCGAGGCCGTCTGCCGGGCGCACGGGCTGAGACTGCACGTCGACGGCGCGCGTCTTTCGAACGCCGCCGCCTCGCTCGGCTGTACGCTGGGTGAGGCCTGCGCCGGCGCGGATGTGGTGTCTTTCGGCGCGACCAAGAACGGTGCGGTGCTTGCCGAGGCTGTCGTCTTCCTTGACCCGGCGCTGGCTTCCGACTTCAAGTACGTGCGGAAGCAGAGCGCGCAGCTCGCCTCGAAGATGCGGTTCGTCTCGGCACAGTTCATCGCCTTGCTGGAGGGCGACCTCTGGCGTGAGAACGCCGCCCACGCGAATGCGATGGCTCGACTGCTCGCCGACAGGGTGCGCGGGCTGCCGGGCGTGCGGATCACTCAGCCGGTCGACGCGAACGAAGTCTTCGCGGTCCTGCCGCACGATGCGATCGCGCCGCTTCAGGACGAATTCGACTTCTACTCCTGGGATGAGCGTGCCGACGAGGTGCGCTGGGTATGCAGCTGGGACACCACCGAGGGCGACGTACGGCGTTTCGCTGACGGGATAGCTTCGGCACTGGGCCGCTAGCCGCTACTTCGCCGCAAGCTTCCGGATCGTCGCCACCACGTCGTCTGCGTGTCCTTCGACTTTCACTTTCGGCCAGACGTGCGCGACGGCGCCGTCGGGCGCGATCAGGAACGTGCTGCGCTTGGCGGTGACGCCGAGCACTTCGCGCGCGCCGTAAGCGTCGATCACAGTCTTCCCGGTATCCGGGATCATGGGGAAGGTCAGTTCGAACTTGTCGATGAACTTCTGCTGGATCTCGGGCTTGTCGGCACTCACGCCCACGACCAGGGCGTTCAGGGACTTCAGCTCGGCGGCGTGCGCCTCGAAGTCCTTGGCCTCGTGCGTTCAACCCGGCGTGTTCGCGCGCGGGTAGAAGTACACCACCACCCACCGGCCTAGGTGGTCGCTCAGAAAGAAGCGCTTGCCGCCGGTGACTTCCGCGTCGATAGGCGGCGCGGGCTGTCCGGTTCTCGGCATGACGGGCTCAGGCATGGTCCCTCCCGGGGACGGCAACGACGGGTTGTATGTACCGCTGTCGGGACATGTTCCCGCTTCCGGCCGCGAGTATGCGGCAAGGTGTAGCATGACCGCATGCGATTCCTGGTCGACGGCTACAATGTCACCAAGCGCGACCCCGCCACCGTGCATCTGCCTCTTGAGCAGCAGCGTGAGGCGCTCGTTTCGCGCCTTGCGGTGCGCGGGGCCGAGTTGCTGGGCGCAGGCGAGATCTCGGTCGTGTTCGACGGCGTGGCCGGCGCGGGCGCGGACTTCCGGCGCGGGCAGGTCGAGGTCCGCTTCTCGCGGGACGAGCCGGCGGACGATCTCATCGCAAGGCTTGCGTGTGCAGGTGCGACGGTGGTGACCTCGGATACGGGGTTGGCGGCACGCGTCCGTGGATACGGTGCTGAGGTGGCCGACTCCGGGGTGTGCTTCGAGGCGCGGAAGGGCAGCCGCCGGCGCGGGAGGTATCCAGCCGCAAGTACCGGACTTCCGCCGGGAGCGAACAAGGTGACCGAGGAGCTCAAGAAGCTCTGGCTGGATGGTGAGGACTGACATGCCCGGACTCGGCGTGATCGTGAACATCGTCGCTGTGCTCGCCGGCACGGCTATCGGGCTCGGGTTCGGTCGCCTGATCAGCGAGCGGTTCCGGGCCATCGCGTTCTCTGCGATCGGGCTGGCGGTCGTCGTCATCGGAGCTGCTATCGCGCTCGGAGGGCTGCGGGACCTCGGCGAGACGCGCCTGGGCGACTACTCGGCGCTGGTGCTCGTAGGCTCGCTAGTGGTCGGCTCGCTACTCGGCGAAGCCCTTGGGATCGAGCAGCGGCTCGAACGCTTCGGCGTGTGGCTGCAGGAGAAGACGTACAAAGCGCCGCTCCTGAGCCCCGGCAAGGCCGACCAACCCGGCGAGAAGGGCCACACCCTCGTGGAAGGCTTCGTGACGGCGAGCCTGCTCTTCTGCACGGGGGCGATGACCGTGCTCGGCTCGCTGCAAGACGGTCTCGGCGACCCGTCGCTGCTGTTCCTCAAGGCGCTGCTCGACGGCACTGCGGCCATCGCGCTAGCCACGACACTCGGGGCGGGCGTCGGGCTTTCGATCATCCCGATTCTCGTGCTGCAGGGGGGGATCGCACTGGGTGCGGGCGCGCTCGAGCCGCTCATAACACCCGCGGTCATCGCGGCGATCGAGGCGATCGGGGGCGCGCTAATCCTGGCGATCGGACTTGATCTCGCACAGATCAAGAGGCTGCCGGTGGGCAACATGCTTCCGGGCGTCTTCCTGGGCGCGGCGCTGGCGCTTCTCTTCGGCTGAGATCTCGATGAGGCCAGCTCGGCAGGCCGGCTAGGCGCTCTCGCGCCAGCCCTTCACCGAAAAAGCGCTCGGGCAGAGTTCGGCAAGCGTGCACCGACCGCATATCGGGCGCTTGGCGTCGCAGACGGTGCGGCCGTGTTCGATGAGCCGGTACGTGAGAGCGCCCCACTCCTCGCGCGGGAAGAGCGCCATCAGGTCGCGTTCGACTTTGTTGGTGTCCTGCTCGACGGAGAAGCCGAGGCGGTGCGACAGGCGGAAGACGTGCGTGTCCACCGCGATCCCCTCGGCCTTGCCGAATGCGTTGTAGAGCACGATGTTCGCTGTCTTGCGGGCCACACCGGGCAGCGTGAGCAGGTCCTCCATCGTGTCGGGCACGGTGCCCCCGTACTCGGCGACGATGCGTTGCGCCGCCCCCATGATGTTCTTCGTCTTGTTCCGGAAGAAGCCAGTGGGCCGGACGATGTCCTCGATCTCGTCAGGATCGGCAGCGGCGAGCGCCTCGGCGGTCGGGAAGCGGTCGAAGAGCACGGGCGTGACCTTGTTCACGCCGACGTCAGTGGTCTGCGCCGAAAGGATGACGGCCACGAGCAGCTGGAAGTCGTTCGCATACGCCAGGGCGATCGCCGCCTTCGGATAGAGCGTCTTGAGCCTTGCGTCAATCTCGGCGGCGCGCTTTCTCTCGGGCATGTGACCTCCCGGGTCGGATGCTCCAATCGTACCCGAGCCTGGAATCGCGGAAGCACGCACACGACGCGACAGGTGCCGCTTACATCTGGTTGAACGCAGCATGCGACGATCGCCCCGGTCCGCAGCCGAGGGGGGAAGTGCGGGCCGGTGGGCGGGCGTCCCTCCCGGCGCTGCCGCGCCGCTCCGCCGACAGCATCTGACATCAAGATCGATAGGAGGAGCGATGAGGGGCTCGAAACTGGGCATGCTGACGCTTGCCCTGATACTGGCGCTCGCGCCGGGCGTCGCACACGCCGCGGGCACCGGAGACGACCCGCGAGAGATCAAGGACAGGCCGAGCAAGGAGACCGCCCGCGTGGAGAAGGAGTATCGGCGCTGGTTGGCGGCGGGTTCGGCGCGGCCCGATGGCATTCAGCTCGCCGCGATCATCGGGGCTCCGTACCAGTACTTCTACACGCCGACGCATCCCCAGGAGCGGAGCTACTGGTGCGGTCCGGCAACGGCGCAGACCATCGACGACTACTGGGGAGAGACGGTTCCCCAGAGCAGCATCGCCGCGATGCTAGGGACGACGACCGCCGGGACCGTCTTCACGCGTATGGATGACGTGATCACCGCGCTCACCGGCGTGCCGTATGTCGTGTCCGGCGCCTGCTACAGCACGGGCGACGTCTACTCACGGGTGCAGTACGGGCTGGAGTCCCGAGGACATCCGCTGGCCGCCGACGTACGCATCGTCGGCTCGGTCTGGAACAACTACGTCTACAACCATGACGGCCACATCATCCCGATCGAGGCGTTCGACTGGCGGAACATGACCGTCCGGGTCAACGACCCGTACAATGAGGCTGCGTCGCTGTCGGGCGGAGGCCAGACGCTCGGCCATCGGACGTATCCCGCGCACCAGGTCGCCGACGGCATTCTCAGGCACTTCCAGAAAGTGTTGGTGTACTAGGAGCAAGGCCGGGGCCGGCGCCCGCCAGGGCGCCCGCCCCCGTTAGGAAAGGAGGGTACGTGGTGCGAACTGCGTACGTCTGGCTGGCAATGACTCTATGCGCGGCGGTGTTGGCCGGCTGCATGCCGGACCCGGCGCCGCTAGGGAGCGGGTCGGATACCGAATCGAAACGCGAGATCGAGCCGTTCCCCGCTAGGCCGATCAATCCGGAGGCGATTCCATTCGACGAATTCCGCCTGCCGGAAAGCACGTACCTGAGCGACTACGACACGCGCTTTGCGGTGATGGTGGACTCGTGGGCCAACCGTGGCCTCAGCGCGATCGTGCTTCTGGACATGGACTCGGGCGTCTACGGTACGGTCTTGGCGGAACCGGTCGACGCGCGCGAGGGCTTCGCGGTCCTTACCGCACGATGCTCGAACACGTGGGTGGCGTGGGAGGAGTTGCGGGGTGACGAGCAGGGCGATCCGTGGAACGTCCGCTGGAAGCTGTACGCAGCTCCGATTCTCGACGGTGGTCCTGCGCTCGGCGACGCCGTACTGGTCGCAGAATCGATCACCTCGATCCGGTCGCGCCCCCTCTTCCAGGTGCTCGGCGAGAGGCTGTACTGGATGACCAACACGGCGCCCAACCCTGAGCAGGAGGGTGCGGTCTACGGCGCCTCGATCCAGGAGCGCGATCTTGCCACGTCCGCCGATCGCACGGTCGTCTCGAGCGATCGCACCATTCACACCTTCTACGTCCAGGCGGACGAGGTCATCTTCAGTGCGCGCGTGTCCCCGGAGGGTGTCGAGGAGCGAGTCACCGTGGTCGGGCTCTCCGACGGTGTCGAGCGCTTCACGCATGGGCTCGAGAACGGTGCGGCGCCGATCAGTCATTGGCCGACCTACTTCGAGCGCACGCTCGTTTGGGCGGAGTTGGATCCGCCGCTCGCGGACGTGCCGCACCTGCATGTGCGCACGCACGAAGGAAACGAATACCTCCTCTCGGATGCCGGCTCGGATCCCTGTTTCGTCGGGTCACGCCTTGTCTACGAGACGCAAGTTGCGAACGGGCCGGCGAACGTCCCCTGGCCGACCATCGAAGTTCTCGACGTCGAGTCTGGTGAACTGTACGTGCTGCTCGAGACCCCCGGGTCTGCGACGAAGCCGGGATTCACGATGATGCCGGGACAGCCGCGAGCAGAGAGTGTGCTGGTGGTCAGCGACACCGTGTTCGGTGCTGATGGAGTGCCGGACTCCGGCACCTGGATACGCCGCTACCGCTTCTAGCGCTGCCGTAACGCTGCGCGGTTTGACCCGCGCTTCCCGCGCGCCTACACTCGCGAAGTCGCCCGCCCCGGCATGCCGGATGCGGGCCCTTCGTGCTGTCCGGACGCTGAGGTGCTGCGTGACCGAGTTCTTCGCCGCCATACACCCGTTGCTTGCAGCCGAGCCCTCGGTCGCCCGCGCGCTCGCACGTCTCGACGCCGGTGAGGACTTCACGCTCGCAGCGCCTGGACTCGTGCGGCCCGCGATCACCGCCGAGGTGGTGGCCGGGCGCACGCGCCCCACGCTGCTCGTGCTCCCGGGCGCGGACGCCGCCGAGCGCTTCGCGCGGCAGCTCGGCACGTACCTCGAGCACGAGCGCGTGCTCCTCTTCCCCGATCGCGCCGAACTCCCGTGGGACCGAACGGCGCCGGACCTCGAGGCGGTCGGCGCTCGCGCTCGCGCGCTGCACTCGCTCGACAAGGGCCGCCCGGTAGTGGTCGTCGCCAGCGCGCGGTCGCTCTTGCGCGTTCTGCCGCCGCAGGGCTCGCACGTCTTCGGGCCGCTCACCCTCACGCCGGGCGTCACGCTCGACCTCGCCGAGGCGACGACTCGTCTGGTCCGCATGGGCTACGAGCGTGTCGACACCGCCAAGGAGCGCGGCCAGTTCGCCCTTCGGGGCGGCACGCTCGACGTCTTCGGCTCGGACGCGCCGTATCCGGTGCGTGCGGAGCTCCTCGGCGACGAGATCGAGACGCTCAGACGGTACCTGCCCTCCACGCAGCAGCACGTCGCGGACGCCGGACCCACCGAGATCTACCCGTGCCGTGAAGTCGCTCCGGGCAGCCGTGCGGGGCAGCATGCACGTCGTGCACTCGGCGAGGCGGCGCGCCAGAACGACACGCTCGCCCGTGATCTCGACCTGATTGAGCAGGGCGTGACCTTCAACGGGATCGAACAGTACCTGCCGCATTTCTACCGGGCTCGAGCCTCCGTGCTCGACTACGTGCCGCCGGGTGCGCTCGTCATCGTGGCCGAACCGCGTGCGCTCTTCGACGACCTCGTGCGTGCGCGTGGCGAGCTCGAAACGCGGGCGAACGCGGTTGCGCGCGAACTCACCGGGCTCTACTTCAAGCCCGCCGAGATCGACCTCGGCGGCCGACAGCGGCTGACGTTTCTCTCGATGCTGCGCACCGGTGGCGCCGCGGACGGCGAGGTCGCGGCGCGGCGGCCGGATGTGGGCGGTCGCGAGGAGGCTTTCGCTGCGGGCCTGCGGTCGCTGCTCGACACCGGGTACCGGGTGGTTGCGGCGGTGCGGGACCGCCAGGGTCGCGATCGCCTCTCGCAGGCGCTCGTCTCGGCGGGGATGACCGTAGCGGCGCTCGAACACGGAGGCGCGACACCGCAGGCCGGGCTTGTCGCACTGTCCGTTGCCGACGTACCCGCCGGCTACGTGCTTCCCGGAGCGCGTCTCGCAGTCGTCTCCATCGACGACGTCTTTCCGCGTGCCGCCGAACGCCGCAGGCAGGCAGCCGACCCCACGAAGCTCACATTCGCTTTCGCGCCGGGCGACTACGTCGTGCACGAGATCCACGGCATCGCTCTCTTCCGCGACATCGTCCGGCAGGCCGCACTGGGCGCCGAACGCGACTACCTGCTTCTCGAGTACGCGAAGGGCGACAAGCTGTACGTGCCGGTGGAGCAGCTCGACCGTGTCACGCGCTACGTCGGGCCCGAGGGCACGGCTCCGCGGGTCACCCGGCTCAACACCGCGGACTGGAGCAAGGCGACCGGCAAGGCCCGCACGGCCGCGCGCAAGCTCGCGTTCGACCTGGTGGACCTCTACGCTCGCCGCGCGGCGGTCACGGGATTCTCGTACGCTGCCGACACGCCCTGGCAGCGCGAGATGGAAGCGGCGTTCCCGTTCGACGAGACGCCAGACCAACTCGCCGCGATCGAGGACGTGAAAGCCGATATGGAGTCGGACCGCCCGATGGACCGCCTCGTCTGTGGCGACGTTGGCTACGGCAAGACCGAGGTTGCCATCCGTGCTGCGTTCAAAGCGACGCAGTCCGGCAAGCAGGTGATGGTGCTCTGCCCGACGACGATCCTCGCCCAGCAGCACTTCACGACCTTCTCCGAACGCTTCGCGCCGTTCCCCGTGCGCGTGGAGTTGCTCTCGCGCTTCCGCAGCAAGGCGCAGCAGGCGAGCGCGCTCGAGGGCTTCGCCACCGGGACGGTGGATGTCCTCATCGGCACGCACCGCCTGCTCAGCAGGGATGTGCTGCCGAAGGACCTCGGACTGGTGGTCGTGGACGAGGAGCAGCGTTTCGGCGTGGAGCACAAGGAGCACCTGAAGAACCTGCGCGAGCAAGTCGACGTGCTCACACTGACAGCGACGCCCATACCGCGCACGCTGCAGATGTCGCTTTCGGGCGTGCGGGACTTCTCGGCGATCGACACGCCGCCCGCCGATCGCTTCCCTGTGACCGTGCATGTCGGCGAGTTCGATGAGGACGTGATCTCGGGCGCCATCCGCCGCGAGATCGACCGTGGTGGGCAGGTGTACTACATCTCCAATCGTGTCAGAGGCATCGAGCGCGTCGTCGAGCGCGTTCAGGCGGCGGTGCCCGAGGCACGTGTCGGCATCGGTCACGGGCAGATGTCCGAGCACCAGCTCGAGCGCGTGATGGAGAGCTTCTCGGCAGGGGAGATCGACGTGCTCGTGGCCACCACGATCGTGGAGTCGGGCATCGACAACCCGCACACGAACACGCTCATCATCGACGACAGCCACCGGCTGGGCCTCGCACAGCTCTACCAGCTCAAGGGTCGTGTCGGGCGCAGTCACGTCAAGGCGTACGCGTACTTCCTGTTCCCGAGGAGCCAGGCGCTCACCGACCAGGCATACGAGCGGCTTACCGCGATCCAGGAGCACGCAGACCTGGGCAGCGGGATACGGGTGGCCATGCGCGATCTCGAGATCCGTGGCGCCGGCAGCTTGCTCGGCGCGGCGCAGTCCGGCAGCGTGAGCGCCGTGGGCTTCGACCTCTACGCCCAGATGCTCCGCGAGGCGGTCTCCGAGGTCCGTGGGGAGCCGCTGCCGGCCCATCCGGAGGTGCGCGTCGACCTGCCCGTTGCTGCCTATCTGCCCGAGGAGTACGTGCCCGACGTGGACGCCCGCGTGCTCGCGTACCGGCGCATCGCTGCCGCTTCGAGCCCGGAGGCGGTCGAGGGGATCGCCGCGGACCTCGCGTGCCAATACGGCGCGCCGCCACTGCCCGCGCGCGAGCTCCTTGCGATCGCGCGCATCAAGGTGTCGGCCGGCGAACTCGGCATCCAGTCGGTCTCGCTAGCGCGCCACAGGCTCACTCTCTCACCGGTGGAGGTCTCTGCCGAAGCGCAAGGCCTGCTCGCCGCGGAGGGCGCGGTCTTCGTCAGCCGCACGAGTTGTGTGCATTTTGTGCAATCTGGCGGGGAGGGCGCTTCGGCGGCGGCGATGCGGGCGCTCGGTGCTATACTCGGCGCAGTCCGAAGCCCGGCACGCGGCCGGGAGCATCCCTAGAGAAGGGTACGTCCGTGCGAACATTCCGCGGCATCGCCGTCGCCATTCTGATCGTCGCGCTTGTTGGCGGCATCGCCGGCTGCAACAAGGTGGACGCTGTCGCCAAAGTCAACGGCGACTACATCACCCGTGCCGAGTTCGACCGCATCTACACGCAGGTAGAGCAGCAGATGGGCGGCGAGATCTCCGAAGAGGACGCGCTCGCCTACAAGAAGCAGCTGCTCGACATGATGATCGAGTCGGTTCTCATCACGCAGGAGGCCGAGAAGCAGGGCGCCGATCTCTCAGTAGAAGCCGTGAATCAGAGCATCACCGAACTCATGGGCGGAGAGACCGACCAGGCCGTCATCGAGGAGCAGGTCGTCGCGGCAGGCCTGACGATGGAGGACCTGCGCAAGAGCGTTCGAGACCAGCTCGCCCGCGACTTCATCAGTAAGAAGGCGTCGCAAGAAGCCAGCAGCGGCACGCTGCCCGAGACGTACTCCCTCCTCGAGCACATCCTTGTGGCCGACGAGGCGACCGCCAACGACCTGTACGCCCAGATAGAGGCTGGCGGCGATTTCGCTGCGCTCGCGGCGGCGAACTCGACCGATCCTGGCAGCGCCGCCGACGGCGGTAGCCTTGGCTGGTCGCCTACGACTGCGTACGTGCCCCAGTTCGCCGACGCCGCCGATGCGCTTGCGGTCGGCGAGGTCAGCAAGCCCGTGCAGTCTGACTACGGCTGGCACATCATCCGCAAGGTCGACGAGATCAAAGCCGGCGAACCGGTCGCCGACGCACCCGCAGAACTACAGGAGATGCTCTCCGCGAACGGTGCCGAGATCGCGCTGCAAGAGTACGTGAAGAGGCTGCGCGATGCGGCCGAGATCGAGTACCTCGACGAGACGCTCAAGCCCACAGAGTAGTCCCGCCGGGCGGATCTCGAGTACCTGGAGGGGGCGCGTGGGGACGATCGCGATCGTCGGGCTCGAGCAAGACGCCACTGGAGTGGTTGATGCCCGCGCGACGCAGCGGCTGCAGGCCGCCGACGTGGTGGTGGTCCCCTCGGCCACCTCGGCGTCCGCGTCTCTCGTCGCATCGCTGGGTATCGCACCCGTCACCTTCGCAGACCTGGGTCTGGACGAGCGCGCGTCCGCCGACCAGGTCGTGGAAGCGCTGGTCGAGACTTCGCGCGACCGCAACGTCGCGCTCGCGGCATTCGGCTACCCGCTCGTCCGCGAGGGGCTCATCGCAGGACTACTCGTACGCGCGCGTGGCGGAGTCGACCTCTACCCGGTCACCTCGCCGCTCCAGGTGCTGCTGCTCGCGCTCGACATGGACGCTACGGCGGACGTGCAGATCATCGACGCCGGCTCGGTTGCCGGCGTCGGGCGTACGCGCGACGCGCATCTCATAGTGACCGGTGTGGACAACACCATCATCGCCCGTGCAACGGCGGGGCGTCTCGCGAACATGTACGCCCCCGAGCACAGCGTCGTCGTCGCGGGACGCCTTGAGGGAGGCGGCTTCGAACTCACGCCGCTTTCCGTGGACGCGCTCGGGCGCACGGAGTTTGCCACCCGCGAGACCGCGATCTACGTCCCGCCGACACGCCTCGCGCCTCCCGCGGGATTCGCCGAACTCGTGCGGATCATCGGCGTCCTTCGTGCCCCGGACGGCTGTCCGTGGGACCGCGAGCAGACGCACGCGAGCCTCGCATCGCACCTCATCGAGGAGGCGTACGAAGGTGCGGCGGCGGCGGAGTCCGGAGATGACGCGGCACTCGCCGACGAGCTTGGCGACGTGCTGCTGCAGGTGGTGTTGCACGCGCAGATCGGGGCCGAGGACGGGACTTTCACGATCGACGACGTGGTCGCCTCGATCATCACGAAGATCCGTCGGCGTCATCCGCACATCTTCGGCACCGTGATCGCCGAGACCCCCGACGAGGTCACCCGGAACTGGGACGCGATCAAGCGGAAAGAGAAGCCGGCCACCGGCGTGCTGGGCGAGGTTCCGGCGCAGCTGCCCGCGCTGATGCGCGCGCAGAAGATATCGCGCCGCGCCGCCGGGATAGGCTTCGAGTGGGAGGACCTCGACGGCGTCTGGGCGAAGGTCCACGAGGAGATCGACGAGCTGAAGTCCGCAGACCCGGAGACGGCGGATGCGGAAGACGAACTCGGCGACCTGCTCTTCACGGTCGTGAACGTCGCTCGCAAGATGGGGATAGACGCCGAGGCGGCGCTGCGCCGCACGTGCGCGAAGTTCGTCGGCCGCTTCGAAGACATGGAGGCGGCGGCGTCTGCGGCTGGCCGCCCGCTCGAGGACCTCACGCTCGAGGAGTGGGAGGAGTTCTGGGCTTGGGCGAAGAAGAGGGAGTCGGCCGCGGGTGCGGCCCCGGAGGAGTGAAGGAGCAGCACGCGAGATGAGCTACATCACCGACATCACGGCACGCGAGATCCTTGATTCGCGCGGCAACCCGACCGTCGAGGTCGAGATCGTGCTGGACGACGGCAGTTGGGGCAGGGCTGCAGTGCCGAGCGGCGCTTCTACGGGCGCTTTCGAGGCGGTCGAGCTCCGCGACGGCGACTCGGCGCGGTATCTCGGCAAGGGAGTGCTCACCGCCATCACCAACATCACGGAGATCATCGCGCCCGAGATCGTGGGCATGGAGGCAAGCGACCAGCGCGCCATCGACGAGTTCCTGATCGAACTCGACGGGACGGCGAACAAGAGCCGTCTGGGCGCGAACGCGATACTCGGCGTGTCGCTTGCGGTCGCCAAGGCCGCGGCCGAGAGTTGCGAGCTCACGCTCTACAGCTACATCGGCGGCTGCAACGCGAGCACCATTCCGGTCCCGATGATGAACATCATGAATGGCGGTGCACACGCTGATAACAACGTCGACTTGCAGGAGTTCATGGTCATGCCGGTAGGCGCAGGCAGCTTCGCCGAAGGCCTGCGGATGTGCGCCGAGATCTACCACACCTTGAAGGGCGTGCTGAAGAAGCGCGGTCTGGCCACCGGTGTGGGCGACGAGGGCGGGTTTGCTCCGGACCTCGGCAGCAACGAGGAGGCGCTCCAGGTCATATCCGAGGCGGTCACCGCTGCGGGCTACACGCTCGGCGAGCAGATCATGTTCGCGCTCGACCCGGCTACCACCGAGATTTACGACACCGAGCGCGAGGTCTACGTCCTCAAGGGCGAGGGCCGCGAGCTTTCCAGTGCCGAGATGGTCGACTTCTGGGCGGGCCTGGTGGACCGGTATCCGATCATCTCGATCGAGGACGGCATGGCCGAGGAGGACTGGGACGGCTGGAAGCTGCTGACCGATCGCCTCGGCGACCGGGTGCAGCTCGTCGGTGACGATCTGTTCGTGACGAACACCGAGAGGCTCGCCAAGGGCATCGATCTCGGCGTGGCGAACTCGATCCTCGTGAAGCTGAACCAGATCGGGACGCTCACCGAGACGCTCGAGGCGATCCAGATGGCGCATCGCGCGGGATACACCACCGTGATCTCCCACCGCTCCGGCGAGACCGAGGACACCACGATCGCGGACGTGGCGGTGGCCGTGAACGCGGGGCAGATCAAGACCGGCGCGCCGGCGAGGAGCGACCGGGTCGCCAAGTACAACCAACTCCTTCGCATCGAGGACGAGCTGTGCGACTCCGCCGTGTATCCGGGATTGGACGCGTTCACCAACATCGGCGTCTGAGGGGACGGCCACACCTCGCCTCACAGCGGCAGGACTCCGGCCGCCGCTCCGAAGAAGGGCGGCGGCCGGCGCGCGTTTCACGGCAGTGTTCGGGCGAGTCAATCTCGAGTTGATGTCGAGGGTTCTACTCGGCGCGATGCGGTGCTATCATCTGGCGTGAGGGAATACCCTCGAACCACCGAACTCGCTGGCCTTGTCACACCACCGATTGCGCAGCTCATGGCCGCAGCACGAACGCAGAAGAGGGCATCAGCGAACGCCGGGAAGAGCGCGGCAGCACGCCGCTCAGCCTCCCGCGCGTCCTCCTCACGTACGCCGCGCACCACATCCGGCACTCGGACAGCCCGCACCGCGAGATCTTCCTCGCGGCGCCGACACACTGGCCGCCGCTCGAGCGGACCGTCGCTCGGAGGAGTGCGGCTCACGACGCTAATCGTAATCGCCGCTGTCGTTCTTGCCGCCTGGACCGTGTACCCGGTCTTCCGCCTGCAGTACGAGCACCAGCGCGAACTTGACGCGCTGGAGAGCGAGCTCAGCGGACTAAAGGAGCGCAATGAGGAGCTTCGCGACGAGGTCGAGGATCTCAAGACCCCCGAGGGCGTCGAGCAGCTCGCGCGCGCGACGCTCGGACTAGTGCGGCCGGGCGAGGATGCGTACGTCGTCACCGGCGGAGCGGCATCTGAGACCTCCGCAACCGTGATCACCGCTGAAGAGGTCGAGGGGCCGCTGTGGCAGCGGGCACTCGACTCGCTGTTCGGTCTGAACTGATGGACGAGGCGGCGATCGTCGCCTGGCAGCTCGGCCGGACTCCCCGCGGGCCCTGGCGCGTTGTGGCGCGCTGCACGCACGGGTATCCGATCTGCATCCTCACGTCGCCGATGATCGAGGGCGGAGAGCCGTTCCCGACGCTCTACTACCTCACGTGCCCGCACCTGGTCGCCGAGGTATCGAGTCTCGAGTCGTCCGGACAGCTCGAGGTGTGGCGGAAGCGGCTGGTGGACGACTTCGCGCTGGCCGCGCGTCTGCGCGACGCGGACGAGGAGTATCGCAAGCGCCGGGCTGCCGAGGCCGGTGGCGTCGATCCGACCCCGGGAGTCGGCATCGCGGGCCAACGGGGTGTGTTGGGCACGAAGTGCCTGCACGCGCACGTTGCCGCGACGCTAGCCGGAATCGGGGACCCGGTAGGCGAGGGCGTCCTCCAGGCCGTCGCGTCGCCTGAATGCGTCCGCGCGGAGTGTGCGGGAGAGAGCGTGCAGCCAACCGAGCGGCGCGCGGTCATCGACATCGGCACGGTCACGACGCGCATGCTGGTCGCGGATGTCACGGACGGGGCGATCCATGAGGTCGTGCGGCGGCAGACGATCACGCACTTGGGCGCAGGCTGGGCGCACACTGGACGGCTCTCGGCGGAAGGGATCGGCCGGGTCGCATCCGCCGTTCGCGAGTTCGTTACCGAGGCCGAGGCCCTTGGAGCGCAGCGCATCGCCGCTGCCGCCACCGCGGCCGCGCGAGACGCGGAGAACAGAGACGAGTTCTGCGAAGCGATCGCATCGGCAGGCGTGCGGCCCGAGATCATCTCGGGAGACCGCGAGGGGTACCTCACCTTCCTCGGTGTTAGCTACGGCATCAGCAACGACCGCGTGCTGGTCGTGGACGTGGGCGGGGGCTCGACCGAGTTCGTGCTGGGCAGCTCCGGCCTGACCGCGGGCGAGCGTGTGGTCGAGATCGAGTTCGTACGCTCTGTCGACATCGGATCGCGCCGGGCGACCGAGCTCTTCTTGCGTTCCGATCCCCCGACGGAGGGCGAGATCGACGAAGCGGCCAGCTGGATCACCGATGAGTTGTGGGATGTCTTCTCGGCGATGCGCGGGAGACCGCTCGAGATGGTGGCCGTAGCCGGAACCGCGACAAGCCTCGCGGCGATAGACTTGCGGCTCGACCCTTATGATTCCGACCGCATCCACGGCTACCGGCTGAGTGGGCGCTCGCTACTCGACATCCTCGAGCGTCTGGCGGCGATGACGCTCGAAGAGCGCAGACACGTGGTCGGCCTTGAGCCAGAGCGCGCGGGCGTGATCGTGGGGGGCGCGCTGATACTGCAGGCCGCCATGGCGTATGCTGGGCTTTCTTCGACGCTCGTGAGCGAACACGATATCCTCTACGGGATGGTGCTCGACCTCGACGGAGGGGGAGCTTCGTAGTCGGAGCGGTGTATCCGAACTGGTACAGGAGGGGGCCTTAAAAGCCTCTGGCCGCAAGGCCGTGTGGGTTCGAATCCCACCACCGCTACCAGCGCGTTTTGACTCCGCGGCGCTGCCGCGGGTGAGACGGACTTACGGAGGACGGCGTGGCTGCCGAAGATGCGGCAGATCTATACCAGGCATTCGTCGACCAGGACCCGGCCGCTGCCATCCAGGTCGTCGAGCGAGTGCGCACCTCGGGCATCGCGCAAGATGCGCTGTTCGATGCGTTGTACGCGCCTGCAATGGGACTCCTCGGCGGGGCCTGGGCTGCCGGGGGGATCGACGAGATCACCTTCACCCAGGCCGCGGTCGTCGCCGAGCAGGTCGCATCCTTCGTGATGCCGGCGGTGGCGCGCCGGGACACGGGAGTGACGGTGGTTGTCGGCACGATGCACCGCGACCGTCACTCCATAGCACGGACGGTGATCGCCGCAACGCTCAAAGAGGCCGGCTACCGGGTGAACGACCTCGGCGTAGACGTGCGCCCGGCCGACTTCCTCGAGCGCGTCGAGGAGACCGGTGCGCGTATCGTGATCGTCTTCGCCGAGATCATGCAAACCGCGCGGGCGGCCGCGCGCGTGCGCGAGATGCTCGCTACCAACGGCCGCGACGACGTCGTGATGCTTGTCAGCGGCGGACCGTTCGCCGCTGATCCCGCGCTCGCCCGCGAGGTGGGGGCCAACGGGGTGGTGCCCGGCGCCGAGAGCGCGCTCAAGCTGATCGCCCGCGTCGCGCGCGATCGCGCCGCCAAAGCCGAGGCGGATGTCTGATGGCAGGCCGGTCGACAGCGCTGCTCACCGCCGAGGAACTCGCCCGGCAGGGTGCCGTGAGCGCCGCCGTGGAGGCGTGCTACGAGGCGCTCGCCCTCGGTGACCGCGAGCCGCGCATACACGGACTCCTCGCGCATCTCATGCTCGAAGGCGACTTCTACGACCAGGCGATCTCGGAGGCAACGAAGGCTATCGAGATCGATCCCGACTTCTCGGCTGCGTATCTCGCCCTCGGTCTGGCATACGACCGGCGCGGCGGGATGTGGGATCAGTCGGTGCTCGTATGGCACGAACTCTCCGAGGTCGCGCCTGACCTTGTAACCGCGCACGTGCAGCTGGGCGAGGCGTATGCCGCCGCGACATTCGAGGACGAGGCCGTCGAGAGCTGGAAGCGGGCGCTCGAGCTCGATCCGAAGGAAGCGCGCGCGACGTACAACCTCGCGATAGCGAGCCTGAAGCGCGAGGGCATGGCGCTTGCCCTTCCGCTCTTCCGGCAAGCCGGCGAGCTCGATCCGAGCCAGGACGAACTGTTCTTCAGCCTGCTCGGCGTGGGTGCCGTGCCGGACCATCCTATCGATCCGGCGAAAGTGAAGCCCACACGTACCGCGCGCCTGGGCGCAGCCGGACTGGCACTGAAGGCCGACGACCTCTTCGCGGCGGCCGACCTCGTGCGAATGGTGCTCGACGAGGACCCGGACGACCCGGAGGCGCTCGCGCTTTCCGCGTACGCCTACCTCAAGCAGGAGGCCGCGAACGAGTCGATGGCGTGCGCGATGCGCTCGCTTTCCCTCGACCCCGAGCTCGCGACGGCTCTGTACTGCCTCGGGGTCGTATACGCGCGCCGTACAGGCCTGAACCGCCACGCCGCCCGCGTCTTCATCGCGCTTGCGAAGCGCGCAGGGACGCAGGCTCTCGTGCACGTGCTGCTTGCCGAGTCGCTGCTGGGATTGCAGCGGTTCGAAGCCGCGAGCAAGGCGTATCGCCTGGGCGTCCGGCTCGACCCGGCCTGCGTGCGGGCCCGGTTCGGACTCGCGGCGTCGCACCTGACCGAAGGCCGTCACGCCGAGGCGCAGTGGGAGATTCGGCGAGCCGCGTACTACGACACCAAGCGGCAGGGGCTGTTCTGGCGCCTGTACGACGAGTACGTCGGGGCAGGTGATGACGAGTGAGCGAGACGGCCAAGCCGAAGACCGGGACGAAGTCGGCGGCGAAGGGCGGTGGGGCGGCGCGCAACGCGAAGCAGGCCGCCAAGCCGGTGGCCGAGGAGACAGGCCCGCTGCGCAACCAGCTCTTCCCGATCGGCGTGGACTACTACCCGATCGATGACGAGAAGGCGTCGTTCTCCGACTGGTACGGCCGCGATCCCGAGGCCGATTTCGCCGCGATTGCGGAGCACCGCATCTCGCTCGTCCGCCTGTTCGTCTCATGGAAGGTCCTCGAGCCGCAGGTCGGACAGTACGACGCCGATGCCGAGGACCGGCTCGGCGACCTGCTGGCAGCGGCGAAGTCGCACGACCTCAAGGCCATCGTCACGTTCTTCGCGGACGACCGGCTTGCCGAGATGAACGAACTGCCGTGGGCCAAGAAGCGCGACCCGCGCACTGACGACTACCTCATCCAGCGCGAGATCTCGCTGGTGCAGCGCCTCGTGAACCGGTTCCGCGCGGAGGGGGCCGTGTGGGCGTGGGAGCTCGGCAACGAGGCGTTCTTCGCCGGGTTCGAGAGCGAGGACGCGCTGCAGAAGTGGGCGACGGCGCTGCGGGACGCCATCCGCGAAGTGGACTCGGCCAGGACGATCATCCTGGCGTGCGACCCGGAAACGCTCGTGCGCGAATCGGGCGTGGACGCGCGTGTCGCGATCGACGGCTTCGAATACGGAGTGAGTCACGTGACGGCGCCGTACCGTGCCTACGCCGCCGAAGGACCGCTCACGTACGGTCCGGCGACGTACCTCGACTCGTTCCTTCTCCGCGCCGCACTGCGCGACATCCCCGTGCTCGCCGATGGCGTGGGGATACACTCGCTCGAGGTGTCGGTGGCCGAAGAAGCGGCGTACGTCCGAACTGCCCTTTACTCCGCGCTGATGAACCGCGCTTCGGGCGTGACCCTGCGGCGCTGGCGCGATCTTGAGACCGAGAAGCGCGAGCCGTACTTCTGCGACCCCTACGAGGTGCTAGTGGGCCTGAACGACGTCACCGGTGAGCCGAAACCTGTACTCGCCGAGGTGAAGAAGTTCGCGCGCGTGGCCGCCCGCCTCGACCTGCGCGTGTACGCGCCGCAGCCCGAGCGTGCGGCGGTGCTCGTCCCGGCCGAGCGTTACGAGCCGCTGCCGTCGCTTACAGGCCTGTACGCGCCGAGGTCGTGCCTTCAGGCGTATACCGCCGCGAAGGAGGCGCACGTCCCGGTGACGCTCGCTCGCGAGGGCGACGAACTCGGCAGCTTCATGACGCTGTTCATCCCATCGGCGGCTAGGCTATCGGCGCCCATGTGGGCGAGTCTGGCCTCGTTCGTACAGTCGGGAGGCTCGGTAGTGCTCTCCTACGGCGGCGGCGACGCCGACCCGGCGCTGCGCGAGATCTTCGGCGTGGACTTCCTCGGGGACCACGGCGTGCGCCCGGTCTTGAGCTGCCGCATCGCGCAACCGGGGCTGCTCGGCGATCTGAGCGCCTTCGACGTGAGGCTCGACCTGCCGCACTACGCGCTCGTGGGTGGAGGCATGTCGACGGTGGTGGCCACCGACGCCACCGGCAGCCCGTTGCTGACGCTCAATCAATACGGCCAGGGCAAGGCCATCTTCCTCGCCGCGCCGCTCGAGCGCGCCATAGCGCAGAGCGACCCGTGGGCGGCGCCGGACGCGGTGCGCACGCTGCTGCGGACCGTGTACGGGTCGGTTGCCCGCGCCGCAGGCGCGGGGCCCGTCATCGACTGCGACGAGCCGAATGCTGAGATCGCGCTGTTCCAGGGCGAGGCGGGCGACGTGGTGTTCGTTCTCAACCACGCGGCCGAGTCCGTGACGGCCACGCTCACCGCCGAACGTGTGGTAGCCTCAGTCGTGGACATCCGGGGTGGCGCGGCCGCAGAGGTAGGGGCCCGCGCGTTCGGCGTTCCACTTGGGGCGAACGCCGCCGTAGCGCTGCGTCTGGCCTACGGCTAGGAGGCGAGGACCGCATGCAAGACCCACAGCAGGACAAGCGTTCGTTTCTCTTGGAGTCGTGGCTTGAGTTCCACGACATCATCCAGAGCCACCCGGAGGTACGGCGCCTGCTCTTCGACCCGGTGACCGGACTGCCGACCACCCCGCTGCTCTTCCCACGCATCGAGTCGCTGATCGAGGACCGCGGCGAGGTCTCGTTGCTGTGCCTCAACGTGGTGAAGTACTCGCGAATCGAGGAGATCTACGGCTGGGAGGTCTTCGACGAGGTGATGTGCGAGGTCGCTTCGGTCCTGGAGCGCATCACCGGTCAGGAGTTGCGAGACTCGGACATGGTGGCCGAGCTGATGATCTCGGGCAACGCCTTCGTCGTGCTGTTGTCTCCGCCGCGCACGACCGAATCGATGTCCGGCGCCGCGCTGGAGGCCCTCGCAGTGCGGCTGGAGAGTCGCGTGCGCGAGGAGCTCGCACACGTGCTCGATCCGTCGATCTATCCCAAGTTCGGCTGCTACGTGGGGGCGGCCACCGCTCACCGCGATTCGAAGATGCGCCTCGAGCGGCTGGTCCACAACGCGCTGGAGGTGGCTCTCGCGCAGTCGGACTCTCGCGACTTGCGCGACGCCCAGGCGCGAAAGGCGCGGCTCGAGGAGATCATCGCAGCGGGGAAGGTGCGCACGCTGGTGCATCCCATCTTGCGCCTCGACGACTTGAGTGTCATCGGCTACGAGGCGCTTTCCCGCGGTCCGGAGGGCGGCGAGTTCGAGCGGCCGGACAAGCTCTTCCGCATCGCCTACGATGCCGACCTCGTAGTCACTCTGGAGCGGTTGTGCCGAAGGCGCGCGTTCGAGATCGCAAAGGACCTTCCCGCGGGGCGGATGCTGTTCGTCAACATCGAGCCTGAGGCCGTCGCCGACCCGGAGCTGCGCGACATCATGTTCACAACCCTTGTCGCCGGTACGGGCGTGACCCCCGAGGACGTCGTCTTCGAGATCACCGAGCGCACGGCGATCAACGATTTTGCCGCGTTTCGCGCCACGCTCGAGTACCTGCGCAGGCTCGGCTTCCACGTGGCCGTTGATGACGGAGGCGCCGGCTACGGCTCTTTGCAGTGTCTCGCCGAGGTGCGGCCCGAGTGGTTCAAGATCGACATGTCGCTCGTGAACGGCATCGACACCGATGACGTGCGGCGCAACCTCGTAGCGAGCATGGTGACGTTCGGCGAGCGCATCGGCGTGAAGCTCGTCGCGGAGGGCATCGAGACGATGGCCGAACTCGCCACACTGCGCGAACTCGGGGTCGAGTTCGGTCAGGGCTTCCTGTTCACGAAGCCGGTGGAGCCCTACCCGGCTGATGAGGACGTCCGACTGAAGCCGTAGCGGGCGCGGGTCGGCGCGCCCCTCCGGTCTCTGAGAACGCGGCGGGCGGTGCTATCGCGCTTGTATCAGCTTCGATTATGCTCACTATGCACGTGGACGATTCATGGGAGCCGACGTGGAGCCGATCCGTCTTACGCAGATGTCGTCAAAGGCCGGTTGAGCCGCCAAGTGGGGTCCGGGTGACCTCGAGGCAGTCCTTGAACAGATGACACCGGGTGAGTCAGAGGACCTGCTCGTGGGCTTCGACACGTCCGATGACGCCGCCGTCTACCTCATGGGCGATCAGGCCGTACTGCTCACGGTCGACTTCTTCACGCCGATGGTCGACGACCCGTATGACTTCGGCCGAATCACGGCGGCCAACGCACTCTCCGACATATACGCGATGGGCGGCAGGCCGCTTGCGGCGATGAATCTGCTGGCGATGCCGTGCTCGCTTCCCCCCGAGGTGACCGCGGAAGTGATGCGCGGCGGCGCCGACAAGGTGCGCGAGGCAGGCGCGGTGATCGTCGGAGGGCACACCATCGACGACCAGGAGCCGAAGTACGGGCTCTCGGTGATGGGCGTGGCACGGCCCGAGGATGTGGTGCGCAACGTCGGAGCGAAGCCGGGCGACGTGCTTGTGATGACGAAGCAACTGGGCGTGGGCATCCTGAACACCGCGATCAAGCAAGGCCTTGAGACTGAAGACAGCCTCCGGGACGTGATCGAGAGCATGGCCCGCCTGAACCGGGCTGCCGCCGAGGCGATGCTCGAGGTGGGCGTGCATGCTGCCACCGATGTCACCGGCTTCGGGCTCGTGGGCCACGTGCGCGAGATGGCGTACGGAAGCGGGTGTGCGTGCGAGATCGAGCTTGCGAGCGTGCCGGTATGGCCGAAGGTTCTCGAGTACGCCGAGGCGATGGTCAGGCCGGGCAGGACCGCCGACGTGCTGGGGTACCTGGCGCAGTTCGTGACCTGGGGCTCCGCCACTCCGGCGTGGAAGGGCGTCCTCGCCGACCCGCAGACCTCAGGCGGGCTGCTCATGGCGGTCGAGCCCGCAGAAGCTGGCGCGCTGCTCGCCGCGCTTGAAGCGCGCGCGGAGCAGGCGGCGGTCGTTGGCAGGATGCTTGCCGGTGAGGCTGGCCGGATCACAGTGGTCTGACGCGCGGAAGCGTCCCCGGAAAGGACGGCGGCGATGAAGGTCGTGTTCGTGAACTCGGAGCGGATCGGTGAAGGCGACGACGAGCTCGGCGCCAGGCTCATGGGGAGCTTCCTCTACTCACTCGCGCGGACCGACCGCAAGCCCGACGTACTCGTGTTGATGAATGGCGGCGTCCGGCTGGCGTGCAAGGACTCGAAGGTCCTGGATGATATCCGGCTGGTCTTGGCCGACGGCGTGAAGGTCTACTCCTGCGGAACGTGCCTCGACTTCTTCGGCCTGAAGGACGATCTCGCTGTCGGCGAGGTAGGGAACATGAACGACACTGTGGCGATGCTCATGGACGCCGAGGACGTGGTGAGTATCGGCTAGTCCAGCCCGGGCGCCCGCGCTGCTCGGCGCTCGGCTAGAATGGCTCGCATGGATACCAGGGCCCTCCTCCGCGCGCTGCCCAAAGTCGACGAGCTGCTCAAGCGCAGCGACGTTTCGGCGCTTGCCGACCTGCACGGCCGCGAACTCACGCTCGAGGCGCTGCGCGAGGCGATCGATGCGACGCGCGCCGAGGTCCTCCGCGGTGTGGTGGCCGAGGTCGTCACCGACGACATCGTCGCGTGGGCGATGGGGCATCTGGCCGATGCCGCGAAGCCGTCGCTTCGAGCGGTCATCAACGCCACCGGCATCGTCGTGCACACCAACCTCGGCCGCTCGCCTCTGGCCGACGAGGCCCTGGTGGCGGTCGCCGAAGTGGCCCGCGGCTACTCCACACTCGAGTACGACGTGGAAACCGGCGAGCGCGGCAGCCGGCACGTGCACGTGGAGGACCTCATCTGCCGCCTCACCGGCGCCGAGGCCGCGATGGCCGTCAACAACAACGCGTCGGCTGTGCTGCTGGGCTTGGCCGCGCTCGCGCGGCGGAAGGAAGCCATCGTTTCGCGCGGGCAGCTCGTGGAGATCGGCGGGAGCTTCCGAATCCCGGACATCATGCGCGAAAGCGGCGCGAAGATGGTCGAGGTCGGCACCACCAACAAGACGCACCTGCGCGACTACGAGGGCGCTATCACGCCGCGCACCGGGCTCATCCTCAAGGTTCACTCGAGCAACTACCGCGTGGTGGGCTTCACCGAGGAGGTGCCGCTCGCCGATCTCGTGGCGCTCGGCGCCAAGCATGGCGTGCCCGTCTTCGAGGACCAGGGCTCCGGAGTGCTCGTGGATCTCGCGAAGTACGGCCTTCCCGGCGAGCCGACCATCGGCGCGGCGATCGCAGCCGGCGCCGACCTCGTCAGCGCGAGCGGCGACAAGCTCCTCGGCGGGCCGCAGGCGGGCATCCTGGCGGGCAAGCGCGAGATCATCGCGCGGCTCAAGAAGCACCCGCTTGCTCGCGCGGTGCGGCTCGACAAGATGACGCTCGCCGCACTCGAGGCCACGCTTCGGCTCTACCTCGACGAAGGCAAGCTCATCGAGCGCGTGCCCACCCTCCGTATGCTCACGATGCCCGCGACGGAGGTCGAGCGCCGCGCCGACAGCCTCGCCCGCGCGATCCGCAAGGCCTGCGGCGATGCGTACGCGATCGAGCTTGCGGCTGACGTCTCGCGGGCCGGTGGAGGAGCGCTGCCGATGGAGGACATCCCCACTACCGTTGTGACCCTCGCGCCCGCGCGCATCAGCGCCACCGCGCTCGAGCAGCGGCTCCGGCTCGGCGATCCCGCAGTCATCGCGCGCATCAGGGACGGCCGCCTGCTCCTGGACCCGCGCACCTTGCGCGCGGATGAGGAGCCCGAGGTCGTGGCGGCGCTCGCCGCGGCCGCGGGAGCGTAGGCGCACCATGCCCTCGCTCGTACTCGGCACGGCCGGGCACATCGACCACGGCAAGTCCACGCTCGTGAAAGCACTCACCGGCACCGACCCCGACCGCCTGCCGGAGGAGAAGGAGCGTGGCGTCACCATCGAGCTCGGCTTCGCGCAGCTCACGCTGCCGAGTGGGCGCACGATGGGCGTCGTCGACGTCCCCGGACACGAGCGCTTCGTGCGCCAGATGGTCGCCGGCGCCACCGGCATCGACGTGGTGCTACTCGTGGTAGCTGCCGACGACGGCATCATGCCGCAGACGCGCGAGCATCTCGCGATCATCGATCTGCTCGGCATCCCCAAGGGCGTGGTGGCGATCACGAAGGCCGATCTCGCCGATGCCGACTGGCTCGACCTTGTCGCCGAAGAGGCGCGCGCGCTGCTCGTCGGTACCAGCATCGCCGGCGCGCCGATCGTGCCGGTATCGGCGCGCACGGGCGCCGGTCTGCCCGAGCTGCTCGCCGCTCTCGACGCGGTGGCCGATGAGGCCGAGAGCCGGCAGTCCAGCCTGCCCCTGCGTCTGCCGGTCGATCGCGTGTTCACCATCGCGGGCGCGGGTACGGTCGTGACGGGCACGCTCTGGAGCGGCACGGCGAAGCGCGACGATGCAGTCGAGCTCTACCCGAGCGGCAAGAAGGGCCGCGTCCGCAGCGTGCAGATTCACGGGCATCCGGCGGAAAAGGCGGTGGCCGGCAACCGCGTCGCGCTCAACATCGCAGGCCTGGACACCGGCGAGATCGCGCGCGGCGACATCGTGGCCGAGCCCGGCAGCCTCTCCGTGACCGACCGCTTCGATGCGCGGTTCACGTACCTCGCGAGTGAGGCGAAGCCCTTCGAGAGCGGCACGCGCGTGCACGTTCACCACGGCACGCGCGAGGTGCTAGGGCGCGTGCTGCTGATGGGGCAGGAGCATATGCGGCCGGGGGAAAGCGTGTTTGCGCAGATTCGGCTCGAGGAGCCGCTTGCGCCGCGCTACGACGACCGCTTCATCATCCGCAGCTACTCCCCGATGTGGACCATCGGTGGCGGCGTGGTGCTCGACGCGCTGCCGCTCCGCCGCACGACGCTCAAGCCTCACGAGCGCGAGCTGCTTGACGCGCTGGTCGCGCACGACCTCTCCGGCGCCGCACTCGGTCTGCTCGCGAGTCGCGGGCTACCGATGACGTCGGCGCAGGTGGCTGCGGCGATCGGCGTGCCTCGCGCGCAGGTTGCCGACGACCTCAACCGCGCGGCGCTCGAGCGTTTGAAGGTGGGAGGCGAGACGTACTTCACCGCCGCTGAAGCACAGGACAGCATCCTCGCCGCGATCGAGCGTGAGTTGGTGGCGTTCCACGACGCGAACCCGAACGCCACGGGTCTCGGCACGGCGACGCTGCGCGACCGCGTGGACCGGCGTCTGGAGCCGCGGGTGTTCGACGCGCTCCTCGAGCTGGCGGTCGCGCGCGGCGCGCTCGTGCTAGCCGGGGGCGAGGCGCGTCATCCGAAAGCGGCCTCAACAGCGCTTGCCGCCGAGAGCGACGCCGCCGGGAAGCTGCTGGCGCTTCTGCGCGCACAGGCGCTCGCGCCCGGAACCACCGCAGAACTCGCGGCCGAGGCAGGCGTGGAACTCGGAATCGCGCGCAAGGTGCTGGGGCGACTGGCCGCCGAAGGCACGGTACTGCGCCTCGGCCCGGACCTCCACTTCGACGCTGGGGCGGTAGTGAAGGCCCGCGAGCAGATCGTCGGCTATCTCGGCGAGCACGGTACGATCCTGGCGAAGGACGCGCGCGACCTGACCGGCTCGAGCCGCAAGTACATCCTGCCGCTGCTCGAGTACTTCGACGCGCAAGGCATCACCAAGCGTGACGGTGACGTCCGCACGCTCGGGAAGCGCGGGTAGACCGGGGTCGCGCGACCGCGCGTTGACACCCCCCGCGCGCGTCGGGACAATACCGCCCTGGAGGCGGATGGGGCCTGGTGGCTTCCGCGGTCTTCAAAACCGTAGTGGGACGTGAAGAGCGTCCCGGGTGTGTTCGATTCGCACGCGCCTCCGCCACACACCCCTCGCGTCGCGTAGTGCCGTCCGGCCGAACACGGTATCCTGTGACGTGCAGGCCATGCGCTGCGGCAGGGGGTCTCACGTGGGAGAGTGCGCACTCAGACGACGCGTCCGCGAACTCGGATTCGAATGCGACGAGAACGATTGCGTCTTCTGGGCGCACCTCGGATGTGGGGACGGCACGGGACCTGCGCAATGCGCGATCCAGTACTTCAGGCTCCTGGACGACAGCGGCAATGAGCTTGCCGAGTGGCTGCTTAGCCTGAAAGAAGAGCAGCTTGCCGAAGTCCTCGGCCTACGGCGTCTCGGACTGGGGAAGTAGCGCCCGGAAGGGGGCCGCGGGTGACGGCACCACTTCTTGAGGCGCGCGGCTTGCGGGTCACCCGGATTGGCGACGCGGGGCCGCTCAAGGTCCTGGACGGCGCCGACTTCACGCTGGAGCGCGGAGAGGTCGTGGACGTACTCGGCCCGTCCGGCTCCGGCAAGACGACGTTGTTGCGTGCGCTGGCGTGGATGCTTCCCGATGCCGAGGGCGAGCTCTGGCTTGACGGCAGTGCCGCGGCCGAGATCGGCGCGCGCGTGTGGCGGACGCGCGTCGCTCTTGCGCCCCAGCGGACTGCGCTCTTTCCCGGGACGGTCGCCGACAATCTGCTCGCGCCCTGGCGTCTCAAGGTCCGCCACGACGCCGCGGGGCCCGATTCCGGCGCGCTGCGTCGCGCGCTCGACTCGGTCGGCCTCGACGACGTGGCGCTCGACCGCGATGCCGCGAAGCTCTCGGTGGGCCAGGCGGCACGCGTAGCGCTCGTGCGCGTCGGGCTCACGCGCCCGGACGTGCTGCTGCTCGACGAGCCGGATGCGAGTCTGGACGGGGACTCGGCGGCGCAGGTCGCGTCCGCTGTGGCGCGCTTCGCGGAGACCGGCGCGGTCGTGCGCGTGCGGCACCAGCGTCCCGACGGGACCGCCACACGGCGCGAGCGGCTGGTGGCCGGGAGGATCCACGGGGTGGGCGACTGTGAGTGAGGCCGCAGGCGTCGTGACGATCGAGTGGCCGCAGCTGCTGCTGGCAGCGGGCTTCATGGTGGTCGTCGGGGTGATCTCGCTCCGGCTTGCGCTCGGGCTCGAGCGCGATCTTGCACTCGCCACCGCGCGCACGTACGTGCAGCTGTTCGTGCTCGGCCTCGTGCTGCGCTGGATGTTCGGAATCGACAGCCCCTGGCTCGTGCTGGCCATCCTGGTGCTGATGGTCGCGGCGGCTGCCCGGACGATCGTCCGGCGCGCGCCGGATGCCCCGAAGGGCATGCTCGGCAGTTCGTTCGTGTCGATGGCGCTCACGGGGTTCATCGTGACCTTTGCGGTCACGGGTCTGGTCGTGCAGGTGGAGCCGTGGTATCGAGCGCAGTATGTGGTGCCTATCGCGGGCATGGTGCTCGGCAACTCGATGAACGGCATCGCGCTCGCGCTCGAGCGCACGTTCGCGGATCTCGACGCGCGCGCCGATGAGCTGCTGGCGCTGGTCGCGCTCGGTGCGAGTCCGTGGGAAGCGGCAGCGCCGAGCGTGCGCACGGCTCTCACGGCGGCGCTCATCCCCACCATCAACTCGATGGCGGCGGCGGGCGTGGTGTTCATCCCGGGCATGATGACCGGGCAGATCCTAGCCGGCGCCGATCCGATGAAGGCGAGTGCGTACCAGATCGTGGTGATGCTGATGGTCTCCGCGGCCACGGCGCTCGGCAGCGTGCTGGCGGTGTTGCTGACGTACCACCGGCGTTTCAGCGCGTCGGGCGTGTTCATTGAGAGGGGGTTGCGCGATGATATCGCCACAGCGAGGGCAGAGGAGTAGCGCGATGTTGGAGAACCGCTACATTCGGATCACGAACAACTTCCTGCACGACATGGCCACGGGCACCTGGGCGGCGTGTCTCGCAGTGCTGGTCGTCCTGTCGGGTCGGCTCGATGGCATGCCCGCCGAGGCGGCGGCTGCGCTCGGCGACGCGATGTCGCTGGTGTTCTGGATCCTCGTCGGCGCGCTTGCCACGGTGGTTCTCACGGGCGCACTGCGGCTCGCGTACTGGCGTCGCGAGAGTGCGCCGGAGGATCTAGCTGCCGTGCGAAGGTCGCTGATCACGAAGCACGTCGCGTTCCTGGTCATCTACGGTGGAGGTACCGTCTGGGCCTGGCTGCTGCTGCCGTAGGTTGCCGCTCCTTCGGCGGGACCCTACACTATCCACGACCGCGACCGGCTCGCGGCCTATCGGGAGGCCTGTTGACCGCTTTCGAGCTCTATCTCAAGCGCAACCAGAAGAAGTTCGACGCATACCTGGCGGAGTTCTTCGCCGACGGCACGCACGAGGACATGCGTCGGTATCTCTACGGTCTGCTCTCCGAGTACACCGCCAACGCCGGCAAGCGCCACCGCCCCCTCATCTGCGTGCTTGCGGCCGAGGCCGTCGGCGGCGACCCGAAGCGCGCGTGGAGCTCGGCAGCGGCGATCGAGCACTTCCACACCGCCGCGCTCATCCACGACGACATCATGGACTCCTCGCTGACGCGCCGCGGAGTGCCGTGCCTGCACGTGACCGAGGGCGACGCACTCGCGATCAACGCGGGCGACCTGGCGCTGTCGCTAGTGACCGGGACGGTCGTGGAGGACGACAGCCTCGAGCCCGAGTGCCGGCTGCGCGTGTTGCGGGAGCTCGTGGACATGACGACGCGAACGATCGAGGGCCAGGCGCTCGATATCGGCTGGGCGCGCGATGACCGGTTCGACCTGACCGTGGACGACTACCTCATCATGGCCAACCACAAGACGGCGTTCTACTCCGGTGCCGTGCCGCTGGCAGTGGGTGCGATCGTCGGTGGCGGGACCGAGGAGCAGATCGCCGCCCTGCGCGCATTCGGGCAGGCGACCGGCCTCGCGTTTCAGATCCAGGACGACGTGCTCAACCTCGTCGGCACGCGCGAGGCCACCAAGAAGGACTTCCGGAGCGACATCACCGAGGGCAAGCGCACGCTTGCCGCCGTGCACGCGCTGCAGAACGCGCCGGAGCGAGAGCGGCTGCTCGATCTGCTAGCGACCCGCACCGAGGACCCGGCGCTGCTCGAGGAGGCCGTGCAGATCATGCGCGAAAGCGGCAGCATCGACTTCGCCCGCTCCTACGCGCGCGATCTCGTGCTGTCGGCGAAGAACGATCTCGAGGGTGCGCTGCCCAAGACCAAGGCGCGCGACCTGCTGCTGTCGATGGCCGACTTCTTCGTGGAGCGGGACAGCTAGACTCCCGGCGCGGCGTGCCCCGGTGAGGATTGCGTTGCTGTCCTCGCGCAGAACCCGCGCTGCGGAGGCTTCCTCCGTCCCACAGCGGCCCCGGTGAGGCCCTCGTCGCTGTCCTCGCGCAGAACCCGCGCTGCGGAGGCTTCCTCGGACCTCCCGCGGCCGCTGCGTCCACTCCGACGGGTATCATCAACCGGTACGCCCGAACGCGAACGGAGGCCGCGTCATGCGCGCAGTGCAGGTGACCGAGAACGTCTGGTGGGTCGGTGCGATCGACTGGAACCTGCGCGACTTCCACGGCTTCGAAACGCCGGACGGCACAACGTACAACGCGTACCTCGTGATGGGCGAGAGCGGCATCGCGCTCATCGACACGGTGAAGAAGCCGTTCGTACCCGAACTCCTTGCGCGCATCGAGACGGTCACGCCGCTCTCCTCGATCACGCACATCGTGGTGAACCACGTCGAGCCCGACCACAACGGAGGCCTGCCCGAAGTGATGGCGGCGATGCCGCAGGCACAGGTGGTGGCGTCGGTGGTGGGCGCCAAGAGCGTGGCCGAGTACCACAACGGTCTCGAGGTCGGCGCGGTCAAGGCCGACGACGTGATCGACCTCGGCGGGCGCACGATCACGTTCATGCCTGCGTCGATGGTGCACTGGCCTGACTCGATGTTCACGTACTGCCCCGAGGAGCGCGTGCTGATGCCGAACGATGCGTTCGGCCAGCACGTGGCGAGCGAGGAGCGGTTTGCCGACGAACTCGGTGTGGATGAAGCGATGCGCCAGCTCGCGGTCTACTACGCGAATATCCTGATGCCGCTCGGTGGAGTGGTGGGCAAGGCCATCGACAAGGTGGTCGAGAATGGCTGGGCGCTGGATGTCGTGGCGCCGTCGCACGGTGTGATGTGGCGTCCGGCCGAGTTCGCGGGCGTGCTTGACGCGTACGGCCGCTGGAACACGGGCGTGCTTGCCGACAAGGTCGTGGTGGCGTACTCGACGATGTGGGGCTCGACCGCCGACCTAGCAACCGCCATCGGTGACGGGCTTGCGGCGGGCGGCATGCACGTGGAGGTGCACGATCTGGCGGTGTCACCGTTCGCGCACATCACGCACGACCTGCTCGAGGCCAAGGCGCTCGTGCTCGGCTCGCCCACGCTGCACCACGGCATGCTGTACCGCGTCGCCGGCTACCTGCAGTACCTGCTCGGCCTGAAGCCCGCCGGCCGCGTGGCCGGCATCTTCGGCAGCTATGGCTGGAGTAAGGGCGCCGAGAAGCAGCTGCGTCTGCGCCTGGAAGAAGCTGGCCTTGAGGTGATCGCCGACGACTTCTTGGTGAAGTTCCGGCCCACTGCCGAAGACCTCGATGCGGCCGCGGCGTGGGGCCGCGACTTCGCGGCCGCCGTGAAGTCGCGCGGGTAGCGCAGCCGCACGAGGTTACCTGCCGTTTCAATCGTGTTGAACCGCGGCGCTCACACTCGCGGCACGAATACCCGCGACGAGAGCCCAAGGCACTGACCGCCGATAACCCGCCCAAGCTGCTCGACATCATGCGCGCCGAGCTCCGCGCGCGACACTACAGCGCCGCCACGGAGAAGGCATACCTGCAGTGGGTCGAGCGCTTCATCCGCTTCCATCGCGTGCGACACCCCGCCGAGATGGGCGCCGAGGAGATCAACGCGTTCGTCACACATCTTGCGGTTGTCGGCGGTGTGAGCGCGTCCACTCAGACGCAGGCGCTTTCGGCACTCCTGTTCCTTTACCGCTACGTTCTCGGCTACGACGTGGGCGAGATGCACGGACTCGTGCGTGCGCGTTCCTCTGAACATGTCCCCGTGGTGATGACCCGGCCCGAGGTGCGCGCCGTGCTGGCCGAACTCGGCGACCAGTACTGGCTCATGGCGTCGCTCATGTATGGGTGCGGGTTGCGTCTTTCCGAGTGCTTGCGGCTGCGAGTGCAGGACGTGGATTTCTCCGCGAACGAGATCCTCGTGCGCGACGGCAAGGGCGCGAAGGACCGCGTGACGATGCTGCCCGAGTCGCTGAAGGCACCGCTTCGTGACCAGCTGCGCGGCGCGAGGGTGGTGTGGGAGCACGATCGCGCTGCCGGGTGGGGCCGAGTGGTGATGCCCGGTGCGCTGGGCCGGAAGTACCCGTCGGCTGCCGGGGAGTGGAAGTGGCAGTGGGTCTTCCCGCAGGAGCGGCGGTGGCGGAACCCCAAGACCGGTGAGCAGGGGAGGCACCACGTTCACCCCACGTCGCTCCAGCGCGCGGTGAAGGACGCGGTCCGTCGCTCCGGCGTGCAGAAGAATGCGGGTTGCCATACATTCCGGCACTCATTCGCGACGCACCTGCTCGAGAGCGGCTACGACATCCGCACAATCCAGGAGCTGCTTGGCCACAAGGACGTGCGGACCACGATGGTGTACACGCATGTGCTCAACCGCGGCGGCAGGGGCGTGCGCAGCCCGCTCGACGGGATGTGAGCGATCGCCTCGGATGCGCGCTTACACAGACTGCAGAAGGGCCCCAGATATGCGGTCGTCGCAGGAGTTCGTTGCATAATGACGAACTGAGAGACGGCGTACCAGGCCCACTTGCGGTCTGGATACTAGTTGTTAGCCAGATGGGGGATTCGCGGGTTGTGACTGACTTCTCGATCAGGCGGTTTG
>SBEH01000010.1:0-11507 GCA_009668945.1 Actinomycetota bacterium
CCCCAAGCCAGATGCCGCCCGCCGCCACAGCCAACGCCACGGCAACGCCTATCACAGGCACCGGAGCGGGCAGAACCCGGCGTCTGCGGGCTACCTTCCGTAGCGTGCTTTCATCCGTCAACTAGTCGCCTCTCGCAGCCTGGCCGAACAGAAAGATGCCTAGCCCACGACATTATACGGTGCGCACCACGACACCGCTAGCCTTCTCGAGGAGTCAGTTTCGGCTATTCACCTGCGCTTTCCCCAACCTCGCCATCACGCCCTCGGGAAGAACGGGTTCACGCGTCGCTCCCGCCCTATCGTGGTCTCGGGCCCGTGCCCCGGATGCACGACCGTCTCGTCCGGCAGCTCGGCCAAGCGCGCGATCGACCTGCGCATGGCGCTCATGTCGCCGCGAGGGAAGTCCGTCCGTCCGATGCTGCCCGCGAACAGCGTGTCACCTGCGATGAGATGCCCGTGGCTGAGCAGGCAGATGGATCCCGGTGTGTGGCCGGGGGTCTCGAGCACGCTCAGGCGCAGTTCCCCCGCGCAGATCACGTCCCCTTCGGCAAGCATGCCATCGGCTTCTGGTGCCACATCCGAGAAGCCGAAGAGCGCTGCACCCGTACCGACAGTGTCCGTGATGTACGCAGCGTCCGCAGCCGGCACGAGCAACCGCGCGCCGCTCGCGCGCAGGACCGCACCTGCCGCCGCGAGGTGATCGAAGTGGCAGTGCGTCAGGACAACAGCCTCGACCGCCCGTGGAGACAAAGCATCAAGTATCACTTGAGGTTCGTCGGCGGGATCGATCACCAGTGCCGGTCCACCGACCGCGTCGTCCACGAGCCAACAGTTGGTGTCGAGCGGTCCGAGGGTGAGGCGGCGTACCCTCACTCTCCCCCACCCTTCTTCCTGCCGCTGTCCGGCATAGTGCGCTGAGCCGAGAACACACCATCCAGGGCACGCACCTGGTTGAGCACGCGCTGGAGCTGGTCCATGTGCCCGAGTTCGAACAGGAAGCGCAGGTACGCGACCCCCTGCCGGTCGGTGGAGATCGCCGCCGAGAGCACGTTCACCCCGGCATCCGCGAGCGCAATCGAGATGTCCTGCAGAAGCCGTGTGCGGTCCATGGCCTCGATCAGTATCTCGACTTGATATGTGGTCGAGGTTCCGGTGTCCCACTCGACCTCAAGTATGCGTTCAGGGTTTGTCGCCACCAGCTCGCGAGCGTTCGGGCAGTCGCCGCGGTGCACAGACACTCCCCTGCCCCGGGTGACGAAACCGATGATCGCGTCCCCTGGCACCGGATTGCAGCAGTGGGCGAGCCTCACGAGCACGTCATCGATGCCCTTCACGCGAACGCCAGTCGAGCTCCTCCGGCGCGACACCGCTCTCGAGGGCTGCAGCACCGGCGGCGCGGCCTCCTCCTCGGGCACCGGCGTGACGCTTACCCCGTCCTTCGCGAGCCGTTTGATGAGCTTGGTGACCACCTGCTTCGGGCTTGTCTTGCCCCCGCCGATCGAAGCGAGCAGATCCTCGCCTTCGGCAAGGTTCATGTCCTTGGCCACCGCATCGAGAGCCTTGCCGAGCGAGCTCGCGCCCACGTGCATCCCCTGCTTGCGGAGGATCTTGCCGAGCTCCTCCTTGCCCTTGATGAGGTCGTCCTCGCGGCTGGCCTTGGAGAAGTAGCTGCGGATCTTGCTCCGTGCCGAGGACGTGCGCGCCACGTTCAGCCAGTCGCGGCTCGGCCACGAGCTCTTGTTCGTGAGGATCTCGACGCGATCGCCCATCTCGAGCTCGTAATCCAGCGTGACGATCGAGCCGTTGACCTTCGCGCCCACGCAGTGGTGGCCGACCTCGGTGTGGATCATGTACGCGAAGTCGATCGGCGTGGAACCTCTGCGGAGCGAGACGACATCGCCCTTCGGTGTGAAGACGAACACCTCGTCCTCGAAGAGGTCGATCTTGAGCGCTTCCATGAACTCGCGCGGGTCCTTGAGCTCGGTCTGCCACTCGAGCATCTGGCGCAACCACGCGAGCCGCTCGTCGAACGCCTCATCGCGTCCGCCCTCCTTGTACCGCCAGTGCGCGGCTATGCCGTACTCGGCGGTGCGGTGCATCTCCTCGGTGCGGATCTGTATCTCGAGCGGCCGGCCGGCAGGGCCGATGACGGTCGTGTGCAGCGACTGGTACATGTTGAACTTGGGCATCGCCACGTAGTCCTTGAACCGCCCGGGAACCGGCTTCCAGATCGAGTGCACGGTGCCGAGCGCACCGTACACGTCTTTGACCGAGTCCACGATCACCCGGAGCGCGATGAGGTCGTAGATCTCGGAGAAGTCCTTACCGCGCTGCGTCATCTTCTGGTAGATGCTGTAGAGGTGCTTCGGCCGCCCCGAGATCTCGCTCATCACGCCGATGGCCTCGAGCTCGGTCGTGAGCTGGTCGATCACCTGGTGCAGGTACGCCTCACGCGCGTCGCGGCTCTCGGCGACCATCTTCTGGATCTGCGCGAACTTCTTCGGCTCGAGGTAGTAGAACGCCAGATCCTCGAGCTCCCACTTGATCGAGCTGATGCCGAGGCGGTGCGCGAGCGGCGCGTAGATCTCCATCGTCTCGATGGCCTTCTCGTGCTGCTTGTCTTCGGAGAGCGCGCCGAGCGTGCGCATGTTGTGCAGACGGTCCGCGAGCTTGATGAGGATGACGCGGATGTCCTTGGCCATCGCGATGAGCATCTTGCGCATGTTCTGGCTCTGCGCTTCGGCAAGCGAGGAGACCTTGATGCGGCCGAGTTTGGTGACGCCGTCGACGAGCGAGGCGACCTCGTCGCCGAACTTCTCCTTCACCTGCTTGAGCGTGGCGGCGCTGTCCTCGACGACGTCGTGAAGAATCGCCGCCTGGAGCGTGGCGGTGTCGAGGTTCAGCCCGGCGAGGATCATCGCCACCTCGAGCGGATGGCTGACGAACGGCTCGCCGCTCTTGCGCATCTGCCCGGCATGGTGCTCGAGCGCGAAGGAGTACGCGTCCTCGATGCCCCTCAGGTCCGCCGAGGGGTTGTAGGAGCGGATCTGCGCCTCGATGCCTTCGAGCGTTACCGACACTCGCGGCCTCCGTCGTCGGGCTGTGTGGGCAGGATAGGACGATTGAACGCGTGCAGCAACTCGTCGGGCGTTGCCTCGAAGGCTCGCTCGCGGAAAGACTCGAAGTCCTCGAGTTCGTCCATACCCTCGGCGTAACGTACCGAACTCGCGAGGTCGAGCTTCGCGTCTGGTGCCGGCAGCATCGTCAGCCTCCGGTACGCACCGTGCCCTTCGCTCGCCACGAGCCCGAGCTCCCGGAACACGCTCACGCCGGTCGAAGCGCCGCGCTCGGACAGCGTCGCCTGTGGGCGGCGGCGCTTCACGCGCTCCGCAAGCTCGCCGTTGGTGATCTCCACCTCGCCGCCGGAGTCCACCGTTGCCTCCCGCAGCACGAGGTAGAGCGCGGCGAGGTCTTCGCGAGAGGGCGCTGACGCCTCGAGGATCATGCGGTTGAGCTTCGCGTCCTTCGACCCGAACAGCAGGTGGACCGACGCGGGCGCGCCGTCGCGCCCGCCCCTCCCGCAGAGCTGGTTGAACTCCACTCCGCCGAACGGCAAGTGGTACAGCACGACGTGCCGGATGTCGGGGATGTTCACGCCCTCGCCGAAGGCGCTCGTGGCCACCACCGCCGTGATCTCGCCGTCGCGGAACGCGCGCTCGACCGCGTGCCGCGCCTCGCGCGACATGCCGCCGTTGTAGAACGCCACGCGATGAAGCAGGTCCGGCACGCGCGAGCGGAGTTGACGTGCGAGCTGCACCGAGACCTCGCGGCTGTTCACATACGCGATCAGCTTCTGCCCGCTCGCCGCCAGCGCGGCCAGGCGCGCCGGCTTGTCGTCGCCGCCGCGCCCGTCGACGATGCGCAGGTTGTCGCGCACCGTCGGGTCGAGCACGGTCTCCGTCACGCCGAGCGTTGTGGCGATCGCGTCGGCAACCTCGGCGGGCGCGGTGGCGGTGACGGCGAGCACCACGGGCGCGCCCAGCGCCTCAAGCGCGCGGTCGAGCCGCGCGTACGCGGGCCGATGGCCCGCGCGCGCGAGGCCCACGTGGTGCGCCTCGTCCACGACGACGAATCGCACCGTTCCCGCTTCGGCGAATCGTGCGGCATGGTGGTCGAGGAACTCGGGGGTGGTGAGCACCACGTCGAGCGACCCGTCGGCTAGCGCCGCGAACGTCGCGTCGCGCGCCGTCGGCGATGACTCGCCCGTGAGCGTGGTGACCGCGCACCCGAGCTCGGCGAAGGACTCCTCGAGATGGAACACCTGATCGGCCACGAGCGCGCGCAGCGGGTACACGAACACCGACGCCCCGCCGCCTGCGACTGCGAGCCTCACCGCGTGCAGGTGGAAGATGAGCGACTTCCCTCGGCCCGTGGCCATCACCGCGAGTGTGCTTCTGCCGGCGGCAAGGTGCGTCAGCGCCTCAGCCTGCGCGGGGTGAAGCTCGCGGTCTCCGATGAAGTGCTGCTTGAGCGCGAGATCCAGTTCGGAGGTGGGCAATGCTGCCAGCTCGGCCCGGCGCTCGCAGGCGAGGCGGCGCAACTCCTCGTCGAGCTCCGTGTCCTCGGCACGCCTGGACACGAGTACGTTCACGCCGAGGGATGCGCCCTCTTCGCCGCCTGTCGTCTCCGTGACTTCGACGTCGTACTCCACGCCGGCGTCGAGCACCGGCGCGAGGACCGCGGCGAGCCTACGGTTGAGGAAGCCCACTTGGTCGCCGAAAGGATCGAAGAGCGCGCAGGCGTTCGCGTCGTACGCGTTGTCGGGCTGCCGCTCGAGGCGCAACGGCACGCCTGGCTGCAGCCGCGCCACGACCTCCTGCCGTCCCTCGAACGTCACCCCGGCGAGCTTGGTGTGGAATGACTCGGCTTCCGCTATCCCCGAGTACTCGCCGCGTGCAAGGATCTCGTCCGCGTTGGCGAAGAGGTCCTCCACGAGTTCGGCAGCCGGCGCGGCGGCGTCGCCTGCCCGCACCCGGAAGTCACGCGCGAGAAGCTGGATCCGCTCGCGGCCGCGCCACTCGTCGCAGTCGAGCTCGAAGGCGATGTCCACGGCGGTCTCAGTGGCCGCCAGAGAATCGATGTCGGCACATCGGAACGCGATGGCCGGCACGCTCGCGACCCCGTCGTACGCCGTGAACTTCAGGTGCTCCGCGGCCTTGCCTACCTTCTTGCGGCCGTTCATGAACACGCCGCGCGCCGCGAGCAGCGGGCGCCTGTTCCCGTATCCGAAGGGTCCGAGCAGCGCGAGCTCGGCCGCAAGTTCACGCGAGAGCGTGTCGAGGCGCACCTCCGCGTCTACGGCGACCGTCGGGACGAAGTCCCCGGCGGGAAGCGTGCCAAGAGCCGAGGCTAGCGCCTCACGCAATGCCGGCAGTGACTCGGCGGGAAGTGCGAGTCCTACCGCCATCTCGTGACCGCCGTACCGCTCGAGCATCGGCGCGAGAGCGGCGAGCGCCGCGTACAGATCGACACCCTCCACGCTGCGTCCCGAACCCTGGGCGACTCCGTCCTCGATGCAGAACACGAGCGACGGCACGCCGAAACGCGCGGTGAGGCGCGATGCCACGATTCCGCGAACACCCTCGTGCCAGTCCTCTCCCGCCACCACGAGCACGCGGTCGCCACTTGCGAACGTGCGCTCCGCGACTGCGACAGCCGCGTCGAACAGATCGCCTTCAGCCGCCTGCCGAATGCGGTTGTGCTCGTCGAGTGCGTGCGCGAGCACGTTGGCCTCCGACGGGTCGTCGCCCACAAGGAGGCGCACGGCGATCTCCGGATCCGCCATGCGGCCCGCAGCGTTCAGCCGCGGCGCCAGCGAATACGCGACGCGATCGGCGTCGATCGCCTCCAGCGGCACACCCGCGACCTCGGCGAGCGCCGCGAGCCCGGCGCGCGGCGCGTCACGCAGCCTCGCGAGCCCGTCGGCCACCAGCGCGCGATTGGGACCTACGAGCGGCACGATGTCGGCGATCGTGCCGAGCATCGCGAGATCGGTGAGCGTGCGCCACACATCCGGCGCGCCAAGCAGCGCGCCCGCCTCGCGCACTAGCGCGAGCGTCACGCCCGCGCCAGAGAGTTCGGGCCCGCCTGGCGCGAGCTTCGGGTCGGCCACAGGTACGCCGTCCGGCACGCCCTCGCCCGGCTCGTGATGGTCGGTGACGACCGCGGCGATGCCGCGCCTCGCGAGCTCTGCGATCTCGGCGGCGTTCGATATGCCGCAGTCCACGGTGATCACGAGCTCGGGAGACATCGCGGCCACGCGTTCGAGCGCCGCGGGCGTGAGTCCGTAGCCCTCGCGGAAGCGGTGCGGCACGACCGGCGTCACGTCCGCGCCCATGCCCCTCAGGCCGAGTGTCGCCGCAGCGGCTGCCGAGATGCCGTCCAAGTCGAAGTCACCGAATACCACGATGTGCTTGCCGGCGCGCACCGCCTCGGCCACGGCCGCCGCCGCTTCCGCCATCCCCGGGATGTCCGTGGCGGAGACCCAGTCGCGATCGAGCGACGGCTCCAGAAAGCGCCGCACCGCATCCGGTGTGCCGATCCCTCGGGCCAGCAGCACGCCGGCAGTCGTGGCCGACAGACCGGTCTCGGCCGCAAGCGACGCAACGGCTGCGGCGTCGGGCGACGCCACGTCCCATCGGCCGGGCATTCGTGCGCGCGAGTGGGCGGTCATGGTCCCATTCTATCTGTCGGGGCCGACACCCTTGCGCTGGGTGCCGGCCCCGTAACGTGACCGATGGCGCAGGCTACCTGGCGGCCTGCTGCGCTTCGTACTTCTTCTTGAGCGCCTGGAACTTCGGCTCGCGCTCCTTCCAGACCGCGAACAGCGGACTCGCGAGGCCGATCGACGAGTACGCGCCGGAGATCAGACCAACCGCCATGGCGAACGCGAAGTCCTTGAGGGTCTCGCCGCCGAAGAGCATCAAGGCGATGACCGGCACGATCTGCACGAGACCGGTGTTGACCCACCGCATGAGCATCTCATTGATCGAGTCGTTCGTCATCTCCATGAAGCTGCGCTTCGAAAGGCCGGCCGCATTCTCCTTGATGCGGTGGAACACGACGATCGTGTCGTACAGCGAGTAACCGAGAATCGTCAGCACGGCTGCAATGGTGTTCGGCGTGACCTCACGGCCGGCGATCGCGTAGATGCCGAGGACGATGAGCGCATCGTGGAACAGCGCGAGCACCGCCGTCACCGACATCTTGTACTCAAAGCGGAACGACACGTACCCGAGGATCGCCACCATCGACACTATGAGCGCGATCACCGCGGCATTCGTGACGTTCTCGCCCCACCCGGGACCAATAGTGGTCGCGTTCACGTCCTGGTCCGGCAGCCCCAACTCACTCAGGATGATTCCGAACGCCTCCTGCGCCTTCGCCGTGTCCGACTCGGCGGTGCGCACGATGAACCCGCCGTCATCGGTGGGCTGGATCGACGCGTTGCCGGCATCCGGCACACCGGCGGTCTTGAGCGCCTCGCGCACCGTTTCGGTGTCCACGCCCTCGGCCTGGGCAAGCGTCATCACCGTGCCGCCCTGGAAGTCGATGCCGAAGGTAAGCCCCTTGAGAAGAAGCGCCAGCACGGCGATCACGACGAGAGCGCCCGAGACCGCGAAGAAGATGTTCCTCTTGCCCATGAAGTCGATGCCGCGCCTAGCCACGCTGACCACCGCCCTTCATGCCGAAGAGGGCGGGCGTCTTCATCATCGGCCCTTCCGCCAGCATGCGGACGACCGGGCCGGTGAACAGGATCGCGACGACGAGGTCGATCACGATTCCCAGAAGGAGCGTGAACGCGAACCCGCGCACGGGGCCGATTGCGAAGATATAGAGCGCGATGGCCGAGACGGCGGTGACGACGTCTGCGTCGATCGATGTCGCGATCGCGTGGCGCACACCCGACTTCGCGGCACTCCGATGCGTCTTGCCAGCCGCGACCTCTTCCTTGAGGCGCTCGAAGATCAGGATCGAGGTGTCGGCCGCGACACCGATCGTGAGGATGATACCGGCGATGCCGGGCAGCGTCATCGAGAAGATGCCGAGACCTGACAACACCGCCAGCACCCCGCCGAAGATGACCGCATACAGAAGCAGCGAGATCCACGAGAGCACGCCCAGGCCACGGTAGTAGACGGCCATGAACAGCGCGACGAACGCCAGACCGATGAGACCCGCGACCAGGCCCTGCCTGAGCGAGTCCTGACCGAGTGTCGGACCCACCACGCGTGACTCGTCGATTTGGATCTCGGCAGGCATGGCGCCCGACTGCAGGACCGCCGCGAGCGCCTTGGCCTCCTCCACCGTGAACGTGCCGCTGATCTCGGTGTCACCTGTGAGGATCGCGTCCTGCACGGCAGGCGCGGTCTTCGCACGTCCGTCGAGGGCGATCAGGACCTGCCCGTTGGTGGGATACAGTCGCGTGGTGACTTCGGCCCAGATGTCGGCTCCCGTCTGGTTCATCTTGAGGCTGACCGAGGGGTTGCCGAGCTTGTCGGTGCTCACCCGCGCGTCGGTAATGACTTCGCCGGTCATGAACGGCGTGTACTTGGTGCCGTCGAGCGCCGGCAGTGCCTCCGTCGGTTCCGACGACCGCTGCGCCTCGAGCTGCTTGCCGATCAGGTCGATCGTGGCGGTGTCCGTGATGCTCGCGAGCTCGACGAACTCGAGCTTGCCCGGCTCACCCAGGAGCTTCAGCGCTTCGCGCGCGTTGCTCACGCCGGGAAGCTGTATGAGGAAGGCCGTCTGACCCTGACGCTGGACACTCGCCTCGCTCACGCCGAAGCCGTTCACACGCTCGGTGAGAATGGTCTCCACGCGCTGGATGGTGTCCTCGGTGAGTGCCTCGTTCCCCAGCGGCTTGGCTGTCAGGATCACCGACAGGCCACCCTTGAGGTCGAGGCCCTGGGTGATCTTCTCGGAAAGCGGCCAGAACTGCCACACCGACACCGCTGCGAGTATCGCGATCACGGCGAGCGCGATGATGTTCCGGGTCTTCGGCTCCATCGTTCGGTTGTTCTCCTAACCTCACACGCCCTCGCGGGCGACTGTTCACTGCCGGGCGGACTCGCCGTTCACCTTGCGCGCTATCGCACTGCGGTCGAACTGCACGATCACACCGGAGGCGATCTCCACGCCTACCTGTCCGTCGTCGACGGAGCGGATGGTTCCGTACACACCGCCGATCGTGACGATCCGATCGCCTTCTGCGAGCGAGCTCATGAGTGCCTGGTGCTCCTTCTGCCGCTTCTGCTGCGGGCGGATGAGGAGCATGTAGAACGCCACCGCGATCACGGCGAGTGACAACAACTGACCGTACTGCTCCATGGGTCCCTCCGAAGGTGGGATGACGCGACGACAGCGCACGAAGCCCTCCGTGCGCATCAACGCATCATAGCATCAGACAGCGCCACCCGCGCCATGCGAAGCGGACGAATGGCATCAGTAGTCGTCGGCGCCGGGGCCCGACCGCCACTCGGCCACGAACGCCCCGTACGAGCCCGCACAGATCGCCTCGCGCGCGCGGCGCGCCAGGTCGATCAGCACGTGGAGGTTGTGCATCGACAGCAGCGTCGCGCCTAGCATCTCCTTCGTGGACACCAGGTGCCGCAGGTAAGCGCGGGTATACGTCGCGCACACGGGGCACGAGCACCCGGGGTCGAGCGGGCCGAAGTCGCGCGCGTACTGCGCGTTGCGCAAGTTCATCCGCCCCTGCGACGAGAACGCCGTGCCCATCCGCGCGGTGCGCGTTGGAAGGACGCAGTCGAACATGTCCACACCGAGCGCGATCGCCTCGAGCATCGTCGTCGGGTTGCCGACTCCCATCAGGTACCGCGGCTGGTCTGCCGGCAGGACCTCGGTCACCGGGGCCAGGCTCTCGAGCATGAGCTCGTGCGGCTCCCCTACCGAGAATCCGCCGATCCCGTAGCCGGGGAAGTCGATCTCCATCAGGCGCGCCGCGCTCTCGGCACGCAAGTCCTCGAAGACGCCGCCCTGCACGATGCCGAAGAGCGCCTGGTCCTCGCGCGTGAGCGCCGCCTTGCAGCGTGCCGCCCACTCTGCCGAGCGCCGGACCGCGGTGGCCACATCGGCCTTGTCGGACGGGTACGGCGGGCACTGGTCGAGCTGCATGATGATGTCCGCGCCGAGCGCCTCCTGGATGGCGACGTTCTCCTCGGGTGTCCAGAAGTGCCTGGCGCCATCCACGATCGACTTGAAGCCTACGCCTTCGTCGCTGACCTTCACGGTGTCGGCAAGGCTGAAGATCTGGAAGCCGCCCGAGTCGGTGAGAATCGGTCCCGGCCAGCCCATGAACGCATGCAACCCGCCGGCATCGCGGATCACGTCGGTGCCCGGACGCAGGAAGAGGTGGTACGCGTTGGCCAGCACCACCTGCGCGCCGACCTCGCGAAGCTGGTCCGGACTCAGGCCCTTGACCGTCGCACGGGTGCCGACCGGCATGAAGACCGGCGTACAGACCGTGCCGTGAGCGGTCTCGAACGTGGCCGCACGCGCCGCGGTCGTCGCGTCGGTCGCCGCCACCCGGAAGTCGAAGAGGGCCATGGGCGGATTCTACCAGTCGCGCGCCGGATCACCCGCACGCGCTATGCTTGTACGCGCACGAACCCTGCCCGCACCCGGCGCGTCAAAGGGAGTGGACGTTGGTCACTCGGCCCATGAGCGACCTGGAACTGGCCGAAGCCGCCGCGCGCGGCGACGAGACGGCGTTTGCCGCCATCGTGCGTGCGCACGCCGACGCCGTCTACGGGCATGCGCTCCGCTTCTTCGGCCAGCCGCAGACCGCCGAGGACGCGACGCAGGAGGTGTTCATCAAGGTGTTCCGCACCATAGGAACCTTCGACGGACGCGCGCGGCTAGGTACCTGGCTCTACCGCGTGACCCGCAACGTCTGTCTGGACATGCTCAGGGCAGGCCGCCGCGTGCCGCAGCCGGTCGACCCGGTGACCCTCGAGCCGCTTCCAGCCGCGGATTTCTCCGACGACGTCGCATTCTCGTCGGCGCTCGAACAGGCGATGACCGCGCTTGCACCCGAGGACCGGGACGCGCTTGGCGCGGTCACGCTGTTCGGCCTCTCGTACCAGGAAGCGTCCTCGGCACTCGGTATCCCGGTCGGTACGGTGAAGTCGCGCGTCTTCCGGGCCAGACGCATTCTGGCCTCCCTGCTCATCCCCGCCGAAGGAGGTGCGGACCGTGGACTGCCTCAAGGCATGTGAGATCCTTTCGGCCGCCCACGACGGCGAACTGACGGACGCCGCCGTCCTCGCAGAGGCCCGCGAGCACGCGCAGGAGTGCGCCGACTGCACGTCATTCATGCGCCTGGTCGACCGGATGGATGTCGTGCCCGCGACGAAGGCGCCGTCGGCTCTCGTGTCGCGCCTGGAGCAGCTTCCCGCTCAGATGGCGGACGAGGTACGGCAGGCCGC
>SBEH01000010.1:11517-39017 GCA_009668945.1 Actinomycetota bacterium
CCCCCGCCGCACCCCCCGATCGGAACGAGCCCGGCTCGAAGAGCTGGATCCCCCGCTTCACGGCGCTTGCGTCGGCTGCCGCCGTGCTCCTTGTGGTCATGCTTGCCGGCAGCATCGCGCTCTTCGGGCAGCTCGGAGGGCAGAAGGACGCCGAGTCCGAGCTGGTGTCCTCCCCCGCGGTGACCGAGCTCTTCGAGGACGCGGGCATCTCGGGAAGGGATGAGACCGCACCCACCGGGCTCGGCGCGGGCGAGGCAGCCGATGCGGTCGCGGCGCCCGGCCCCGACTACGTCTCGCTCGACGGCGCGGTCTGGCTGCTCGCGAGTGCTGCCTCCCCGGCTCCGACAGCACCGGCAACAGCCGGAGTGGTCACAAGCTCGCTTGCCGAGGGGTACGTGAGCGACCACAACGCCTACTACGCCGGATTCGACCGCTCCGTGCTGTACGTCCAGCTCGCGGGCGAGGGCTACGCGTCCTTCAGACGAGTCATACGCACGGTCGGCAGAGCCGAGTACGCGCTGGTGACCGGCACGCCCCTCCGCTCGTACGGACAGTGGCCGACACTGCCCGCGCGGTTCGCCCCGCCGGAGAATGCAGACGGCTCGCCCACGTTCTATCGTTGGGGGTTCGACGACCGGACGGTCTACGTCTACATCCCGTCCGGCAGCAGCGTCGATGCCGGCTTCGCAGTCCCGCCGAACACGCCGTCCCCGGACCCGTCGGCCGGCAATCCCGGCTGGACCTGGTGGGAACCGCTGGACTGAGGCCGCGGGGCTACAGGACCAGCATCGCATCGCCGAAGGACAGGAAGCGATAGCGCTCGGCACGCGCGATCTCGTAGGAGCGCATCACAAGCTCCCTGCCGGCGAAAGCGCTCACCATCATCATCAGCGTCGAGCGCGGCACGTGGAAGTTGGTGATCATCGCATCAGCCACGCCGAAGCTGAAGCCCGGCAAGATGAACAGGTCGGTCGCGCCTTCGGCCGCCTCCACGAGTCCAGTCAGCTCGTTGTAGGCGCTCTCCACGGCCCGGACTGACGTCGTGCCCACGCATATCACGCGGCTCCCGCGCGCCCGCGCGTCGTTGATGGCCTGCGCGGCATGATCCGGTACCCGGTAGTGCTCGCTGTGGATGGGGTGCTGACGCGGGTCTTCCACGGCGACCGGCCGGAACGTGTCCAGGCCGACGTCGAGCTCCACCGTTGCGACGTGCACACCCGCGCGCTGGACCTCGTCGAGCAGTTCGGTGGTGAAGTGCAGGCCTGCGGTCGGCGCGGCGACACTGTGCTCCTCGGCGGCGTAGACCGTCTGGTACTCGGACGGGTCGCGCAGGGGCTCGGTGACGTACGGGGGCAACGGCACTTCGCCGATTCGGCGTACCTCGTCGAGGAACGTGCCCCGCTGCGTGTGGAACTGGATGAGCCTTGCGCCCGACTCCTCAAAGACGTCGACGACGAGTCCGGTCAGCTCGCCGTCTCCGAAGGTGACGCGGGCTCCGGCCTTGAGACGGCGCCCGGGCTTCACGAGACACTCCCACGTCTCGCCGTACTGCTGCCGGAGCAGCAGCACTTCCACCGCACCGCCGGTCTCGTCCTTCGCGCCGTGCAGCCGGGCGGGAAGCACGCGTGTCTCGTTCACGACGAGGACATCACCGGCACTCAGGTACTCGAGGACGTCGCGGAAGACCCGGTGGTCGATCTGACCGCTCGCCCGGTCTACCACCATCAGGCGGCAGGAGTCGCGCGGGTCGGCCGGATGCTGGGCGATCAGCCCGCTCGGCAGGTCGTAGTCGAAGTCGTCCGTTCTCACGATCGCCCCTCACATCCGCCGATTGTCACGAGGAGTGTACCGCAGTGCCGCGACACCTTACGGGGCACGCCGGGCGGCCTTGCGCGCCTCGCGCTCCGCTTCGGCCTCCGCCTTGCTCGGCAGGCATCCGCAGTAGTTCTGGCGGTACATGCCGAGCTCGCGCGAGCGGTGGCCCGCCTCGGCGAATCGGTCGCGGAAGTCGGTGGCGAGAAACCCGACGCCCGCCTCTTCGCACACCTCGCGGCCGATCTCAAGGATCGCTGCCTGGTCCTGGTGCGGACTCACGGTGAGAGTCGTGGCAACGGCGCCGAAACCCCCGCGCACGGCCTCCTCGGCGGCCATGCCGAGCCGAAGACGGTAGCACGCTCGGCAGCGCTCGGCCGCATCGCTCGCCCCGGCGACTGCCCGCGCCCAGCGATCGGGCTCGTACGGCAGCTCGCGGACCTCGATCCCCTGCGAGCGGGCGTACTCGAGCAGCGCCTCAAGGCGGCGCACGTACTCCTCTGCGGGCGCGATGTTCGGATTCGCGTAGCAGACGGTGACGTCGTGCTCTGCGAGCGCGTCGAAAGGCTCAAGCAAGCACGGTCCGCAGCACGCGTGCAGCAGTACTCTCACGCAACCCACCTCCACCGCATCAAGCGAACACCGTGGTCGCGATGCTCGCAAGGCCGAAGAGGATGAAGACCACGCCCGATACGCGTCGCATGAGCCGCTCCGGAACACGCCCTCCGAGGAGTCGCCCGATGCCGATGGCGATCGCGTCCGCCGCGACCATGCCGAGCGTAGAACCGAGCGTGACGGCCCAGAATCGGCCCGCCTCTCCCACTGTCTCGGGCGAACCCAGACCCGACAGCACCGACTGGACCGCGGGTCCAGCGCTCCTCAGGTACGTCACCAGGGCAGTACCCGGGTCGACCGCGATCGCGAGCGTCATGATCTGCGTCTTGTCGCCGAGTTCGGCCAGGAAGAACGCGATCCCGGTGGCCACGATCGGGCCGAACTTGCTCCCCTTGTCCGCCTCGCTCTCCTCCACGCGATCACCACGCAGTGTCCAGACACCGAAGCCGATGAAGAGGATACCGGTAAGCCACGGGATGATTCCCTCCGGTATGGCGGTACCGGCGATCTGTCCGATGAGTGTGGTGAAGAAGTGCACCACGAACGTAGCGACGAAGATGCCGATCAGAACCTGCCAGGCCTTGTAGCGGGTGGCAAGCAGAAGCGCCAGAAGCTGCGACTTGTCGGCAAGCTCGCCGATCATGATCAGCACGAGTGCAACCAGGAAGATGTAGAGCACCCGAATCTCCAACCACTCGGCCGGAGGCTTGCTGATCTCCGGCAAACGACGCACCCGATAGCGGGCGCCGCGGACTCGCGAACCCTACATGCCCGATGCCGACCGCCGTGCGCGCGTGCGTTCGCGCACGAGCACCGCCACGAGCGCAAGAACCGCGGCGACCAGCCCGCCGAGAAGAGCCGGCAGCAGCGGCGAGCCGCTCTCGCTGGCGGCGGGGGCCGCGGCACCCCGCTTCCACTCGGTGGTGATCTCGAACTCCTCGCCCGACGCGACGCTCCTGCCGGCAAGCGGGTAGAGCGTCTCGCCCGCCGAGTTCGTCTGCGGCTCGCCGGCCACCGCAGGCGTGAACGCTGCATCCGTGGCACCCGCCTCGGCCACGATCGACGCGTTCACCATCACGTCATCGCCCGGGTTCGTCCACACGACCGTCGAGGTCACGGTATCACCGGACACTTCGGCTGCCGGGAGTTGGATCTCCAGCTGCGCCGTGTACGACTGCTCGAGGGTCAGGGTGTAGACGTCCATGTCGCCGACGGTCTCGACGGTCGTTTCCGCGATAGGATCCGCGGCCGGATCACCGCCGAGGATCTCTCCTGCCCACAGCAGCGTCGCGCCGGCCGGAACCGGGACCGTGATGATGGCAGGGAGCTGGATCTGCGGGTCGACAAGTGCGCTCACGATCATGAGTGCACCATTGGCATCACCGACGGGCGCGTACTGCAGCTGGTACTCGCGCACGGGCCCGGCAAGCGCGGATGCGGGGAGAAGGAGCGTGAGAGCCAGGGCGACTGCGAAGATGCGAATCGTGCGAGTCATCTGTGGGACCTCCGGAGCGAGTCGGCAAGGCGCCATTGTAGCGCAGGGGTGGACTGCGGCCGTTCGCGATCAGCCCGCCGCGCCTGCCGCGGCGGCCACCGTGTTCACCATCAGCATCGCGCGCGTCATCGGGCCGACGCCACCCGGCACGGGCGATATGGCCGAAGCAACCGGCTCCACACCCGCGAAGTCCACGTCGCCGACCATCCCCTCGCCCGTCCGGTTGATTCCCACGTCAATCACAACGGCGCCGGGCTTCACGTACTCGGCGGTGATCATCTTGGGCCGCCCGATCGCGGCAACGAGCAAGTCAGCCTCCCTGCAGACTGCCGCAAGATCGCGCGTGCGCGAATGGCAGACAGTGACGGTGGCGTTGGTCTCCATGAGCATGAGCGCCATCGGCTTGCCCACGATCACCGAGCGCCCGACGACCACGGCGCGCATGCCGGTCGGGTCGATGCCGTAGGCCTTGAGCATCTCCATCACGCCCGCGGGCGTGCACGCCCGGAACCCGGGCAGCCCGCGCACGAGCAGCCCCAGGCTCTCGGGATGAAAGCCGTCGACGTCCTTGGCTGGCGCTATCCGCTCGATCACAGACTCAGCGTCAAGGTGCTTCGGCAGGGGCATCTGGACCAGGATGCCATGTACCGAGGGATCGCCGTTGAGGCGATCGATGAGCGCGTCGAGATCGGCCTGGGTGGTCGACCCGGCAAGACGATGGTCCCGGCTCTCGATGCCGACAGCCTCGCAGTCGCGCTCCTTCATGCGCACGTACGACGCCGAGGCCGGGTCGTCGCCGACGAGCACGACGGCGAGACACGGACGGACGCCGCGGGCCAGGAGCTCGCCTGCTTCGCGTGCCGCGCGCTCGCGCACAACGGCCGCAACGGCGTTTCCATCGATGATCGTGGCCATCTGTTGCTCCTGGTCGATCGGGCGCTCCGCCGGGCATGCGGGCGATGGTAAGTCTACCCGAGGCGTGTGGCGCGGGTCACCTATCCGAGCGGGTGCGCTTTCACCAGCTCGAGCACCGCCTTGAACTCGGGAGTGCCCGCAGAACCGAGCGCCTCGTAGATGACCGACTCGGCAGTGGTCACCGTAACGCCCGCTCTCCGCAGCCGGTCGAGGGCGACGGCGTAGTCCGACTCCCGCCGCGAGCAGGTAGCGTCGGCGGCGACGAACACCGCGTAGCCCTCGGCGGACAGCGCGAGCGCCGTCTGCGTCACGCAGATGTGAGTCTCCATGCCAGCGAGCACGACCTGACGTCGGCCGAGACCCTCCAGTCTCTCTCGGAACGACGGCTCGGCCAGACACGAGAAACTCACCTTGTCGACGGGCTTGTGGGAGTCGACAGCTTCGAGCACCTCCGGTACCGTCTCGCCGAGTCCGCGGGGGTACTGCCGCGTGACGATGACGGGTATCCCGAGGACGGCGGCGCATCTCGCGAGCAGCGCACTCGCGCCGACGACCGGCTCGCGTCGCCCCATCGCGTCGGCCAGCGAGCACTGCATGTCGACGAGCACGAGTACGGCGTCGTCGCGGACCACGGTCTGCGATGTAGTCATGGCACGGGCCTCCACTGCGCGCTGTCCGGGCCGCCCGGCCTCGGGCGGGCGCTCGCTTCGTATTCTACCCGGGCGAGGCGCGAAGCATTGGGTATGTTCATCTACGACCACGACCCGCTCCGTCGGAGGGACATCATCATGTCGGACGCACCGATTCTCGGCCCCGTGAACCTGGTGAAGGACCTGGACGCCGCGGGGGACTTCGAGAAGAAGCACACCCCGCACATCGATGTCGACGAGGTCGACGAGGGTCTACTCATCACGATCACCGTCGGCTGGGACGTTCCGCACCCCAACCAGCCCGATCACTATATCGCCTGGATCGAGCTGTACGCCGGGGAGGCCCCCGTGGCTCGGTTCGACCTCTCGCCGGTCGCGACGGTGCCGGTGGTCTCGGTCGTCGTGAACGTCGATGCCGGTACGGTGCTGAAGGCGGTCGAGTACTGCAACCTTCACGGCCTTTGGGCCGCGGAGGTCACGGTCTGACGTCGCCAGGCTGACTTTCGCCGGCCGCCCGCAGCCCTGCCATCGCCGCTGCGCCATCCACGCCGAGCACCTCGGCCAGCCGCCGGAATCTCCGCTCCTCGGCTCGCTCCACCCCGGGTGTGCCGCTCGTCGCCGTGTAGAAGATGCCGTCGTAGGAGATGTCTCCGTCGGCGATCGTCGTGTCGGCGACGATCGCGCGCCCCAGCGCCGAGAGCATCGCCCGCGGGTCCTTCAGGAGCAGCATCCCCTCGGCGTCGGCCTTCTCGTAGGCCGTGCGGTGCAGCAGCCGGCCCCAGAGCGTGACGATCCACGCGGCCCCGACGACCGCAGCGTACGTGATGATCGCCACCACGACGAGGAACACCATCGTGCCGACCGCGGCGAGGCATCCTCCGCCGGAACTCGTGTCGTCCAGCGCGTCGAACAGGCAGCCGCATCCGTCGCCGAAGCCGTCGAGCCCGCTGCAGCCGTTGCAGCCGTCGCCACAGCCGCTCGCGCCACAGCCGTCCGCGCATCCCTCCCCGCCCTTGAGGACGTACCGCCCGGAGCTGCGCACGGCCTTCAGCGGCCCCATGAGTGCTGCAAGCGCCGTAGCGAACAGGATGTCGCCCGAGACGATGCGCGCCACCAGCGCGGCGACCACGGCGCGCTGCTCGTCGGGCGAGAACGCCGCCAGAAGTCCGCGCGTGACGCCGATGACCGCGCGGGACCGCGACGTGCCGAGCGCGTAGGCGTTCACTACCGGCGTGTCGAGCACCACGACCGACGGCGGCTGCGGAAGCCCGGCAGCGATCGCGATGTCCGCCACGACCGTCTCGAAAGGCCGCTCGCTCCCCTCCGGTGCCTTTGCGCCCTTGAAGCGGTTGCGCACCCAGTCCTCGGCGTTGGCGAGCTGTATGGCCGAGATGAGTGAACCCGCCGCCAGGAACAGTCCGAGCGCCACGGCAAGGATCAGGACGTACGCCGGAACGAATGCGCTTGCCAGCCACCACTGCGTCAGTGTGCCCGCCCAGCCTATGAGCCCGCCAGGAAGCGCCACCAGCGCTGAGGTCAGCAGGAGTGCCGACCCGGACACGAACAGCACGACGAACCACACCAGCTTCGCGCGGTTCCGGTCGACCCGCAGCCATAGCGGCTGGGGGCGGAATCCCGGTGCCGGGGCTGCTGGTGTCGGTTCTTCGGCCACGGGCTAGAACAGGCCGTCCTGCTTCGGCGCCTCGTCAGGCGCCTTCAGCCCGAGGTGCTCGTACGCGCGGCCCGTCGCCTGGCGCCCTTTCGGCGTGCGCGTGAGGAATCCGAGCTGCAGCAGGTAGGGCTCGTAGACGTCCTCGAGGGTCTCCGGATCCTCGCTCACCGCCGCGGCGAGCGTATTGAGTCCTACCGGTCGACCGCTGAAGGTCTTCACGAGTGTCTCGAGGATCGAGAGATCCATGCGATCGAGCCCCACGTGGTCCACCTGGAAGAACGAGAGCGCCTCGGCGGCGATGTCCTCGGTGATGCGCCCGTCGTGGCGCACCTGCGCGTAGTCGCGCACGCGCTTGAGCAGCCGGTTCGCAAGACGCGGCGTCCCACGTCCGCGACGCGCGATCTCGGTCGCGCCATCGTCGTCGATGGACACGCCGAGGATGCCGGCCGAGCGCCGCACGATAGCCGCCAGCTCCTCGGGAGTGTAGTACTCGAGGCGGAACGCCATGCCGAACCGGTCGCGCAACGGCCCTGTTAGCAGCCCCGTGCGAGTAGTAGCGCCGATGAGTGTGAAGGGCGGCAGGTCGAGCCGGAGCGAGCGCGCGGCGGGACCCTTGCCGATGACGATATCGATGCTGAAGTCCTCCATCGCCGGGTAGAGCACTTCCTCGACCGCGCGGTTGAGCCGGTGGATCTCGTCGATGAAGAGCACGTCCCGGGGCTCGAGGTTCGTGAGGATGGCCGCCAGGTCGCCAGCACGCTCGATCGCCGGTCCGCTCGTCTGCCGCATCTGCACGCCGAGCTCACACGCCACCACGCCGGCGAGAGTGGTCTTTCCGAGGCCGGGTGGGCCTGATAGCAGCAGGTGATCGAGCGATTCGTCACGCACGCGCGCCGCGTCGATCAGCACCCCGAGGTTGTCCTTCACACGCTCCTGGCCGAGATACTCGGCAAGCCTCCGCGGCCGGAGCGAGCGGTCGATCTCCAGGTCGTCCTCGGTGAACTCGGCGGAAACGAGCCGCTCGGTCTCCTCTGTGGCGTAAGGATCCGCGTTCTCCCACGCGCCGCTCACGAGCCGCCCCCGAGCCGCCTGAGCGCGTGGCGCAACATCGACTGCGCGTCCTCGCCGCCCTCGTAGCCCTTGAGCGCCGCCGCAACCTCGGCGGAGGAGAAGCCCATCGAGGCGAGCGCATCCGCCGCCTCGCCAGACGCGCTGCCCCGCCCTGCTGACCGCGAGCTGAGCTCGCCGGCCCCGATCTTGTCCTTGAGCTCGATGATCATCCGCTGAGCCGTCTTCTTGCCGATCCCGGGAATCGTGGCGATCAGCGTGTCGTCCTCGCGTGCTATCGCGCCGGCAAGGTCATCGGCCGACAGTGCCGAAAGGGCCGCGATCGCCACCTTCGGGCCGATGCCGCTTACAGTGATGAGCTTCTCGAACAAACCACGCTCCTCGACGCTCTCGAAGCCGAACAGGGACATCTCGTCCTCGCGCACGTACAGGTGCGTGTAGACCGTGACCTCATCGCCTTCCGCCGGCAGGTGCGAGAGCGCTCCGGTGGACATGTTCAGCCTCAAGCCGATGCCGCCGACCTCGATCACGCACGAACCCTGCGTCTTAGACGCCACCCGGCCGGAGAGATGCGCGATCACCGCCGCTCGCCGCCTATCGCGTGCCAGGAGCGCGAGTTCACGTGGCAGATCGCCGCCGCAAGGGCGTCCGCCGCGTGATCGGGTTCGGGGTCACGCGGAAGGTCGAGCAGTGCACGCACCATGTACTGGACCTGCCGCTTGTCCGCATCGCCTGTCCCCACCACAGCGAGCTTGATTTCCCCCGGGCCGTACTCGCCCACGGCAAGAGACGATGCCGCTAGCAGTGCGACACCCCGGGCCTGGCCCGTGGCGAACGCGGTCTTGGCATTTGAGGAGAAGTAGACACTCTCAACGGCAGCCTCCGCCGGTGAGTAGCGCTCGATGACCGAGCACAGCCCGGCGTGTATCTCGGCCAGGCGCTCGGCATCCGGACGGCCCGGTGCAGTGGCGATGCACCCGTAGGCGATGCACCGCAGGCGGCTTCCCCGCTGCTCGATCACGCCCCACCCGGTGTTCTTGAGTCCGGGGTCGATGCCGAGCACGATCACGTGCGATCCCCCTGCCGTCGCGTATCGAACATATGTTCAGGATAGCGTTTGGGCCCTGCAGGGTAAAGCCGGAACGCAGACTGCGGACCGCCCGCATGCGGTATAAGAGAGACAGCGGGACCGGCGGCAAGGGAGCGCGCGTTGGACAAGCTGAGTATCTTCATCCGTCGTGCCATCAGAGGTCTGCTGACGCTCCTGGTGCTCGGAGTGGTCGTCAACGACGCCGTGCGCTTCTACGACGCTTTTCGGACCGCGTCCGAAGGCTCGAAAGCCGCCATGAACGCGGTTGTCGACGCGGTCCGTGCGCAGCCCGATGCCTCCGCCGAGCCGCTGGCCGCACAAGCCGCGGCCGCACAAGGGGCTACGCTGACGACTTACGCGCAGCAGAAGGCGAACGATAGCGCCAGTCTGCAGGTGCGCGTCACACTGGAGGCAAGTGTGCCGGTCACGCGAACGATCATCGTCGGACCTGTGATCGGACTCATCCGGGACGTGCCATCGGACGACTGGTACTCCCCGGACGGCGTGATGTTCGCCATGCCGAACACGAAGCTTGTGACCGAGATCGGCGTGGCGCCGTAGCGGCTACTCCTCGAGCGCCTCGGCGATCTCGTCGGTGAGTTCCATGGTGTGATACACGGTCTGGATGTCGTCGGACTCCTCGAGCCGGTCCACCAGCCTGAGCACCTTCTTCGCGTCTTCCACGGTGACGGCCGTGGGGGTGTGCGGCTCCATCACCAGCTCGGCACCCTTCACGGGCGCGCCGGCGGTCTCGAGCGCGGCCTTGACCTGCATCATGTCCGCCGGGGACGTGTAGACGATGTACGCGTCCTCCCCCGTCTCCATGTCCTCCCCGCCAGCGTCGGCAACCAGCAGCATCATCTCGTCCTCGTCGGGGGCGCCCGCACGGTCGATGGCGATCTCGCCCTTGCGCTCGAACTGGAACGCCACCGAGCCCGTGGCGCCGAGATTGCCGCCCGCACGCGTGAAGGCCGCGCGCACGTCGGCGGCGGTGCGGTTGCGATTGTCCGTGAGCGCCTCGATGTACAGAGCGACGCCCGCGGGCCCGTACCCCTCGTAGACGACCTCCTCGAAGGCCGCCGCATCGGCGCCGGCGCTGAACGCCTTGTTGATCGCGATCTCGATCTTGTCCTTCGGCAGCGAGTACGACTTCGCCTTAGCGATCGCCGCCGCAAGCGACGCGTTGTTCTCCGGGTTCGGGTCGCCTCCGGACTTGGCGGCCACGGTGATCATGCGCGTGAGCTTCGAGAACAGCGCCGAACGCTTCGCGTCGACGGCCGCCTTGCGGTGCTTGGTGGTGGCCCATTTCGAGTGTCCGGACATCGCGTGTGGTCCCTTCTACTTCGCGCCGATGACGCGGTCGAGGAAGAAGCGGTGGAGTCTGGGGTCTCCGGTCAGCTCCGGGTGGAACGTGGTGGCCATCAGGTTGCCGTCACGCGCGGCCACGATCCGCTCTCCGTGCGTCGCGAGCACCTCGACGCCGGGGCCGACGCTCTCGATCCTCGGCGCCCGGATGAAGACTCCACGGAAAGGCTCCTTGAACCCTGCTATCTGCAGGTCGGCCTCGAAGGAGTCCTTCTGGCGACCGTACGCGTTGCGCCGCACGACCGCGTCCAACAGGCCGAGTGGCTCCTGGTCCGCCCTCGCGTCGGCGATCTCGGCGGCCATGAGGATCGCGCCCGCGCACGTACCCCAGACCGCCATGCCACCGGCGTGCTTCGCCCGGATCGGCTCGTAGAAGCCGTACGTGCGCATGAGCTTGGCGATCGCTGTCGACTCGCCCCCCGGGATCACGAGACCCCGAAGGCCGTCGAGTTGCTCCGGAAGGCGCACGGGAAGGACCGAGGCGCCCAGCGCCTCGAGATCCGTGATGTGCTCTCGGAACGCGCCCTGCAGCGCTAGGACGCCGACCCGCACGACTACCAGCCCCGCTCCTGCATCCGCTCGGCATCGGGGATGTCGGAGATGTTGATGCCGACCATCGCCTCACCGAGGTCGCGCGAGACGCGCGCGATGATGTCGGCATCGGTGAAGTGCGTGGTAGCCTCGACGATCGCCTTCGCACGCTTGGCCGGGTCCCCACTCTTGAAGATGCCGCTGCCGACGAACACACCGTCGCAGCCAAGCTGCATCATGAGCGCCGCGTCGCAAGGCGTAGCGATGCCCCCCGCGGAGAAGTTGACCACGGGCAGGGTCTTGTTCTCGTGCACCCACTTCACGAGGTCGTAGGGCGCCTGGAGGTCCTTGGCCACCGAGAAGAGCTGTTCCTCGCGCACGCCGGCGACCCACGCGATCTCCTCGAGCATCGTACGCATGTGGCGCACGGCCTCGACGACATTCCCGGTGCCGGGCTCGCCCTTCGTGCGGATCATCGCCGCACCCTCGCCGATGCGGCGCAGCGCCTCGCCGAGGTTGCGCGCACCGCATACGAACGGCACGGTGAAGTCCCACTTGTTGACGTGGTGCTCTTCGTCCGCGGGCGTGAGGACCTCGGACTCGTCGATGTAGTCCACACCGAGTGACTGCAGGACCTGCGCCTCGACGAAGTGACCGATACGGCACTTGGCCATGACCGGGATCGAGACCGCCTCGATGATCTCATCGACACGTGTGGGATCGGCCATGCGCGCCACGCCGCCAGCCGCGCGGATGTCCGCCGGCACGCGCTCGAGCGACATGACGGCTACCGCGCCCGCGTCCTCAGCGATCTTCGCCTGCTCGGCGTTCACGACGTCCATGATGACGCCGCCCTTGAGCATCTCGGCCAGGCCCGTCTTGACGCGCAGCGTGCCGGTGGTGGGATTGTCGCTCACGAGATCCGCTTCCTCGATGGGTGGAGACACCGATGCATCCCCTCGGCTTGACCTAGAGATTCTACCCGCGCGCGCAAACGCGAACAACCTGGGCTCACGCACTACTGCATGGCGATATTGACGTCGGTCTTGATGACCTGCATCCAGGTGTTGCCCGGCGAGAGCTTCACCTGCGTCCCGTCGGCCGCTTTGAACACCGGTGGCGAGTCCTTTGTCGCCTCCCAGGTGCAGTCGTAGCGCTGTCCGTTGCGGAACACCGTCGCGCGGCCGCTGCCGGTCAGCACTATCTCGTAGGTGGTGCTCCCCACCTTGTCCGTATCCGCGACCTTGTGCTGCGCCCACATCACTACGACGTTCGTGGCCCGGACCTGCTCGCCGGTTCCATCGTCCATGAACGCCTTGCCGTTGTTCGCCCGCAGGTACGCCCTGGTCTTCGGGTCGTAGGTCCACTTGACGGTGTTCGCGCTCGAGAACGGGATGTCGATCACAGTGATCGTCGGCGTCGTGTCCGCCGACGCCGTGCGATCGAATGCGAAACCGGTGATGCTCGCGGTCGTAGGCATGCCCCTGCGCCCGGCCTCTGCGCGGAACTCGGCGATGTCGCCGTAGAGATTGTGCGGTGCGGCCCGCTTCTTCGAGCGGGTGAACGGCTTGGTTACTCCCGCGTCCTCGCTCAGGTTCTCGATGTCCAGCGCATTCACCTCTGCGTTCACGTTCGGGCTCGCCCCAGAGAACGCGAATAGCGCGTGGTACTGCGGGACGATGTAGGTGTCAGACAGCCTCGCGGAGCGCACTGGCCCGACCTCTTCGGGCGAGTTCGAATGGAACAGGCAGTTGAAGCGCGTGATCCCGCCCTCGGTGACGCTCTCGTACACCACGTCCGCGAGCTGGATGTTCGTCTGCGGCCGTGCCTCGGGCGAGTTCTCGATCTTGACCGACACGACGCGCTGGGTGATGGCCTCCTCCGAAGGCGCTTCGACGCCTGTCAGCGGCCACCTCGGCGGTTCGGCCGGCTTGGCAATCGTGCGCTCAGCATCGGTGTCGGGCCACGGCGTCACGACCGCAGGACCGTCCTTCTTGCAGGCGAGCAGGCCCACCGCGGTGACGGCCGCAACGAGCACGAGAGCAACAACGATGACGAGCACGCGACGGTTCTTCAATTCACGCCTCCTTGGGTTCTGGACAAGGATAGAGAGGCGGGGGTGGAGGGTCAATGCGACCGACACAAGCGGTTTCGATGTCGTCACGCAGGCACCCGAGCGACTACAATACGGACGACCGAAGTGGAGGGCCGATGGCCTGCTACCTCCTGCACGTGCTCGAGCAACAGGACGAGGACCCGTACCAGGATCCCGACGTGAAAGACGTCGTGGGTACGCTTCCGCAGTTCTACTGCACGAAGTGCCAGCCCATTCTGCGGCTCAAGCCGAGCGAGGGAATACGGTGTGTCGGGCTCGAAGCGCCGTGCTGGATGCCGGGTGGAGGCCCGGTGTGCCCCGACGCTCCGCCTACGCAGGATCCGTGGGATCCGAAGACCCAGCTTTAGGGGCTCTCTCCACCTTCAAGGCCCGCCAGATGAGCCAGCCGCCTGCCACGAGCATCGGCAGCGTGAGTAGCTGCCCCATCGTGAAGGGGCCGAGAATGAAGCCCAACTGCACGTCCGGCTCGCGGAAGAACTCGATGAACGTGCGGAACACCGCGTAGAGCGCGAGCAACGTCCCGATCAGCAGTCCGTCGGCACGCTTCCGGCGCGACATCAGCCACAGCACGCAGAAGAGGACGAGCCCCTCCAGCAGCGCCTCGTAGAGCTGCGACGGGTGCCTCGGAAGCGTTCCGGGTGCGTGCGGGAACACCATCGCCCACGGCACGTCGGATACCCTGCCCCACAGCTCGCCGTTGATGAAGTTCGCGATGCGCCCGAAGAAGATGCCGAGCGGGGCCCCTACCGCGCCGAGGTCGAAAAGCCGGAGCACCGGCACGCCCTTTCGCCGGGCCATCAGCCAACCGGCCAGCATGATGCCGGCCAGCCCGCCGTGGAACGACATGCCCCCGTCCCAGAACCTCAGGATCGAGACGGGATCGTCCCAATAGCCGCCCGCTCCGTAGAACACGACGTATCCGAGCCTGGCACCCGCCACCAGGCCGATCACGCACGCAAGCACGATGTCGAGCATGTCATCGTCGGTCAGGCCGACCTCCCAGCGCCGCACGAGCGACCGCAGGATGAGCCCGGCGACGATGAACCCGGCTACGTAGGCCATTCCGTACCAGCGGATACTCACCGGCCCAAGGCTGAACATGACCGGATCGATGTTGGGATACGGGATGGACGCGATCACATGGCCTCCAGGCGCGCGATCCGGTCGGCGATCGGCGGATGCGTGTTGAACAGCGCATTCATGCCGCCCGCGCGCTGCGCCTTGAGCGGGTTGGCTATGTACAGTGATTCGGTGGCCTTGTTGGCCATGCGCAACTGGTTCTGGTCTGCCTCGATCTTACGAAGCGCTCCTGCGAGTCCGATCGGGTAGCGGGTCAGCATCGCCGAGCTCGCGTCCGCGAGGTACTCGCGCTTGCGGGAGATCGCCAACTGGATGAGCGTGGCGGCCAGTGGAGCCAGCACCGCAAGCACGATGGCCACGATCAAGAGAATCGCGCCGAGCTGCCCGCCGGTGTTGTCCCGGCGCCTGCCGCCGCCCCACCAGAAGCTGCGGAGCATCCACTCGGAGATGAGCGTGATCGACCCCGCGAGCACCGCGGCCAGCGTTTGCAGCAGCGTGTCGTAGTTCTTGATGTGCGCGAGCTCGTGCGCCAGAACGCCCTCGAGCTCCTGGCGGTTCATCATCTGCACGAGCCCGCTTGTGACGGCGATCGCCGCGTTCTCGGGATTCCGTCCGGTGGCGAACGCGTTCGGCGCGGGATCGTCGATGACGTACGCCCTCGGCACCGGAAGCCCGGCTGCGATCGAGAGGCCCTCGACGGTGTTGACCAGATACGGCTCGGTGTTCCGGTCGACAGGCCGCGCCCGGCTGATCGACAGCACGATACGGTCCGAGAACCAGTACGAGCCCCAGGACATGGCGAAGGCGACGAACAGCGCGAGCACGAGGCCCAGGTAGCCCCAGTCGGTGACCTGGCCGAACACGTAGCCGATGAGCGCGAGGAGGAGCACGAACACCACGATCAGTGCCGTGCTCCTCAGCTTGTTCGACGCGATCTGGTCGTACACGATCCTAGAACTGCACCTTCACCGGCTCTTTGGCTTCTTCTTCGATCTCGAAGTACTCACGCGGGCTGTGCCCGAACATGCTGGCCACGAGGTTGGCCGGGAACACCTGCTGCGAGGTGTTGTAGGTCATGACCGAGTCGTTGTAGAACTGGCGCGCGTACGCGATCTTGCCCTCGGTGCCCACCAGTTCCTCTTGCAGCTGCATGAAGTTCTGGTTGGCCTTCAGGTCCGGGTACGCCTCGGCGACCGCGAACAGGCTGCGCAGCGTGCCTGTGAGCATGTTCTCCGCCTCGCCCTGCGCCTTTACGCCCTGGGCGCTCATCGCGACGTTGCGTGCCGCGATAACGGCCTCGAGCGTCTTGCTCTCGTGGGCGGCATACCCCTTGACCGTCTCCACCAGGTTCGGGATGAGGTCGTACCGGCGACGAAGTTGAACATCGATCTGCGACCACGCGTTGTCCACACGATTGCGCAGGGTGACCAGCCGGTTGAACATGCCGATCAGGAAGGCGGCCACCACGAGCAGCAGCAACACCAGCCCGCCCCCGCAGACGGGTATCCAAGCCATCGCGTTCCTCCTCACGTGTGCGCCGGCACTGGTGTCCGGCTGCTGTGCTATCGAAGATACCCCAAAGCGGATAGTGCGTGCTTGCCGCTGCGCTACACTCTTGCTCGCGCCGAACACGACGAAGGCGCGTCCGCCGCTCACGAACGGAGCCGAAGCACGTGATACCCATCCGCGATGAGAATCCCGTGCGCCGGCTGCCGTGGGTCACGGTCGCGCTGATACTCGCGAACGTGGGCGTCTTCGTCTACCAGCTCACGCTGACACCTGAGGCTCTCCAGTCGTTCTGGTCGGCATGGGCGTTCACCCCCAGCCGCTTCGTGGCAGACCCGTTCTCGCCGACGCAGATAGCCACCGTCTTCACGGCGATGTTCATGCACGCGGGATGGGTCCACCTCGGCGGCAACATGCTGTACCTGTGGATATTCGGCAACAACATCGAAGACCGCTTCGGCCCGATCGGGTTCATCGCGTTCTACCTGGCGGGAGGCTGCGCCGCAACGCTCGCGCAAGCACTGGCGTCACTTGGATCGGCACTGCCGACCCTGGGCGCAAGCGGTGCGATAGCGGCCGTGCTTGGCGCGTACATCCTGCTGTTCCCGAAGGCCTCGGTGGTCACCATCATCCCGGTGTTCGTGTTCATCGAGGTCGCGCGGGTGCCAGCCTATCTGGTGATCGGCTTCTGGTTCGTGCTGCAGCTCGGCAACGGGCTCGCATCGCTCGGGGTGGCCACAGCCGGGGCGACCGGTGGCGTGGCGTGGTTCGCACACATCGGCGGATTCCTGACGGGTCTCGTTCTGACGCTGCCGGTGGCCTTGGCGGCACGAGCGCGCCGGCCTCGGGGTCCGTACTCGCGCTAGCCTTCCTGCTCGAGCTCGGCGAGCAGGTCCTCGACGCACTCGACCGATGCGAGCTGCCGCCGGAAGTACTCGCAGTACGCCTCACCGGCCCGTTCGCGCCGCGCGCGAAGCTCGAGGTCGGCATCTTCCCGTCCCTCGTGCGCGTCGCGCAACTCGGCCTGGAACTCGCCGGCGACGCCGTCCTCGAACTCTTCGGCATGCCGCGCGAGCTCCATCGCGGCCACCAGGAGGTTCGGCACGCGGAGCTCGGCGTGCAGAGTGGAGCCGCATTGGGGGCAGACGAAGACGATCTCGACGGATTCTGAGCCGCGGAAGATGACGGTGGAGATGTCCTCGAGCCCCAGCTCTACCCTGCCGTCGTTGGGACAGATGAGGTTGAAGTCCACTCGTCTCGCCTCCTCCTGCCGACTCCATCATACCGCCGGAACGCATGCGATGCTGTGCTAGTATCGCCGCATGCCTACCACCGATACGCAGCAAGCACCGTGCCCGCCGCCGCGGGCACGCTTCGCGAGAGGGCTCAAGCTCGGCCTCCCGATCTTCCTCGGCTACGTGCCGGTGGGCGCTGCATTCGGCGTGGTGGCGCGCAGCCTCGGCTTCAATCCCCTCCAGGCCGTTGCGTGCTCGGCCACCGCGCTTGCCGGCGCGGGACAACTCATCGCGCTGCAGCTCATCGGGTCTGGCGCTACGGTCCTCGCGGTCGTCGTGACTACCGCGATCGTGAACCTGCGCTACGTGCTGTTCGGCGCAGCGATGTCGCCGCACGTTGCCGGGACGCCGCTGCCCGCCCAGGCGTTCCTCGCGTTCACGCTCACCGACGAGACGTTCGCGGTCAATATCGACGATCACCGCCAGGGATCCGCCGATGCGCGTTCGATGGCAGGCGTCGGCACCATCGCGTGGTCGGGTTGGGTACTCGGCACGGCGGTCGGCGCGCTTGCGGCCGGCGCCATCGGTGACCCGACACGCTTCGGCGTGCAGTTCGCGATGCCCGCGATGTTCACCGCGCTTCTGGTCGCGCAGGCCGAGGACCGGCGGCATGTGATCGTCGGCGTCGCGGCCGCAGTGACCGCGATCGCGCTGATGCTGGCCCTCCCCGATCCCTGGTATCTGATAGTAGCGCCGATGATCACCGCCACGGCAGCGACGGCGGTGAGCCGATGAGCGCGGGCGGCATCTGGCTGGTGATCGCGGGCATGGCGCTCGCGAACTTCGCCATCCGATTCCCGTCGCTCGCCGTCCTCTCGCGAGCCGAACTCCCGGGCTGGCTGAGACGCTGGCTATCCTACATCCCTGTATCGGCGATGGCCACGCTCGTGGTCGGCGGCGTGCTGCGGCCGGACGGCCGCTGGCTGCCGCCCCTGACGAGCCCCTACGTGTGGGCCTCACTCGGAACGGGCCTCGTCTACTGGCGCTTCCGAAGCTTCCTCGGCGCGACGCTTGCGGGCGTCATCCTGTTCCTGGCACTCTCAGCCGCCCTCGGCTAAACTCTCCCGCGTGAGACCACTTCCCCTGGAGGCGTGATGTCGCTCGTCAGTCCGTTCCGTGCCCGACTCTATCGCCACGATCCGGGATCGGACCTGAGCGCTCTTGCCGCTCCTCCGTACGACGTCGTGTCCCCGGAGCAGCGCGCTGCCCTGCTGGCAGAAGAACCGCACAATGTTGTCGCACTTGAGCTTCCGGACGGCCCGCTCGACCCCGCCGTGCCTGGCAACCGCTACGAGCACGGGCGCGCCACCTGGAACGCCTGGTACCGGGACGACATACTCGTCGACGATGACTCGCCGGCCGTATACGTGGTCGAGCAGTCCTGGGAGCACGAGGGCAGGCACATCCGCAGGCGCGGTTTCGTCGCCGCTGTCCAGCTGCATCCGTTCTCCGATCGCGTGATCCTGCCGCACGAGCGCACCCTGCCGAAGGCCATCGCCGATCGGCTGGAACTGACCCGGGCGACATCTGCGAACCTGAGCCAGGTCTTCGGCCTCTTCGCGGACCCTGCCGGTGAGACCGACGGGATCTTCGACGCGTGCATCGGCACCGACCCGATGCTGTCGGCCACCGACGATGAAGGCGTGTGCAGCAGGCTCTGGGCGATCCGCGATGCCGGCACGATCGAGGCTATAGCGGCGATCATCGGCGACCGCGAGGTCTACATAGCCGACGGACATCACCGCTACACGACCGCGCTCGCGTACCGCGACGAGCGTCGCGCGCGAGCCTTGGCTGAGGGCACTGCGCCGGAGGACCCAGCATACGACCGGGTCATGATGGTGCTCGTCAACATGGACGATCCAGAGCTGACGATCTTGCCGACGCACCGCCTCGCGCGCGCAGCCGGCGCATTCGACGCGGCCGCCTTCTGGGAGCACATGGCGCGCTACTTCGACCTGAAGGATTCTCCCGCACCGCACGAGAGCGACTTGGCCAAGTCGCGGAGGACGGCGTTCATCGTGCGCACCGCAGGCGGCTCACCCCGTCTGGCCACGCTTCGGGCCGACGTCGATCCTGCGGCGGTCATCGGCGGTGACCACACCGACGACTGGAAGCGACTCGACGTGACGGTCCTGCAGGACCTGGTCTTGAAGCCGTTCTTCGGCATCGATCCTGGCGACGCATCAACGCTCGACCGTCTCTCGTTCGCAAAGGACGCTCTCACGGCACTCCAGGTACGGGACGCCGATGTTGCGTTCGTGCTCGCCCCCACCCGAATGGACCAGCTCAGGGCCGTGGCGCTTGCCGGCGAAACGATGCCGCAGAAGTCGACGTACTTCTACCCGAAACTCCTTTCGGGACTGCTCTTCCGGTCGCTCGACTAGCGTCGCCTGACGCCCACGCCGTCGACCGTTCTGGCTGTCAGCCGCGGACACGCGGCCGAGAGGCGGCACTCGTCGCACCTCGGCTCCTTCGGCCTGCACCAATCGCGCCCGACCAGCCAGGCCGCCAGGTCGAGCACACCCGGCACCTCGGGACACGCGGCCCGCGCAGCGGTGGCGATCGCCTCTGGCGTGTCCGCGTCCGCAAGCCCTGTCCGCAGGAACACGCGACGCACGTGCACGTCGTACGCGACCGAGCCGCACTCGGCGCCCTCGAGCGGCACGCCGAAGTGGCGCCTGAGGATCTCGACCGCCATCACGGCCTTCTTCTCGCCGATTCCGTCGAAGGCAAGCAGGCGCTCGGTGACGTCGAGCGTATGCGCACCCGCCGGCCAGATGGCCGCTGCCGAGCCGCCGTACTCCGCGAGCAGACGCGCCGCCGCAGCGCTGATCCATCCCGGCAGGGTGTGCACGAAGCGGTGTAGCGCCGGCGGGAATGCGACGGCCTCCGCGACCGCCTCTCGCTCGAGCGCCAGACGCTCGAGGTCCAGGTGACCGAGCCGCTGCGAGAGCAGGTACGGCCCTGCCCACGCGCGTTCGGCGGGGATGCCCTGCGTGAACAGCACGCCGAGCAGGAACGCCTCCGGCGAACGCTCTATGAGCTCGTTCGCCTCGCGCACGTCGGTGAAATGACCGCCGACCTGGGCAGCCGCACGCCCGGAGAGCTCCTCGCCGAAGAGGCGAAGCTCGGCGGCCGCCGACTCTGGAGAGCGCTCCATCAGAGGCGCGGGCCGTTCGTCAGGAAGAACACGCATCTAGTGCAGGTCTCCTTGGCGGCCGCCCTGAAGTCGATCGTCGGGTCGAAGACCAGCATCGGATCGCCCGTCACCTGATGCGTCGGGCGGTCGCACTTCGCGAAGTGACATGACAGCGGGCACTGCTCGCCAGGGTCGATCGCGTGCGGGCACCGCTCGCGCATCTCGTCATCACACCCGCGTTCAGACCAGCACGCCATCCCACACCTCCCTAGCGCTTGCCCCGGAACGAGCGGCTCGGCGTGGGTTCGATCTGACCCTGATAGCGGCTACCGAGACCCGGTGAGCCGTACGGGCGGTCCACTGGCGTGCTCATGCGCATGAATGAGATCTGCCCGATGGGCATGCCCGGCGTGAGCACGATCGGCAGATTCGCCACGTTGGAGAGCTCGAGTGTGAGCGTGCCGTCCCATCCCGGATCGATGTAGCCGGCAGTGGAGTGGATGAGCAGCCCGAGCCGGCCCAGAGAGGACTTCCCCTCGAGCCGCGCCACGATGTCGTTAGGCAGCGTGATCCGCTCGGTAGTCGCGCCGAGCACGAACTCGCCGGGGTGCAGCACGAACGGCTCCTCGGCCGTCGCGCGCACGAGGTCCATCAGGCCGCGCTGCTCGACCGAGGGGTCGATATAGGGATACCGCGAGTTGCGGAACACCTGGAATCCGGCCCCGAGGTGCAGGTCGATGCTCGACGGCTGGATGTCGGCAGGGTCGCACGGGTCGACGACGATCCTGCCCGAGGCCATCTCCTCGGCTATGGTGCGGTCCGAGAGAACCACAGTGCTACCTCACGCGCACTTGCTGAAGCCGCACGCGCGGCAGACCGCGCAGCCGCTCTCGTGCTCGAGAGCGCCGCCACACTCGGGGCACGCGCCTGCGAGGTTCACGAGCTCGTCGCTGTTCTTCGAGACCATGATGGAGGCCTGACCAGTCTCCATCCACTCGATATAGTGCTCCATCGCGATGCCGACGGCATCCGCGCAGGACAGCACCTTGCCACCTTGCGCCCACGCGGGGCTCGGGCAGCGGATGCCGCGCAGGTGCTTGATGATCGCCTGCGGATCGACGCCGGCGCGCAGCGAGACCGAGATCAGCCGCGAAAGCCCCTCGGACTGGCTGGACGCACAGCCGCCGGACTTGCCCATCTGCGTGAAGACCTCGCACAGGCCCTGCTCGTCGGAGTTGATCGTCACGTACAGGTTGCCGCATCCGGTCTGTATCTTCTCGGTGCGACCGACTGTGACCGACGGCCGCGGCCGCGGCTCGATCTCGCCGTGACGCACCGGCTCAGCGGCCGTGCCGCCGGCCTTGGCGGTCTTGCCGGTCGACAGCACCTGGTTCTCCTTGCTGCCGTCCCGGTAGATCGTCACGCCCTTCACGCCGAGTTCGTGGGCGAGGTCGTAGACGTGCCGTACGTCGTCAACGGTCGCCTCGTTGCCGAAGTTGACGGTCTTGGAGACCGCGTTGTCCGTCGACTTCTGGAACGCCGCCTGCATGCGGATGTGCCACTCGGGAGCTACCTCGTGCGCGGTAACGAAGACGCGCTGGATCTCTGTCGGAACGCCCTCTACGCCGACAACCGAGCCGTGCTCGGCGATGAGCGCCATGAGGTCGCGGTTGTAGAAGCCCTGCTTGACCGCCAGGTCCTCGAACAGCGGGTTGACCTCGATCAGCCTGTCGTTGTCCATGACCGTGCGCACGTACGACACGGCGAACAGCGGCTCGATCCCCGACGAGCAGTTCGAGATGATCGACAATGTGCCGGTGGGCGCGATGGTCGTGACCGTGGCGTTGCGCACGCGCACTCCCTCGGGCGTGTCGTATACCGACCCCTCGAAGTTCGGGAATGCGCCGCGCTCCTCGGCTAGCTTCATCGATGCTTGACGCGATTCGGCCTGGATGAAGCCCATCACCTTCTCGCCGAGTGCGATCGCTTCGTCCGAGTCGTACGGCAGGCCCATCATGATGAGCATGTCTGCCCAGCCCATGACGCCGAGGCCGATCTTGCGGTTGCCGCGCGCGAGTTCGCCGATCTTCTCGATCGGGTACTCGTTGACCTCGATCACGTCGTCAAGGAAGCGCACGCCGCGGTGCACGACGTCGGCCAGGTGGTCCCAGTCGAGGTCCGGACCGGACTCCGTGTAGCGCACCATCTTCGAGAGATTGACCGAGCCGAGGTTGCACGCCTCGTACGGCAGGAGCGGCTGCTCGCCGCAGGGGTTGGTGGACTCGATCTCGCCGAGCGCCGGAGTAGGGTTGTCGCGGTTCATGCGGTCGATGAAGATGATGCCCGGGTCGCCCGTGGCCCACGCCATCTCGACGATGAGGTCGTAGACCTCACGCGCGTCGAGCTGGCCGGTGGGCTTCCCGTCACGCGGATTGAGCAGTTCGTACGAGGTCCCCGCCTGCACCGCGTCCATGAACGCCTCGGTGAGCGCCACGGAGATATTGAAGTTGGCGAAGTCGCCGTCGAGCTTGCACTTGATGAAGTCGAGGACGTCCGGGTGGTCCACCCGGAGCACGCCCATGTTCGCCCCGCGGCGCGTTCCGCCCTGCTTGACGGCCTCGGTGGCCTGGTTGAACACGCGCATGAAGGAGATGGGGCCGCTGCTGACGCCCTGTGTCGAACGCACCTGATCGCCCGCGGGACGCAGGCGCGAGAACGAGAACCCGGTGCCGCCGCCGGACTTGTGGATGATCGCCGTGTCGCGCACCGCGCCGAAGATGGAGTCCATCGAGTCGGCGACGGGCAGCACGAAGCACGCCGAGAGCTGCTGAAGCTCGCGGCCTGCATTCATCAGCGTCGGGGAGTTCGGGAGGAACTCGAGAGAGGTCATCAGGTCGTAGAAGTCGCGCGCAGTCTCGGCCACCTGCGCCGGGCTGGCACCGTACGCCGCTTCGGCAGATGCGATGTTCTCGGCGACCCGGATGAACATGTCCGAGGGCTTCTCGATCGGCTCGCCCTCGTCGTTCTTCTTCAGGTACCGCTTCTGGAGGACTTTCACGCTGTTGGGTGACAGCGTCTCATCGATGGTCCTGCTGTAGATCGCGGTATCCTGGTCGGGCATGGCTGGCTCCTCCTCGCGATGATCGAGCGTCGAATGCCACCGCGTCCCTCGGCCGCCGTGACACAAGATGTTGCGATTCCACAGTCTACAGCCGCTAGATATGGGGTGCAACGGTCGGGCGACGAACGGTTGCGAATCCCGTCCGTACGGCGGTGCGAGAGGCGCTTACGGCGCGCAGACGCCGATGAGCGAGCACTGCGACGCAAAGGCGCCGCCCATCGGGCGGCGCCTGTTTGCATCTTGCGTCGCCTGCGGCTAGACGGGCTCGACCCGCACGACCTCGGGAACCTCCTCGCGGAGAACCCGCTCCACGCCGTTGGCCAGCGTCAGCTGGGACATCGGACACCCGCGGCACGCTCCCTGCAGCGCGACCCTCACGACTCCGTCGTCCGTGACCTCCACCAATTCGACGTCGCCGCCGTCCGCCTGCAGGGCGGGGCGGATCTTGTCCAGTGCCGCCTGAACGTCGTCCTTGTTCACGTTCCTGCTCCTCTCGCGGCCAGTCGAGAACCGGCCGATGCCTTCTCTGCGTCCGTGGAGTATAGCGCATACCAAGCCAAAGTGACCCCGGGCGGGACGTACGGGTAAACTAGCGCCGCGCAGTCACTGTCGGCGCCGAAGACGGAAAGAGACCACCTATGGACGCCATCGAAGCGATCATGACACGACGCAGTGTGCGCCACTTCACGCGGCAACCGGTGACGGACGCCGAGCTCGAGACCGTGCTGCGCGCGGCGATGGCCGCACCGTCCGCGCACAACCAGCGGCCCTGGCGGTTCGTCGCCGTCCGCGACCGGGCGACACTGGACCGGCTCGCGACCGCGACCATGTGGGCAACGCCCGTCGGACGAGCGCAGGCCGCCATCGTCGTGTACTCGGAACGTATCGCGCTACGCGCGCCGGGCTTCTGGTCGATCGATTGCGCCGCGGCGATCCAGAATCTGCTTCTCGCGGCCCATGCCGGCGGCCTTGGCGCCGTGTGGATCGGCGTCTACCCGATCACGCCGTTCAGGCGCGCGGTGCGCAAGGTACTCGGACTGCCCGCGACTGCCGCGGTGCATTCGATGGTCGCGTTGGGTCACCCGGAGCGGACGCCCGAGCCGGTCGACCGGTGGAACCCGGACTGGGTACGCAACGTCTAGCCGGGAGTCCGCCCTACCACCGTGCGGAGACGGCGAAGCCGTCGGATGTGTTCAGCAACGTCCTACTCTCCCACGGACTACACCGCAGTACCATCGGCGCTGGAGGGCTTAACTTCCGAGTTCGGAATGGGATCGGGTGTACCCCCTCCGCCAAAGCCACTGAACACATCCGACGGCTTCGCTTCGCCGTCGAGTGCTGCGCACTCTTCTGCTGTCAATGCGTCTCGAGAGTGCGTCCCGCACCCTGAGAGCTGTATAGCGAGTCGGAAGATCAGAATAGAAGATCAAGACCTCGGCCTATTAGTACTGCTCGGCTGAACACATTGCTGTGCTTGCACCTGCAGCCTATCAACCTCGTAGTCTACGAGGGGCCTTACCTGGTCAACCCAGTGGGAGACCTCATCTTGAGATGGGCTTCCCGCTTAGATGCTTTCAGCGGTTATCCCGACCGAACGTAGCTAACCAGCAGTGCCGTTGGTCGACAACTGGTACACCAGAGGTTCGTCCGTCCCGGTCCTCTCGTACTAGGGACAGCCTCTCTCAAGTCTCCTACGCCCGCGGAGGATAGGGACCGAACTGTCTCACGACGTTCTAAACCCAGCTCGCGTACCGCTTTAATTGGCGAACAGCCAAACCCTTGGGACCTACTACAGCCCCAGGATGCGATGAGCCGACATCGAGGTGCCAAACCCTGCCGTCGATGTGGACTCTTGGGCAGGATCAGCCTGTTATCCCCGGAGTACCTTTTATCCGTTGAGCGACGGCCATTCCACTCTGAGCCGCCGGATCACTAGCACCGACTTTCGTCTCTGCTCGACTTGTAGGTCTCGCAGTCAAGCTCCCTTGTGCGCTTGCACTCTGCGATCGATTGCCAACCGATCTGAGGGAACCTTACGCGCGCCTCCGTTACATTTTAGGAGGCGACCGCCCCAGTCAAACTACCCACCTGACACGGTCCCCCACCCGGATAACGGTGTGGGGTTAGACCTCCAGCCTGCCGAGGGTGGTATTCCAAGGTTGGCTCCACCAGGGCTGGCGCCCCAGCTTCAAAGCCTCCCACCTATCCTCTACACGACAAACCAAAGATCAATGTCAAGCTGTAGTAAAGGTTCACGGGGTCTTTCCGTCCTTCCGCGGGTAATTCGCATCTTCACGAATAATGCAATTTCGCCGAGTCTACGGTTGAGACAGCGCCCAAGTCGTTACGCCATTCGTGCAGGTCGGAACTTACCCGACAAGGAATTTCGCTACCTTAGGACCGTTATAGTTACGGCCGCCGTTTACTGGGGCTTAGATTCAGAGCTTCGCCTTGCGGCTGACCCCTCCTCGTAACCTTCCAGCACCGGGCAGGCGTCAGACCCTATACGTCGTCTTACGACTTAGCAGAGTCCTGTGTTTTTAGTAAACAGTCGCTTGGGCCGTTTCACTGCGACCCCAGTCCGCTCACACCGCGAAGATGATCACGGGCCGGGGTGCTCCTTCTCCCGAAGTTACGGAGCCATTATGCCGAGTTCCTTAACCGTAGTTCTCTCGATCGCCTTGGTATTCTCTACCTGCCTACCTGTGTCGGTTTGGGGTACGGGCACCGACAGCACTCCCTAGAGGTTTTTCTTGAAAGCATGGGATCACTGACTTCACTCAATCGCTTCGTCATCAGCTCTCAGGCATATACAGGGCGGATTTGCCTACCCTGAACCCTACAGCCTTTCACGCGGACGTCCAGAACCGCGCTCAGCTACCCTTCTCCGTCACCCCATCGGTGATAACGCGCTGCCAGTGGTACAGGAATATCTACCTGTTGTGCATCGACTACGCCTTGCGGCCTCGCCTTAGCTCCCGACTGACCCTGGGAGGATTAGCCTTGCCCAGGAACCCTTAGGCTTACGGCGGAAGTGTTTCTCACACTTCTCTCGCTACTCATGCCAGCATTCTCTCTTCTGTACAGTCCACGGACGGTCACCCGCCCGCTTCGGCCCGGTACAGAATGCTCCCCTACCACCCCACATACGTGAGGTCCGCCGCTTCGGTGTCATGCTTGAGCCCCGTGTATTGTCGGCGCGTGTCCACTTGACCAGTGAGCTATTACGCACTCTTTAAATGAATGGCTGCTTCTAAGCCAACATCCTGGTTGTCTGTGCAAACGCACATCCTTTGCCACTTAGCATGAACTTAGGGACCTTAGCGGGCGGTCTGGGCTGTTTCCCTCTCGACTACACAGCTTAGCCCACATAGTCTGACTCCCGGGTTCTGGAGTACCGGCATTCGGAGTTTGGCTGATTTCGGTAAGCGGTGAAGCCCCCTAGACCATCCAGTGCTCTACCACCGGAACTGAACACCCGAGGCTAGCCCTAAAGCTATTTCGGGGAGAACGAGATATCTCCAGGTTTGATTAGCCTTTCACTCCGATCCACAGGTCATCCCCTCCGTTTTCAACCGAAGTGGGTTCGGCCCTCCACGAGATCTTACTCCCGCTTCAGCCTGCCCATGGATAGATCACCTGGCTTCGCGTCTGCCACACGCAACTAAACGCCCGTTTAAAGACTCGCTTTCGCTGCGGCTCGCTTTCAAGCTTAACCTTGCTGCGTACGGCAACTCGCTGGCTCATTCTACAAAAGGCACGCCACCACCCTGCCGGCAAGCCGGCTTTCCGGGCTGTGACTGCTTGTAAGCACACGGTTTCAGGTACTATTTCACTCCCCTCTCGGGGTGCTTTTCACCTTTCCCTCACGGTACTGGTTCACTATCGGTCATCAGAGAGTATTTAGCCTTGGAGGGTGGTCCCCCCAGATTCCTACCGGATTTCACGTGTCCGGCAGTACTCGGGTGATCATCTCGGAGTCGGCAGAATTTCGCATACAGGGCTTTTACCTTCTGTGGCCGGCTTT
>SBEH01000010.1:41517-70322 GCA_009668945.1 Actinomycetota bacterium
TGGCCACAGCTCCGCTATCCGATCGCCCTCTCAAACACCCGAACTATCAATCCGCGCTCCCATTCCGAACACTCGGTTGAAGCAGCCCATGTAATCTAACACCGCATGGCCGCCGATGCAAGCACTTTCGCAGGTCAGGACGCACGAAATGCATCCCTTTGCGGTGAAATCCTCCTGGCGCCCGACACACGCGCCCGGGCGTAGCTGCATCGCCGGAGCGGCCCTACCCGACGATCCGCGCGTAGCGCCGCTTGCCGGCCTGAAGGACCCGGCCTTCGATCGAGGTCCATGGAACGTCGTATTCGCCCGGGGCGAGGCCGATGGGCTCACCATCCACCTTCACCGCGCCGCCGTCGATCAGCCGGCGGGCCTCGGAAGTCGTCGCGGCGAGGCCTGCGGCCTTCATGACCGCCGGCAAGTGCACGGGATCCGCGCGCTCGACGCGGACCTCGGGGACGTCGTCGGGGACTTCACGGTGCTTGAAGACGCGGTCGAATGCGGCCTCGGCAGCCTCGGCTGCCTCGACGTCGTGGTAGAGCGCGACGATCTCGCGGGCAAGCCGGCGCTTCGCGGCGTTGGGATGCTCCTCCCCGGCGCCCAGGGCGGCCTCCAGGCGGTCGATGTCATCCACCGGCACGCCCGTGCACAGGCGGTAGTACTTCACCGTGAGCGCATCCGGGATCGACATGACCCTGCCGAACATCTCAGACGGCTCGTCGGTAAGGCCCACGTAGTTCCCGTAGCTCTTGCTCATCTTCTGCATGCCGTCGGTGCCCTCCAGAAGCGGCAGCGTGAGGCACACCTGCGGCTCAAGACCGAGCTTCTCCATGAGCTCGCGTCCAGCGAGGAGGTTGAACAGCTGGTCGGTGCCGCCGAGCTCGACGTCGGCCTGGATCGCCACCGAGTCGTACGCCTGCGCCATCGGGTACAGCAGCTCGTGCAGTGAGATGCCGACACCTTCGCGGTAGCGCTTCTGGAAGTCGTCGCGCTCCATGATCCGCGCTACCGTGAACTGGCTCGTGAGCCGCAGTATCTCGGCGAAGTCGAGCTGCCCCAGCCACTCGGAGTTGCGGCGCATCACGGTCTTGGCCGGATCGAGGACCTTGAAAGCCTGGTCGATGTAGGTCGTGGCGTTGGCCTCGATCTGCTCCGCCGAGAGCGGTGGACGGGTGCTGCTTCTCCCCGACGGGTCGCCGATGAGTGCGGTGAAGTCGCCGATGATCAGCACGACCGTGTGCCCGAGGTCCTGGAACTGTCGCAGCTTGCGCAGCGGCACCGCGTGCCCGAGGTGCAGGTCGGGCGCCGTCGGATCGACGCCGAGCTTGATCGTGAGCGTCCGACCAGACGCCAGCTTCTGTGTGAGCGCTTCGAGCGGGACGATGTCCGCTGCGCCGCTGGCGATGGTCTTCATCTGTTCGGCGGCTGGTAGCACCCCGACGTTCACGCTCCCGTGTTCCGGCCGCGCGTCCGTTGCCGAACCGGAACGCACGCAAGGTGGTGTGGCGCGCTGATTGCAGGTCATACTATCACGACCGCGCCTCCCGTCTCCCTCGCGTGCGGTACAGTATCTCGCAGGGCGACACGCCCCGCGAGCAACACAGACCCGGCACCGAAAGGGTTCGTAGGGGTCAGCCATGAACCCGTCCGACCGCAACAGCAGAGACGCTCGCCAGCGTCCCCAACCGCGCCCGCGAACCGCGTCGGCCGCGCGGAAGACCGCGCCTCCCGCCAGGAAGGCCTCTCCTCCGGCGCGGAAGACCGCCGCTCCGGCGCAGAAGGTGACGTCGGCCGCCAAGGACGCGGTCTCGGCCGCGAAGAAAGCGGCATCGGCAGGGCGACGAACGCCGCGCCGGAACTCCAGCCCTACGGTGGTCCGCGGAGGGGCCGCCGCACGCAGCGGCGGGCAACCCGTGCGCAGGCCTACCGGCCACCCGGTGCGCAAGAAGCCCAAGAAGCGCAGCCGCTGGCGCGTCTTCTGGCGCGTCGTGCTGCTCGGCCTGCTTCTGCTTGCAGTCGCCGGCGGCGTGGCGGGGTGCGTGATCTACGAGCGCCTCACCGACGACCTGCCGGACCTGTCGGCGAGCACGGATCCGCTTGCCGAAACGAGCATCATCTACGACCGCACCGGCGCGGTGCTCGTCGAGCTGCATGCCGAGCAGAACCGCACGTACGTCCCGCTGGCGAACATCCCGGTGACGCTGCGCCAAGCCGTGATCTCCACCGAGGACCAGAACTTCTACGAGCACAAGGGTGTCGACCCATTCGGCATAGCGCGTGCGCTGTGGGTGAACGTCACCAAGGGCAAGCGCCACGGCGGTTCAACAATCACGCAGCAGTACGTCGTGAACACGTTCATCAAGCGCGAGAACAGCCTGAGCCGGAAGGTCAAGGAGGCCATCCTCGCCTACCGCCTCGAGACGCAGTTCTCCAAAGACGAGATCCTGGAGAAGTACCTGAACGCGATCTACTTCGGGCACGGTGCGTACGGTGTCGCGGCGGCAGCCGAGACGTACTTCGGCAAGGACCTCGCGTCGCTCACCACCGCCGAGTGCGCGATGATCGCCGGGCTCATCAAGTCGCCGGGCGACTTCTCGCCGCGCAACGACCCCGCGGCGGCCAAGACACGCCGAGACATCGTGCTCGGGCAGATGCTCGAGCAGGGATACGTCGACCAGACCGCGCATGACACCTCGGTAGCCGAGCCCTTCACGCTCGCCGCACCTGCGCCGACGACACATCCGGCGCCGTACTTCGTCGAGTGGGTCACGCAGACGCTCATCGACCAGTACGGCGCTGACGCGGTGTACAAGGGCGGACTGCGGGTGAAGACCACGATCGACCTCGGCATGCAGGCGGCCGCTGAGACGGCGATCGCCGGGGTGCTCAACAAGCCCGAAGACCCGTCGGCTGCGCTCGTGGCGATCGATCCGAAGACGGGCCAGGTCATGGCGCTCGTCGGCGGGAAGGACTTCAACACCCAGCAGTTCAACGTGGCGGTCCAGGGACCGAGGCAGCCGGGCTCGTCGTTCAAGCCATTCGTGCTCGTGACAGCACTCGAGCGGGGCATCTCGCCCGAGCAGGTCTACGAGAGCGCACCGGGCGAGTTCCCGATCCCCGGCGGCAAGACGTGGAGCGTCACCGGCGCGGGCGGGCCGATGCGCCTGCGCATCGCCACGGAGAAGTCGGTCAACTCGGTCTTCGCGCAGCTGATACTCGCGGTCGGCGCCGAGAAGGTCGCCGAGACCGCCAAGCGCATGGGGATCGTCACGCCCGTCCGGGCGGTACCTGCCATCGCGCTCGGCGCGCAGGAGGTCACGCCGCTGGAGATGTGCTCGGCGTACGGAACGCTCGCAAACGGCGGCGTGCACATGGAGCCGTACGGGATCGTCGAGGTAGCCGACGTTGAGGGCACGGTGCTGCAGACCGCTCCCGGGACGAGTTCCGAGGCGATCTCGCCGGCGGTCGCCTACCTCGTGACGGACATGCTCAAGGGTGTCATCACTTCCGGCACGGGCACGGCCGCCAATATCGGCCGTCCGGCCGCGGGCAAGACGGGTACCACGCAGGAGTACCGCGACGCGTGGTTCGTCGGCTACACCCCCGACCTCGTCGCCGCCGTGTGGATGGGGCACGTCGAGGGTCAGATCGAGATGACCAACGTGCACGGCAAGAAGGTCACCGGCGGTTCGTTCCCGGCGCAGATCTGGGCGGCGTTCATGAAGGCCGCGCTGGCCAACGTCCCGGCATCGGACTTTGTGCAGCCCAAGGGCATCGTGCCTGCCACCATCTGCCTCGACAGCGGTCAGCTCGCCAGCGCCCTGTGCCCGAACCAGGGAGGCGGCATCTTCCTCGCGGCCAATCCGCCGATCCCGTGCGAGCTGCACGTGCTGCCGACGGCGGTCGACGTCCCCAACCTCATCGGCACGATGAAGGCCGACGCGCTCGCAACGCTTGCGGCACTCGGCCTGACGGCCACCATCGAAGAGAAGCCAGTCTCCGGCGTGCCGGCCGGCATGGTGAGCGACCAGGATCCCAAGTACGGCGGACAGGTTCCCGCCGGGACAAGCATCAAGGTGATCGTGTCCACGGGCAATCCCAAGATGGAGGAGCCGGTCGCCGCCTTCAGCTACTTGCCGCAAGCGCCGAAGCCGGGCGAGATGATCACCTTCGACGCGAAGGACTCGACCGACGCGGACGGCACGATCGTGAAGTATGCGTGGGAATTCGGCGACGGAACACCGCTTGTGCTGGGCATGCAGGTGACGCACACGTTCACCTCGGCGGGCACGTACACGGTCACGCTCTGGGTCACCGACGACGATGACCTCGTGTCCAACCTGCCGATCACAGTCGAGGTGAAGAACCCCTAGAGCACGCCCCGGTAGAAGTGCCCGCTCGTCGAGGGCTCGACGATCGGCACGGCGGGCGGATCGCCACCGGCCTCCACCCCGTTGAGCGCCGAACGGAACGCCCGCACCACCTCCGCCGCGCGGGCGGGGTCCTCGTCGGTGAAGTCGAGACGGACCGCCGCGACGCCTGTTGCCACGATCTCGTCGAGCGCGCGGATCAGATCGAGCGTGACCGAGTTGACGATGTGGGAGCGGCCCGACGGGTCGGTCGTCACGGGGAACTCGTAGCCCTTCTGGTCGCGCAGCCGCCACCACTTCTGCCGGCGAGCGCACGATGCACACCTCCGGCCGCACTCCCCCGCGGCCTGCAGCACACACTGCTCTGCGACCATGAGCTCCAGACGGCCCCACACCACGCAGCCCACCGGCAGCGGCGACGCGCCGGCGAGGTCCGCGAGCTGACGGCCGCTGAGCTCGGGGGACGCCCACACGAACCCGGCGCCCTGCTCGGCAAGTGCGGCCGCGGCGTGCGCGTTTAGGACGTTGAGCGGCCAGTCGGCTCCCGGTGCGCCGCGGCCGACCGGCCGCGTCAGGAGGCCGAGGTTGCCGGCCGCAAGATGCTCCGCGCCGGCCCAGCCGTCGTAGAGTGCGACCTCGGCCGGCCACGCGACGCGCGGGAGGAGCGGCGAGACGGGCGCGGCGGGCGCCATCGACGCGGCTTCGGTCGCCGGCGCGCCGAACACGCGCATCATCGCGACGTCTGCGCCCGCGTCGCGGCAGGCCGCGGCGACCTCCTCGCTCCACGCGGTCGCCACGAGCGATACCGCACGCGTGCGCGCGGCGGCCGGCGGCAGCGCCGGAACCGACGGCCGCCTCCGCTCCCGTGCCGCCCAAGGCGCGAGGCGGGCGGCGTCCAGCCGCTCGAGCGCCTCGCGCCGCAGCGCGTGGAGCGCCGAGAAGCCGAGCCCGGCGCCGGCGTCGAGATCGATGTCCCACGAGCCGGCCTCGTATCCGGTCCCGCCGAGCCTGCCGACGTGCTCGACTATCTCCTCAGCGGTGATGGGCTTGGTGCGCGCGGGTGCGACCGCGGCGCCTTCGGCCTCGGCCACCTCCCCGGCCGCCCGGGCGACCAGACGCAGCGGAAGTCCCACGCGGACGCTGACCTCGAAGTCCACCGGCGTCGCCCGGCGGGACTCCACGCCGGAGCCGGCGAACGTCCGACGAGCCGCCCGCAGCAGCGCGTCGTTGGCCACGCGGAAGACGCGGTCGCCGACGGCCACGGTCCGCTCAGGCACGAACGTGACGGTCGAACCGGCGGGCGCCGCGTGAACGGACGCGCCGCCGACCGACAGCGCTCCCGCGGACTGCGCGAAGCGTCCGGAGTGCGTCCAGACCTCGAGGGTGTCCGCCGGGTCCAGCGCGCGCTCGAGCTCGATGGCGGCGCTTCCTGGGGCGGCCTGCACGATGCGGCCGACGAGGACGCCGCGGTTGTTCGGACGCGTGTAGCTCATGAGCGCTTCGCGCCGCTCGCCGGTTAGGTAGCCGTCGGTGAACCCGCGGTTGAACGCCTCCTCGAGCATCTCCCACTCGGCGGGTGAGACGCCGAAGCCTTCGGGGTCGGCAAGCGCGCGGTCGAGCGCCGCGCGATACACGCCGGTCACGACCGCCACGTACTCGGGCGACTTCATGCGGCCCTCGATCTTGAGCGCCCGCACCCCCGCGGAGATCAGCGCGGGCAGGTGCGCGATGCCCGCGAGGTCCTTCGGCGAGAGCAGGTAGCGACCCGGCGCGGCGACAGCCTCGCCGCTGGCGTCGAACAGGTCGTAGGTGAGCCTGCACGGCTGGGCGCACAGGCCACGGTTGGCCGAGCGCCGCCCGATCATGGAGGAGAGCAGACACTGTCCCGAGTAGCAGTAGCAGAGCGCTCCGTGGACGAATGTCTCGACCTCCACGCCGGCTGTGGCGCACGCCGCGATGGCCTCCAGCGACAGCTCGCGCGCGAGCGTCACTCGGCTTGCGCCGGCACGCGCTAGCGCCTGCACGGTGTCGGGATTCATCGCGTCGATCTGCGTGGAGGCGTGGATGCGAACGTCGGGAAGCGCGAGGCGCACGGCGCGCAGCAGGCCGAGGTCCTGGACGATGACCGCGTCCACTCCGGCGGCCCACGCGCCGTCGACGAGCACGAGAGCCGGTTCGAACTCCTGCGGGAGCACGACGACGTTCGCCGTGAGGTAGACCCGGGCATCTCGCAGGTGCGCGAAACGGGTGGCCTGCGCGAGCGACTCGAGGTCGAAGTTGGCGGCTCCACGGCGTGCGTTGAGCTCGCCCAGCCCGAGGTAGACCGCATCCGCGCCGTTGTTCACCGCGGCGACAAGCGCATCGGGGCTGCCTGCCGGAGCGAGGAGTTCCACCGCGGGTCTGTGTGTTTCCGGCAACGGTTCCCTTTCCGGCCCCGGGGCGCGAACGGACGGACGGCGCGGCGCACGCTATACTAATGCACCGGCCGGCACTCGGCCGTGCCCAACGCATAGCACCAGGTCATGATAGCCCCTTACGTGCAGAAGAGGTCGCGTGTCCCGTAGGACCAGGCTCAGGCGCCACAAGAACAAACACATCGCCGCCAAGGTGCTGTCGGGCGGCCTTGCGCTCGCGCTTGTGCTCAGCCTCCTCCTGACGAGCGCGGCCGGCGCGGTGGCGTTCGGCGTCGCGAACAACTGGTTCTCGGACCTGCCGGACATCGACGACCCCACCGCGTTCTCGGTGGCGCAGACGACCAAGATCTACTCGGCGGACGGCGTGCTGCTCGCCAACCTATACCTCGAGAACCGGCAAGTCGTGACGCTCGACAGGATCTCGCCCGACCTGCTGCACGCGGTGGTCGCCGTCGAGGACGAGCGGTTCTACGAGCACAACGGCGTCGACTTCCCCGGCATCGTCCGCGCCGCGGTCACGAACCTCACGACGGGACGCACCGAGGGCGCGTCCACGCTCACGATGCAGTACATCCGCAACACCATCCTTGCCGACGACCCCGAGCGATTCCAGGCGTCGTACCGGCGCAAGGCGCGCGAGGCGGTCCTGGCGCTCGAACTCGAGAAGAAGCACACCAAAGACGAGATCCTCGCGATGTACATCAACACCGTCTACTACGGTGAGGGCGCGTACGGCGCCGAAGCGGCGGCACTCACGTTTTTCAACAAGCACGCCAACGAGCTCACTGTGGCCGAGGCGGCGCTGCTGGCGGGTCTGCCGCAGGCACCAGGCCGCCTGAGCCCGTACGACAACCCTGACGCCGCAGTCGCCAGGCGCCAGTGGGTGCTCTCGAAGATGTTCGAGCAGGGCTACATCACCTCCGAGCAGTACGAGGCCGCCAAGGTCGAGGGTCTCGCGCTGCAGCGCTCGCCCGAGCTCGACGAGCAGGGCATCTACTCGGCGCCTTACTTCGTGGCCCACGTGAAGAAGCTGCTCCAGGACGAGTACGGCACCTCGCTCGTGTTCAAGGGCGGCCTCACCGTCTACACGACGCTCGACACGCGGCTCCAGACCTACGCCGAGGCGGCCTGCCGCGGCATCCTCGACCGGCCGGAAGACCCTGACTACGCGCTCGTGGCCATCGACCCGAGAACCGGCTACGTCAAGGCGCTCGTCGGCGGGCGTGACTGGAACACGAACAAGTTCAACTTCGCCACGCAGGCGCGCCGGCAGCCCGGCTCGTCGTTCAAGGTCTTCACCCTCGTGACCGCGCTCGAGGAAGGCATGCCGCCGACGCGTAAGCTCGACTCATCTTCGCCCGCGGTGATCGCGACAGGCGGACGTCCGTGGAAGGTCGGTAACGCCGAGGGCGGCGGCGGCAGGGGCTACATCACGCTCCAGCAGGCTACCGTCGGTTCGGTGAACACGGCATTCGCGCGGCTCATCGCCGAACTCGGCGCGGACAAGGTCGTCCGCACGGCGCGTCGCATGGGCATCGAGAGCGACATCCAGCCCTATCTCTCGATCACGCTCGGCAGCCAGGAGGTCACGCCGATCGAGATGGCGTCGGCCTTCGGCACGCTTGCCGCCGAAGGAAAGCACTACCCGCACACGTCGATCACGAAGATCGTCGATGCCAAGGGCGAGACGATCTTCGAGGCGGTTCCCGAGGGCGAGCAAGTCATCAGCCCCAACGTCGCGTATGCCGCCGTCTCCATCATGAGAGGCGTCATCACGAGCGGGACGGCCACGCGCGCCAATATCGGACGGCCCGCGGCCGGCAAGACCGGGACCACGCAGGACTATCGCGACGCGTGGTTCGTGGGCTTCACGCCGCAACTCGTGGCGTCGGTGTGGATGGGGTACACACCGGAGCGGCCTATGCGCAGCGTGCACGGCCGAAAGGTCTTCGGCGGGACGTTTCCCGCACCGATCTGGCACGACTTCATGATCAAGGCGCTCGAAGGCGAGCCGATCCTCGACTTCAATCCCGCTCCTGCGCCCGAGTACACCTGGAAGAAGGAGTGGGACATCCCGAGCGAAGCGGTGCCAGGCGTGGTGGGGCTGTCTCAGGAAGCCGCGATAGCGGCACTGGACGCTGCCGGGTTCAAGAACTACCAGATCACCTCCCAGTACAGCGACGTCCCCGTGGGGCTGGTGTGCGCGCAGTCTCCGGAAGCAGGCGCGAGCGCGAATCCGGACCAGGCCGTCGTGGTGATCGCGATCTCGATGGGGCCGGACCCGGCGTCGGTCGCGCCACCGCCACCGCCACCGCCGCCGTCGGAGCCTACATCGCCGACTCCATCACCGTAGGTGCAGAAACGGCCTCCGCGAGTGCGGGGGCCGTTTCGTTTCGGCGTGTGAAGACGCTACTGCCGCTTGACGCGCACCATCCCTGAGGTGCAGAGCACCTCGACCCCCTGGCTCTCGATGCGGTCGAGGATGAGGTTCATCCCCAGCGTGTCGGATGAGATGTGGCCTGCGATCACGAGATTGAGTTTGAGCTCCTCGGCGTGCTTCTTGTGCTCCTCGGAGTAGTGCATGCCGACAAGCGTGTCCACGCCGGCTGCGACGAGCTTGTCCATCGCCTCTTTCGGACCCTCCGTCCCGCCGGTCATGTCCACCACGCAGGTGCCGCAGCGCTTGGAGCCGCCGCCCTGGATGAGGATGGGGCCGTAACCCTTCGTGGCGGCATCGGCGTACTCGGGGACGGAATGCAGCAGCTTGACGAGGTCATCGAGGGTACGCGGCGCCTCGCCGTCGATGAGGCTCTGCACGAAGCGGTTGACGCTGTTGTCGGCGGGAGTGTGACAGGACATCGATGCGAACCCGAGGAGTGTGGCGGCATCGATGGCGCGGTAGTGGTTGACGGGCATGACGCGGCGGCGGATCTCCTCGGCACGCGGCTCGATGAGCGCGTCGGCGAGGCCGATGCCCACACCGCGCGCGGCCCACAGGTCGGCCTGCATGAGCATCACGCGGTGGAGGTTCGCGTATCCGGGGCCCTCGGGGTGGTGCGCGAGGATGAGGTCGATCGCGGCGCCCTTCTCGCGGAGCCGGTCGGCGAGGACGACCTCGCCCACCTCCATGTCGATGCCGGTGATGAGCCCGCGAACCTCGAGGTCGGGGTCGCCGGCGCATATTCGGGTGTCGTCGTAGGGGTTGGTGAGGCGCTCGGTGTCGAAGAAGCGCTTCTCGTCCTCGGCAAGGCCGTCCAGTTCCTTCGCGGCGGCGGCGAGGAAGGCGTCGATCTCCTCGCGCGAACGCGCATCGGCCTCGATGCCGGCGGCAACGGCCGTGGTGTAGATGTCCTGCAGCTTCATGCTGACTCCTTACGCCGCTTGGGCGGCTTCGGCCCCGTGCGTCCTTTCGACACGTACCCGTTTCCCGCGATGTAGAACCGAAGCGGCAGTTCGTGACCGCTCGCGAGTCCCACGCGCCCGCTCGTGCCGACGGCGGTGTCGGCTACCGGCGGCGCATCGAGCACCCGCAGCTCGCGGCCGAGCGGAAGCCCGTTGTGCGCGAGCGTGACGCCGAACGCCTCGGCCACCTTGCCCGGCCCGTTCGTGAGTTCGTGACCGGCGCGACCGTGCCGCCGGGCCGTCATGACCTCGACGCCCTCGACCGGCTCGACCGCGCGCACGAGCACCGCGCCTGCCGTGCCCTCGGCCTCCGTCACGAGGTTCAGCATGTGATGGTTGCCGTATGTGAAGTATACGTATGCCCGCCCGGGCGGCCCGTACATCACGCGATTGCGCGCCGTGATGCCCTTCGTGGCCGCGTGCGAGCCCGGATCGTCTACCCCCAGATACGCCTCCGTTTCGACGATGGTGCCTGCCACGACAGCATCGCCGACGGCGCTTACCAGAACCTTACCTAGAAGTAAGCGCGCCACCTCGGGCGTGGGCCGCGCGAAGAAGGAGGCCGCGAGGTCCCGGCTCATCGCCGCGCGTTCCGCTTGAGACTCGCGAGCAGCTCCTCAAGCGGCAGGGTGTTGAGCACATCGGCGGGCGACTGCCAGCCGCGGCGCGCGGTCGCGACTCCCCAGCGCATGTGGCTGAACTGGCCCGCCTCGTGCGCGTCGGTGTCGATCACCACCCGCACGCCGGCCTTGCGAGCCATGCGCAAGTGGACGTCGTTCAGGTCCAGCCGCTCGGGATGCGCGTTGAGCTCGAGTGTTGTGCCGGTCTCGGCGGCCTTGGCGATCACGGCCTCCATATCGAGGTCGAACGGGTCGCGCCGCCCGAGCAGACGCCCGGTGGGGTGTCCGATGATGTCCACGTAGGGGTTCTCCATCGCCACGAGGAGCCGACGCGTGGCCAGCTCGCGCGGCTGCGAGAAGCCGTGATGGAGCGACGCGATGCAGTAGTCGAAGCGCGCCAGCACCTCCGGCGGGTAGTCCACCCCGCCCTCGTCGTCGATGTTGAGCTCGATGGCCTTGAGCAGGCGCGGCCCGCCGTCGCCGCGGGCGTTGAGTTCGTCGACGCGCGCCCACTGCGCCTCGAGCTCGCCGATGTCGAGCCCGCCGACCATCCGCAGCTCGTACGCGTGGTCGGTCACGCCGAGGTACTCGTAGCCGAGTTCGGCCGCGTGCGCGCGGTTCTGCTCGAGCGTGGAACGGCCGTCAGTGGCGGTGGTGTGCGCGTGCAGGTCGCCCCGGATGTCGCCGAGTGCCACGAGGTCGGGCACCCTGCCCTCGAGCGCAAGCTCGATCTCGCCTGCGTCCTCGCGCACCTCGGGCGGCATCACCGGCATGCCGAGCGCGGCGTAGATGTCCTCCTCGCACGTGGACGCCAGACGTTCTCCGTCGGCTATGCGGAACAGGCCGTACTCGTTGATCTTGAGGCCGCGCGCCTTGGCGATCTCGCGCAGGTGGACGTTGTGCTCGGCCGAGCCCGTGAAGTACTGCAGCGCCGCGCCGAAACTCTCCGGCGGCACCACGCGCACGTCGGCCTGCCGGCCGGAGGTCGTCATCACGCTCGTCTTCGTCTCCCCGCTTCCGAGCACGTCGGTCACGATCGGCAGGTCGCGCACGGCGGCCATCACGGCCGGACCGTCTTCGGCCGAGACGAGCACGTCGATGTCGCCGACCGTCTCCTTCATTCGCCGGATGCTGCCCGCGTACGTAGCATCCGCTACGCCCGGCAGCGCGCGCAGCTCCTCGGCGAGCTTCTCCGCGAGAGGCAGCGCGTCGGCGAGCAGGATGCGTTCCGAGAGGCTACGGTAGCGCTCGATGCCCTCGGCGATGTTCTCGACGGTCTTGTCGCCGAATCCGGGAAGCCCAGCGAGACGGCCCTCAGCGATCGCCTCCTCGAGGTCATCGATCGAGGCGACGGCGAGGGTGTCGTAGAGCGTCTTGGCCTTTTTCGGGCCGAGGCCTGGGATGCGGATGAGCTCGATGACCGAGGCGGGCACGCGCGCGGTGACCTCATCGAGCCCGGGGAACTCGCCGCGGGCGATCAGCGACTCGATGATCGCGGCGATCTTGGCGCCGATGCCGGGGATTTCAGTGAGACGACCGGCGTTCGCGGTGGACATGATGTCCTCGTCCCACGCGCGTACCGCGTGCGCCGCCTTGTGGTACGAGAGGAAGCGGTAGCGGTCCTCGCCGGCGATCTCCAGCAGGTCGCCGAAGTCGTCAAGCGCGTTGGCTATCGCGGCGTTGTCGTAGGCGGGCACGGGCGCTCCTCGGAAGGCTTCATTCCGAGGGTACCCGAAGCGCGCGCGGAACGACCAGCGGCTAGCCCCAGACCTCGAAGCTCAGCCCCGGAATGCGGGCGAAGTCGCGCTCGTTGGTGGTCACGAGCGTGCGACCGTGCGCGATGCACGTTGCTGCGATCCACAGGCCGTGCGCGGGGACGGGCGTGCGAGAGCGCGCGAGCCCGGCCCACAGCTGCGCATGAACGCGCTCGGCGGCGAGGCGCTCGATCTCATCGGCAAGCTCCGGCGGGACTGAGAAGCCGAGTGTGCGCGCTGTGCGTGCCATGTCATCACCCCGTTTCAGACCGTTGTGTACAGTCTGAAACGGTGCTCCGGCCCTCTGACACGGTCAACGCGCCCGCGCACTCCGCTCAGGCCGCAGTGGCCTTGCCGGCGAACCAGTAGATGGTGCCGACCGCCGCCCCGTAGGCTATCAGGAGGCCCATCCACACCGCCGGTCCCGGGAAGATCGCCCTCACGATGAACCCGGACAGCGTGCCCGCGATCGCGCCGGCGAACAGAGCCGCACCGAACTCACGGCGAATGACCTTGAGGCCCCCTGCGCGGCCGAGCAGGCTCACCGCCAGCCACACGCAGGCCGCAAGCGTGCCAATGCCGACGACAAGCGCCCCGACGGCGAACGCCGGAGACGGCGGCACCTCCCGGCCGTTCACGTCCATGCCGGACATCGACATCCCGGCCACCGCAACGAGCGCGATCCCCAACAGCAGCGCACCCATGACGATGCGCTCCCGCCCCTGGGTGGTCATGGTCCTGAGCCCGTTCACCCCGTCTGCCATCCCGGCCCCTCCCGAACGGTCACCACTCCGGAGTGCTATCTGTTGTTGGCTCTCCCTCCGGCCCGGAAGCGCGAACCCCGCCCACGGCACGTGCGGCCGGCACCGGAGCCGGCCTCGGCTGCGCGCCTTTGATGCGTGCCCGAGCCTCGGAGACCGGGTGCGCGAGGTCCCAGACGATGCCGATCATGGCGAAGAACCCCGCGATCCAGAACACCATCAGCAGTACGACAACGACCGAGCGCGTCCCGCTGTCCGCGATGCCCCCGGCGCTACCGATCCAGAATGCGATGGCGGGTGGCAGGACGGCGTACGGCACCGCCCACAGCAGGGACTTGGCCGCCTTGCGCCTCACCGACTTCAGCAACTCCCTGGACGGCTGCTGGCAGGTTAGACAGGGAGTGACCTCGTCTCCGTCATACGTGTGACCATTGATGCACTGCAATGCCCACACCCCCCTCATGCGAACCCACACAAGACCGGCGACTCCACAGAAGCGGCCGGTCAGCGAAAGCATTCCGCATGAGGGGCCGCGGATAACGGCCGCTCGTCGAGTGACGGGAGAAGAATCGCACCGCCCGCAAGCGCAGCCGGTACCGCCCTCCTACAGCCCCCGGCGCATGTACGTCAGGAGTACGCCGTCGGCTGCGCTGCCGCCGTGGTGGTGGTAGGGCTCGGCATCCTCGAAGCCGAGTGAGCGATACATCGCCTGTACCCCGGGCATCTCGTCCGGGAGCGTGGTAAGCCGCATCTCGCGGTAGCCGAGGGCGCGAGCCTGGTCCATGGCGGCGCGCACGAGGGCCTTGCCAATGCCCTGCCGACGCGCGTCCTCGCGAACGTACAGGCGCTTGATCTCGCACGCGTCGTGCTCCGAGGCGCGGATGCCCACGCAGCCGAGCGCGGTGCCTTGCTCGTCGCGGGCGATGAAGAGCGCTCCTTCAGGCGAAGCGTAGGGCTCCGGAAGTGAGGCGATCTCGCCGGGGAGCGTGCTTGAACACACGAGCGGGCCGAGCCAGTCCAGGTAGAGATGCAGCAGGCCGCGGATGGCGGCGATGCCTGAGGCGTCGGTGGGCTCGACGAGTGAGATGTAGGTAGGCATGGTGCTACTCCCGTGACCGTTCGCACTTCTGCGAACAGAGTAGTGCACTTCCATGCGAACCGGCCCGCTTCGGTGCCGAGCGGCGCCGCACAGCAAAGCATCGCGGCCTCCCCGGAGGGCGTCAGAGCACCTGCCCTGATCCTGCCCCGAGCGGGAGAGACCGCGATGCTCGCGGGTTACCTGCTTGGCGGTACTTGGCGGCTAGAGCTCCGAGCTTTCGTCTGACGCGTCGGTCTCGTCCTCGGCGTCGGTCTCGTCCTCGGCGTCGGTGTCGTCCTCGGCGTCTGTGTCGGCAGCCGCGTCATAGGCCTCGACATCCGTCTCGTCCTCGGCATCTTCGTCGTCCTCAACCGCGAGGGCATCCACGAGCGCGTGGGCGGTCGCAGACTGCAGCATCGCGTCGATCGCCTGAGCCTCAAGCACCTCGCCGCGGGTCGCGAGGAACTCGGCGATGGCGGGGTAGTCGACCACGCGTGCCAGGTCGGAGACGACGCGGAGTTCGCCCGCGGTGCGCGCGAGCACGAGCCCGCACTCGAGATCCTCCGTGCTCATCAGACCGACGATCACGCTCATCGCCTCGAGCCCGTTCGGCGAGTGGACGAGGTCGGCCGCCTCGTCGAGATCGGTCACGCCTGCGTCGGCGAGGATCCCGGTGAGCGTTGCGAGACGCTCGGTCATTGGGTCGTACTCTTCCCACTCCAGATCGATGTCGCCATCCTCGACGGTGACCTCGATGCTTGCGTCAGCCGTGTCCGCGACCGGAGAGTCTGCCTCCTCGGTCATCCGATCCACGACGTCCGCCGCCAACTCCGACGTGTCGAGCTCAACCGTGCTGGTCTTCGCATTCATGATGATCGACTCCTCATTCCGATCGCCGACGTTCGAGCCAGCGCGTGCTAGCTCGCGCCGCCATCGTAGAAGAGTGTGGAGTCGCGTCGGTGAAGTTGGCGCAACAGCTACGTTAGTTGTGCGTGAAGTCGCTCGCGCCTTCCGACGGCTCCACTGACCAAGAGTCCACGAAGGCGGTCTGCTCGCTCGTCTCGATCGGGTAGTCTTGGCACCGTGCGACCAGCGCTATCGCAACTACGACGATGATCAGGATGATTCGCGACACCTTCATGCGCATTGCGGCCTCCCCCGAGGACGGTTGTGTCCTCGTTGTGCTCCAGACCGGGGACTCGCGCGGCTAGCGGCGCGCCGGCGCAGGCCGTGCGAGCGGTGAGGCGAGAGTGTCACCGTCGGGGCTCGCCAGCTGGCGCTCGAGTGTGACGAACGCGTCGATGACATCTGGAGCTTCATAGACGCGGTTGCGCCGTCCAATGCTCGACTGCCTCAAGATGCCGGCCTCAGCCAGCCGGCCTACTGCTCCGCCAGCCGCGTTGAAGCTCCGACCGATCAGCCGGGCCGCCGCCGTGACCGTGAGTACCGGGGATGCCGGCAGCATCTCGATCAACACATCGGCGGCCGAGTTCTTGCGCACCGGCCGAACGCGTGTCCGCCAGCCGTCCTGAATCGCGCGGATGCGCTCCTCGTAGGCCTCCGAGTCACGCACCGCGCGCACGCAACAGCCGGCGAAGAACGCGAGCCACCGGTTGAGCCCCGCCGCGGCGTCCGCGGAGTCCACGGTGCCGAGATGCCGGAACGCGGCGAGGCCGTCGACGTAGCTTGTCGCCAGAGTCGCCAGCACCAGCGACACCGGGGGCACGACGCGCGGCGCGAGACCCCGTCGCCGCAGGACGAGATGGATCAGCGCTCGCCCTGCACGGCCGTTGCCGTCCGCGAACGGGTGGATTGTTTCGAACTGCGCATGCGCGATCGCGGCCTGAACCACAGCGGGTAGCGTGTCGTCGTTGCAGAATGCAGCGAGATCCGCCATCAGATCCGGCACGTAGGCAGCCGGAGGCGGGACAAACGCTGCCGAGCAAGGGTTGTAGTCGCTGCCGCCGATCCAGTTCTGGACATCGCGAAGCCGCCCCGCGTGAGCATCCAGACGCGTTCCCTCAAGCAGGCGCAAGTGAATACCAAGGAGCGCATCGACGGTGATCCGGTCTTCGGCTCCGGCTCGCGCAAGCGCGTCCTCCATGGCCGCGATGCTGCCGAGAACCTCCGCGGCGGTCACATCCGCGCGGCGACCCGCGCCGAACTCGCGCGCAGCCTCTTCCTTCAGTAGCCGCGCGGGACCGACCTCTAGCCCCTCGATCTTGGAGGAGGCGACCGCTTCAGCGCGCAGGAGAATTCGCGCGAGCGCTTCGGTCTGAACGAGCGCGGCGCCTTCCGCATTCAAGCGCACAATGGCCGCCTCCGCGTCAGCTACATCCGCGGCCACGTCGCCGTCGAGCACGAAGCGGCGACCTGCGAGCGGATCGGGCACGTACGCCTGGTAGGCGCAGCCCTGACGGTCACGCCGAGTGAGCCCGGAGGCACCGGGAGGCCAGTGTAGGGCAAGAAGCTGCGACATGATCTCTCCTTATTGCAGGTTAGTGTACAACCTGCAATACATCACGTCCATAGTGAGGGCTTGCTGGCCCGGCGCGGAACCGCTGGAGACGCGGGGCGCCGGAGCGCTCCCCCTACGCCGCGTGAGCGGGGACGAAGCCGAGCCGCTGACCCTGCGATCTCGCGTGTGCGACATGCCACCCGTTGCCGTGCGGGCACTCGTAGGTGGCGAGCTTGCCATGTGTGATGCCGCGCTCCCGATTCCCGCGGTCGATCCGCTTGACCTCCGATTCGGCTGCGCGGCGGCTCTCGTAGATCGACTTGCCGCAGGACGGACACGCTTCGCGGGTGAGGATCAGCTGCGGCGGGTAGTAGCTGTCACGCCTGGGATGCTTGCCACGGTGGCTCACGATGAAGACCCCCTCAGGTCGACGTGCGTGCTGACGACCTGAGTGTCTCAGGCGGGTCTGACATGAGAAGCGAGGAGGAATCCGCGGAGATCGCCTGCAAATGGGCGAATGAATCACTTCGCGCCCGAACGATACTGTTAATGACTCATGTCAGAGCAACACCCACGCCCAACTTGAAATCACAGAATGTGACGTCAAGATCGCTTCCTCGGCCGTAGGCGTGCTACGTGAGCGCCTCGGGACGCATGTTCCCCCATCACAAACGCGAGGGCCGCCTCTCGGCGGCCTCGCAGCCCCGGGTTCGCGACCCGGGGAACGTCGTACGTCTCTTCTACCGCCGAGGTATGGGTTGTGCCAACACGCAGCGCTCGCCCGTGCCGTTTGAAGTCACGAATTGTGACTTCAAACGTGTACCTACGCCACCTCCTGAATCGGCGGCCCGTCGCTTGCGCGCGGCGTGGGCGAGGCAGCCGCCGGCGAGAACCTGCGCGGGCACACCGGGTACGACAGCACGCCGCAGAGCGCCGCGATCGCCGTTTCCACGCAGAGGTCCCAGTGAAGCCATGCGGTGAGCGAGATCGCGGTGGCGGGCGCGCCCTTCACGCGCGGCGCGGACAGACCGAGCATGTCACGGAGGCCAGCCAGGTCCTTCACGGGCAGCACGTGGATCACGGTGGGACGGAAACCGGCGAAGACCACCATCGCGACCCACTCCGCACCGGCAGACGCGGGGTCGAAGATGAGCCCGAAGTCGGGGTTCACGTCCTCGAAGGCGACCGCGACAACCGCGCTCGTGCCGTCGGGCAACAGGACGCGCGCGCCGCCCTCTTTCGGGTCAACCACGCCGCCCGCGAGGCTTGCCACGAGCGCGCCGGCGAAGGCCACGGTGAGCGCAAGCGGCGTGGGGGCCGTGCTCCCCGTCTCGAGCGCAAGCGCCTCATGCGCCCGGACGAACTGCTCCCACGATTCCAGTATCTGCGGCCGATGATCGCCGAGCTGCATGCCAGCCACCTCCGATACGGAGTGTGGCGGGCGGGTCTGACATGGGGGCTGTGCCGACGCTGGCCGCGGCTCTACTCATCCAGGTTGTAGCCGTACCTGCAACCGCTCGAGTGGTAGTTGGAGCAGCCGAGGAACGGCTTGCCCGCGCGCTCGCCGAAACGGGCCACACGCCGTACGAGCCTCCCGCCGCAGAGCGGACACGTCGTGGGCGGGCTCGTTGGAGGCGTGGATGCTGGCGCCTCTGCGGTAGCGGCCAACGCCACACGTGCGTCGCGCGCTGCGTATCGCGCCGTCTTAGAGAGCTCCCCGTACGCATCCATCTCCGACTTGAACGAGTACTGCAGGTCACGGCCAATCTGCGCGTAGAGCACGCGCGCAATCCTGCCCGCCTTCTCCTGATCAATGGCGGACTCCGCATGCGACTGTATCTCGCCCACAAGCAGCCGCAGCGGAATCGTGCGAACGCTCCCCTCACGCAGACAGTCAAGCCGCGCATCTGGTTGCGCATACACGACGACCGGTACGACGAACAGCCGCTCCAGGTCGCCCGCGGACCACTTGGTGAGACCGGTCTTCAAGTCGAGGGCGTTTCGCTGCGCCTGCCTGACATTGTGTGCGGAGAACGTGCTGCGAGCAGCGCACGGGACTCTGGGATTGCGATAGTACTTCGCGTCGAGCACGAAGACGCCCGTCGGACCGACGACGATGTGATCCACATTCCACGGAGCGGGGCGTCCGCTTGCGGCATCAATGGGATGGAAGTCATTGAAGACGATGAACTCGCTGGGGAGTGCTCGCAGCGCCTGGTGAACGAGGACCTCCCCGCGAGCGCCCTTGAGGAAGTTGCCGCCCTCTCGAAGCGCCTCCATGGCAACCGCCACGTCTTTGCGCCGAAACGCGAGGGTTGTCGCGATGGCCACAAGCCCAAGCAGGACGCCCAACAGTCCGGACTTGGCGCCCAGGTCGCGGAGCACCCATACGCAAATCGGAACGATCAGGAGGAGATAACCTCCAACGACGAGGCCAATCCACAACAGGCCCCGCGTCGCGGCGCTCTCACCAGGCGTGCCTATCGTGCGAGCCATCTACCACCCCTCAGGGCCGAACAACACCACCACCGTTGAATCTGCGGCTGCGCAACCCCATTGCGATGCGCACAGACGCCCGACGGCTGCGCCGCACTTGCGATCACCACTCACCCCGCCGCAAGCCCGAAGAACCGCTCGAAGAACTCGCTTAGCTTCGCGAGCACCCGCTGCTTCGTCTCGCCGTACCCGGCATCGGGCGCGAACTTCGACACCGGCGGCAGCACGCGGATGATCGCGGTACCGGTCGACTGAATCCCTCCGTCGCGAAACGCGGTCTCCATGAACGCACGGGTCTCGTCAGGCCGTAGGCCCTCCGCCTCGATAATCGCATCCAGCTCCGCCTCGCGCCGTACGCGGATGAATTCCTGCCACTCCTCGCCGATCTCGCCGCTGACCGAGACCGCCTCCACGAAGGCCTCGATGAGGTCCTTCTTGTTGCGAAGGCTGGGGCTGGCGTCGACAGCACGGCTGATCGAGGCGCGGATCTCCTTGTCGCTGCCGTCTCCGTGTGCGGCACGCCACTTCTCGACCAGCATGAGGATGTAGTCGACGTTGATCTCGACCTGCTTGATGAGTTCGATCTCGAAGACGATGTCGTCGTTGATCGACTCCTTGTCGGCATCGAGGCGGCCCCGGAACTCGGCGTATAGGTCCAGGTAGACGCTGCGGTAGTCCTGCCCCTGCCGCTCGGTGAGGATCTCGTTGCCGGCGAATTCGTCGAATGAGCTGAGGATGTTCAGCAGCCGCAGGATGGCGCCGAACAGCTTGATGAAGTCCTTTTGCGCGCTTTCGCCCACGATCGGCGCACCGAGGGGGTAGCTCGCGAGCAGCTCGGCGACCTTCTCCGAGTACTCCGCGTAGTACTCGCCGTAAGGCCGCAGCAGCACGATCCCGCACGCGTCCTTGTTGCCGAAGAGCGCGATGGAGTCGTTCGTCTGCTGCTCCAGATCGCGGAAGGAGACGATGTTGCCATAGGTCTTCACCGAGTTGAGGATGCGGTTCGTCCGCGAGTACGCCTGAAGCAGGCCGTGCGCGCGCAGATTCTTGTCCACGAACAGCGTGTTCAGAGTGGTCGCGTCAAAGCCCGTGAGGAACATGTTCACGACGATCACGAGGTCGATCTCGCGGTTCTTAAGGCGTAGCGACAGGTCCTTGTAGTAGTTCTGGAACTTGTCGGCCGAGGTGTCGAAGCTCGTGCCGAACATCGCGTTGTAGTCGCCGATCGCCTCATCGAGGAAGTCGCGCGAGGACTGATCGAGCGCGCTCGTCTCGAAGCCCTCCTCGTCGAGGTAGTCGTCTTCGACCCATTCATTCGCGGCAAAGGAGTAGATGAGCCCGATCTTGAGGCGGCGGTCGGGTACGAGCCCTTCCTGCTGGATCTTGAACTCGCGGTAGTAGCGCTTGGCCGCCTCGATCGAGGCGGTAGCGAACAGCGCGTTGAACCCGTTGACCCTCTTGCCGGCAAGCGAGTAGTGCTCCGCCCGCTTGGTCTTCTGATCGAAGTGCTCCCGCGCGTAGGACACGACCTGCTGGATGCGCTCAGGCGCGAGCAGCGCCCTCTCGGTGTCGATCGCCGAGACCTGCTTGTCCGCGATGTGGTCCGGCAGCCGGACGGTGTTCACGTAGTCGATTCGGAACGGCAGCACGTTCTTGTCGGTGATCGCGTCGACGATCGTGTAGGTGTGCAGCTTCTCGCCGAACGCCTGCTCCGTGGTCTTGAGCTGCGGATTGCCGCCCGTGCCCGCGTTTGCCGAGAAGATCGGGGTGCCGGTGAAGCCGAAGAGGTTGTAGCGTTTGAACGCCTTGGTGACCGCCGAGCGCATCTCGCCGAATTGCGAGCGGTGACACTCGTCGAAGATGATGACGATGTGCCCGTCGCAGATGCTGTGGCCCTTGTTTGCACCGATGAAGGTCGAGAGCTTCTGGATCGTCGTGATTACGATCCGGGCACCGGGATCCTCGAGTTGGCGCTTGAGAACCGCCGTCGACGTGTTCGAGTTCGCCGCGCCTTTCTCGAACCGGTCGTACTCGCGCATCGTCTGGTAGTCGAGGTCTTTGCGGTCGACCACGAACAACACCTTGTCGACGCTGGGCATCCGGCTGGCAAGTTGTGCGGCCTTGAAGCTCGTGAGCGTCTTGCCGGAGCCGGTGGTGTGCCAGACGTAGCCACCAGCGGCGATCGTGCCCAGCTGCTTGTAGTTGGTGGAAATCTCGATCCTCTGCAGAATCCGCTCCGTGGCTGCGATCTGGTATGGCCGCATCACGAGTAGCATCCGATCCGCCGAGAGCACGCAGTAGCGCGTGAGGATGTTGAGCAGCGTGTGCTTGGCGAAGAACGTCTTGGCGAATGCCGAGAGGTCCTGGATGGGCCGGTTGGAGGCGTCTGCCCACCACGACGTGAACTCGAAGGAGTGGGAGGTCTTGCGGGCGCGCTTGGAACCGGCCATATCGTTCAGATGCTGGTGGCGGGTCGTATTCGAGTAGTACTTCGTGAGCGTGCCGTTGCTGATGACGAAGAGTTGCACGTAGTCGAAGAGCCCCGAACCCGCCCAGAAGCTGTCGCGCCGGTACCGGTTGATCTGGTTGAACGCCTCGCGGGTGTCCACACCGCGACGCTTGAGCTCGATGTGAACCATGGGCAGGCCGTTTACGAGCACCGTCACGTCGTAGCGGTTCGAACGGGCGGCGCCGCCCTCCCCCTGCGCGATCTCGTACTGGTTGATGACCTGCAGCCGGTTGTTGTGGATGTTCGTCTTGTCGATCAGCGTGATGTTCTTAGTCGAGCCGTCGTCACGCTTGAGAAGCTGAACATGATCTTCTTGAACTCGGACTGTCTTCTCAACGATGCCTTCGTTCGCACCCGCGATGCACTCCGTGAAGAAGCGGTCCCATTCCGCATCCGAGAAGATCATCATGTTGAGCGCCTCAAGCTGAGTGCGGAGATTCGCGATCAGCTCCGCTTCGCTGGTGAGCGGCAGGTACTCATAGGCCTGGGACTGGAGCAGCCGAATGAACTCTCGCTCGAGCGCAGCCTCAGACTGATAGGCCGACTCCTCTGCGATCTCCGGAAGGTACTCCGCAACAACCGTACTCTCCGCGCTCACGGCGATGGGATCGTAGCGAACTCCTCCGCGAGTCTCCGTCATGAGTCGCCGCCCCGAGCGTACTTCGATGCCTTGTACGCTTCCACGGCCGCGCGGCTCGACCGGTATCGCCCATCGCTTCCGATGATCGCCTCCAGTCGCCCTCGCCCGGCTGCCTGTTTGAGCGCGGCAAGACTGAAGTCATCGTCTACAAGCGCCTCAAGCGGTACGTACTTCGCCGGGCCGGCGATGTTGGGGATCAGGCGATGAAGGTTGTCGACGACGGCGCGCACGAGTAGCTCAGCAAGCGGACCGAGGTCGTCGTGATCAGCGCGGTCGAGTGCCCTGAGGTAGCGCTTTCGCTGCTCCTTGAAGATGACGATCGGCGGCCAGCCGAGGCGGGTCAGGATGAGGTTGAGCAGCAGTCGTCCCACTCGCCCATTGCCGTCGATGAACGGATGCAGGCGCTCGAAGTCGACATGGATCCGCGCGAGCGCCTCGGGGACGTCGCCGAGTGCAATCGTTCCACGCGCGAGGTCCGCGCCGAATCGATTCACCTGATCGACCCATGAAGTGACCCCCGCCGAGACAAGCGGATGCGTCGGAGGAGTCATCCCACCCGGGAATGGACGAATGTCGTGCTGGCGGAAGCTCCCAGGCACCTCGTCCGGGTAGGCACTCGGGTGCGGTGCAATCTCCCAGACTCTGGCCATGGCCAGCTCATGAGCATGGCGAACCTCCGTGACGCTCAGCAGACCCTCATGGAGAAGCTCCTTCGGTGCCACGCCCTGTTCGTACACCCAACGGGCGGCCTCTGAGTAGCCGAGAACCTCCATGTAGTCCTTGAGCTCCTTGGAGCCGATGGCTCGCCCTTGCTCTAGAAGCTGCTCGACCTCGCGGAGAACGAGGGTGTTTCCTTCGAGCGCTGTGGAGTGATGTGCCTCGAGGTGCCATACGTCATCCCAGAGCTGTTTGGCCTCAAGCGGAGTTGGAAGCCCGCCGTATCGACCAAGCTCGTCGATTGCAGTGGCGAATCGCTGGTAGACCGCGATTCTGGAGGGTCTTCCTCGCGGCGCGCGACCTGGTTCAGAATTTGTCATCGCTCCCCCTGAGAAACTCAACAACGACAATCTAGCAAATTGTCATCGCAAGCGCCAGCGAAATGAACAACGACAAATTCAAGCCCAGGGCAATGCGTTAGGCAGCTACTTCCTTGAAGGTGAGCAGCTTGTCTCGGTAGTAGTCGTACTGCCTCCGACGAGCGGCGAGCTCCGCCGGGAGACCCACACTGAGGTCGTTCACGAGTGCGTCGAACTTGTCGAGGATCGCGACGATGCGGGCCTGCTCTTCGAGGGGTGGGACCGGAATGGTGATCTTCTCGAGACCCTGCGCGGACAGACGCTTCACCTTCGCGCGCGAAACGTGTTTGTCCTTCTGAGAGTGAAACGCGCTTGTCTGCATGAAGTATGCGACGTACTTCGGGTCCATCGTGTGACGATAGGCGAAGCAGTCGTCATGGATGGCGGCATCAGTCTCGCCAAGCCAGGCTACGGCCTTGCCCACGTCCTCGACGGTCTCGCCAACCGCTGCCACGACGACATCACCCGGCCTTGCGTATCGCAACTGATCAGCCATTCCGCGCCTGACGCAAGACACGGTCTGACTCGCAGCAACGCCATAGCACGTGTAGATTTCGCCATAGTGGATGCTCGGTAGGCCGCCGTCTGCCACGTCCGCCTTGGTGAACCGGCGACCCCTAGTGAACTTCCCAACCTCACCCATCGGAACCCACCGGACCCCCCCCTCAGGGAAGGTCAAGAGCGAATCGCGGTAGTGGGCGTACTGAAGCCTCCGGGCTTCCAGCTCCGCTTCCAGCTCCGCTTCCAGCTCCGCTTCAAGTGCCGTGAACAAGTCTAGTACGCGCACAATCTCGCGCTGCACGTCGAGTGGCGGAATCGGGATTCTGGTGCGCAGTAGCTCGCGTGATGACAGATGCTTCACCGTGGACTGTTGTGTCGCCTCCTGAATGTGACGCAGTTCTACCCGCATGAGATGGAAGAGGAAGCCGCTCAGCAGTTCCGAAGACAGGTCCTGAAGGCGACAGACACGTTGGTTCAACAGCGCGCGACCGTTCGACCATCGGACGATGCGGAAGTCACCGTCCATCCCGACGAGAAGGTCACCGTTCTCGACGACGTAGCGCTCGTCGTATGGACCGGAGTAGTACGTTCCGGAAATGGCCGTATTCACGTCGCGAATCCGAACCAAAGGGAGACCCACTCCATTACCGTTGAACAGGGTGGATTCGAAAGCGCAGCCGTTGAGGACTGCACAGACCTCACCCAGCGATCTGAACTCGACCCCGCCCGGACAGAACTTCGTGATCAGCTCGTCGATCCGGCTCACGAGGCCCCCTCCAGGTCCGCGACAATCGCATCGATCTGCGTCCGCAGCTCGGCCTGCCGCCCCACTATCCGCGCGATTTCGGCGTTGAGTGCGACGATGTCGATCTCCTCGCGCTCGTCCTTCTGCTCCACGTACGACGAGACCGCGATGTTGTAGTCGTTCTCGGCGATCTCGGCGTTCGGGACCACGCGGGCGAAGTGCTCAGCGTCCCGACGCACGGAGAACGCATCGAGAATCTTGCCGCGATTCTCTTCGGTGAGCTTGTTCTTGTTGCCGACGCGGACGAACTCGGCTGATGCGTCGATGAACAGCGTCGCGTTGTCGGGCTTGGACTTCTTGAGCACGATGACGCATGTGGCAATCGTGGTGCCGAAGAAGAGGTCCGGCGGAAGCTGAATGACCGTGTCGACGTAGTTGTTGTCGATGAGATACTTGCGGATCTTGCGCTCGGCGCCGCCGCGGTAGAGCACGCCGGGAAACTCGACAATCGCCGCCGTGCCGTTGACGGCAAGCCAGCTCAGGATGTGCATCGTGAAAGCAAGATCGGCCTTTGACTTGGGCGCGAGTACGCCGGCGGGTGCGAACCGCAGATCGTTGATGAGCAGCGGATTGGCGTCGCCATCCCATTTGATGGAGTACGGCGGATTTGACACGATCGCCTCAAACGGCTCGTCGTCCCAGTGCGCGGGGTCCGTGAGTGTGTCGCCGTGCGCGAGATCGAACTGCTCGTAGTTCACGTCGTGGAGGAACATGTTGATCCGCGCGAGGTTGTACGTGGTCAGGTTGATTTCCTGACCGAAGAAGCCTTGGCGCACGTTTCCTCTGCCGAGAACCTTGGCGAACTTCAGCAGCAGCGAGCCCGAGCCGCACGCGGGGTCATAGACCTTGTTCACTTCGGTCTTGCCCATCACGGTGATTCGCGCGAGGAGCTCACTCACTTCCTGCGGCGTGAAGAACTCGCCGCCCGACTTGCCCGCTGACGATGCGTACATGGTCATGAGGTACTCGTACGCATCGCCGAACGCATCGATCGTGTGGTCTTCGAAGCTGCCCAGATTGAGATCGCCGATCGCTTCGAGCAGCTTGACCAGCTTCTCATTGCGTTTGGCCACCGTGGGACCAAGCTTCGCACTGTTCACATCGAGGTCGTCGAAGAGTCCCTTGAGGTCATCTTCGCTGTCCGCGCCCACGGCCGAGCCCTCGATGTTGCGGAACACCCGCTCGAGCGTCTCGTTCAGGTTCTCGTCGCGCGCCGCTCGGGTGCGGACATTCGCGAACAGCTCGCTCGGCAGGATGTAGAAGCCCTTCTCCGCCACTGTCTCGGCGCGGCCGAACTCGGCCTCGTCGTCCGCGAGCTTGGCGTAGTCGAAGTCCGAGTGACCCGCCTTGCGCTCTCCGGCGTTGAGATACGCCGCGAGGTTCTCAGAGATGAAGCGGTAGAAGAGCATACCCAGCACGTAGCTCTTGAAGTCCCAGCCGTCCACAGAGCCGCGCAGGTCGTTGGCAATCCGCCAGATCGTCTTGTGTAGCTCGGCGCGCTGGGCTTCTTTGGTGGTTGGGGGCATGTAGACGCCTCTCCTCCGGATCGCGTGGTACTACTTCCTGGGCAGGTGCCCGCACCGGTGCCCCACAGCAGACCTCACTCACATCCTACGGGACGGGGCTGACATGCGCACTGTGGCCCCACCAAGCCGTTCCCATTCTGGACTGAGGCGGCGTTCTGGGCCCAGCGATGGCCAACGGCGGCGGGGATGAGCGGAGCATGCGCCGGGGCGGCTCATCCGCTAGCTGGCCTGGTCACAGCTTCTGCGCACTCGCTATGCGTCCGCCGCGCTTTCGAGAACGCGTTCCACAACACGGTAGACAGTCGTGCCCGGCGGGTTGTGGGGCCAGTCGGTGGGTGGCACTGTGTCCTTCGCGCGGGCCCTGGCAATCGCGCTCCGAACAGAGTCGCGTGGGAACTTCGACCGGTCGATAGTCTTCGCGTAGTCCGGCAGATGCCTCCTGAGGCGCCGGTCGCAATCGCCAGCGGTGGCAACGCCTCTTGCATCCTCGAAGTGCAGAAGCAGCCACAGCTCGAACTTCGGATTGCTCACGGCGAGTCCGCGATTCTCGGACCCGCATGTCCATTCGTGCAGCGCCCGTATGTCGTCATCGCTCCACTGGTCTGCGTCGATCACAATCCATGCCTGGTCACTCGCACGCAGGCCCTCGTTCCTGAGGTGCTCCCGCATCCGATTCAGCACTTGTCGCGGCGAGTTCTTGTTACCCTTGCGTAGGCACTTGATATGGACATTCGCATTCTCGAGCTGCGCGAAGTACTGCAGTTCGGTAATGCGGCCCTCGGCAGCAATGACGAACATGCGCCGGTACCGGCGAGTCCCCGCACGTCGCCGAGAAGCGAATGATCGCCTTCCACGCCCCATATCCGCTACTCTTCTTCGTCGCGAGCGGAGGCGCATGCTTCACGGAAGAACAACTTCGGGATGCCACCCAACCGACCCTGCAAGTAGCTCTTGCGGATATCCTTGTCATATCGAATGTCCTGGTACTCGCTCAGCGACAAGAGGGCGGAACTCCCGTTGGCGCCGCGCTCGGTGACCCACATCTCGTCGCGACGCAGCAGATCCTGGTCCATCAGTAGGAGATCGTGGGTGGTGAACACCAGCTGGGCGCGAGTGGTGGCGGAACAGGAGTCTAGGAAGGAACCCAACAGCTGTCGGGTCAGCAGCGAGTGGAGGCTGCGATCGAGTTCGTCAACCACGTACACACGCCTGGAGCCGCTCTCTTCGATGTCACAGAAGGCCGGGAGTAAGTCGATGACCCGCTGTGTGCCGTCCGCTTCGTTCCTGAGGTCGAATGTCACCTCTGTTCCGTCGGACCTCCGGTGCTTGGCGACGAGCTTCCTCACTTTGAGAGTTCCTCGCTTGTCCCCACTGAGCAAATAGCGCTGGTTGCGCTCCAAGTCCCGGAATCGCACCGTCGTGCCTGGGCGGACGAGCTGGCGTAGATCGGCTTCAATCTCGGCGAACAGCCCGAGATCCTCAAGTCGAATCTCCTTCGCACCCAGACCCACCACGCCGGTGTCGAGCTCAACCAGGGCACGAGACACCTTCGACGACAGCGGATTCGTCGAGTCCAAGAGCATCTCCGAGGGCTCGAACGACGCGTCAGGGGCGATTAGGGTTAGTGCATCGCGGAACCATTCCCAGACGGGCCTGAAGTCAGCGATGTTTTGCGATACCGAGTTGGTCAAGAAGAGCTCATTGGCGCGCGTGCCGCGGAACGCGAATTCGAGAAACGGCAGGTGCTGACCACGGTCCAAATCCAGCGTGTCATCGAACGCAATCTTGTCGCGAATCCGGCGGAAGAGCACGTGCTCGCTCGTGCTCAGTACCCGCGTGAGCGACTCCTCGAACACCCTCTTGGAGGTCACAGCGAAGGTGTACTCGTACACCACATCGTTGACGAGCACCTCGAACGCAAAGCGTGTTGGAAGCTTCTGGCTATCCGGATCGAGCATGAAGGGCCGTACTGGAATGAGCGCATCGGGCTGCGTGCCCTTCACCACCAGTTGTTTGGCGAACATCATCGCCTTGAACAAGTTGCTCTTGCCGGATGCGTTTCCGCCGTAGACTGCAGCAACCGGCAAGACACGCAGCCGGTACTTGCGGACCTGAGGCAATCGATTGCCGTGCTGGCGTTCGCGCCCGGCCACGAGGCTGAGCTCGACCGGTTCCCGGAAGGACGTCCAGTTCTCAACCCCGAATCGCAGCAACATCGGCGCGACCTCCCACCACATGGATACGGTCACCCATATCTACCACGACACCCAACAGCAGTCAACGAGGAATTTTCTCTCTAGACGCGGTTGGCATACGGGGCGCGGGATACAGACTGCGTCCGGCTCGCCGGTCCGCTTGCGTCCACTCCGTGTCCTCAACGCCCCGCTCTCTACTCCCC
>SBEH01000018.1 GCA_009668945.1 Actinomycetota bacterium
GAGAAGTCGCTCAAGTACGGGCAGCAGATCGTGAATCAGCTCTTCACGTTCACGCGCATCATGCGCACCGTGAGCTTGCTGTTCGTGGTGCTGCTCGGCATCATCAGCCTCATCTTCATCAACAACGCGATCCGGCTCGCGATCTACGCGCGGCGCAAGGAGATCGGCATCATGCGCCTGGTGGGCGCGTCGAACTGGTTCATCCGGACACCGTTCCTGCTCGAAGGCGTCATCCAGAGCCTCATCGGCGCGCTGATCGCCATCGGCACGCTCACGCTCGTGTGGGTCTACGTGCTGCCGGCCGCCAAGGAGCAGCTGCCGTTCCTGCCGCTCACGCTGTCGAGTGCCGCCGCCGCGCAGGTGGCCGGCATTCTGGTGGGAACGGGCGTCATCATCGGTCTTGCCGGGTCCGGACTCGCGCTGAGGCGCTATCTGAAGGTCTAAGGCCGTGAAGACACTCATCAAGCTCACGGCCGCATTCACGGTCGTGCTGATACTCGTCGTTGCCGCGTTCGGCATGGGCGTCTGGTTCGAGCGCACGGTCCTGGCGCACCCGGAGGTTCCGTCGGGAGGCGATGCCACGAACACCGCCGATCTGGAGTCCGCGGTGAGTGAGGTTGCGGGCATCATCGAGCGCGAGGCGCTGGTGCCGTCCAGCGAGACGTCCATGACTACCGGGGCCATCTGGGGCATCCTCGGGTCGCTTGAAGACTCGCATGCCGTCTACTTCGATGCGCGACACTACGACTACTTCAACCAGGAAAACGACGGTATCTTCTACGGGATCGGCGTCACCATCAGCAACGACGGCAACGATCTCGTAGTCACGTCGGTGTTCGAGGGCACTCCCGCCGAGGCCGAGGGCCTCAAGGCCGATGACGTCATCGTGGAGATCGACGGCGAGATTCGCGAGCGGTGGGACGTCGAAGAGGCCGTGCTGCTGATTCGCGGCGAGGAGGGGACGCAGGTCACGCTCGGCATCCGCCGCAACGGCGAGGAGGACCTGCGGGAGTTCACCATCACCCGCGCGAAGATCGACGTTCCGAACATCGAGAGCGAGATGCTGGAGGGCGACATCGGCTACATCCGCCTGTACCAGTTCACCGATCCTGCCGTCGGCGAGGTGCGCGAGGCGCTCGATGAGCTCGCCGGGAAGGGCGCGAAGGGGTTCGTCCTCGACTTGCGCGACAACCCCGGCGGACTGCTCGATTCGGCGATCGATGTGACATCGCTGTTCGTTGCGGACGGCGTCATCGTGCGCGTCGAGGACCGCGAGGGGACGGTGGAGGAGTACCGCGCAACGGGCGAGATCGCGACAGACGCCCCGCTGGTGGTTCTCATCAACGGCAACTCGGCCTCGGCGAGCGAGATTCTCGGCGGCGCGGTGCAGGACTACGGGCGGGCCGTGCTCGTAGGCGAACGGAGCTTCGGCAAGGGGAGCGTCCAGCAGATCGAGCCGCTGTCCTTCGGCGGGGCCATCAAGCTCACGATCGCGCACTACGTCACGCCGAAGAACCGCGTGATCGACAGAGTCGGGCTTGCGCCCGATGTCGTGGTGGAGATGGCCCCTGAACTGCAGCGCGACCACGAGACCGACACGCAGCTCGAGCGCGCGATCGCGGAGCTCGAGAAGCAGCTGTAGGGACGGGTTCGACCCGCAGCACCGGGCCGCGATGCGGGGGCGCCGTGTCTTGCTGTGACGTGCCGCACAAAGCGCTCGCGAGGCAGTCCGTTCGTCGCGCTGGACACTCCTCCCATCACATTGTGTCTGCCGAACGTCGCGTGAATCGTTGCACTCCACAGCGCTCGCTGCCACCTTAGTGGCAAGGCCGCGGACTGCGGTCTTGCGTCCGGCGCGGGCAGCGCAGAGCGCGCCGGACGGGGTCGAGCAATAACGGGCTCGAACGGGGGGGCCAGATGAGCGAGCAGCTTGGCAAGTTGGTCCGTATCGCAGTGTGCATCGCGTTGATGGGGGTGTTGATTCCCGGATTCGCGATTGCGTCCGAGGCGGCTGAGGTGCCGAAGGTACCGGGCCCGGTCACCCCGCCGCCCGGAACGATAGGCGAAGCGATCGCGATTGAGGGCGGTGCGGCCGCTGCGCAGTCTCCGGCTCCGCTGCCCGAGGGAAGCCCTTCGATCCTCCAGCCGTCCCCAACGGGTGGCGACAAGGCCGCTGCTGTGGCCGACAGCTATGTCGACGGGCAGGTCCTCGTGTGCTTCGTCTCCGGTCTCAGTGCGGCCTCGATCGCTTCGGCGAACAACTCCGTCGGCGGCATCACGGTGGCGTCGTATTCACTGGTCAGCGGGCTGAAGCTGGTCCAGCTGATGCCGGGCGTGTCGGTCGAGGACGCCGTGGCGAGGTACAAGAACATGCCCGGGGTCGCATACGCGGAGCCGAACCGTCTGGTGCAGATCGCCGCCGTCGATCCCAACGATACTCTCTACGGGGATCAGTGGGCCCTGAAGAACACCGGTCAGACCGGCGGGACTCCTGACGCCGATATCGATGCCGATGAGGCATGGTCCTTCGACACCGGCTCGGCGGGCGTCGTCGTTGGCGTCATCGACACTGGCGTCGACACGGGCCGGCCCGATCTCGTCAACAACCTATGGGTCAACACTGGTGAGATTCCTGGCAACTGGATCGACGATGATCTCAACGGCTACATCGACGACGTGAACGGCTGGGACACCTACGGCAATTCGAGCACCGTTGATGATGACAACGGGCACGGCACCCATGTGGCCGGCATCATCGGCGCCGAGGGCAACAACGCGCTCGGCGTGAGCGGCGTGAACTGGGACGTGAGCATCGCGGCGATCCGCGCGTTCGCCCCTGACGGCAGCGCCAATATGGCTGATGTCATTGCGGCGCTGCAGTACGCTGACCTGATGAACTTCCCGATAGTCAACTGCTCGTGGGGCCACACGGGAACGGACTTGGCCGAAGAGAGTGCTATCGCTGCCATGGATGCCCTGGTCGTGTGCGCGGCCGGCAACTCCGCAAGTGATAACGACGGTCTCGACCCGTACTACCCGGCGAGCTACAACCTGGCCAACGTGCTCGCTGTCGGAGCCACGGGCAGCAGCGATGCGGCTAGCGCAAACTCCAATTTCGGTGTCACGTCGGTCGACCTGTTCGCCCCCGGCGAAGACATTCTCAGCACCACCCCCGGTCTTGCCACGTTGGATCGGACGGGTGACGCGGAGATATACAGAGACGACTTCGACAGTCTGGGCGACTGGGTCGCTCGCCCCAGCAATACGGGTGGACTCGCCTGGGTGCTTACCAGCCAGTTCGCATGGTCGCCTTCCACCTCGATGGCCTTTCCTGACTACGGCAACTCCCAGAGTGTCTATATGCAGAAGGCCACGCCGCTCGATCTCACCGGCCTCTCCTCCCCCTACTTGCACTTCCGCGTAGGCTACAGCCTCGAAGACGGCTTCGACTACGCGTCCTGGGGGATCTACGACGCCGGCACCGCTTCCTACTTCGAGATGAGCTCGATGTCTGAGACCGGCTACCATGGCCCGTTCTGGTCCAAGGACGCGATCGTGGACCTTACCCCGTGGGTGGGTCACAACGACATCTACCCGTACTTCGGGATTGAGACCGACTTGTCAGTCTCGCCTGCCGACGGGTACGCCGGGTACTACTACGGGCCATGGGTGGACGACCTCACGGTCGTTGACGGCGTCTACTACTATCCGTTCGACACTCCGGACGGCTGGTCCGTCTACACCAACTACTGGGCTCCCTACACGTGGAACTGGGATCCCACGAACGGGACCAACGGGGATCCGGCAAGGTACGGTTGCTGGAGGGCGGCCCCCTACGCAAACAGCGAATGGACGTCACTCACGCAGGCAGTGCCGATGAACCTTTCGGGCGCGTCGTCGCCGGCGCTCGACTTCTGGACCTATTACAACACGGAGGGCGGGTACGACTTCTTCTGGGTGCAGGTTTCTACCGACGGGGGCACGGGGTGGAACACGCTCGCCAGGTGGGACGGCTGGAGCGGGGGATGGTCGCACAGGACGCTCTCGCTCGCCCCGTACGTAGGCAGTCCTGACGTACGGATCAGGTTCGTGCTCACCACAGACTCCAGCGTCATATACCAAGGCGTGTGGGTCGACGACGTGCGGGTGACGGTGACAGGAGTCGCCACTGGTCCCTGGACAGCCGGGACCACCTACAGCCATTCGTATGCCGAGATGACCGGCACGTCCGCGGCTGCTCCGTTTGCCTCCGGTGTGGCAGCGCTGCTGCTCTCCAGGTACCCGGGAATGACCGTACCCGCGCTGAAGACGGCGATCATGGATTCCGCGGAGCCGGTAACCGGGCTGTCGGGCCTATGCGTCACTGGTGCGCGGTTGAACGCTATGTCCGCATTCGCCCTGACGAACGCTGCTCCTGTGGCGGTGAACGACTCCTTCTCATGCGACGAGGACAGCTCGATCGTCGGCAACGTGATGGGCAACGACACAGACGCTGAGGGCGATCCGTTGACCGCGCTGCTGGACACCGGTCCGGCGAACGGCGCGCTGGTATTCGGCGCCGATGGCTCGTTCACGTACACACCGAATGCCAACTGGAACGGTGTCGACTCGCTAACCTACCATGTGAACGACGGGATGGCCGACTCCGCGGTGGCCACCGCGACGCTGACGGTGAATCCCGTGAACGACGTTCCGGTAGCCGTCGATGACACCGCGGCATGCGACGAGGACACTTCTGCTGTCATCAACGTGCTGGCCAACGACAGCGACATCGACCTCGACCCACTCACCCCCGTCAAGCAATCGGATCCCGCAAACGGGACAGCGGTGCTCAACGCCGACAAGACGTTCACCTACACTCCGAATGCGAATTGGCATGGCGTCGACTCGTTCACGTACCTCGCGAACGACGGCATCGCGGACTCGAACACCGTCACAGTGACGATCACGGTCCCGAACACTGTGCCGCCAGCGGCGGACGACTCCTACAACGTCCCGACTAACGGGCTCAAGCGGGTCCATCCACCTGGGGTCATGGCCAACGACGGCGACTACCTGGGAGATGGACTGAGCGTGTTCCTGGTGTCTGGCCCCGCTCACGGCTTCCTGACGCTGCATCCGGACGGCTCGTTCCTCTACGTGCCAGATGCCAACTACGTGGGAGTCGACTCCTTCACCTATCAGGCGACGGATGGGTTGCTGAACACGAATGTCGCCACGGTTGCTCTGGTGGTCACACCGTTCGGGCCGCCGATCGATGGCGAGCCGGGTGTGGTCTATCGCTTCTACAACATGCTTACGGCTACGCACTTCTACACGTCATCGCTGCAGGAGCGGAACAACGTGATACTCCAGTATCAGGGAGTGTTCAGCTACGAAGGCGCCGCGTTCTGGTCGTTCCCGTCCTCGGGGACAATCCCGGTGCACCGGTTCTACAACCGGTTCTCCAAGAGCCACTTCTTCACCGCATCAGATGACGAGAAGGCGAAGGTGGAGGCGTTCTGGCCGTACATCTTCACGTACGAGGGCAGGGCGTTCGACGTCTACACCGCTCCGGGAGTCGGGCGCGCGCCGGTCTATCGCTTCTACAACTACCGCAACGGCAGTCACTTCTACACTCCATCTCTGAAAGAACGGGCCAACGTGATTGCGAAGTGGCCGGACATCTACAGGGAAGAAGGAGTAGCGTTCTACATTCTGGATGGCTCGTTGTAGGTCTTCTGGTCAGTCAGGCTGCATGCAGGGGGCGCTCCTTCCCGGGGCGCCCCCTTCGCGTGAGTGATCGCGAATCGGGCGACGGCCGGTGTTGGCGGCGTGGTAGCGCAAGCGCTCGCGGCGGTATCATTGTTGCAGGGGACGGTCCGGCCGTCCCCTGCGAGTGTGCAGCCATCCGAGGTCCGGTGAGATGCGCGAGCGCCCTTCCAGAGCAGCAGCCCGTGCGTGTCTTGCGCTTGCGCTGGCGCTTGCCCTCGCCGCCGCGCCCGTGCCGACTGCGGTCGCTCAACCGGCGCCGGCGCCCGGGTCCGCCGAGGCGCCGTTCGTCCTGAACGCGGCCGTGCTCGGCGAGGACCTCGAGTCGCTCGATCGCGATGCCGTGTACGTGCCGGGCGAGGTGATCGTGCGCTTCAAGTCCGCGGTCTCGTCGGTGGGTACCGCAGCGGCACACCGCCGCGCCGGGTCGCTCGACGACCGGCCGCTCGGTGGGCTCCGGGGACTCGAGATCGTCCGCATCAAGCGCGGAATGAGCGTCGAGGCCGCTGTGAAGGCATACGAAGCGATGCCCGAGGTGGCGTACGCCGAGCCGAACTACGTGGTGCGGGCGGCCGTGATGCCGAACGACCCGGCCTTCGGCGATCTGTGGGGGCTCAACAACACCGGTCAGACCGGCGGCACGCCGGATGCGGACATCGACGCGCCGGAAGCGTGGAACGTGACGACCGGCAGCAACGCCGCCGTCGTCGCCGTATTGGACACCGGAGTGGACTACGAGCACCCCGAGCTTGCAGGCAACCTCTGGACCAACCCGGACGAGATACCGGGCAACCTCATCGACGATGACGGGAACGGCTACGTCGACGACGTTCACGGCGCTGACATGGTGAATAGTGACGGCGATCCGATGGACGACAACGGGCACGGGACGCATGTGGCGGGCACGATCGCTGCCGAGGGGAACAACGCCCTCGGTGTCGCGGGGGTGAACTGGGACGTTGCGATCATGCCGGTGAAGATCCTGGGCGCAACCGGGATCGGTTCGACGGCCAGGGCGATAGCCGCGTACCAGTACGCCGCCGCCAACGGCGCGCGCGTGCTCAACAACTCGTGGGGCGGCTACTACGCGTTCAGTCAGGCCGAGTACGACGCGATCGCGGCGATCGATGCGTTATTCGTGTGCGCGGCGGGCAACGAAAGGCGGGACATCGACGGCGCCCAGAAGTTCTACCCGGCGGCCTACAACCTGCCGAACATCGTTTCCGTCGGGGCCTCGGACAACAGCGATGCCCCCGCCAAGTTCTCCAACTTCGGGGCTGCCAACGTGGACGTCTTCGCGCCGGGCACGGCGATCAAGAGCACGTGGCCGGGTTCGCGCGAGGCCACGATCGTGGCAGGCGCCACCGAGACGCGGCTCGCCTACGAGGACTTCACCTCACTTGGCGATTGGAATCAGTACCGGTATTCGGGACAACCGTGGCAGCCGTGGACGCTCAACACCGCGAGTTTCGTCTCGCCACCATCGAGCGCGTCCGCGCTCGGCTACGTGAACAACCAGTACTCGCATCTTCGCCGCAAGACGCCCGTCGATCTCAGCGGAGCCACTTACCCCGGCATGCGGTTCCGGCTGAGATGCAACACCGAGCCCGGCTACGACTTCATCAGGTGGGGGGTCTGGGACCAGTCGGCGAACACCTACACCGACCTCGGACGGGGCAGCGGCACGACGTCCGGGCAGTTCGTCACGGTGCTGAGGAACATGACCTCGTTTGCCGGGCAGTCCGACATCTACCCGTGGTTCGAACTGAGTGCCAATTCCAGCAATAGCTCGGCGAATGGATACGAGGGGGCTTGGGTCGACGACCTCGAGGTGTTCGACGTCTCCTACGCCGGTTCCGGCTCCCCCTGGCGGATCGCCGCCGACTTCACGAACGCCTATGCCACATTGAGCGGCACCTCGATGGCCACGCCCCACGTCTCGGGTATCGCGGCGCTGTTGCTCGCCAGAGCCCCGTCACTGACGACGAGCGGGCTCAAAGGCGCCATCATGAGCGGTGCGGAGCCCAAGAGTGCGCTCACTGGGCTGTGCGTCACCGGGGCGCGGGCCAACGCACTCGATTCCCTGGTGTTCGCAAACGGCGTCCCACAAGCGGTGAACGACGCCTACGAGACCGCCCGAAACACGACGCTGAACGTTCCCGCACCGGGCGTGCTCTCGAACGACACGGATGCCGACGGCGATCCGCTCACCGCGACCAAGGTGACCGACCCGTCGCACGGCAGTGTGTCGTTCAACTCAAACGGCTCCTTCACCTACGTCCCGACGACGGGGTACTCGGGGACGGACTCGTTCACCTACAAGGCCCGCGACGGCATCGCCGACTCGAACGTCGCGATCGTCACGATCACGATCGGTCCGAACCGAGCCCCCGTCGCTGCCGCCGACGGCTACAGCACCGCGGAGAACACCGCACTGGACGTTCCGGCGCGTGGCGTACTCGCAAACGACGTGGACCCCGATGGAGAGCAGCTCCAGGCGATCAAGGTCACCGATCCCACGCACGGTACCCTGACCCTGAACCCTGACGGTTCGTTCGCCTACTCTCCCGAGCCGCACTGGTTCGGCATCGATTCGTTCACCTACAAGGCCAACGACCGGGCGCTCGACTCGAATACGGTCACCGTGACGATCACCGTGACGCAAGCGCCGCCTATGCTGATATCGGTCTACCGCTTCTACAACGTGCGCAACGGCTCGCACTTCTACACGCCGTCGGCCGACGAGGCGAATCATGTGATCCTCACGTGGCCGGACGTGTACGCGTTCGAAGGCGTGGCCTACCGCCTCGACCAGAGGCACAACTCCCAGCCTATCTTCCGCTTCTACAACGCGCGCACGGGCGCCCACTTCTACACGGCGTCTTCGTCGGAGCGCGACGTGGTGATCGCGACTTGGCCGGAGGTCTTCGTCTACGAGGGGCCGACGTACTCGGTGACGCCTGTCGCCGAGGCCGGCAAGCCGCCGGTCTATCGCTTCTACAACCTGCGCAACGGCAGCCACTTCTACACGGCCTCTGCCGGCGAGGCTGACAACGTCATCGCCTCGTGGCCGGATGTCTACCGGCTCGAGGGAACGGCGTTCTGGCTCGGGCAGTAGCGGGGAGCGCTACTCGTCGTCCTCGTCGTCGTCGAGAGAGACGAACGTACCCTCGAACACGCTCTCGTCCATCAGGCGTATGACCTGACGCTGACCGGTCCGCAGCTCGGGCTCGTCGAGCGGGGTGATCTCGAGGACCGCGCAGTCGCTGAAGAGCTCGAAGCGCGCCTGTCCCTGGTCGTCGGTGTGGAAGTTCAAGTACGTGAAGCTCGCCACGTTCAAGAACGCGCAGCCATTCACGATCGCGCTGGCGGACGCGTCGTCCAGCATGATGCGGACGAGAGTCGCCTTCCCGGTGCTCATCTCCTCGCCGTCGACGACATAGCGGAACGCGAACGTCTCGACTGTCTCAAGGGCGCGGACCATGTCGCGGGGGTTCGTGAGCGTGCCATCGCCGACGAGCAGCGGGGGAAGGTGGCGGGGCGACTCCATCTACAACTCCTGGTGTTCGGGCTTGCGGTAAGGTTGCACCATACCTGGATTCTATCCCAGGGACAACGGGCGGCTTGCGCCGTCCGCCGAGCGGTAGGGTCTCGCCGAAGAGCGGAGGCGCGCGTGCGGCCTGACAAGAGCGTCGTCAAGGTGTTGCGGGCATCGCACGCGCCGCTCACCGCCGAGGAAGTGGCCGGTCGCATCGAGGCCGAGGGCGGGGGCGGTCTCGACGTCACGCGGGTGGCGCACATCCTGCACCAGCTCGAGAAGTCGGGCGTTGTCGCGCCGCTCGGCGGTGGGAAGTACCTCGCGCTGCGCGAACGCAACACCGTGGCCGGACGGCTGTCCATGAACCGGCGGGGATTCGGCTTCGTATCCACGCCGCTCGGCGACGTGTACGTGGCCAAGCGCGAGACCGGTGGCGCTATGCACGGCGACACGGTCGCGGTGCGCCTCGACCCGCGCAAGACGCGCGAGGGGCGCGCGGGCACGGTGGTGCAAGTGCTCGAACGTTCCGTGACCGAGGTCGTCGGCCGCTTCGAGCGGCACGGCAAGCTCGGCATCGTCGTACCGACCGACCCGCGCATCCGCGGCGACCTGTTCGTCGATCTCGCCACATCACCGGCCGAGGCGAAGCCGGGAGAGATCGTGGTGGCGCGTATCACGCGCTACGCCGACCGTCGAGACGCCATGCAGGGTCTGGTCACAGAGGTTCTCGGCGCCGAGGACGCGCCGGGAGTCGACGTCGAGATCATCATCCACGAGCACGGACTTGCCGCCGAGTTCCCGCCGGAGGTCACCGAGGCCGCCGAGGCGCTCTCGCAGGACGTGGAAGGCGAGATCGCCCGCGGTCGCGAGGACCGGCGCGAGCTCTTCACCATCACGATCGATCCAGTGGATGCGCGCGACTTCGACGACGCGATCTCGCTTCGGCGTGAGGGAGGAGGCTACCGCCTCTGGGTGCACATCGCGGACGTCAGCCACTACGTGCCGTGGGACACCGTCGTGGACGTCGAAGCGCGGCACCGGGCGACCAGCGTCTACCTCGTCGACCGGGTTCTGCCGATGCTGCCCAAGCACCTGAGCAACGTGGTCTGTTCGCTCAATCCCGACGTCGACCGCCTGACTTTCACCGTTGAGATGCAGCTTGACTCCACCGGGCTGGTGGAGCAGTACCGTCTCTACCCCTCGGTGATCAGAAGCGACCGGCGCCTGAACTACGACGGGGTGCAGGGCTGGCTCGACGCCGGCGGCTTCCCGGATGCCGAGACCGAGACCGTCTTGCGCGACTTCCGGCAACTCGCAGATGCGATCCACAAGCGCCGCATCATCCGTGGCGGCCTGGATTTCGACACGGTCGAGGCGCGTGTGAAGCTGGACGAGTCGGGCAAGCCGCTCGAGGTCGTCCTGCGCTCGCGCACCGATGCGACGAACATGATCGAGGAGGCGATGATCCTCGCGAACGAGGTGGTGGCGCGACACATGACCGCGGCGAAGGCGCCCATGGTCTACCGCATCCACGAGGACCCGGATGCCGACGCGTTGGCCCAGGTCGCCGTGGTGCTCAAGGAGTTCGGTTATCCGATCTCGGACCTGCACGGCGCGAGTCCGAAGACGTTTCAGAAGATCGTTGCGTTCGCGCACGGGCGCCCGGAGGAGAGGCTGATCAACTCCCTGCTTCTACGCGCGCTCGAGCGGGCGCGCTACGTGGACTACCTCGGCTCGCACTTCGGGCTCGCGAGTGACGCCTACTGCCACTTCACGAGCCCCATCCGGCGCTATCCCGATCTGATCGTCCACCGCCTGCTGCGCGCCCAGCTCACCGGCACGCTCGACAAGCCCCCGACGGCGAGCATGGTGCCGGAGCTCGCGTGGCTCGCCGAGCACTCGTCGGAGATGGAGCGCGAGGCCGAAGCCGCCGAGGACGACAGCCAGAAGGTGAAGCTCGTAGCGCTCATGGCCGAGCACCTCGGCGAGACATTCGACGGTATCGTCACCGGCGTCATGGGGTTCGGGTTGTTCGTGCAGCTCGAGAACACCGCCGAGGGTCTCGTGCACGTCGAAGCGATGACCGATGACTACTATCGCCTGGATGCCGAGCGATTCATGCTCTGGGGTGAGAACAAGGGCCTGACGTACCGTCTCGGCCAACAGGTGAGGGTGCGTGTGCTTGACGTGAACGTGGCCGAGAGGCGGCTGGACTTCGAGCTGGCGTGAGCGCTGGACGTGAGGGCCGCCGTCTCGTCCTGTGGCGCCTGGGCAATCGCGGCGGTACACTGGCACGACCCCGCCCAATCATCGAGTAGGCAGGAGGCCGCTTCATGCGCGCTGAGTCTTTCGAGTTCTTCAAGTCCCTCGTCGAGGCGCCGTCGCCTTCGGGCTACGAGCAGCCTGCCGCGAAGGTATACCGGGACTACGTCACGCCCATCGCCGACGAGGTCACCACCGACGTGATGGGCTCGGTTCACGCTCTGCTTAAGGGCAACAAGAAGGGCCCGAGCGTCATGCTCGCCGGGCATATCGACGAGATCGGCTTCATGGTCACCTACATCACCGACGACGGGTACTGCGCGTTCGCGCCCATCGGTGGGCACGACCCGCAGATCCTTCCGGGCATGCGCGTGGACGTGCACACGAAGTCCGGCGTGCTTCGCGGCGTGCTTGGACGGCTGCCGATACACCTGCTTGAGGACGAGGACCGCAAGAAGGTCGTGAAGATCGACCGGATGTTCGTCGATCTGGGCATGGACGGCAAGGCCGTCAAGAAGAAGGTGCATGTAGGCGACCCGGTCACCTACGCCGTGGGCGTCGAGACGTTCGGCACCGGCATGGCGGTCTCGCGCGCCTTCGACGACAAGATGGGTGCGTGGATCTGTGCCGAGGCGATGCGGCTTGTGAAGGAGGCCGGCGGCGCGGCGGGCGACCTGGTCGCGGCGGCGACTGTTCAGGAGGAGATCGGTCTGCGCGGCGGCACGACCTCGGCGTACAGCCAGGACCCGGTCGTGGGCATCGCGGTCGAGGTGACGCACGCTACCGATTACCTGGACGTGGACAAGCGCAAGTTCGGCGAGGTCGTCTGCGGGAAGGGCCCGGTCATCAGCCGCGGCGCCAACATCAATCCGAAGGTCTTCGAGCTGCTGTGCAAGGCTGCCGAGGCCGAGAAGATCCCGTATCAGGTGGAAGGCGCGCCCCGAGGGACCGGCACCGACGCGAATGCGATCCAGCTCTCGCGCGGCGGCAAGGCTGCGGCGCTGGTGAGCGTGGCGCTGCGCTACATGCACACGCCGACGGAGGTGCTCGCGCTGTCCGATGTCGAGAACACCGCGAAGCTCCTCGCGGCCTTCGTGCTTCGTCTGAAACCGGGAACCGACTTCACGCCGTAGACGCCGGCGTCAGTAGCCGGTGTTCGACATGGTGTCGGCGAACGATCCGACCAGCGCCGCCATGCTGCCGGCGAAGATCAGGCTCACGACCGTCATGATCGCGCCAACTATCAGGCCGATGATGAACTGCGCCACGAAGTAGTGTCCCCAGATGGCGAACGCGCGGGTGAAGAAGCTCTGCGCTACTACCTTCGTGTTGGGGATCGCCGTTTGCGCACGGGCTTCAAGCGCGCGGATCCGCTGCTCCAGGAACGCGATGTACTGCGGGTCGTTGCGCGGAGCAGCTGCGGCGTAAGGGTATCCCATCATGTCCATGAGCGTCCTCGTTCTCTCGGCGGGTACCTGCGCTCATGCTAGCATCGAAGCCTCGGGACGCACGAAAGGACTCGGAGAACATGCCCCGCGAGGAGAAGCTCATAGCCTCCAACAAGAAGGCCTACCACGACTACTTCGTGGACGAGACCTTCGAGGCGGGCATCGTTCTCACGGGCACCGAAGTGAAGTCCCTGCGCGAGAACAAGACGAACCTGCGCGACTCCTTCGCGACGATCCGCAAGGGCGAGGTGTGGCTGCACGGCGTGCACATCTCCCCTTACAGCCACGGCAACCGCAGCAACGTGCGCGTCGATCGCGAGCGGAAGCTGCTTCTGCGCAGGTCCGAGATCCGCTACCTCATCGGCAAGACCAAGGAGCGCGGCTACACGCTCGTTCCGCTCAAGGTCTACCTTTCCGCGAACAACCTGGTGAAGATCGAGATCGGTCTCGCGCGCGGGAAGAAGCTCTACGACAAGCGCGAGGCCATCGCCGAGCGCGACCACAAGCGCGACGTCGAACGCTCGCTCCGGGAGCGCACGAAGGGCGAGTAGCCGTACGGGTCGGAGGAGAACCAAGAGGGCGGCCCGATCGGGCCGCCCTCTGGCGTGTGCTATCAAGCGCAGCGCATCACCACTCGCTGGCCGAGTCCAACACCCAATCACTGCCGTCGTAGGAGTAGTCGGCGGTGAAGCCTTCGGAGTAGTCGGGGTACGCACCCCAAGTCGTGAACTCGACGTAGGCCGTGCTGCCATCGGTCTCGAGGAGGAATATCACGGAGCCGGGGAAGTCGCTGGCTACCTGAGACAAGAGGTCCGTGATGGCCGGGTCGGAGATCCCGCCCATAAGCGGCACTAGCTGCTCGATGTCCCAGAAGTACTCGCGGCCGTTGGACGCGGCGCCGGAGTCCATGTAGTCGGCATCGGTGGACGGGTCGTTCGTCCAACCGGAGTTGTACGCTTCGTCGTTCTCCACCTCGAGGTAGAACGCGATGTCCACGTTCGCATCGTCGTTCAGGTACGCGCGCCCGAGCACCAGGTCGGTCGTGTACTCGTCGCTGTACCGCACGAGGGACTCGTATACGGTGAAGTCCGGATACAGGACCGAGGCGGCCTCTAGCAGGACTTGGTCGTGGAACTGCTCGGTGGCCACCCAGACACTCGAGTCGTATTCCGTCGGGTAGAAGTCCTCCCAGCCGGTGCCGGTCGCCGGGCCGGAGTCGCTGTCGGTGATCTCCTCGCCCGAGGTGAGGTCGTTCCAGCTCGTGTCCGAGTCAAGATCGTTCGTGAGGTCGGTGAGTGCTTCGTCGGCCTTGTCCTTGGCGTTCTTGTAGACCAGGTAGCCGGCGATGCTCGATCCGCAGCAGCACAGGAGCAACACGGCCACCACGATTGCGATGATGAGCCCCGTCTTCTTCTTCGGGGGCTGTGCGGGTGGTTGCGCCGCCGGCTGGTACGTTGGCTGCGGGGCTGCAGCGGGCGGGAC
>SBEH01000011.1 GCA_009668945.1 Actinomycetota bacterium
GTATCGCGGGGTGGGTGCTCGCCTCACGCCAACCGCTGCTGATCGAGGACCTGTCCGCCCGGACGCCCGCGGCCCGGCGGCACGGAGTCCGATCGGCGGTGTGTGTGCTCATCGCGGATGACGACGGAGTTCTGGGAGTGCTGAACGTGGGTAGCCGTTCGTTCCCTGCGCGGTTCACAGAGTCGCATCTGGCGTCGATCGAGGTCCTGGGAAGACAGACGGCCACGGCGCTTCGCAACGCGCGCGCGGTCGTGACCTCGCGGGAGCTCTACTTCGACACGCTCAAGGCGCTCGCGCTTGCTCTGGAGACGAAGGATCCGTACTCGCGGGGAGGGACCGAGCGGGTGCTCGAGTACGCTGACGCGATCGGGCGGGTCTTCGGCCTGCGAGGCGAGGAGCGCGACGCTCTGAGGATCGCCGCGCTGCTGCATGACATCGGCATGGCCGCTGCGGGCGAAGCGACGGCCACCGTCAGTCGGCCGCTCACGACGGTCGAGCGCGCGCTCCTCAAGATGCATCCTCAGATCGCGGCGGAGATACTCGCCGAGGCACCGGCACTGAAGCACGTAGTGCCGATCGTGTACCACCATCATGAGTGGTACGACGGTGAAGGGTATCTCAACGGTGTGTCAGGCGAGTCTATCCCTCTAGGCGCACGGATCCTCGCCGTGGCGGATGCGTACGTGGCTATGACGTCGGACCGGCCCTACCGGTCAGCATACTCGAGCTCCGAGGCGCTCAAGGAACTGACGGACAAAGCAGGAACCCAGTTCGATCCCGCTGTCGTGGATGTCTTGCGTGACATCCTGCAGGGCGGTTCGACCCGGGTTCCGGGGGGAAGCGGCGCAGGCTTCTAGGCGCGGGTGACCTTGCCCGCCTTCATGCACTTCGTGCAGACATTGACCTTCTTGACCGCGCCGTCGACGACCACAGACACCTTCTGCACGTTGGGGTGGAACACGCGGTTGGTGACGCGATGAGAGTGGCTTACGTTGCGTCCCGCCGTCGGGCGCTTGCCACAGACGCTGCAGACCTTCGACATGATCGGTGATCCCGTCCCTTGACCCGTTGGAGGCGGTCGCACGTACGACCGCCAGTGCTGGCAAAAGCGCGAATATGTTAGCACAGCCCGTAGCGCGGGTGGAAGCCCGCCGCACGGCCCGCAACGATTCAGAGGCGGTGCGGCATTCGGCTATACTACTGCGTACGTTCGCGCACCACGCTGCACCAGCGGATGCAGTCACTAGGAGGCTCGCCGATGGCCGATGACGTACGGGGCACAGTCACTATCGCGAACGATGTTCTTGCGGATATCGCCGGATTCGTTGCGCTCGAAGGATACGGGGTCGTGGGGATGGCGAGTCCGTCGCTGAGGGACGGCGTCGCACAACTGCTGTCTCGAGACAAGCTTCGCAAGGGCGTGGTGATCACCAACACCGACGAACGCAGCGTGACGGTCGATCTCTATGTCGTCGTGGAGTACGGGACGAACCTGACCACTGTGTCGCACAACCTGTCGTCTGCGGTGCGACATGCACTCACACACAATGCGGTTGTACAGGTGTCGGAGGTGCGGGTCCATGTCCAGGGCGTGAAGCTCAGGAAGAAGTCGGAGCACGCATGACAGACGACTCCAGGCCCCTCGGGGTGGATCTGCTCACTGCCGCCGCGGGGGCGCTCAAGGCGCGAGCCGAAGAGGTCGACAGGCTGAACGTGTTTCCCGTGCCGGACGGGGATACGGGCACGAACATGTCGCTCACATTGGACGCGGTGCTCGCCGACCTTCAGAAGCTGCCGCCCGGCGCCGGCATCTCCGAGGTGTGCGCGGCGATCACACACGGTTCGCTGATGGGTGCGCGGGGAAACTCGGGCGTCATCCTGAGCCAGATGCTCCGCGGGCTGTGTGAGGTCGTCGGCCAGGCGTCGGCGGCGACCCCGGACCTGGTTGCGGCAGCGTTGGAGCGCAGCGTTCAGGTCGCATTCCAGGCGGTGCGCAAGCCTGTAGAAGGCACCATGCTGACCGTCCTCAAAGACTCCTCTACCGCCGCTACCGCCGGTGTCGCTGCGGGTCTCCCACTTGACGATCTGCTGGACGCGGTCGTGCAGGCGGCATTCGAATCGGTGCGCAGGGGGCCGGACCTGCTGCCGGTGCTCAAGGAGAACGGCGTCGTAGACGCTGGCGGCTTCGGACTCGCGATTCTCGAAGAGGGCTTCGTCGCCGCGTTCGAGGGCCACGAGTATCGAGAGCACAGCATCGAGACCGCCGAGGCCCCGCTGCAAGTTGTGCCGGTCGACGACTGGAGCGACAACGAGTATCTGTACTGCACCGAGTTCCTTCTCCACGAGGCACAGACGGACCTCGCGGCGATCAGAGAGTACGTCGCCGAGGCGGGGGGGTCCGAGCTCGTCGTGGGCGATGAGGACACCTACAAGATCCACGTCCACACGGATGAGCCGGGCAAGGTACTCGCCTGGGCGACCGCCGTGGGCGAGGTTTCCGAGGTCCACGTGAACAACATGCGCAGGCAGACGGCGGACCGTACGAAGTCGATCCGCGCGAAGGCGGCTCCATCGAAGCCGATGGGCTTCGTCGCGGTCGCCGCTGGGGCTGGCCTCGCGGCCATACTGAGCAGTCTTGGCGCCGATGTCGTGGTGAGCGGTGGTCAGACGATGAACCCCTCCACGGCGGAGCTGCTGGATGCGGTTGGCCAGGTCGACGCTGCGTCGGTCGTCATCCTGCCCAACAACCGGAACATCATCATGGCCGCGCAGCAGGTGATAGGCGTGGCCGACCGACCAGTGGCCGTCATTCCTACCACGGCTGTACCGCAGGCATTCGCCGCGTTGCTGGCGTATGACGGGTCCGATGATCTCGAGGCTGTCGCCGAGGTGATGTCGGAGGCGGCAGCGGGTGTGAAGTCCGCTGAGGTCACCACGGCCGTGAAGAACTCGAAGGGCAAAGCGGGGACGATCAAGGCCGGAGATGTCATCGGGATCGTCGACCATGAGGTCGAGATCGTCGGCGCGGACATCGGCGAAGTGACCGAGGATGTCGTCGCAGTCATAGCCGAAGGCGGGGAGACGATCACCGTGCTAGCGGGCGAGGACTTTGATGACGCGAAGCTTGACGCGCTCGTGGAACGGCTTGCGGCCGCCCATCCCGACCTTGAGGTCGAAGGGCATCGAGGCGACCAGCCGGTGTATTCGGTGATCGTTGCGGTGGAGTAGACGAACAGGGAGGCCCGGCATGCCAAGAACAGGAATCGTGTGTGACAGTACGTGCGACCTGGGTCCGGAGTGGTGCGAGCAGAACGATGTGGCGATGGTGCCGCTCAAAGTGCACTTCGATGAGGTCACCTACCTCGATTGGGTGGATCTTGCGCCCGACACGTTCTTCGACAAGTTGGCGGCCGCGGAGACTCTCCCGAAGACGTCGCAGCCGTCTCCTGCCGAATTCGCGAAGGTCTACAGCCAGCTGGCCGAGGCCGGGTGCGAGGAGATCGTGTCGATTCACCTCACCGCGGCGCTCTCCGGCACCATGGAGTCGGCCATGCTGGCGTCGAAGATGGTCACCGTCCCGGTTCACGTCATCAACACGCTGACCGTATCCATCGGCACGGGCCTGGCCGTGATTGCAGCTGTCAAGTCCAGGGATGCCGGCGGTGACGCTGCTGCGATCCGCGGGGTAGTCCAGCACGTCGTAGACACCGGTCGGCTGTATTTCGCCCTCGATACGCTCGACTACCTGGTCAAGGGCGGACGCGCGGGCAAGGCGCAGGGTCTGGCAGCATCCGTGCTGAACATCAAGCCGGTGCTGACCTTCAATCGCGACGGGACTATCGAGCCGTTCAAGAAGGTTAAGGGGACGAAGAAGGCGATTGCGGAGATCGCGGCTGCAGTGGCCGCTTCCGGCCCGGGACGTCTTCACGTCGGCGTGCTCCATTCGAACGCTCCCGAGCTTGCAGCGGAACTGCTTGGCCAACTGGAAGCGCTTGGCGTAGACCACGACCACGTTCACACGAGCCTTGTGGGCGCGGTGATCGGGACGTACGCCGGCCCTCGGGCTGTCGGGGCCGCCGTATACCCGATGTGACGCCGTGACGCCGCTGACCGAGGCAGTCTCGCAACGCGCCACGAATTCAGCGCGCACCGCCGAGGCGGTGACCTGCGTGCGACTGGTGGACACTCGCCGGGCAGCCGCTCTGGCGAAGCTCGGCATCTCGAGTGTGGGCGACCTGCTGCGGCACTACCCGTTCAGGTACCTGGACCTCACCGAGACATCGGATCTCCGCACTGTCCCTGTCGGCGCGGACGCCACGGTGGTGGGGCGGGTGCACGAGATCAAGGTGAAACACCCTCGTCCCCGTCTGACCATCACCGAGGTCGCAATCGTCGACGGAACGGGTGCGCTCGTCGGCGTCTGGTTCAACCAGCCGTACATGGAGCAGCGGTTCGCGGTGGGCGACAGGGTGGCGTTCGCCGGAACCGTGCTATTCGACTTCGGACTGAAGCAGATGCGAAGTCCGTTCGTCGAGCGCCTGGACGACGAGCGCCGCGGTCCGGGACTCGCGCGCATACTGCCGGTGCATCGGGCAACAGAGGGACTGTCGACGAACTGGGTACGGCGTCTTGTGACCGAAGCGCTCGAGTATGCAGGTGACGTCCCGGATCCGCTGCCGGCCGCAATACGCAGCAGGCGCGGCCTGGTGCCGCTGTCGGCCGCTCTGCGGGGTATCCACTGGCCGGAGACGATGGACGATGCGTCCGAGTCTCGCCGGCGTCTGGCCTACGACGAGCTGCTGGCGATCCAGCTGGCGATGGCGCAGCGTCGCCATCACGCCACCATGGAGACACCCGGCCACGCGCATGACATCTCGGGTGCGCGGCTGGCTGCGCTCCGCTCGGCGCTGCCGTTCGAACTGACGGCCGATCAAGTGCGCGCTGTCGGGGACATCCTTGACGACATGGCCACGGTGCATCCGATGAACCGCATGCTGCTGGGCGATGTAGGGACAGGCAAGACCGCGGTAGCCGCGCACGCGATGGCGGCGTGCGCGGACTCGTCCACGCAAGCTGCGATGATGGCGCCGACGGAAGTGCTGGCAGCCCAGTACTCTCGGGCTGTAGGCCCGCTGCTCGACGAGGCAGGAATCAGGTGGCGTCTGCTGTCCGGGTCGACGAAATCGGGTGAGCGCAAGGAGATTCTGAGCGGTCTGGCGGACGGATCGGTCCAGGTTGCGTTCGGCACCCATGCGCTTATCCAGGAGTCGGTGTCCTTCGACCACTTGAGCCTGGCGATCGTGGACGAGCAGCACCGCTTCGGCGTGGAACAACGCCTCGCACTGCGTGGCAAGGGCGAGGGTATCGACTTGCTTGTGATGACGGCGACACCGATTCCGCGCAGCCTGGCGCTAACGGCGTACGGGGACCTGGAGACCTCCTACTTGCGCCAGCGTCCGGGTGGACGGGGAGCGGAACACGTCTCCACGCGGCTTGTGCCGATGAGCGGGCGCGCCGAGGCCTATGCGGCGGTGCGGCGGGCGGTCGCGGAGCGGAATCAAGCCTACGTGGTGTGTGCGCTCGTCGACGAGAGCGATGCCACTCAGGCCAGGGCGGCGACTGCGGAGGCCAAACGTTTTCAGCAGAAGGTCTTCGCAGACCTGCGCGTCGGGTTGCTGACGGGCCAGATGGCGCCGGCCGAGAAGGTGGCGGCGATGGACCTGTTCCGTGCAGGAGAGACCGACGTGCTGGTAGCGACGACGGTCGTAGAGGTCGGCGTGGATGTACCGAACGCAACGGTGATGATCGTGGAGGATGCGGAGCGTTTCGGGCTCGCACAACTCCACCAGCTCAGGGGGAGGGTCGGTCGTGGAGATGCCCCTGGTGAGGTCCTGCTCTTCGCGGATCCCAAGACAGCGGACGGCCGTGCCAGGATGGATGCGATCACGACGACGAACGACGGGTTCGAGCTTGCGGAGTACGACCTTCAGCTTCGCGGTGAAGGGGACGTGCTCGGCGAGCGTCAGAGCGGGATTCCCGGGCTTCGGCTCGCGTCGTTGGCGCGCGACCAGGATCTCCTGGATGCGAGCCGGGCAGACGCGCTCGCACTCGTTGCGGCAGACCCGGGACTGCTCGCGCCGGAACACGCGCCGCTCCGGGAGGATGCCGTTCGGGGCGCAGGCGCGGCGTGGGAGTGGGTGAGTTCGGGATGAGGATCGTCGCGGGGAAGTGGGGCGGAAGACGGATAGTGGCGCCTGCCGGTCGGGAGACGCGACCGACCGCGGACCGGACGCGCGAAGCGATGTTCTCGAGCATTCTCGCGATGCTAGGCTCGCTCGCTGAAGTGCACGTGGCAGACGTGTACGCCGGCAGCGGCGCGCTCGGACTCGAGGCGCTTTCCCGGGGGGCCGCCTCGTGTACGTTCGTAGAATCGGAGGACGAAGCACTGCGGGTGATCAGGAGGAACGCTGAGGAACTGGGAGTCGGGCCCGGGGAGGCGCGTTTCGTGCGTGCCGCGCTAGGACATTCACGGCCGCGCCTGCTGTGGGTCGAGCCGGTGTCGTTGCTTCTTGCGGACCCTCCTTATAGGATAGACGCGGCCGAATTCGGCCAGGTTCTGGCAGGTCTCGCCAGCGGAGGATTCCTCAAGACCGGCGCGCTGGTGGTGTACGAGCACGGTGCATCGACCGAAGCGCGATGGCCCGCGGGATTCGCGGAACGCAGCGTTCGCCGCTACGGGGATTCGGCGGTCTCGTTCGCGACATACGAAGGGTGAGGTCACGAGGTGAATCGCGCGATGTGTCCGGGCACGTTCGACCCGGTCACCAACGGCCACCTGGACGTCATCGAACGGGCCTCGATGCTCTTCGGCGAAGTCGTCGTCGCAGTAGCCTTGAGCCCGGACAAAGGGGGCGGCCCGCTGTTCGGTGTCGAGGAGCGGGTGGCATTCATCGAAGAGGCGGTATCCGGTCTTTCGAACGTGACGGTACAACCGTTTGACGGACTTCTTGTAGAATGCGCACAGGAGATCGATGCGAAGGTCATAATCAAGGGCCTTCGCGCCGTGACGGACTTTGAGCGTGAATTCCAGATGGCGCAGCTGAACTACCGTCTCGACAAGACCGTGGAGACCATGTTCATCATGTCCATTCCGGAGTACGCGTACCTGAGTTCGTCGGCAGTGAAAGAGATCGCCCGCCACGGCGGGTCGGTGAAGGGGCTCGTACCAGACGCAGTATGCGAGGCTTTGGCCGCGCGGTTGCACCAGGCCCGCTAGGGAGGTTGAGCATGGACATCTTGGCGCTGATCGACCGTATCGAGGAGCTCATCGACAGCGGCCGAAACGTGCCGTTCTCCGGCAACAAGGTCGTGGATCCGGAGAAGGTGTACGAACTCATCGACGAGATCCGGGCCCAGTTCCCCGACGAGCTCAAGCAGGCGCGATGGATCGTGAAGGAGCGCCAGGAGATGCTCGAGGAGGCGGAGAAAGAAGCAAACCGGGTCCTCGAGGAAGCCAAAGCGCGCGCCGAGTCCATCGCTTCCGAGCAGGAGATCGTCAGGCTCGCCGAGCAGCAGCGGGCTGACATCCTCGACGACGCCCGAGCGCGTGAGCGCGAGATCCGGCTGGGTGCAGAGGACTATGCTGACGAGATGCTGGCGAACCTCGAGGTCAATCTCGGCAAGCTGCTCACCGCCGTCCAGCGCGGGCGCGACCGGCTTCAGGGCAAGGTTGCACAGCGCACCCAGTGATGGAGCCCTTCCAGCTGCTCATCGACGTCCGTGAGATCTTCGAAGATCTCGGGGGCACTGTCGCGCTCGACCTGAGTGTGGAGCTTCCGGACATCATGCTGGGCTCCGAGACGTTCGCCCCCACACGTGATGCCCGCGTTCAGGCGTCGGTGACCAATACTGGAGCCGGGATCGTCGTATCGGGAACGGTCGACGCCGAGTTCAGGGCGACTTGCGCGCGGTGTCTGCGGGAGTTCCCGCTTCCGATCACAAGCCTGCTGGAGGCGTTCTACGTAGCCGAAGGTGACGCCGACGAGTTGCCCGAGGAGCAGGAGGTCGGCTTCATCACCGAGGGTTCGGTCGACCTCATGGAGCAGGTGCTCTCATCGCTTGCCCTGGATCTGCCGTTCGCCCCGTTGCACGCCGAGGACTGTCCCGGCATCTGCCCCACGTGCGGCAAGGACCTCACCGAGGGTTTCTGCGCGTGTGGGCCCGCAGGTTCGGACTCACCGTTCGCCGGGCTGAAGGGGCTGTTCGAGAATGACGAGGGTGTGTGAGCCGACGTCCGGCGGTCTTGCGTCGTGCATTCGGGCGTGTGCTATCATGTCGGCTTGCGCCGGGGGCCCTCGGCCACATGATCACATGCGGTGAAGGCGAAGCCGACGCCGTTCCGAAGGGAGTACGAGCAAGTCATGGCGGTACCCAAGAGGAAGACCACCCGGGCAGTCAGGGACGCTCGCCGGTCCACACACCGTGTCGAGGCACCCTCGCGCTCGCTGTGTCCGCAGTGCCACCAGCCGAAACTGCCGCACCGGGTGTGCCCCGAATGCGGGTACTATGACGGCAGGGAAGTCATCGACACCGAGTAGTGCCAGCGGCGCCGGGATCCGGCGCCGCTTCTGCTGTCAGGACCGCGGCTACGAGGAGGACGCTGTTGCTGGAGGAGTTCTTCGCTCCCCGCAGCATCGCGGTCGTCGGAGCGTCGCGCGACCCGGAGAAGGTCGGGTACGCCGTCCTCGAGAACCTCATCGGTGGTGGGTTTCCGGGCGCCCTGTATCCGGTCAACCCGAAGGCGGAGGAGATACTCGGCCGCACATGCTACGCCTCCGTGTCGGAGATTCCCGAGCGCGTGGACCTCGCAGTGGTGGTCGTACCGGCTGCCGCCTGCCGGGAAGTGATCGAGGAATGCGGGCGTGTCGGAGTGCGTGCGGCCGTCGTGATATCCGCGGGGTTCCGTGAGGCGGGTCCGGCCGGACAGGCGCTCGAACGGGAGCTCGTTCAGTCGGCGCGCGAGAGCGGCATGCGCATCCTCGGACCGAACTGCCTCGGGCTGATAGCGACTCGAACGAAGGTCAACGCATCGTTCGCTCCGTTCATGCCGGCGCCGGGCAAGATATCGTTCCTCTCGCAGTCTGGCGCCCTCGGTACCGCCATCCTGGATTGGGCTGCTGACGAAGGCATCGGACTGGGCCACTTCGTGAGCCTCGGCAACAAGTCCGACATCACCGAGGTCGACCTGGTAGAGGCGTGGGGACAGGACCCGGAGACGGGTGTCGTCGTCGGGTATCTGGAGGCGGTCGCGGACGGGCGTTCTTTCGTCCGGGCGGTCGGGTCTTTGGTGCGCAGAGTGCCGTTCATCGCATTGACGGCGGGAAGTTCCGATGCCGGCGCGCGGGCGGTGTCCTCGCACACGGGCAGTCTCGCTGGCTCTCGTGCGGCGTATGACGCCGCGTTCCGGAAGGCCGGCGTCGTGCGGGCGCACACAGTGGAGGAGTTGTTCGACCTGGCGGAAGGGTTCGCACGGCAGCCGCTGCCGCGTCGTGGCGGCACGGTGATCGTGACGAACGCCGGCGGGCCGGCGATTCTGGCCACCGACGCGTGCGATGAGTACGGCGTGGAGTTGGCGTCGCTTTCTACGGAAACCACGCGTGCGCTGCAGGAGGTGCTTCCGGCGGCAGCCTCGGTCTACAACCCGGTGGACATCCTAGGCGATGCACCCGCCGAGCGGTATGCGGAGGCGCTCCGGCTCGTGCTCGCGGATCCCGCTACAGCTTCCGCCATCGTGATCCTCACTCCGCAGGCGACGACCGAAGCCGAAGCCGTGGCACGCGCGATTGCGGAGGAGACCGAGCGGTCCGGTGTCACGACCCTCGCGGTGTTCATGGGTGCCGCCAGTGTGTCGGCGGCCGTGGTGGTGCTCAAGCAGCAAGGCATTCCGGAGTACGCATTCCCCGAGAGGGCCGTGGCGACGCTCTCGGCGATGACGAAGTACCGCGACTTCCTGGACCGGCCGATCTCGCCGCCGCCGGAGGTGGCCATCGACCGCGAGGTCGTTCGGGCCGCCATAGACCATGCGCGCCAGGCGCGACGCACCTTCATCACCGAGTCCTCCGCGCAGAGGATCGCCGAGGCGTGTGGCATTCCGAGTCCGCGGTCGGGTCTTGCGCGCGACCTCGGCGCCGTGCGAGTCATCGCTGCCGAGGTCGGGTACCCGGTCGCGCTGAAGATCGCCAGCCCGGACATCTTGCACAAGTCGGATGTCGGCGGGATCGAGCTCGACCTGCCGGACGCGGATGCGGCGGAGGCCGCCTACGAGCGCATCATGGGACGAGTCCAGCAGCGGATGCCCGACGCTCGCATCTGGGGCGTGACAGTCCAGCAGCAGCTGCCCCCGGGACGCGAGGTGATCATCGGTGCGAACCGGGACCCGAACTTCGGGCCGATCGTCATGTTCGGCCTGGGCGGCATCTACGTGGAGATACTCAAGGACGTCACGTTCCGCTTGTGCCCGGTCACCCTGGTGGAGGCCAGGGAGATGATCAGCGAAATCCGGGCCGCCGGTCTGCTGCGCGGGGCCAGAGGCGCTCCGCCCGCCGACGTCGAGGCCGTAGCCGATGTGATCTGCCGCGTCTCCGCGCTTGTCTCGGAGTTCGAGGAGATCACCGAGCTTGACATCAATCCGCTAGTCGTCGGCGACAGGGGCCAGGGCGCCGTAGCGGCGGACGTCCGCATAGGAATCGGAGGCTAAGCATGCGCACGATCCTCGTCACCTCCACGAAGCCCTACACGGGCAAGAGCGGCATCTGCGTCGCTCTGATCGGGTACCTGGCGTCATCCGGGCTTGATGTGGGGTACTTCAAGCCCTACGGGACGATGCCGACGGTCGACGGCGGCGTCACGACCGACGAGGACGCCACGTACTTGAACCGGATCCTGGCGCGCCCTTCCGAGCTGGAGGACGTGTGCCCGGTGGTTCGTACACAGTCCTTCATCGCGCGCGTACTCTCCGGAGGCGACGCGCCAGGCGTTGCAGAAGTGCGCGCCGCGTTCGACCGATGCTCGCGCGACAGAGACCTCATGGTGGTCGAGGGACCCACCGAGCCCGCGCAGGGCGCGTGTGCGGGCCTGACGGCGCCCACGATCGCTGAGATGCTCGACGCGCGAGTGCTGCTCGTGGATCGGCCGCGCGCGACCGACCTGCCGGAGGATGCGCTGTGGGTGGCGTCGCAGATGGGCGGGCGTCTTGGCGGGCTGGTGCTCAACGGGGTCGATGAGTCACGAATACAGGTGGTTCGCGAACAGGTCGTGCCGTATCTGGAGAACCGCGGAGTGCCCGTACTTGGCGTGATCGCACGGGACCCCGCGCTGAGTTCCATCACTGTCGCCGAGATCGTCGAGACGCTCGGGGGCACCGTGCTGACCGCGCACGACAGGGTCTCGGACGTGGTCGAGACATTCATGGTTGGAGCGATGGGCCAGGAGAAGGCGTTGCGCTTCTTCCGGCGCAAGGAGAACAAGGCTGTCATCACCGGCGGGGACAGGGCCGACGTGCAGCTGGCGGCGCTCGAGACGAGCACTCGGTGTATCGTGCTCACAGGTGGCCAACCACCGGGCGCAGCCGTGATGTCGAGGGCCGAGGAGCTCGGAGTGCCGATGGTGCTAGTGGAAACGGACACGCTCACCGCCGTGGAGCGCATGGATACCCTCTTAGGGCGCGTACACCTTCACGACCCGGTGAAAGCCGCGAGGATGAGAGAGATGTTCGAGCAGGCCGTGGATCTTCGTAGACTCGATTCGTCGTTCGGACTGTCGGCGTGAGAGAGGGCGGGTGGACGGGTGTGGATGAGGTCGTCGTCGCGGTCGACGCCATGGGCGGGGACCATGCGCCCGCAGTCGTCCTTGGAGGCGTTCGTGCGGCATTGGAGTCGGACCGGTCTTTGAGGGTGCTACTCGTCGGACCGGAGGAAGTAGTCGGGTCCTTCGCGCACGACCGTTGCGAACCGGTCATCGCGGGCGAGGTCATCGGGATGGCCGAGCATCCCGCTCTGGCTGTCAAGACGAAGAAGGACTCCTCCATCGTCGTTGGGTGCCGACTGATCAAGGACGGACGGGCCGAAGGGTTCTTCAGTGCGGGAAGCACGGGTGCGTGCATGGCCGCCGCTACTCTCTTCATGGGCAGGATAAGAGGGATCGGAAGACCGGCTATCGCGGCGGTCATCCCGGCCGCGGAGCGTCTGACCGTCCTGCTGGACGTGGGTGCCAACGCGGACGTGAAGCCCGGGATGCTCGTGCAGTTCGCGATGATGGGAGCAGCGTACTCACAGGTGGTGTTGGGCGTTGAGTCGCCCTCGATCGGCCTGCTGAACATCGGAACCGAGGACACGAAGGGCTCGCAGCTCGCGCAGGAGGCGCATGCCATGCTTGCGGCCGGGATGCCGGGCTTCGCCGGGAACGTCGAGGGGAGGGACGTGCCCGCCGGGACGGTCGACGTGATCGTCACAGACGGGTTCACCGGGAACGTGACTCTGAAGGCCCTGGAGGGTCTGGCGAAGGTACTCTTCGCCGAGATCAAAGGGGCGCTCAGTCAGAGCCTGCCGAACCGGCTGGCGGCGTCCGTGGTCGCACCCGCGATCCGGGAGCTCAAGGCCAAGCTGGACCCCGATGCCTACGGCGGGGCTCCGCTGCTTGGAGTGGACGGGGTGTGCATCATCGGTCACGGTGGGTCCGGCCCGGAGGCTGTCGCCAACGGCATCGCGGTGACCGCGAAGGCGATTCGTGGACGGCTTACCGAGCGCATCGCCGCGACAGTTGGCGACGTCGCGTCGCCGGGCATCCGGCAGGCTGGGTCATTGCCGCTCGTGCCGAAACGTGTACACTAGCCGGACACTGACGTGCGTCGGGCGCTGAGAGCGCGGCGCTGACACTAGGGACACATCAGCGCATGCCATACGCCACGATCACGGGAGTCGGCGCCTATCTCCCGAAGCGCGTGCTCACCAACCGCGACCTCGAAGCGATGGTGGACACCTCCGACGAATGGATCATCACGCGCACGGGGATCCGAGAGCGGCGGATCGTCGACGAAGCGGAGTCGACATCCACCCTCGGGGCTGCGGCCGCACGTGCTGCACTCAAAGACGCCGGGCTGAAGGCGAAGGACCTCGACCTGCTCGTCGTAGGCACCACGAGCCCGGACCACATATTCCCCTCAACGGGCGCCCTGATCCAGCGACTCATCGGGGCCCGATGCCCGGCAGTCGACGTCATGGCTGCGTGCACGAGTTTCGTGTACGCGCTCCAGCACGCTACGTCAGCGGTAGAGAGCGGACGCGCTTCGCGGGTGCTGGTGGTTGGCGCGGATGCGCTGACAAGGTACGTCGACTTCACCGACCGCACCACGTGCGTTCTGTTCGGAGACGGCGCGGGAGCAGTAGTGCTCGAAGCGGCCGATGAACCCGGCGTGCTCGGAATCGACCTTGGAACGGACGGCACCGGCTCGGACGTCCTGACGATAAAGGCAGGCGGCTCGGCATTCCCTTGCACGGCCGAGCGGCTGGATGGGCGGGAGCAGTATCTCCGCATGTCCGGCAGCGAAGTATTCAAGTTCGCCGTGCGTGTGATCCCTGAGACCACACTGCGGGCGCTTGCAGCATCGAATCTGAGCATAGATGACGTGGACTGGCTGGTTCCGCACCAGGCGAATCAGCGGATTCTGGACACCGTGGAGCAGCGGCTCGGCATCCCGCACAACCGTGTGTTCTCGAATATCGCGAGCGTCGGGAACACGTCGTCGGCGTCGATACCGCTTGCACTCAACGACCTGTATACTGACGGCCAACTTCACCCCGGTGACATCCTTGTGCTCGTGGGATTCGGAGCCGGGCTGACATGGGGAGCTGCGATCGTCCGGTGGACGAAGGGGAGCGCCGAATGAGCCTCAAGACACGACTCACCACGCTTCTCGGGATCGAGCACCCGATCATCCAAGGCGGGATGGCCTGGACGGCGACCGCTGAGCTTGCAGGGGCTGTCAGCAACGCGGGTGGTCTCGGGATCATAGGGGCCGGGCATATGCCGACGGACCTCCTCCGTGAACAGATCCGCAACACGAAGGCCATCACGGACAAGCCATTCGGAGTGAACCTCATGCTCCTGACGCCGCACATCGACGAGCTCGTGCAGATGGTGCTGGACGAATACGTGCCGATGGTCACCACCGGGGCAGGCAATCCCGGCAAGTACATGACCGCGCTCAAGGATGTCGGGGTCAAGGTCGTACCGATCGTTCCGTCAGTGGCACTGGCCAAGCGGATGGAGTCGATCGGCGCGGACGCGCTCATCGGTGAGGGCATGGAGGCGGGCGGGCACATCGGCGACCTGACCACGATGGTGCTGACGCCGCAGCTCGTCGATGCCGTGGATGTTCCGGTCGTGGCGGCGGGCGGCATCGCCGACGGCAGGGGAATAGCGGCCGCGTTCGCACTCGGCGCCGAAGGAGTTCAGGTCGGGACGCGATTCATGTGTGCCGAGGAGTGCACGATCCACCCCGCCGTCAAGGAGGAGATCCTCAAGGCCAAGGACCGCGATACCGTAGTGACGGGCCGGTCGACGGGCCATCCGGTAAGGGTCATCAAGAACAAGCTTGCGCGTCAGATCATGGAACTGGATCGGGACAACAAGCCGGAGGAGATCGAGGCGCTGGGAACCGGCAAGCTCGCGCTCGCGATGCGCCAGGGCGATGTGGATATGGGCAGCGTCATGGCCGGTCAGGCGTCGGCGATGGTGGACACGATCGAGCCGGCGGCAGCGATCATCGCGGCGATGGTCGCCGAGGCGGAGTCGGTCATGAAGTCCATGCCCGGCCACGTGGGCTCGTGACGGGGTCTGGCGTGGTCGCATTCGTCTTCCCGGGGCAAGGATCCCAGCGTGTGGGGATGCTCGATGCCTTCGAGAGCGATGCGGAGGCGCAGCGGCTCCTGGGGACTGCCGAGGCGTTGTCGGGTCTCGACCTTCGGGCCATTGCCGCCGAAGGACCCGAATCTGCGCTCGCTGACACGCGAGCTGCGCAGCCGCTGCTGTACGTAGCGGATCTTGCGTGGGCACGCTCGCTTGCGAGCGAGGGGTTGGTAACCGGGGCCGTGGCAGGTCACAGCCTGGGCGAGTTGGCGGCGCTGGCGTTCGCGGGGGTATTCTCGGCGGAAGCCGGACTCGAGCTCGTCGTAAGCCGCGGACGGCTGATGGCCGAGGCGGCAGCGGAGGCTCCCGGGACGATGTCGGCGGTACTCGGCATGGATGGCGATGCAGTACGCGAGCTGCTGGTGGACACGCCGGGAGTCTGGGTGGCGAACGACAACAGTCCCGGACAGATCGTGATATCGGGCACCCACGACGGAGTCGAGCGTGCAACGATGGCGCTCACATCGGCCGGGGCGCGGAAGATCATTCCGCTTTCGGTGGCCGGGCCGTTCCACTCGCCCCTGATGCAAGCCGCTTGTGCCGCGTTCGGGGAGCTTCTGGATGAGGCGGAGTTCGCCGACGCCGCGATACCGGTGCTGCAGAACACCGATCCCGCGCCGGCTCGGAGCGGCGCCCTGATCAGACAGCGGCTGGCCGGCCAGATGGTCTCCCCGGTCCGCTGGACCGAAACGATGTACTCTCTGCGCGATGTGGGAGTGAACACACTGGTGGAGGCCGGTCCGGGAGCTGTGCTCACGGGTCTGGCTCGACGGGTAGAAGGACTCACGTCGGTCTCTGCCGAGAGCGACGGCATAGCCCGCGTGATGGAGGTGGCGTGTTCATGAGTCGGCTTGACGGACGTGTGGCACTGGTAACGGGAGCGTCACGTGGCATCGGAGCCGCGATCGCACAGCGCCTCGCTGCCGAGGGGGCGTCGGTGGCCGTCAACTACGCCGGTCGCGCGGATGCGGCCGCAGAGGTCGTCGGTCGGATCGAGGCGGCCGGTGGACGCGCGCAGGCGTTCCAGGCGGATGTGAGCGATTCTGCCGCATGTGCCGCGCTGGTGGAATCGGTGGTGGAGGCATTCGGCGGGCTGGACATCCTCGTGAACAACGCCGGCATCACGCGCGACGGCCTGCTGGTGCGGATGTCCGACGAGGACTGGGACGCCGTGATCTCGACGAACCTCTCGGGGGCGTTCTACGCGACACGCGCTGCAGGGAAGGTCATGATGAAGGCCCGCAAGGGCTCCATCGTGACGATCGCGTCGGTCGTGGGCCTTGTCGGCAACGCCGGCCAGGTGAACTACGCCGCCGCCAAGGCCGGGCTGGTAGGCATGATGAAGTCCGTGGCGCGGGAGCTGGCGTCGCGAAACGTCCGTGCGAACGTGATCGCTCCCGGGTTCATCTCCACCGAGATGACGGATGCGCTCCCGGACGTGGCGCGCGAGGCGGCGTCTTCGGCGATAGCGCTCGGCAGGTTCGGGACACCGGAGGACGTCGCTGCTGCCGTGGCGTTCCTGGCAAGCGATGACGCGTCGTACATCACCGGTCAGGTCATTGCCGTAGACGGCGGCATGACGTTCGTGTAGATCGGACTGCACCGCCATCAGAGGAAGGAGGTGTTTCGTATGGAGCACGAGGAGATCTTCGCCAAGGTGAAGGAAGTGATCGTCGAGCAGCTCTCGGTCGAGGAAGACGACGTGACCGCTGACGCTTCGTTCTTCGACGACCTCGGCGCGGACTCGCTCGACATCGTCGAACTCGTCATGGCGCTCGAGGACTCGTTCGGCATCTCCATCCCGGATGAGGATGCCGAATCGATCAAGACGGTCGGCGATGCTGTCGAGTACATCGCGTCCAACATGGAGTAGCGCGGTCAGCTACAGACCGCTTATGGGGCGGCGTCACGATTCGACGAGTGGCGCCGCCCTCAAACCGGATACGAGGTTCTAAGGTGGACATGCCGTCGCTGAAGATAGGCTCGCGAATTAGTCGCCTCCCGATCGTCCAAGGGGGCATGGCCGTGCGTATCTCGTTGTCGCCTTTGGCGGCGGCTGTTGCGAACGCCGGCGGCGTAGGCGTCATCGCGGGATCCGGGCTGAGTGCAGACGAGCTCACCTCGGAAGTCCGCGCGGCGAGGGCCGCCACGACCGGTGTGCTCGGCGTGAACATCATGGTCGCGGTGCGCGCGTTCAAGGAACTCGTGCACGCCGCGATCGCGGCGGGAGCCGACCTGATCATCGCCGGTGCCGGCTTTTCCCGAGACGTGTTCAGCTGGTGCAAGGACGCCGGTGTCGAGTGCGTGCCGATCGTGGGGTCTGCACGAGTAGCCGCGCTTTCGCAGCGCTTCGGGGCTTCGGCCGTGGTCGTGGAGGGTGTGGATGCCGGGGGACACCTCGGCACGGACCGGCACGTCGACGACCTGCTGCCGGAGATACTTGATGCCGTCGACATCCCGGTCATCGCGGCGGGCGGTATCGCGACGGGTGCCGACATCAAGCGGATGCTCGATGCCGGAGCCGCCGGCGTCCAGATGGGCTCCCGGTTCGCTGCGACGCGAGAGTCCTCGGCGTCGGACGCGTTCAAGGCGATGTACGTGGCGGCCACCGAGGACGACATCATACTCACGAAGAGCCCAGTCGGACTTCCCGGGCGCGCCATCGTCAACCGGCTGACCACTCGGATCGCGGCCGGTGACTATCCTAAGATCGAGCGGTGCCGTTCGTGCCTCAAAGACTGCGGCAAGGAGTACTGCATCATCGACGTGCTCGAACGGGCACAGCGCGGTGACGTGACGTCCGGACTGGTGTTCGCGGGAACGTCGGCCGCGCACGTCCACGAAGTGCCCGCCGCCGCCGAGTTGATGGAGCGTCTCGTAGCCGAGTGGCGTGTGGCGGAAGAGGGGGCGGCCTGATGAGGCGAGTGGTCATCACGGGACTGGGTGCCGTATCACCAGTGGGAGTCGGCGTTCCGGCGATATGGGAGTCTGTCACCGCCGGCAGGAGCGGTATCGGCCCTGTGACGCTGTTCGACGCATCGGAATACCCGACACGATTCGCGGGGTGCGTTGACGACTGGGACCCGACACCTTGGATCGACGTCAAGGAAGCACGCCGGATGGCGAGGTTCCAGCAGTTCGCCGTCGCCGCGGCCGAGATGGCTGTCGAGGACTCCGGTCTGGTGATCGACGAGTCCAACGCCGAACGGGTCGGCGTCATCGTGGGCAGCGGTATCGGCGGGCTGCAAACGATGGAAGAACAGAAGGACGTTCTCGACGAGAAGGGCCCTGGACGGGTAAGCCCGTTCCTGGTACCCATGATGATCGTCGACCTTGCTGCCGGACACATCTCGATACGCTTCGGCGCGAAGGGCATCAACTACGCCCCCGTGTCCGCATGCGCGACCGGCAACCATTCGATAGGCGAGGCGGGCGAGGCCATCAAGCGCGGTGACGCGGACGTCATCATCGCCGGCGGTTTCGACTGCGGTGTCACGCCGCTCGGCCTTGCGGGCTTCTGCGCGGCCCGCTCGCTGTCCACCCGGAACGACGACCCGCAGGGAGCATCGCGTCCCTTCGATGCCGACCGGGACGGGTTCGTGATGGGTGAGGGCGGCGGCATCCTCATCCTTGAGGAGCTCGCTCACGCGAAGGCCCGGGGTGCCCGCATATACGGCGAGCTGGCCGGGTACGGCGCGAGCGGGGACGCCTACCACCTGACGGCGCCGGCGCCCGACGGGAACGGCGCTCGCAGGGCGATGCGGCAGGCACTCGAGCGTGCCGGCATGAATCCCGAGGGTATCGGATACATCAACGCGCACGGAACGTCGACCGAACTCGGCGATGCGGCGGAGACCGGCGCGGTCAAGGCCGTCTTCGGTGCCGACGCGCCGCCGGTCTCATCGACGAAGTCGATGACCGGCCACCTGCTCGGCGGAGCAGGTGCGCTCGAAGCGGTCATCTGCGCGAAAGTGCTCGCAGAGGGCGTGCTGCCGCCGACGATCAACTACGTCACACCGGACCCCGCATGCGACCTCGACTACGTGCCGAACCAGGCGCGGGAGGCTGCTGTGGACGCGGTCATGAGCAACTCGTTCGGCTTCGGAGGCCACAACGCCACGCTGATCGTGTCGCGCGTGAGGGACTGATGCTCGTGGACGAGTCGCGGCTTGCACGCGCCGAAGAGGCGCTCGGTCACGCCTTCCGCGACCGGAGTCTTCTGACGACCGCGCTCACACACCCGTCGTACGCCGCGGAACACGTTGACGCCGACACCTACGACCGGATGGAGTTCCTCGGCGACGCAGTGGTCGGCTTCGTCGTTTCCGAGTACCTCTACACAGCCTATCCGCACTCACCCGAAGGCGAGCTTACGTTGCGCAAGCACTTCGCGGTAGCGGGGCAGTCGCTTGCCGAATCGGGGGAGCGGTTGGGGTTGGCCGACTTCGTGCTCATGGGGGCAGGCGCGGAAGCGGCCGGAGACCGGCGCCGCGCCTCTGTGCTCGAGAACACCGTCGAAGCCGTGATCGGAGCCTTGTTCCTTGATGCCGGCATCGACGCGGCGCGTTCGTTCATCGTGCGGGTGCTTGGATGGCGGCTCGACGCGCCACACGTACCCGACATCGACAGCAAGGGCACGTTGCAGCAGTGGACGCAGGCCGAAGACGGCAGCCTTCCTGAGTATCGCATCACCGCGGTCGAGGGACCCGTGCACGAGCGTACGTTCACAGCCGAGGTGTCGGTCGGCGGAGTGGTGCTTGGGTCGGGGAGCGGCGCCACCAAACAGGCCGCCGAGAAGGCCGCTGCCGCGGTGGCACTGGGCTTCCTCGGCGGCAGGTCGGAGACGGCCGGGGACGCTTCGGCCGGGTAGCTAGACGCTCCTTCGGGCCGTCGGGCCTGTGATAGGATACTGAATCGTCGCGTCCGGAATCCTCCCGGCCAGATCCGTTGCCGAGTCCCAGCGAAGAGGGCCCGCACTTGTACCTGAAGTCACTGACCCTGAAGGGGTTCAAGTCGTTCGCGGATCGGAGCCGTCTCAGCCTCGAGCCCGGTGTCACCGTGGTCGTCGGGCCCAACGGGTCCGGGAAATCGAACATCTCCGACGCCATCCTGTGGGTCCTCGGCGAGCAGTCCGCCAAAGCGCTCCGTGGGAACTCGATGGAGGACGTGGTTTTCGCGGGCTCGTCGGCGCGTCAGGCCGTGGGCATCGCGGAGGTCGACCTTGTGCTTGACAACCGGGCGGGAACGCTGCCGCTCGAGTTCTCCGAGGTCACCATCACCCGGCGCATGTTCCGCAACGGCGAGAGCGAGTACCTGCTCAATCAGACGCCGTGCCGACTGCTGGACGTCCAGGAGCTGCTGCACGATACGGGTCTTGGACGCGACACGCACTCGATCATCAGCCAGGGTCGCATCGACGAGATACTGAACTCCAGACCGGAGGAGCGTCGTGCGCTCATCGAAGAAGCGGCCGGCGTTCTCAAGCACAAGAAGCGCAAGGACCGGGCGGTGCGGAAGCTCGCGTCCATGGATGTGCATCTTGATCGCATCCGGGACGTGCTCACCGAGGTCGATCGCCAGCTCAAGCCGCTCCAGCGGCAGGCCGACAAGGCGCAGGAATACCGGGGGATCGAAGGTGAGCTTCGCGACCTGGAGGTCGCACTCGCTGTCGGTGACCTGCGCGTTCTGCAGGCGTCCTGGGATGCCCTCGACAAGCGCGAGCGCGAGCAGGATGCCGAGATCGACCTTGCGCGGTACCGACTCGGCGAATCGGAGCGCGAACTGTCGAAGTTCCAGGCGCTGCTGGAGGAGAAGGGCCTGTTCGTCGGCGATCTGTCAGAGCAGCGCAGACGCCTCCAGTCGGTCCTCGAACGCACGAACTCCGGTCTGTTGCTGCTCGAGGAGAAGGGGAAGAACCTCGTCGAGCGGCTGTCGGAGATGCGGCAGAAGATGCACCAGAGTGAGACCCGCCTGGAGGGACGCTCGCGGGAGCTGGAGCAGATCGTCGAGGAGCGTGCGGTCACCGAGGCGAAGATCCAGGCGCTCTACACGCAACTCGCAGAACTCCGCCGCGAGGGCGAGACCGTCAAGAAGGACCGGCTCTCGGCGGATGAGTCGCTTTCCACGGTCATGTCCGAAGCCCGTCGCACCCGCCGCGACGTCGATGATGCCCGGGCAGAGCTAGCCGAGATCCAGCAGGCTCTCGCGGCGTATGTGGTGGAGTCGGACGTGCTGACGGCACGCGCAAAGGCGGTCCGGGATCAGCGCACGGCGCTCATGCAGACGCTCTCGTCCCGGCGTACGAGACTCGAGCAGCTGGCGCACAAGCTTGAGCACGCACGCAAGGAGGCGGGCCTTGCCGCCTCCGACGTGGACAAGCGCGTGCGGCTCACCGAATCGCGCCGCGCGGCCCTGGAGCGCGTGCGCATGGAACTCGGAGACGCGCGAGCGCAGGTGCGCGGGCTGGAGGAAGTCGATCGGGCGTTCGAAGGTGCGTCGCCGGCGTTGGCGTGGCTTCTTGCACGCGAGCACGAGCTGCCCGGCGTCCTCGGCCCGGTGACCGACCACATCACGGTGCCCGAGGAGTACGAGGGCATCGTCGAGCGCATCCTGGGGTCCGAGATCTTCTGCGTACTGCTGAAGCATTCGTCGGATGTTGCTCGCACGGTTGCCGTTCTCGAGGAGTACGGCGCGTCGGACTTCTCGCTCATCCCCGTGGATGCGTCGAGCAACGCACGGCTGCCAAAGGACGGGCCAGGCATCCGGCTGGTCGACGTCATCGAGTGTGACGCCGACATCAAGAACGCTCTCGAAGCGCTTGTCGGGGATGTCCGTGTGGTGGATTCCCTCGAGGATGCGCTGCCGGCGTCCAGCGGTCCCTGGAGGCTTGCCACCCGGGCAGGTCACACGGTGTGGCCCTCGGGAAGGGTGCGGGTAGGCCCGAGCCTTGAGGACGACGCTGGCGTACTCGCACGGCGCCGCGCCCTGGTCGACCTGAGGGAGAAGGTCGACTCGCTCGACTCGGAGGTCGGCGAAGCTGAAGCGCTGGCTGTGGAGGCGTCCGAAGCGCTCGGTGCCGCTCAGCAAGACGCCCTGGAGATCGAGCAGCGCATCGCCACACTCACCGGTGAGAGCGCGTCGTTGAGCGAAGATGCCGGCAGACTCGAGCAATCCATCACCGAGACCGACACCGAGGCTGCTGCAATCGACCTGCGACTCCGGCAGATCGAAGAGAAGACGATCAAGAACAGTCCGCAGCAGCGCCTGCTGACCGATCGGATCGAGCACGGGCTCGCGCAGATCGAGGAGCTCGAGGACGCCACCATCTCGAAGCGCGAGGAGCGCGACGTGCGGTTCCGTGAGGAGTCCGAGGTGGCGAACCGCCTTTCGGCCTGTCAAGTCGAGATTGCGGCAGTCTCCGAGCGCGAGGTCCACCTGAAGAGGCGCTTTGCTGCCCTGACGGCCGAAAGCGGAGAATTGAAGCACGCCGTCGTGCAGTCCACCCTCACGGCCGAGTCCCTCGAGGAGATCAGGCTGCGCCTGCAGCCCCTGCACGATCTCTACTCCGACCTGCTCGAGCGTGCGGAGCATTGGGCTGAACGGCTTCGCGACCGCGCGAGGTTCGAACAGGCGGACTCGGAGTCGCTACGCCAGACGATCCACGACGGTCAGGACGGCGTGCGCACCGCGCAAGCCGCGGTCGAGACGGCGACCTCAGCCATGGGGGACGTGCGGGTGGAGAAGGCGGGACTGGAGGTCCAGGTCACCGCGGCGGTCAAGCGCATCGTCGAGGACCTCGGCGTTCCTATCGAGCGCGCGCTCGACATCCCCGCGGTGGAAGATCGTGAGGCCGCAGCCGAGCGTGCACACAAGTTGCGGAAGCGCATCGCGAACCTCGGTCCGGTGAACCCGGTGGCGGTCGAGGAGTTCCAGGGTCTGAGCGATCGCAGGGAGTTCATGCAGTCCCAGGTGGACGACCTGCAGTCCAGCCGCAAGGCGCTGCAGAAGGTCATCTCGGCGATCGACCGCAAAGTCCGCGATCGTTTCACGGAGACGTTCGAGCTGGTCGATGGCCATTTCCAAGACGTATTCGCCATCCTGTTCCCCGGTGGTCACGCGCATCTGAGCATGACGGAGCCGGATAATCCCGACGAGACCGGAGTCGAAGTCATCGCGCAGCCAAGGGGCAAGCGACTTCAGAAGATGACGCTACTGTCGGGAGGGGAGAAGTCGCTCACGGCGCTTGCGCTTCTCTTCGCCGTGTACCGCACGCGCCCGTGCCCCTTCTACATCCTCGACGAGGTCGAGGCGGCGCTTGACGACACGAACCTACGGCGGTTCATAGGGTTCGTGGATACCCTGAGGGGCCACACCCAGTTCGTCATCGTGACGCATCAGCGCCGGACGATGGAGATGGCCGACGTGCTCTACGGCGTGTCGATGCAGGCAGACGGAGTGAGCAAGGTCGTCAGCCAGAAGGTGGAGCATGCGCCGCGGGAGGCGCGCGGTCAGTGACCGATCCGTGGTACAGGCGTCTCGGCGAGGGTCTGTCCAAGACCCGTGGGGAGCTGCGAGGCCACCTGAACGTTCTGCTGCGCAAGGGCCCCGACCTCGATCAAGCCTTCTGGGAGGACCTCGAGGACGCTCTGCTGCAGGCCGACATGGGCGCCTTGGCGACCTCGGAGATGGTGGACCGGCTTCGTGACCTTGCCGCGAGGGAAGCGCTACCGGACGCCGAGGCCGTGATCGATCGCATCCAATCCGAGATTGCGGCGGAGGTCGCTTCGGACCGCCCCGATCCGTTCGGCGCACCGCCTGTGACCGTCCTGGTGGTTGGCGTCAACGGCACCGGGAAGACCACGAGCGTCGGCAAGTTGGCCAAGAGCCTCTCCGAGGCCGGGAATCGGGTGGTGATCGGTTCTGGGGACACGTTCCGTGCCGCTGCCATCGAGCAGCTGCGGGTGTGGGCGGAGCGCGCGGATGTACCCGTGGTCGAGCGCCCCCATGGGTCCGATCCGGCGGCCGTTGTCTTCGACACGCTGGAAGCGGCGAAGCAGCGCGGGGCGGACACGGTGCTCATTGACACCGCGGGCAGGCTGCACACGTCCGCGGACCTGATGCTCGAACTGGCGAAGGTCAAGCGGATCGCGGAGAGGGAAAGCCCGTTCCCTGTCCGCGTGGTCTTGGTGATGGACGCCACGACCGGGCAGAACGGTCTGGTTCAGGCTCGTGAGTTCGACCGCGCGCTAGGGCTGGACGGCATCGTGCTGACGAAGCTCGACGGGACCGCGCGAGGCGGGATCGTGGTGGCGGTCGCGCGCGAGCTCGGCGTGCCGATCGTGCGGATAGGTGTCGGCGAGGGTGCCGATGATCTGGAGCCCTTCGACCCAGGGGCGTTTGCCCAGGCGATCGTCGGCAGGAAGCCCTGAGCGCCGGTGAAGGCGCAGGGCTTGGTAGTGTGGCATCCGAAGGACCGCCGGTACTTCCCACTCGCGGCGATGCTGACGTTCGTTCTCGCGACCGCCGTGACCCTGCTCTACGTCGTCTTCAGTGTGATGGCCGTGGACGGAGACTCGATGGAGCCGGCGCTTCATGACCGCGAGCGCATACTCGTGACGAAGGGATACGCTGACCCCGCGCGCGGAGACATCATCGCGTTTGCGGCGGTCGACGAGTCGGACTCCGTCGTGAAGGTCCTGAAGCGAGTGATCGCAGTCGAGGGCGATACCGTGGAAGTCGTCGGCGATGTAGCGTATGTGAACGGCTCGATGTCGACCGTCGCCCCGAGAGCGAGAATAGGCGAGCGCGCGGGAAGGATCGGTCCCCTCATCGTTCCCAGGGGTCATGTGTACGTGCTCGGTGACAATCGGCCTTACTCGCTGGACAGCCGATTCTTCGGCGCGGTGCCCCTGGACTCTGTGATCGGCAAGGGGATATACGTCATTCTGCCGCTTGCGCGGATACGAGACATTGACGAGTAGGCTGCACGCTCCGTAGGGTGTAGTACCCGCAAGTTCACTGGAGGCGCTGTGTTCGAGAACCTCTCCGATCGCCTGCAGGCGGTCTTCGCCAAGCTCACCAGTCGAGGCGTCCTCTCCGAGGCCGACGTCGACGCCGCCATGCGCGAGGTGCGCATGGCACTTCTGGAAGCGGACGTGAACTTCAAGACCGTGAAGGAGTTCGTCGCACGCGTGCGCGAGCGGGCGGTCGGTCAGGAGGTCATGAAGAGCCTGACCCCCGGGCAGATGGTTGTGAAGATCGTCCTCGAGGAACTCACCGCTTTGATGGGAACATCCGAGTCCCGGCTTGTCTTCTCGGGACGTCTGCCCGCGGTGGTGATGCTCGTCGGCCTACAGGGCTCTGGCAAGACGACCGTCGCCGCCAAGCTCGCGAACCTGCTTCGGAAGCAGGGGAAGAGCCCGCTTCTCGTAGCGTGTGACGTGTACCGCCCGGCCGCCATCGACCAGCTTGAGGCCCTCGGTTCGCAGCTCGGCATCCCCGTGTACCGTGGCGAGGCGACCGATGTCGTCGCGATCGCAGAGGCTGGTGTCAAGGACGCGATCGCTCGAATGCGCGATGTCGTGATAGTCGACACCGCCGGGCGCCTGCATGTCGACGAGGAGATGATGGCGGAGGCGGCTGCCCTGAAGGCAGCGCTCCGTCCTGACCAGGTGCTGATGGTGATCGACGCCATGACCGGCCAAGACGCCGTCAACGCAGCGACAGCATTCGCGGAGCGTGTCGACTTCGACGGCGTGATCGTCTCGAAGCTCGACGGTGACGCGCGCGGCGGAGCGGCACTCTCGGTCCGGGCAGTCACCGGGCGGCCGATCAAGTTTGCAGGTGTGGGCGAGAAGCTCGACGCCCTGGAGCCGTTTCATCCCGAACGGATGGCGAAGCGGATCCTCGGGATGGGAGATGTGGTGTCACTCATCGAGAAGGCGCAAGACGCCCTCGATGAGGCGTCGGCTGCCGAAATGGACGCGCGGCTCCGCGCAGGCGCGTTCACTCTGGACGACTTCCTTTCGCAACTGCAGCAGGTGCGAAAGATGGGACCTCTCTCCGAAATCGTGAAGATGCTGCCCGGGGCGGGGAAGCTGCCGGCCGATGCGAAGATCGACGAAGGGGCCCTCACCCGGACCGAGGCGATCATCCGCTCGATGACTCATGCGGAGAGGTCCAAGCCGGGAGTGATCAACGGTTCGCGGCGCGAACGCATCGCATCCGGGGCCGGAGTCCGGGTGTACGACGTCAACCAACTGCTGAAGCAGTTCGCCCAGACGCAGAAGATGATCAAGCAGATGCAGACCCTGGAGAAGCAGGGAAAACGCGCACGTCGACGTCTCGGTCTGCCGGGCATGCCGGGGCCGTTCGGGTAAGACCGCGCGTGCGGCCTGCGTGCTCACCGGCCTTTTGACCCCCAGGTGACGTTCTCGTATTATTAGTCGCTGCTCTTGCTCAGGAGTGGCCGCGCTGCGGCCACCTACACGGAGGTGAAGGTTTTGGCAGTCAAGATCCGCCTTGCACGCGCAGGCGCGAAGAAGGCCCCGTTCTACCGAGTCGTAGCCGCCGACTCGCGTGCTCCGCGTGACGGCCGGTTCATCGAGATCCTCGGGCGATACAACCCGCGCACAGACCCGTCGACGATCGAACTCGACCTCGAGAAGGTCGATGCGTGGCTCGCGAAGGGTGCTCTCCCGACCGAGACGGTGGCGAAGCTGATCGCTGCGGCTAAGGACCCCGGTGCCAAGGCCCCGGCGAGAGAGGCGGCACTCTCGAAGAAGGCCCAGGCCAAGGCAGTTGCCGACGCCAAGGCCGCCGAAGAGGCGGCCGCGGCCCCCGAGAAGGCGCCGGTGGCCGAGGATGCCCCCGCGGAGGAGTCGCCCGATGTGCAGGCGGAAGAGGTCGCTGAGACCGCGGAGCCCGAGGAAGCTCACGCAGTCGAGACCGAGCAGCCTGAGGAGGCGCCGGCCGCTGCGGAGGAAGTCTCGGAGGAAGCGGCCGAGTGACCGTGAAGAACGCTGCTGACACCGACGCTATGGTTCGCTACCTCGTCACCTCCCTCGTGGAGCATCCCGAAGGCGTGCGTATCGAGAAGCGAGATGGGGCGGAAGCGACCGCCTACGAGGTGACGGTCCACCCGGATGACACGGGCAAGGTGATAGGGCGCCAGGGCCGCGTCATCAAGGCGATCCGCGTTCTTGTCCGCGCTGCCGCTTCGGCAAACGAGACGGACGCGACGGTCGAAATCGTCGGCTGACGCGATGGGTGCACCTTACCATCGGCTCGGCCGCATCGTCAGAACACACGGACTGGAAGGCGAGGTGTACGTCGCTAGCTGCGGCGACCTCGCCTCCTCCGTCGAGAAGGATGTCTGGGTGGTTCCACCCTCGGCCGACGGAGCGGTAGCCCGACGGATGACGGACGTGAGACCGACTCCGCGCGGCACGCTCCTCAAGATTGCAGGCGTAGAGACCGTAGCGGGAGCCCACGAGCTGGTGGGCCGCTGGCTGCTCGCCCGGGGTGAGGGGCCGCCGTGGGAGACCACGGGAGACTCGCCGATCGGCGTGCGCGTTCGGGACGCAGAACGAGGCGAGATCGGGTCGATCACGGACGTGATCGTCACGGGAGCCAACGACGTCTACGTCGTCGAGGGAGGGCCGTTCGGGCAGGTGCTAGTGCCGGTGATCGAAGAGGTCGTCATCGGGATGACGAAGGACGGGACGACGCTCGAGGTCCGACTGCTCCCCGGCTTGATCGATGAGGGCACGTCATGAGGATCGACATCATCACGGTGCTGCCGTCGCTGTTCTCCCCGGTGCTCGAGGCGTCGGTCATCGGGCGTGCTCTTGCGTCTGGGGTGCTCGAGATCGTCGTGCACGACCTTAGGGACTGGGCGAGTGACAAGCATCGCACGACGGATGACTACCCGTTCGGCGGGGGCCCCGGCATGGTGATGAAGCCGGAGCCGGTCCTGCAGGCCGTACAAGACGTGCTCGGGAAGAGCTCGACGGAAGCGACCGTAGTGGTGCTGTCTCCCCAGGGCCGGCGTTTGGACCAGGAGCTGGTGAGGGAGCTGGCTGCCCGACCGCGGCTCGTGATGATCTGCGGCCGCTACGAGGGTTTCGACGAGCGCATCCTGTCGTGCGCGGACGTGGAGGTATCGGTCGGCGACTACGTCCTCACTGGCGGTGAGCTGCCGGCGCTAGTGCTGGTCGACGCTGTTTCGCGGCTGCAGCCCGGCGTGCTCGGGCACGAGGAATCGGCCGCCGACGAGTCATTCAGCGACGGGCTGTTGGAGTATCCTCAGTACACGCGTCCCTCGTCCTACGCCGGGATGGATGTGCCGGAAGTCCTCACGAGCGGGGACCACGCGCGCATCGCGGCGTGGCGCCGGCGCGAGTCTGTTCGCAGGACTGCCGAGCGGCGTCCGGACCTGATCGAACACGCCGACCTCACGGAAGAGGAGAGGGCGTTCGCCGGGAGAGTCATCGATGGAGACGAATAGGAGCACCGTGACAGACGAGACATTCCGCGACGCGCCAGACGACGATGAGACCCCGCTCGATGAGTACGGTGTCGAAGACGACCTCGAAGACTACGATGATGACGAGCCCGAGACCCCGATGTCCTTCGCCCGATGGCTGGGCGAGCTCGTGGTCATGGTTGGGCTCGCGTTCCTGCTTGCGAGTGGCATCCGCGCGTTCGTGATCCAGCCGTACGTCGTACCGAGCGGCTCGATGATCCCGACCATCGAGATCCAGGACCGCGTCCTCGCGAACAAGTTCGTCTACAGATTCGGCGATCCGGAGCCCGGGGACATCGTCGTTCTGGACGACCCCACAGGCACGGTTCCCACGCTCATCAAACGCGTCATCGCCACCGGGGGCCAGACGGTCGATCTGCAGGACGGCGCGGTTGTGGTAGACGGTGTGATCCTCGACGAGCCGTACACGCACGGTCTTCCGAGCGAGCCGATGGCCATACAGATGCCCTACACCGTACCCGTAGGAAGCGTCTGGCTGATGGGCGACAACCGCACCAACAGCGCGGACTCACGGGTGTTCGGGGCTGTGCCGCTTGCCGATGTGAAGGGCGAGGCGGTCTTCAGGTTCTGGCCGCTTGACCGGCTTGGCGGCCTGTAGGGCCGCGCCGACAGCGCCGCACTTCCCCAGAAACGACGCGTTGCCTGGCCGGGAAGCCTAAGATATACTGTCCACTCGTGCCTCCCGGCACCCTTCGGATAGACCTCGGATCGAACAGGGACTCGTGATGGACAAGATTCGCGCAATCGAGCAGCAGCAGCTGCGTGACACCATTCCGGCGTTCGGCGTCGGCGACACCGTCAAGGTGATGTACAAGGTCGTCGAGGGCAACCGCGAGCGTGTGCAGCCGTTCCAGGGCATCGTCATACGCCGACATGGCTCGGGCAACCGCGAGACGTTCACCGTGCGCAAGGTGTCCTTCGCGGTAGGCGTGGAGCGCACGTTTCCCGTGCATTCCCCGAAGATCGTCAATCTCGAGGTGGTCTCGCGCGGGAAGGTGCGCCGGGCGAAGCTGTACTACCTACGCGACAAAGTCGGCAAGGCCGCCCGCGTCAAGGAACTTCGGTAGCGACACTCCGCCAATCGCTCAAGACGGCCCCGGGTCATTCGCCCCGGGGCCGTTTGCGTGGGTAGCGCTAGACTGAACCTATGAGAGGGAGAACTGTAGCCGACATCCGCTCCGCGCTCGAGGCATGCGCCGCCGAGGACGTGGCGTCCCTCACGGCCGAGTTCGCCGGCGATTCGCGCGCAGGCGTCGCCTCGGCCGTCGAACGCGCAAGGAGGAGAGCCGGCCGGCATGCGGCGGAGCTGACCCGGCTGGAGTCTCTCGCGGCCATCGAACGGCGCATGAACGACGAGGGGCTTGTCGTCGCGGGGGTCGATGAGGTCGGAAGGGGAGCACTCGCCGGCCCCGTCACCGCCGGCGCGTGCGTCTTCGAGGGCGACATCGTGCTCGAGGGGCTGACCGATTCCAAGAAGCTATCGGCCTCCCGGAGAAGCAGCCTCAACATCGGCATCCTCGGAGTAGCGACCGCCACGTGCGTCGCTCACTCCTCGGCTGCGGAAATCGATGCCGTGGGCATCGCGGCGGCTACGGCGCTCGCTATGCGGCGCGCCGTAGCGGGGCTCGGCATCGACGTGGATCACATCCTGGTGGATGGGCATCCTGTGAGCCTCGGCAGGCCCTCGACATCCATCATCAGGGGTGACGCCACCGTGCGAGCGATAGCGGCGGCCGCGATCGTTGCCAAGGTGGCGCGTGACGCTCTCATGGTGGAACTGGACGCGGAGTACCCCGGATACGGACTTGCCGCGAACAAGGGCTACGGGAGCGCGGATCATCTCGAGGCTATCGCGCGGATCGGTCCGTGTCCCATCCACCGCCGCTCCTTCGGTCCGTGCAATCAGCCGTCTCTGTTCTAGGGCAACTCGCGCTGAAATCCGGTTAGGAACGGGTTTCACTGCGCGTGCGACGCTCTCCCGCGACGAAGGGAGCGTCATGGACAGATCGACGATCGGAGCGCGTGGCGAGGACGCCGCAGCCGGGTATCTCGAGCGCTGCGGGATGCAGGTGATCGATCGCAATTGGAGGGACGGGCGCGGAGAACTCGATATCGTCGCAATCGACGGCGAGACGCTGGTCATCTGCGAGGTGAAGACCCGCGCGTCAGAGTCGAAGGGCACACCCGAGGACGCGGTCTCTCCCGCGAAACAGAAGCGCCTTGTGCGATTGGCGCGTTCGTACATGGCCTCAGCCGGGATCGGATCGACGAACGTGCGATTCGATGCGATCACGATTCGCGTCCTATCTGATGACCGGGCGCTCTTGCGGCATCACCGCGCGGCCTTCGAGGCCGAGTAGCCGTGCAGGCGACAGTACCGACCGGCACTCTCGTGGGCGTGGACGCGGTTCCTGTCGAGGTGCAGGCGGATGTGTCCGCGGGTCTACCGCTGTTCGGAATCGTCGGTCTCGCGGACGCGGCGGTGATGGAAGCGCGCGACCGGGTGAGGGCGGCGCTTAGGTCCTCGGGGTACGACTTCCCCAATGCGCGGGTGATCGTGAACCTCGCGCCGGCGCCCCTACGGAAGCACGGGACCGGTTTCGACCTGCCGATCGCGCTGGCGGTGCTGTGCGCAACCGGACAGCTGCCGACGGAGACGTTCTCGAACGTCTCGGCGGTAGGTGAGCTTGGCTTGGACGGAAGCGTCAGGTCCGTACCCGGGATGCTCGCGCACGCCGTCGCGGCAAACGGACGCGGAATGGACCTGCTGGGTCCTGCAGCCGCGGCCGACGTCGTCGGTGCCGTTCCGGAACTCCGCTATCGTCCCGTCGATTCCATCGGGGCCGTACGTGCGGGCCTGCCCGGGCGTCGGTCACACACGAGTGACGCGCCCGCTGCGGACGTCCAGGCGGACGTCGATCTCGCAGACATCGCCGGGCACGAGACAGCCAAGCGGTGCTTGGAAATCGCCGCAGCTGGAGGGCACAACCTTCTGCTGGTCGGTCCACCCGGATCGGGGAAGACGATGCTCGCCCGCGCGATGTGCGGTCTTCTGCCGCCGCTCACGCCGAACGAGCGCCTCGAGGCGGCCCTCGTCCAGTCCGTCGCCGGAAGGGATCCGAGGGCGAGCCTCGCGGGAGTCCGACCGTTTCGCGCGCCACACCACTCGTGTAGCATCGCGGGGCTGGTAGGCGGCGGCACACCTCCGCTGCCGGGCGAGATCAGTCTGGCGCATACCGGGGTCCTGTTCCTGGACGAGTTCCCGGAGTTCGGCCCTGCAACGCTGCAGTCGTTGCGTCAGCCTCTGGAAGAGGGCGCGGTGACGCTCGTCCGCGCATGCGGCGTGGTGCGGTATCCGTCGAGAGTCACGCTCGTCGCGGCGATGAACCCTTGCCGGTGCGGATACCAGGGCGACCCTGCACGTTCGTGCAGCTGCAGTTCACCAATGATCGCCCAGTACAAGGCACGTATTGGCGGACCGCTCTATGACAGGATGGATCTCTCCATCCGGGTGGACCGGATCGATCCGTCACTACTCATCGACGAAATCGCTTCACCCTCGTCGACTGAGGCGGCGCGCGCCCGCGTGCTCGCGGCGCGGGAGTTCGGTCGCTCTCGTCCACCCGTCGGGGTGAGAGCATCTCTGACTCGAAGCGCCAGGCACCTGCTCGAAGCTGGTGCGCGGGGAGCCAGCCTCTCCGGAAGAGCGGTCACGCGCCTGCTGGGGGTCGCGCGCACGATCGCGGACATGTCCGCTTCCGCGCGTGTCGAGGAGGAGCACGTAGGCGAGGCGCTGGGCTATCGGGCATGGGAGTACCAGTGACCCATCGCCGCTTCATCCTCCGCCTGGGCTCGGCAGAGTACCCTGCGCAGTTGGCCGACTCACCCGACCCTCCGAAGGTGCTGTTCGGAATCGGGGATCCTGGCGCACTGGTGCCCGGGCTCGCGGTGGTCGGCGCGAGGAGGGCGACGCCCTACGGTCTCCGCGCGACACGCATGCTTGCGGGCTGGGCGGCCGGAACCGGCATCTGCGTCATCTCCGGTGCTGCGATCGGTTGCGATCGTGAGGCGCATCTGGCGGCACTTGACGCGAATGGGCCCACCGTGGCCGTACTCGGATGCGGGCCGGACGTGGACTACCCTCGCCGTTCGGCAGAGGTGCTTGAGGAACTGAGATCCAGCCACGCGGTTGTCTCGGAATGTCCGTTCGGTCAGGAGCCGCTTCGCTTCGCGTTCGCCCGTAGGAACAGGATCATCGCCGGTCTTGCCTCGGCGGTGCTGGTCGTGGAGGCAGGTCTTCCGAGTGGTACGTTCAGCACCGCGGACGCCGCGCTTGATGCCGGGCGGGACGTGCTCGCGGTGCCCGGATCGATATTCTCCCCGGAGTCTAGGGGATCGAACCGCCTGATCCGGCAGGGCGCCTCGATCATCAATGACGTCGCGGACCTGGCCAGCACGCTCGGTGTCGAAGGTAGGGTAGTCAAGCCGCTTCCGGTGGCCGGGGACGCGGTCATCCGCGCGCTCGACGCCGATGCCATGCGACCGGACGATCTCGCCCGCGCGCTGGGCCTCGATATCGTCCAGATGGCGCGTACGCTGGGCGCGCTGGAGGCAAGGGGGCATATTGCGCGTTACGCGGACGGGAGGTACGGAGTGAAGTAGGGACTACCTCCTGTGCCGTACAATCGCGGCATGAATACGGATGCACGCGCGAACGAGGTGACCGTCATAGGGGCCGGGCTTGCGGGCTCCGAGGCGGCCTGGCAACTAGCTTCGCGTGGCATACCCGTTCGTCTGCTCGAGATGCGTCCTGCGAGGATGGGTCCCGCGCACCACACGGCCGAGGTCGCCGAGCTCGTGTGCTCCAACTCCTTGAAGAGCTTGGACCCCTCCACAGCCGCCGGCCAGCTCAAGCGGGAGCTCTCGGCGTTGGGGTCACTGATCCTGTCGGTTGCGCGTGACGCCGCGGTCCCGGCGGGCGCTGCGCTCGCGGTCGACCGGGCGGCGTTCTCACGCGGAGTCTCCCACGCGTTGGACGAAAGCCCGTTCATCGAGATTCTGCGCGAAGAGGCCGTGGAGATTCCGGCGGGGGAAGTCATCATAGCCGCCGGCCCGCTCGTGAGCGACGCCCTCGAGACGGCGCTTTCCGCGCTCATCGGCCCGGACCGGCTGGCGTTCTACGACGCGGCAGCCCCGATCATCGATGCCGCGACGATAGACCACAGCCGCGTCTTTGCCGCTTCGCGCTGGGAGAAGGGGGAGGGTGCAGACTACCTGAACTGCCCGCTCGATCGGGTCCGGTACGAGCTGATCGTCCAAGAGCTGCAGACAGCCCAGCGCGCGACCGCCAAGGACTTCGAGCGCCACGAGCTCTTCCAGGCATGCCAGCCGGTGGAGGAGATAGCGCGAAGCGGACTGGATGCGCTGCGGTATGGCGCGCTCAAGCCGGTTGGACTCACTGACCCAGCAACGGGCAAGCGTCCCTGGGCCGTGGCGCAGCTGCGACCGGAGGGCCGCGACTGCGGGGCGTACAATCTGGTCGGGTTCCAGACGAACCTGACCTTCGGCGAGCAGCGCCGGATCATCCACATGATTCCCGGACTCGAGGATGCGGAGATCGTGCGCTACGGAGTGATGCACAAGAACACCTTCATCGATGCACCGCGGCTGCTGACCGAAGGACTCGCCCTGAGGGAACACCGTCGCATCCGGGTTGCAGGTCAGATATCGGGAACGGAAGGCTACCTTGAGGCCGCGGCTACAGGGGTCGTTGCCGCGCTCGACGTTTGGACCACTCGAACGGGCGCGCCACAACCGCACTTCCCGAGAGAGAGCGTCCTCGGCGCCTTGATCGGGTACTGCACGGACCCCCAGACAAGGCCGTACCAACCCATGCACGTCAACTTCGGGTTGGTGCCCCCGCTTGAGGGCCGGGGCCTGGGGAAACGTGAGAGGTACGCCGCGTACGCGGACCGCGCGCAGCGAGCGATGGATGATGCACTCGCCGATCGCCCGGACCTCGCGATACCAGCGCCTTTCCATCCGGCGGCATCGTGATCGACCGTCCAACATCCGATGCGCTCGTCGACGAGTTCATCCGCCATCTGGCGGTCGAGCGAAACCTCTCCCGGAACACACTGAGAGCCTACTCGGGCGATCTCTCGGGGTTCTTGACGTGGGCGTCGCGCGAGGGCGTACACGTCCTCGACGCCGATCATCGGCGGCTGAGACGGTATCTGGGGGAGCTTGACCAGGCACGCTACGCCCGACGTACAGTGGCGCGCCGGTTGGCGTCCGTGCGGGCGTTCTACCGGTATCTCGTGACGAGGGGCTACTTGCCCGGCAGCCCTGCGGCGGTCCTCGCGACACCGAAGCTTCCGAGGCAGCTCCCGACGATCGCACCCGCGCAGCTGCTGGAACAGCTGATCGACACTCCGGATCCGGGAACCCCGGCGGGTCTGCGGGATCGGGCGATACTGGAACTGCTCTACGCAACGGGCGTCCGCGTGTCGGAACTGTCCGGCATGGACCTCGGAGACGCGGACTTGAACGGCGGCACGCTACGGGTCATGGGAAAAGGCTCCCGCGAGCGCATCGTTCCGATGCATGCCGTGGCGATCAGGCGTCTGCGCGAGTACTTGGCCTCAGGTCGCCCGATGCTTGTAGGCTCAGGGTCGGGATCGGCGTTCTTCTTGAACCGCACCGGCACGCGGCTGACCGACGGCGGCGTGCGACGGATGCTGGCGCGGCACCTGGCGGTCATGGGGGCCGAGTCGCAGCTCACTCCACACGCGCTTCGGCATACGTTCGCGACGCACCTCCTCGAAGGCGGGGCCGATCTTCGGACGGTTCAGGAGCTTCTCGGTCACGTTGCGTTGTCGACGACCCAAATCTATACTCACGTGAGTACGAAACACCTGCGTGACGTACACAAAGGGGCACATCCACGGGCCTGACGGAGGCCACGCCGAATGAGATCCGAACCCAGGACGGACCTGTCCGCCGCATGGGCTGCATTCAAGGAATCCGGCGACCCTGAGGCTCGTGAGAGCCTTATTCTGTCGTACTCGCCGCTTGTGAAGTATGTCGCGGGCCGTCTGTCATCGAGCCTGCCGCAAACGGTCGACACCGCCGACTTGATCTCCTACGGCGTGTTCGGGCTGATCGACGCCATCGAGAAGTTTGACACCGCGCGCGGGATCAAGTTCGAGACATACGCGATCGCACGCATCAAGGGCGCCATCATCGACGAACTCCGCGCGATGGACTGGGTCCCGAGATCCGTTCGTGCGAGAGCCCGCGAGTTCGAGACCGCGTATGTCTGCCTTGAGAACAAGTTGAAGAGGGTGCCTGACGACTCAGAAGTCGCCGCGGAGATGGGCGTATCTACACGGGAGCTGCGGTCGATCCTGGCGAGACTCTCGTACGCTTCTGTCATCTCGTTCGAGGAGATGTGGGCTGGACCTGAGCGTGACGAGCATCAGGACCCGCTCGGAACGATCGCGGACGAGCGTGCCGAGGACCCTGTCGACGTGTTCGAGAGCGCGGAGATCAAGGAGATACTCGCGGGCGCGATCGACCGGCTTCCGGAGCGGGAGAAGACCGTGATCGCGCTCTACTACTACGAGGGACTGACCCTTAAGGAGATCGGGACCGTCCTGGGTGTCACCGAGTCCAGGGTGAGCCAACTGCACACGAAGGCAGTTCTCCGCTTGCGAGCGCGTCTGCATGCCGCGCAGGGGTTCGTACCGGCGACGTAGAATACACTGACGGTACTCAGCGACCACACCAGGAGGGAGCAACGTGGCCGGGAAGCGGATTCTCGTGGTCGAAGACACCGAGCTTCTGAGACGGATGTACCGCGACCGTTTGTCACAAGACGGCTATCAGGTCTCGGAGGCGGCCGACGGCCTCGCTGCGTTGAGCCTGCTTCGTGATGAGTCATTCGATGTGATTCTCCTCGACCTCATCATGCCGCGCATGGGCGGAATCCAGGTCTTGGAGGCTGTGAGGAAGGATCCGCGCACTCAGTCCATCCCCGTGATCGTGCTCACCAACCTCGGTGAGGAATCAACCATCGAGCAGGCCGTTTCTCTCGGTGCCGTGGACTACCTGATCAAGAACGAGACGAGACCGGCAGACGTGTCGGACAAGGTGGGGATGGTACTCGAGGCGTACTCGGTCACGACCGAGGGGGCGGACACGTTCACGGTCTACCCTGACCCCTCGAGGGGCGACGTGGACGCGCTCGTGCACCACGCGGACCTCAAGCGCCGCCTGTGGTGTCCGGCCTGCGAGAACGAACTGGCTCTCGAGATGGTGCCGGACGCCAAGCGCGCGGGCTGGTACAGCGCACGCTTCATATGCCCGACGTGCGGGCGCACGTTCTCGGGTTCGGCCTAGCCGCCCGGCAAACAACACCCACGACGGGGACTTCCTGGGCATGCGCGCCCGGCTGTGGTATCCTACGCCCCGCTCTTATCACACACGCCCGTGGATCCCGCGCGTGGTGCCGGATGCGTCCGGTCGCAGCGGGAGATGAAGCCGGCGGAGGAAGAACCGAGAAGGAGGCACCACTGTGTCCGTATCCATGAAGAACCTGCTCGAGGCTGGCGTGCACTTCGGTCATCAGACCAGGCGCTGGAACCCGAAGATGAAGCCGTACATCTTCACCGAGCGCAACGGCATCTACATCCTGAACTTGCAGCGCACGCTCCGAGAGGTCGAGACCACGTACAAGTTCGTCCGTGAGATCACCGCGCGTGGCGGCACGGTGCTCCTGGTGGGCACCAAGAAGCAGGCTCAGGACCCAATCCGCTCCGAGGCGGAGCGCTCCGGACAACCGTACGTGAACCAGCGCTGGCTCGGCGGCATGCTCACGAACTTCGTCACGATCCGGGCGAGGCTCAAGCGGATGGCCGAGCTCGAGAACCTCGAGGAGTCCGGCGCGATGGCTCAACTTCCCAAGAAGGAAGCGATCCTGCTTCGTCGTGAACTCGAGAAGCTGGAGCGGGACCTGACTGGCGTTCGCGAGATGTCTGACCTGCCGAAGGCCGTCTTCGTCGTGGACACCAAGCGCGAGGCCATCGCCGTCAAGGAGGCACGCCGGCTCGGCATTCCGCTGATCGGCCTTGTCGACACGAACGCCGACCCCGATGAGGTCGACTACGTCATCCCCGGCAACGACGACGCCATCCGGTCGGTCGCGCTCATCTGCCGCGTGATCGCGGACGCCGCGCTCGACGGACGCCGCGCTGCGGGACTCACGACGCCCGACGAGGTCGCGGAGGCACTCGAGGTCGCGGCCGAACTCGAGGTCGAGCCCGCCGAGGAGACCGCCGACGTGCCCACGGCCGAGGTCGAGGCGGAGGATCCGATCGACGACGAGGACGCGGAAGCCGACGACGGCGAGTAGCCGCGACCGCATTGTACGATCCAGCGATGAATCCGGCGTATCGCGTGCCGGTGGAAGAGGACCCATGGAAATCACCGCTGCAATGGTGAAGGAACTCCGGGAGACGACCGGAGCCGGGATGATGGACTGCAAGAAGGCACTAATCGAGGCAGACGGCGACATCGCCGCCGCTGTAGACGTGCTTCGCACGAAGGGTCTTGCCGACCTGGCAAAGAAGGCGGGACGCGCCACCAACGAGGGCGTGATCGGCGGTGCGGTCAGCTCCGACGCCAGCTGCGGAGCGGTCTTGGAGGTCAACTGCGAGACAGACTTCGTTGCCCGCAACCAGAACTTCAAGGACCTCGTGATTGAGCTCGCGAACGAGATCGTGAGCGGCTCTCCCACCGATGTCGGCGCACTGATGTCGCAGGTGTACTCTCCGCGGCCCGAGCTCACGGTAGAACAGCGCCTCGGCGAGGCGGTGAGCAAGCTTGGCGAGAACATGGGTGTCGCGCGCTTCGTGCGATACGACCTTTCAACGCCTGCAGGCTGTATCGCGGTGTACATCCACGGTGTAGGCAACATCGGCGTTCTCGTGGAAGTGAGCGCACCCTCGGCGGAGGCGGCGGGCAGCCCGGCAGCGCTCGGTTTCGCCAAGGACGCGGCGATGCAGATCGCTGCTGCCGCGCCGATCGCCGTGAGGCGCGAAGAAGTGGCTTCCGAGGTCGTCGAGCATGAGATGGGCATCTACAAGGCGCAGGCTGCCGAAACCGGGAAGCCCGAGCCGATCCAGCAGAAGATCGCCGAGGGCCGCCTCGACAAGTTCTTCAAGGAGTTCTGTCTGCTCGAGCAGGCGTTCGTGAAGAACCCCGACGTCACCGTCAAGCAACAGGCGGCGCAAGCCTCCAAGGAAGCCGGTGGTGAGCTCGATGTCGTGCGTTTCGAACGGATGGTTCTCGGCGAAACGAACCCGGCGCCGAAGGAATCCTGCGGCTGCTAGAGGTGTCCGGACAACAACGGGGCGGTGCGGTGCACCGGCCCGTTGTTCTATCATCGCGTAGGACCGCGGAACGAGCGCGTACGCGTGACTGACCCAGGGGAGGACTCTTTGACGGAGTACCGGTACAAGCGCGTGCTTCTGAAGCTCTCTGGAGAAGCGCTGATGGGGGACGCCGGCTATGGCATCGACCCCGCAGTCCTCGATTCGCTAGCGCGACAGGTCAAACAGGTCACCGCCTACGGAGTGGAGATGGCGATCGTTGTCGGCGGCGGGAACATCTTCAGGGGACTCGCGGCGTCCGCCGAGGGAATGGATCGTGCTCAAGCCGACTACATCGGCATGCTCGCGACCGTGATGAATGCGCTTGCGCTTCAGGACGCCATGGAGGCTCAGGGGGTGTTCACGCGCGTGATGTCGGCTATCGAGATGCGCTCGGTTGCGGAGCCGTACATCCGACGCCGCGCCATCCGGCACCTCGAGAAGGGCCGGACGGTCATCTTCGCTGCGGGCACAGGGAATCCCTACTTCACGACCGACACGACCGCCGCGCTTCGTGCCCTCGAGATAGGTGCCGAGTGCATCATGAAGGCCACCAAGGTCGACGGTGTCTACGACGCCGATCCCAAGCTCGTGCCGACAGCGAAGAAGTTCGACGAGCTGGCCTACATCGAGGTTCTCAACCTCGGGCTGAAGGTCATGGACAACACCGCCATCAGTCTCGCGATGGACAACGACCTGCCGATCATCGTCTTCAACATGGAGCGCGAGGGCAACATCGACGCGGCCCTCAGGGGCGAACCCGTCGGTACGATCGTACAGGGAGGGGCCAAGTGACGACGAACACAGTGAAGGAAGCGTCCGAACGGATGGGGAAGGCCTTGACGGCCCTTGCCCATGAGTTCGGCGGCGTTCGCACCGGACGCGCATCGGGTGGAATCCTCGACAAGGTGTCGATCGAGTACTACGGCGCGCCGACTCCGCTCAACCAGCTCGCGTCGGTCAGTGTGCCCGAACCGCAGCTTCTGGTGGTGAGTCCCTACGACAAGTCCGCCCTCAATGCCATCGAGAAGGCCATCCGATCGGCGGACCTAGGGTTCAACCCCTCCAACGATGGTGTGGTCATCCGTGTACCGTTCCCGCCGCTCACCGAGGAGCGCAGGAAGGAGCTCGTGAAGCTGTGCCGACACTATGCCGAGGAGGCGCGTGTCGCAGTCCGGAACATTCGCCGCGATGCCAACGATCACTTCAAGCGGCAGGAGAAGGACCACGAGATCTCCGAGGACGAGCTTCGGCGCCTCGAGACCGAGACACAGAAGGCGACCGACGCGCATATCGCCGACATCGACGAGCTCCTGAAGCGTAAGGAAGCGGAGATCATGGAGGTCTGACCCCCGGATGCCGCCTACACGTGATTCGCTCGAAGCCTTCTTCACCACACGGACCGACCGGGACTTGCTCACCCGGCTCGATCTGTCGGCCGTACCCGCCCATGTCGCGGTCATCATGGACGGAAACGGCCGCTGGGCGGCCAAGCGTGGCGTACCGCGGATACTCGGGCACCGTGCAGGCGCAAAGGCCATTCGTGAGTCGATAGCCGCGTGCATCGAGCTCGGCATAGCCTACCTCACGATCTACTCCTTCTCGAGCGAGAACTGGCGGAGGTCCGCCGAAGAAGTCGGCGGACTGATGAATCTGTTCATCGAGGTCCTCGACGCCGAGATCGGCAATCTCATGCAGCAGGGCGTGCGCGTGAGAGTGATCGGGAGCGAAGAGGGCATGCCTTCCGCGACCATGCAGGCATTCAGGCGCACCGAACAGCGCACGGCCGGAAACCAGGAGCTGACACTACTTGTCGCACTCAACTACGGCGGGCGTATGGAGATCACCGACGCCGCGAGGGCCATCGCGCGCGGCGTGGCCGACGGCAGTGTCGATCCCGCCTCCGTCACGGAGGAGACGATCGGCGAGCATCTGTACACCGCAGGTATCCCCGACCCGGATCTGGTGATCCGCACGAGCGGGGAGATGCGGATTTCGAACTTCCTCCTGTGGCAAGTCGCCTACTCGGAGATCTGGGTGACATCCACGCTTTGGCCCGACTTCAAGCGGGGCGACTTGCTGCGAGCAGTGGTGGAGTACCAGAGGCGCTCGCGCAGGTTCGGTGGCCGCTAGTGGCTTCCGCCCTCCGTGACTTCATGGTAAGGACGTCGACCGCGCTGCTACTGGGCGCGATCATGCTTGTCGCACTCTCTCTCGGCGGAGTCTGGGCGCTCGCCGTTGTCACAGCGGCTATCGCCGCCCTCGCCACAACCGAGTTCTACGCTCTGGTCCGTCGCGAACGGAGATTGCCGAGCGAGCTCGTGGGACTCACCGCCGTGGTCGCGATGCCGTTCGCCGCCGCTGCGTACGGCGCGATCGGCCTCACGGCCACTGTCGGCATCCTCGTGATCAGCGCGTTCTTCTGGCACGTGATGATCCGACAGGTCCGCCTGACGGAGACGGGTGTCACACTGTTCGGAGCCGTGTATGTCGGGTTCACCCTTGCGCATCTCGTTCTGATCCGCGAGTACGACAACGGCGTGTGGTATGCGTTCGTCATGCTCCTGAGCGTATGGGTGAACGACTCGTTCGCCTATATCGCGGGATCTTGGCTGGGCAAACACAAGATGGCGCCCCGCATCTCGCCGAAGAAGTCCTGGGAGGGCTTCGTGGCGGGCTCAGCGGGGACCGTAGCCGTCTGGGTGACTGCAGGCCGACTGCCCGGAGTGGATGTGTCCGCGGGTTGGCTTGCGGCCATCGGCATCGCCGCCTCGGTGGCGGCTGTCATCGGTGACCTGTCCGAGTCGCGTATCAAGCGTGAGGTGGGCGTGAAGGACTCGGGTACACTGCTGCCCGGTCACGGGGGATATCTCGACCGCTTCGACAGCCTGATCATGGTCGCGATCGTCACGCACTACATGCTATTCGCTGCGGGTGTCCGATGAGTCGCCTGCGCGTAGCAGTGCTCGGCTCGACCGGCTCCATCGGCCGACAGGCGCTGGATGTGGCGGCGCGGTTCCCCGAGCGCGTCGAAGTCGTCGCTCTTGCGGCGCACTCCAGCGGCACCGCTCTCATGGATCAGGCGCGCCGCTTCGGCGTGTCGCGTCTGGCGCTCGGCGACTACGACGCCGCCGAGCGCGCAACCGCTGACTGCGGATCATTCGTTGCCGGAGGGCCTGAGGCGCTGGAGGAGATCGCCAGCGAGTGTGGCGCTGATCTCGTTCTCAACGCCCTGGTCGGCGCGGCCGGCTTGCGCATCTCCATCGCCGCCCTCCGTTCCGGTGCCCGTCTGGCCCTCGCCAACAAGGAGTCGCTGGTTGTCGGTGGCGATCTCGTGACCGCTCTAGGGCTTGACCGCATCATCCCCGTGGACAGCGAGCACTCGGCTATCTTCCAGTGCCTAGCCGGCGAACCCGCCTCGGCGGTATCCCGGATCTGGCTAACGGCATCCGGCGGCCCGTTCCGCGGATGGGACCCCGAGCGGCTGGCGGAAGTGAGCGTCGAGGAGGCTCTCGCACATCCTCGATGGACCATGGGGCCGAAGATCACCGTCGACTCGGCCACGCTCATGAACAAGGGGCTCGAAGCGATCGAGGCGCATCATCTCTTCGGCGTCGGATACGACAACATCAGCGTCGTCGTACATCCCCAGTCGTGCGTGCACTCTATGGTCGAATTCGCGGACGGTTCCGTGAAGGCCCATCTGGGCGCAACGGACATGCGCGTGCCCATCCAGTACGCGTTCAGCCATCCCGAGCGCTGGGGCGCGCCGGTGCCGCCGGTGGACTTCCTGTCGATCGGGTCGCTTGAGTTCGAGGCGCCGGATCTCGAGACGTTCCCGAGCCTGCGCCTCGCGTTCGACGCGGGGCGCGCCGGTGGCACCGCGCCAGCGGTACTGAATGCGGCGAACGAGGTCGCAGTCGCATCGTTCCTGGACAGGCGTTGCGCGCTTGACGCCATCCCGCAGACCGTGGAGCGCGTGCTTTGCGCACACACGGTCGTCCCCGCGGACTCGATCGAGACGGTCGAGGCCGCGGATGACTGGGCACGGAGAGAAGCTCTGCGCGTTCTGGTCTCATGATGGCTCGGCGATTGCTCATCGCCGAGCAGCTTCAGCTGTGTGGACAGGAGATTGCATGACCGGATCGCTCGGAGCGGTCGAGACGGCCCTTTGGGGGATACTGACGTTCTCCATCCTCGTGGTGCTCCACGAGCTGGGGCACTTCCTGGCTGCACGCGCCTTCAAGGTGAAGGTGCATGAGTTCATGGTGGGTCTTCCAGGACCTGCGATCCGCCTCCACACGAAGTCGATGGACTGGGGTGTCACGGCGGTACCCTTGGGCGGGTATGTCCGGATCGCCGGGATGGAGCCGGGAGCCGAGGACCCGCTCCTCGGCCGCGCACTGCTGGCGGTGCGCGATGCCGGCCCGCTCGCCGTGGCCGACCTGTCACGCGAACTCGGCATCACGGAGGAGCGAGCCGGGGATATCATGACGTCTTTGACGGAGTGGAAGGCCGTCGAGCCCGACGTCGACGAGCGCTTCGGACTGGCCGTTGATGGCGACGTAGCAGCGCTGGACGAGGGCGGGCTCGTCGACGCAGCGCGGAGGACCACGTATCGCGGTCAGTCGACTGCGAGGCGTGTGGCGATACTGAGCATGGGCATCATCACGAACCTCTTGGTCGCCATCCTTACGTTCACGTTGGTCCTGTCGATATGGGGCTACTACGACGCCACCACGACCATTGCCGCGGTGGGGGAGGACTCGGCGGCCGAACAGGCGGGCATCAAGGCCGGCGACGTACTGATATCGCTTGACGGCAAGCAGATCGCCACGTGGAACGACTTCCAGATGATGATGGAGACTACCGATTCGGGCCAAGCCGTCACGGTCACGATCTCCCGCGATGGGGAGCAGGCCGACATCAGGGTCGTCCTCGGCGAGAAGGAGGGTCACGGCTTCATGGGCGTCGGACCCGAAACCGTCGCCGTCCATCCGACCGTGGCGCAGGCGCTCGGCGAAAGCCTTAGCTACGTTGGTATCGTCCTCAAGACGATACTGCGCCTGTTCGACCCGAACACGTTTCCCGGCACCGTCAAGAGCCTCACCGGCGTCGTCGGCGTCTCTGTTATGGCACGAGAAGCAGCGGCTGCCGGCGCACTCGCGTACGCGGGTCTGGTGGCGATGCTGTCACTGTCGCTCGGCATGATGAACCTGCTGCCCATCCCGCCGTTGGACGGGGGGAAGATCGCGCTCGAGATCGTGGAACGCGTCCTCGGACGTCCGCTACCGCGCAATGTCACGCTCGGCTTCAGTGCGGTTGGCGCAGTGCTACTGTTCTCGCTGATCGGGTACGTGATGTATTTGGACATCGTCCGCTACGCGGTCTAGGGGGCATGCGTGGTACAGCGGCGCGAATCGAGTTCCGTGCTCGTCGGCGGCGTGCAGATCGGGGGCGGGGCGCTGATCGTCGTGCAGTCCATGACGAACACCGACACCCGCAACGCCGATGACACTCTCGCGCAGATCCGCAGGCTGGCCGAGGCCGGGTGCGAGATCGTGCGCGTAGCTATCCCGCACGCAGACGCGATGGAAGGCTTCGCCCGGGTCTGCGAGCAGAGCCCGCTGCCCGTAGTGGCTGACATCCACTTCGACTACCGGCTTGCCGTCGAGGCCGCTCGTTGCGGGGCTGCGAAGCTCCGCATCAACCCCGGGAACATCGGGGACCTGGCGCGCGTGGACGCCGTCATCGATGCGGCGGGGGAGGCGGGCATCCCCATCCGCATCGGCGTGAACGCCGGTAGCCTCGCCGCCGAGTACGCGGACGCGGACCTGCCGCTCGCGGACAAGCTTGCGGCGAGCGCGCGATCGTTTTGCGGCCACTTCGAGTCGCGAGGGTTCACAGACATCGTCGTGTCGGCGAAGGCGTCTTCCGTCGGCGCGACCGTTGACGCGTACCGCATGCTCGCGGCCGAGCTGCCGTACCCGCTGCACATCGGCATCACCGAGGCAGGGACGTCGCTGGCCGGTACCGTGAAATCCGCGGTAGGGCTGGGAGTGCTGCTCTCCGAGGGCATCGGCGACACACTCCGGGTGTCGCTCACCGCTCCTCCGGAGGAGGAGGTCGCCGTCGCGTGGCAGATCCTCGCGGCGCTGGATTTGAGACGGCGTGGACCGGAGCTCATCTCATGCCCGACGTGCGGGCGATGCGAGGTCGATCTCGTTCCGATCGCGGCCGAGGTAGAGCGGCGCCTGAAGGCGTCGACGGCCAACGTGAAAGTCGCGGTGATGGGCTGCGCGGTCAACGGCCCGGGTGAGGCCCGCGAGGCCGATGTGGGCGTCGCCGCCGGGAAGGGCGTCGGGCTGCTCTTCCGCCATGGAGAGCCGGTACGCAAGGTGCCCGAGGCTGAGATCGTCTCCGCGCTCTTCGAGGAGATCGACCGGCTCTCCTAGTAGACCGCGCGGTCCCGGAGCGATGTTCCCGCGCCTGGTGCTGGGGTATCCTGTGTCAGTGACCAGGGTTCCGTCCGATTCAGGGAGGCGAACGATGTCCGAGAAGGTCAGGATCGCGATCGTTGGCGGGGGGCGCACCGGCGCGCCGCTTCTGGAGGCACTCAGCGGTCTGCCGTACATCGAGGTCATAGGTGTCGCGGACAAGGACGCGGGAAGCACGGGGGCTCGTTTCGCGCAGGACCACGGCATCTTCTACACGGAAAACGCCAGTGTGCTCGGCGCGAAGGCCGCCGAGATCGACCTCATCATCGAAGTGAGCGGCGATCCTTCGGTCAAGCCGGCACTCAAGGAGGCATTCCGGGCTCAAGGGAACATGGAAACGATCATCGTGCACGACCTTGTCGCCAGACTGCTCATGACGCTGGCGACCTCGTCAAGCGAGCTAGCCCCCAGCATGCACCCCGACGACCGCGGAATCGGCTAGGATCACCGCCCGCATTCGATATCGGCCTTAGGAGTCGCATGTCCGTCGCTCTGAAGATGTCCTCGCTGTACGCTCCCACCCTCAAGGAGGAACCCGCCGAAGCCGAGGTCGCGTCGCACCGGCTTCTTCTGCGAGCAGCCATGATGCGAAAGGCCGCCGCGGGCATCTACACGTTTCTTCCGCTCGGGCAACGCTCGCTTCGCAAGGTGCAGCAGATCGTGCGCGAGGAAATGGACTCGATCGGCAGCCAGGAGATGCTGATGCCCGTGGTGCAGCCGGCCGAGCTGTGGCGGGAATCCGGGCGCTGGGACGTCTACGGCCCGGAACTCGCTCGGCTCAAGGACCGCCAGGGGCGCGAATTCTGCCTCGGACCCACGCACGAGGAGATCATCACCGCCACGGTACGTGACGAGCTTAGGTCGTACCGTGAGCTGCCCGTGTCGCTATACCAGATCCACACGAAGTTCCGAGATGAGATGCGCCCGCGCTTCGGCCTGCTTCGCGGACGCGAGTTCATCATGAAGGACGCATACTCCTTCCACGCCTCACAGGAGTCACTCCAGGAACACTATGAGGCCATGGCGGGCGCATACGGCCGCATCTGCGACCGTCTGGGGCTCGTGTGGCGACCGGTGGAGGCCGACTCGGGCCAGATCGGCGGGAAGGTGACCACCGAGTTCATGGCGCTTGCCGAGAGCGGGGAGGCGGCTCTGGTGTACTGCGAGTGCGGCTACGCCGCGAATGTCGAAGCAGCTGAAGCCGTGCTGCCCTACGTCCCGCGCGGCAAGACGTCGGTACCGTTGGAGAAGGTCCACACACCGTCGGTCCTGACTATCGCCGAACTCGCCTCGTTCCTCGGCGTGGACCCGCGCCAGACCGTCAAGACGATGGCGTTGCGGACAGCCGACGGGAAGCTTGCCTTCTTGTCGATTCCGGGCGACCGGGAACTCAACCCGCTGAAGGCCGACCACTTGCTGCCCGGCGCCGAACTCCTCGAGGAGACGGACTTCCCCAAGTTCGGCATCCATCGTGGCTTCCTGGGCCCGTCCGGTGCCCCCGAAGGTACCTTCATCATCGCCGACCGCACGCTCAAGGCGGAGTTGGCGTGGATCGTCGGCGCGAACGAGCCCGACTACCACCTGACCGGCGCGCTGCCCGGTCGGGACTTCGCAGTGGATGTGTGGGCAGATCTTGTGACGGCGGAACCGGGCGACCCCTGCCCTACATGTTCCTCGCCGCTGATGGCAGCGCGCGGCATCGAGGTATCGCAGGTGTTCCAGCTCGGCACGAAGTACTCGAAGGCCATGCACGCGACGTACACCGATGAGTCCGGCGCGGAGCATCCCTTCCTCATGGGCTGCTACGGCGTGGGCATCACGCGTTCCCTCGCCGCGGTGATCGAGCAGCACAACGACGAGGCGGGCATCGTGTGGCCGATGAGCGTCGCGCCGGCGGAGGTCGCCGTCTTGCCGCTTGCTGTCGGCGATAGCGAGGTCTACCCCGCGGCCGAGGCGCTCTGGAGTGAGCTCGCCGCGCGCGGCATCGAGTGTGTCATCGACGACCGCGACGAGCGTGCCGGCGTGAAGTTCGCCGACGCGGACCTGATCGGCTGGCCGTACCAGGCCGTGGTGGGGAAGAAGGGTCTTGCCGACGGCACCATCGAGGTCAAGTGCCGCGCAACGGGGGAGAGATCGCACGTTGCGGTCTCCGACGCCGTGGCCCATCTGTGCGGCCTGATTGAGGCCGAGAGGTCCCGTTTCGCCGCACGCTAGGACCACGTGAGGCCGCGTCCGTTCCTTTGACCCCCACCTGCGCTGTGCTACAATCCCTGCGAACGACAAACGTCCCGTGTGAGAAGTGGGCTTACCCCCGCTTCTTTTGTTCTGGAAGGAGGTTCGGGCATGACGGTTTCACTCGCCGAGGAGCTCATCGTGCTGCTCGAGCCTATCGCCGCTTCCAACGGGCTGGACCTCGTGACCGTCGAGGTCGTCGGCGGCGCGCGCAGCCGAATCGTGCGCGTCTTCTTGGACCGTGATGGTGGCATCGATATCGACACGATCACCGACGCCAACGCATGGATCTCGGACGCGCTCGATGGGGTCGAGCGGCTCGCCGGCCCGTTCACGCTCGAGGTCTCCTCGCCGGGCATCGAACGCGTCCTGCGCAAGCCGTCGGATTTCGAACGCTTCGCAGGAAGGTCCGTGCACGTGCACCTCGCGCGCCCCGTGGAGGGACGCTCACGCTTCTTCGGTCGCCTCGTCGGGCTTGAGGGCGAGGATCTCATCGTCGAAATCGACGGACAGGAACGCCGCGTGCCCTTCGCCGAGGTTGAGAAGGCGCGCTTGAAGGCCGACTTCGGCGAAGTTGCTGGAAGGAACGGGTAGCAGATGGATTCCGAGCACATCAACCTGATGGACGCTCTGCGCGAACTCTCGCGCGAGAAGAACATCGACGTGGACGTCATGCTGGAGCGGCTCGAGCAGCAGCTTGGCCTGACCTACCAGCGCATACTCGACACCGAGAACCAGTGCTCCGTGAAGATCGATCGTGAGTCCGGGCGGATCTACGTGTACGAGCTCGTGCCGGTGGGCGGCACGGAGGAAGAGCCCGTGTTCGAGGCCCGCGATGTCACGCCTTCGGATATCTCGCGGTACGCCGCGACCGCGGCGAAGCAGGTCATCACCCAGTCGATCCGTGAAGCAGAGCGCGAGCAGATCTTCGAGGAGTACGCGGACCGCATCGGCGACAGCATCACCGGCACGGTGCAGCAGTCGGATTCGCGCTACACGCTCGTGAAGATCCGCGAGGGTGTGGAGGCGCTCCTGCCTTCGGCCGAGCAGCCGGGCAACGAGCGATACGAGCACAACCAGCGCCTGAAGGCCCTGATCATCGACGTGCGGAAGACCGCGAACGAGCCCTCGATCGTGGTGTCGCGCACCCATCCGAACCTCTTGAAGCGCCTCTTCGAGCTCGAGGTGCCCGAGATCTACGACGGGATCGTCGAGATCAAGAGCGTGGCTCGCGAGCCCGGACTCCGCTCCAAAGTCGCCGTGTCTTCCCGCGAACCCGGCCTAGACCCCGTGGGAGCCTGCGTCGGCCCCAAGGGCAGCCGTGTCCGAATGGTCGTCGCCGAACTCCGTGGCGAGCGCATAGACGTCGTCCCCTGGTCCGACGATGCCGCCACCTTCGTCGGCAACGCGCTCTCGCCGGCCAAGGTCGCACGCGTGCTCATCTCGGAAGACGAGCACACCGCGACGGTGATCGTGCCAGACGACCAACTCTCCCTGGCCATCGGCAAGGAAGGTCAGAATGCGCGTCTCGCGGCCAAGCTTACCGGCTGGCGCATCGACATCAAGAGCCAGGTCCAGGCCGTTACGGCGGGGATCTCCTCGGCGGGTGAGAGCATGGAGACGCATGCAGACGAAGGCGACGGCCGTTGCGCCGCTGTGACCAGCTCGGGTATCCGATGCCGCAACCAGGCACGCCCGGGCAGCCGCTACTGCGGCGTGCACGAGAAGGAGGGCGCGAACTAGGCTGATGGCAACGCGCAAGACGCCACAGCGGACGTGCGTGGCCTGTCGTCGTCAGGGCGACAAGCGCGACTTCGTGCGTTTCGTACGGTCCGCCGACGGGGAGACGCACGTCGATCTCTCCGGCAAGTCAAGCGGCCGCGGTGCGTCGGTATGCGCGGATCAAGCCTGTTTCGAGGCTGCGGCAAGCAAGAAGCGGCTCGCTCCTGCGTTGCGAGCTAGTCTGACCGAGGAAGACATCGAGAGACTGCGATACGAATTCGAGGAGGCACTCCGTGCGCGGAGCATCGCCGACTCGCCAACTGGACGGTGACACGAGATATGCCCGCTATGCGCGTTCATGAACTGGCCAAGGAGTTCGGGATGAGCTCGAAGGAGCTCATCGACCACCTCACTCGCCTGAAGATCCCTGCGAAGAATCACGCGTCGACGCTTGTTGAAGCGTACGTCGACAAGATCCGCAAGGACCTTCACGACGTCATCGAGGAGCGTCAGGCGGAGCTTGAGGCCGAGCGGCTTGCCGCGGAAGCTGCCGCGGCGAAGCTCGAGGCGGAGAGGAAGGCGGAGCGAGAAGCGGCGGAGGCCAAGCGCGTCGCGGAGGAGAACGCCCGTCGGGCCGAAGAGGACGCCGCACGCAAGGCCGAGGAGGAGGCGCGGGCCAAGGCGGACGCCGAACAGCGCGCGCGCGAGGAGGCCGAGCATGCCCGTCGCGAGGCCGAGGAAGCCCAACGCCGCGAAGCCGAGCAGCGCGCAGCGGAAGACCGTGCGCTCCTCGCCGAGCAAGCGGCGAAGGACGAGGCCGCGGAAGCCGATCGTTACCGCCAGATGGCCAGGGACGCAGAAGCCGCCCAGCAGCACACACCCGGCAGCGTGCTTACCGAGGCCGCCAAGATGGTGCAGAGCGACACCGACCGCCGGAAGAGGAAGCCGAAGAAGCCCACAGGTAAGCGCGAGGCCCCCGCTCACCCGCACATCACCGCCGACGAGAAGCCGCTGGTCGCGGCGACGGCCGTCACGCTTCCGGTCAACTCGACCGTCGCTCAATTCGCCGACGCCGTCTCCGTCACCCCTGGCGAGGTCATCAAGCGCCTCATGATGCTCGGCGACATACACACGCTCAATCAGCCGATGAGCCGCGATGTCATGGAGATCCTCGCGGAAGACCTCGGCATCGAGGTCCAGATCGTGTCGCCCGAAGAGGAGACCGGGTTCGTCTTCGTGGACAGTCCCGAGGATCTCAAGTCCCGTCCGCCGGTAGTGACGGTGATGGGGCACGTCGATCACGGTAAGACCTCACTTCTCGACGCCATCCGCGAAACCGGGGTCGCTGCTACCGAGGCCGGTGGCATCACGCAGCATATCGGCGCGTCGGTCGTGCACCGCAGCGGCAAGCAGATAACCTTCATCGACACGCCCGGTCACGAAGCGTTCACCGCCATGCGTGCTCGCGGCGCCAATATCACCGATGTCGTCATCCTTGTGGTCGCCGCCGACGACGGCGTCATGCCGCAGACGGTCGAGGCCATCCACCACGCGAAGGCGGCGGGTGTGCCGATCATCGTGGCCGTCAACAAGATCGACAAGGACGGCGCCAACCCCGAGCAGGTCAAGCAGATGCTGACCGAGCACGAGATCGTTCCGGAGGACTGGGGCGGATCGAACATCTTCGTGAACGTCTCGGCCAAGAAGCGCATCAACATCGAGGAACTCCTCGAGATGGTGCTCTTGCAGTCCGAGGTCCTCGAGCTCAAGGCGAACCCCGACACGCATGCGAGCGGTGTCGTCATCGAAGCGAAGCTGGACAAGGGCCGCGGTCCGGTTGCCACCGTGCTCGTGCAGCGCGGCACGTTACGCCCAGGCGACGCACTCGTCGCAGGCACCAGCCACGGCCGCGTGCGGGCGCTGGTCGACCCCCTCGGAGAGACCGTGGAGTCGGCTTCTCCCGCCGATCCGGTCGAGGTGCTCGGCCTGTCGAGTGTTCCTTCGGCCGGCGACGAGTTCCGCGTCTTCGCCGACGAGCGCGACGCACGCGACCTCGCCGAGGAGCGCGCTTTGAAGCAGCGCCTGCTCGCGCACGAGAAGAAGAGCCACGTGACCCTCGACGACTTGTTCTCTCGCATCCAGCACGGCGAGATCAAGGACCTCAACCTAGTCGTCAAGGCAGACGTTCAGGGCTCGATCGAGGCCTTGAAGGACGCGCTCGACAAGATGCCTCAGGACGAGGTGCACATCAACGTCATCCACTCGGGCGTCGGCGGGATATCCGAGAGCGACGTGATGCTCGCAAGCGCCTCGGACGCCATCGTCATCGGCTTCAACGTCCGCCCGCTGCCCGTGGCACGCGATCTAGCCGAGAAGGAGAAGGTGGACATGCGGATGTACCGCGTGATCTACCAGGCCATCGAGGAGATCAATGCGGCCCGCGTGGGTATGCTGGCGCCGTCTGTCGAGGAGCACGAGACTGCGCACATCGAGATTCGGGACCTCTTCAAGGTGCCGAAGGTCGGCGTCATCGCGGGGTGTTTCGTCCAGGAGGGCGAGGTCAGCCGCGACGACCGCGTGCGCATCGTGCGCGACGGGACGATCATCTTCGACGGCAAGATCCACTCGCTGAGACGCTTCAAGGAAGACGTGAAGTCGGTCAAGCAGGGCTACGAGTGCGGTATCGGCATCGAGGACTTCCAGGACGTGAAGGTCGGGGATGTCATCGAGTCGTACAAGACCGTTGAGGTCGCCCGCGAGGAGTAGCGCCCATGAAGAGCACGCCGCGCACACGCAAGCTCGGGGAAACGGTCCGGGAAGCGCTCGCGGAGGTCCTGCGCGAGGACGTGTCTGACCCGCGGCTCGACTTCGTCACCGTGACCTCGGTGCAGGTGAGCGCGGACCTGCACTTCGCAGACGTGTACGTCACCACGCACGGCGACGAGACGCGCTACCAGGCGCTCCTCGATGGGATGCGCTCTGCCGACGGGCGGATCCGCTCCGGGCTCGCGCGTCGAGTGAAGATGCGTTTCACGCCCGAGCTCCGCTATCACCTCGACTCCTCGGTGGACGAGGGCATGCGCATCTACGAAGCGCTCAAGGACGTACCTCCGACCCTGACGGACGGGGAGTGACGGACGTGGACACGCGCGAGTCGCTGCACGAGATCGCGCGCGTACTGCGCTCGGCCTCGCATGTGGTGATAGGCTCGCACGTCGATCCTGACGGCGACGCGATCGGCTCGTCCCTCGGCCTCGCGCTCGCACTCGACGTGCTCGGCATCCCGAATACGGTCCTGCTCGCGTCAGGCGACGCCTGCCCGGTGACGTACGAGTTCCTGCCGGGAAGCGCGCGCATGCTCGCCGAGGCCCCGCTACCAGCCGAGTACGTCTTCGTCGCGCTCGATAGCCCCGACGCGAGCCGCCTCGGTCGAGCTACCGATGCCGCGGCATCCGCCACTGCCCTCGTGATGATCGACCATCATCCTGACGCGAAGGCGGCTGGATCCCTCAACCTGCTCGATGCCGTCGCTGCGGCCACAGGCGTGCTCGTATGGCGCCTTCTCGAGGCGCTAGGCGTCCGTCCGGACTCCGACATGGCTACTTGCCTGTATGCCGCGCTACTGACCGACACGGGCCGGTTCAGCTACTCCAATACCACTCCCGACACCCTTCGGTTGGCCGCCGAGATGGTCGATGCGGGCGCACATCCGCACGACATCTACACGAAGGTCTACGAGACCCGCTCTGCGGGCGCACAGCAGCTCGTGGGTCGCACGCTCGAGCGCGTGACGCTCGCCAATCACGGCCGCGTGGCGTACTCGTGGATCGACGAGAGCGACTTCGCGATCACGGGCGCGCTTCCCGAGGAGGCCGAGAACCTCATCGACTTCGTGCGCGCGCTGGGGGGCGTGGACGCCGTCGCGCTCGCCAAGGTGAACGCCGACACAGTCCGCTGCAGCTTGCGGGCGAAGACCGACATCGACGTCGGCGCGTTGGCCAGGGCGTTCGGCGGGGGAGGGCACCGTGCCGCCGCAGGCTTCACTTACGCCGGAGACCTCGATGGTCTCCTGCAGGTACTACTGCCGATGCTGCCGGGTGGTACCGAATGAGGCCGGCGCGGGGGGCGACGGACCTTGCAGGCGTGCTGCTGATCGACAAGCCACCGGGCCTCACGAGCCACGACGTCGTCGCGCGGATCCGCCGCGCCACAGGGGAGCGTCGAGTGGGCCATGCCGGCACGCTGGACCCCATGGCCACTGGCCTGCTCCTTGTCCTTGTCGGCCGCGCTACGAGGCTCGAGCAGTACCTCGTGGGACACGACAAGTCCTACGAGGCCCGCATCGTCTTCGGCACGGCGACCGACACCCACGACGCCGAAGGGCAGGTCACGGACACCGCGCCCGTGCCCGAAGGCGTGCGCGACCCCAGTTACGCGCGTGACGCCCTGCGCCGAATGCTCGGCGAGCAGGAGCAGGTACCGCCGGCCTACTCGGCGATAAAGCGCGGAGGCGTCGCCGCGCACCGGCTTGCCAGAGCGGGAGAGCCGCCCGTCCTCGACTCTCGGCTGATCACCGTCTACGGGGCCGAGCTCACCGCGATCGATGCCGACGCCGGCGCGTGGGACGTCCGCCTGGACGTCTCGAAGGGCACGTACGTGCGCTCGATCGCCCGCGATCTTGGGCGGGCGTGCGGCACCGTGGCGCACCTGGGAGCGCTCCGGCGCACGCGTGTCGGATCCGCAGACGTAGTGGCCGCGCACCCGCTGGCGGTGGCCGAAGAGGTGTGCCAGACGGGCGCTGCGAACACTCTCTTCGTCGATCCGGTTCCGCTGCTCGAACTCCCGGTCCTCGAGGCGGATCCGGCGTCGGTGCGCGACGGGCACCCGATTGGGGCTGCGGGCTCACAGGTGGCTGAAGGCGCCCGGGTAGTGCTCGCCGACAACGATCTGCTCCTTGGTGTCTACCGTCGCGCAGGTGACACACTTCTCTGTGAGACCCTCATGGTGCCGGGGGTTGCGCGATGACGACTGTGATGACCCACAGCGCGGGAGTGCACGAGATGGGGCCCGCGGTCATCGCGATCGGCGTCTTCGACGGGGTCCACGTCGGCCACCAGGCGCTTGTGGCCGACACTATCGCACTCGCAAGGCAGAAGGACGTCGCGTCGTGCGTGCTGACGTTCGACCGCGATCCAGACCAGATAGTCACGCCTGACCACGCAGCTCCCCAGCTCACGAGCCTCGAGGACAAGATTGCGCTTCTCTCGGTGGTGGGACCGGATGCGATCCTCATCGTGCCATTCGACGAGTGGACCGCCTCGCTCACGCCGGATGATTTCGTCTTCGACGTGCTGCTCGACGCGTCCGAGCCGGTCGCGTGCATGGTGGGCTACGACTTCCGCTTCGGCACGCACGCTTCGGGCGATGCCGAAACGTTGCGGCATCTGGGCGCCATTCACGGCTTTGCGGTGACCACGCATCCCCTCATCCAGCACGGGGGAACGCCAGTGACCTCCACACGCATAAGGGAGCTCGTCTCGGCTGGCGAGGTGGCCGAGGCCGCCGAGCTGCTGGGACGGCCGCACCGCTTGCGCGGCGACGTGGTTCGCGGCCAGGGCGTCGGGCGCTCGCTCGGAGCGCCGACCGCGAACCTGCACGTCGACGCGCGGTTCGCGCTTCCCGCATCGGGCGTGTACGCGGGCTGGGCAGCGACGACTGCGGGCCGCTACCCGGCGGCGATTTCCGTCGGCGTGCCGCCGATGTTCCCGGACGCTACGTGTGATCTCGAGGTGCATCTCATCGGGTTCGACGGTGAGCTGTATGGCACGGAACTCCTCGTGGAGTTCGGCTCGCGCCTTCGGGACATGCAGCGGTTCGATAGCGTGGACGACCTCATGAAGGCGATCGCCGAGGACATCGCGCGTGCCGCCGAACTCGCCGCCGGAGGCTGATGCGCTCCCCGGATGGCGATTCGGCGCTTATGCTGCTATACTGCGCGAGTTGTCCTGCCGACCCGCACCCTGGACTAGCGACTCACCGACGCTTGTCTCGGCTGCGGGCGACTACTCAAGAAAGGTGAACAAGAATATGGCGCTCCAGAAAGACGTGAAGACGTCGATCATCGCCGACCATGCCCGTTCCGAGGGCGACACCGGCTCCGCGGAAGTCCAGATCGCGCTTCTCAGCCAGCGCATCCGCGATCTCACCGAGCACCTGCGCACCCACCAGCACGACCACCACTGCCGCCGCGGGCTCCTGAAGCTCGTCGGCCAGCGCCGCAGGCTGCTCAACTACCTCAAGAAGAACGACATCGAGCGGTATCGCGCGATCGTCGCGAAGCTCGGACTCCGCAACTAGCAGCGGGTTCCGTGTGAAGGCGGGGATGCCCCCGCCTTCACTGACGTATGGGGCAGGAGGCCCCGCATGATGAGGCTCGCGCCAAGGGGGCGCGTGCCGGAGAAGAGGAAGAGGATGGGAAAGTTAACTGAGAGCTTCGAGCTGTACGGCAAGGAGTACACGCTCGAGACCGGCGAGCTGGCCAAGCAGGCCGGCGGCGCCGTTCTGGTCCGCCAGGGCGACAGCGTCGTGCTGGTCACCGCAACCGCGAGCAAGGAAGCGAAGGACCTCGATTTCTTCCCGCTGACGGTGGACTTCGAGGAGCGCATGTACGCCGCGGGTCGCCTGCCCGGCGGGTTCATCAAGCGTGAGACGCGCCCGAGCGAGAAGGCCACGCTCACCGCACGCATGATCGACCGGCCGATCCGCTCGGCGTTCGCGGACGGGTTCCGCAACGACGTGCAGATCATCGCCACCGTGCTTTCCGCCGACCAGGAGCACCAGGTCGACGTGATCTCCATCATGGGCGCCTCGGCGGCGCTGATGGCGGCAGGCATCCCGTTCGAGGGCCCGCTCGCCGGCGTGCGCATCTGCCGCGACGAGTTCGGCGAGTTCCTCGTGAACCCGACGTTCCAGGAGGCGGAGTCCTCGGACTTGGACCTGGTCGTCGCGGGCAGCCGTGACGCGATCTACATGGTCGAGGCCGGGGCGAACGAGGTGACCGAGGAGGACATGCTCGCCGCGCTCACGTTTGCGCAGCAGGCCATCGGCGAGTTCTGCGCCGTGCAGGAGAAGTTCCTCGCGCAGGTGGACGTCACGCCCATGAGCGTTCTGTTCGACGAGCCCGCCGCCGACCTCCGCGAGCGCATCTTCGCCGCGGGCGCCGAGCGGATGCGTGCGGCGCTGCACAATCCCGACAAGCATGCACGGATGGACGCTGTGGCTGCCGTCAAGGACGAGCTGAAGGCCGAGCTCGACGAGGCGGAGCCCAACGCCAGCGCCAAGCACGTGAAGGCGCTGCTGAAAGCTCTCGAGAAGAAGACGATGCGCGACATGGTCCTGGACGAGGGCGAGCGCGCCGACGGCCGCAAGGCGGATGAGATCCGCCCGATCACGTGCGTGGTGGACTACCTGCCGCGAGCCCACGGAACCGGGCTGTTCACGCGCGGACAGACCCAGGTCCTGTCAGTGCTCACGCTCGGCATGCTCAACGAGTGGCAGCGCATCGACACCATCGATGTGTCCGAGGGCAAGCGCTACATCCACCACTACAACTTCCCGCCGTTCTCAACCGGCGAGACCGGGTTCATGCGCGGGCCGAAGCGCCGCGACATCGGCCACGGCGCACTCGCCGAGCGCGCCCTGCTGCCGGTGGTCCCCGCGGAGGAGGAGTTCCCGTACACGATCCGCATCGTGTCCGAGGTGCTCGAATCCAACGGATCGTCCTCGATGGGCTCGGTCTGCGGCTCGACGATGTCGCTCATGGACGCCGGCGTGCCGATCAAGGCTCCGGTTTCCGGTATCGCGATGGGGCTTATCAAGGAAGGCGACCGCTACGCGGTGCTCTCCGACATACAGGGCCTCGAGGACTTCCTGGGCGACATGGACTTCAAGGTGGCGGGCACGCCCGAGGGCATCACCGCTCTGCAGATGGACAACAAGGCCAAGGGCCTGTCACTCGAGATCCTTTCGGCGGCGCTCGGCCAGGCCAAGGCCGGACGTGCGCACATCCTCGGCAAGATGCTCGAGGTGATTCCCGAGCCGCGGGCCGACCTGAAGGAATACGCGCCGCGCATCATCACCATCAAGATCCCTACGGACAAGATCCGCGACGTCATCGGCCCTGGCGGCAAGGTCATCAAGGGCCTCGTGGAGGAGACCGGCGCCGAGATCGACGTGAACGACGACGGCACGATCTACGTGGCAGCGCGCGATGCGCGTGGCGCCGAGGCGGTGGACCGCATCAAGGCGATCGTCCGCGAGGTGGAGCCGGGCGAGAAGTACCACGGCCGCGTCGTGTCGATCCAGCCGTTCGGCGCGTTCATCGAGCTCATCCCGGGCAAGGACGGCCTGCTCCACATCTCCAAGATGGCCAAGGGCCGCATCGCGCACGTGGAAGACGTCCTGAACATCGGCGACGAGGTGGATGTCGTCGTTCAGGAGATCGACGACCGCGGCAAGGTCTCGCTCGACCTGATCGAGAAGTTCGACGTGCCGGAGGGTGCCGAGGCTCCGCCACGCGGTCCGCGACCCGAGGGACGCGGCGACCACCGTGGTGGAGACGACCGCAAGCCCCGACGCCGCCACTAGTACACAACGCAAACAACTGACGGCCCGGGTGCGCACACGCGCCTCGGGCCGTCCGTGCTCAGACACGAGGAGCGACGCATGACGTTCTACGAGAAGACGGTGCTGGACGACGGCCTGACCATCCTCACCGAGGAAATGGACACCGTTCGTTCGGTGGCGATCGGCATCTGGTGCGCCATCGGCAGCCGAGACGAGTCCTCGTCTGAGGCGGGCATGTCCCACTTCATGGAGCACATGATGTTCAAGGGCACGCCCACACGCTCGGCCGTCGAGATATCGGAGGCCTTCGACCGCCTGGGCGCCGAGCTCAACGCGTACACGAGCAAGGAGTGCACATGCTACTACGCCCGCATCCTCGACCAACACGCTGGGGATGCGATGGAGATCCTCTCGGACATGGTCGTGAACTCGTCGTTCACCCAGGAGTCGTGTGAGTCTGAGCGTGAAGTCGTCCTCGAGGAGATCTCACGCTACGAGGACCAGCCCGACGAGCAGGTCCACGAGCTGCTCGCCGAGACGCTCATGCCCGAGCACCCGCTTGGGCTGCCGGTCATCGGTCGCAAGGAGACGGTGAGCGGGTTCGACCACGACGCTGCTGCGGCATTCCACGCCTCGCACTACCGCAGCGGGAACATCGTGGTGACCGCCGCGGGCGCGCTCAAGCATGACGATATCGTCGCGATGGTGCGTGAGCGCCTCGCGCTTACAGAAGGTCCTCGTACGAGCCGGGTGCACGCAGTTCCCACGACCGAACCGCGCCTTCAGGTCGTCACCAAAGAGACCGAGCAGGCGCACATCTGTTGGGGTGTGACGGCGTGCTCGGCGCAGGACCCCGCGCGCTTCACGCTGTCCGTCCTCGACGGCGTGCTCGGCCGCGGCATGGCTTCGCGTCTGTTCCAGGAGATCCGCGAGAAGCGCGGGCTAGCGTACGCGGTGTACTCGTACCCGGCGCTTTACCAGGACACCGGACAGTTCGCGATCTACGCCGGCACTCGTCCCGACAACGCCGTCGCCGTCATCCAGCTCATCCGCGATGAGGTCGCGAAGATCGCCGATTCGGGGATCACCGCCGATGAACTCGACCGCGTCCGCGAGTCCATCAAGGGCCAGATGATTCTCGGCCTCGAGAGCACGCGAAGCCGCATGTCGCGTCTCGGGTCTTCCGAAGTCACACACAGCGAACTGCTTTCGCTTGATGAGATCGTTGAGCGCTTCGAGGCCGTGACCCGCGAGGACGTGCATGCCATGGCCCAGAAGCTCTTCGACGGCAACCACGCACTCGCCATCATCGCGCCATTCGGGGAAGATGCCGTACAACACCTGCTGTGATGCGCTCGTAGGGAGGGCCGAGTGATGATCAGGGTTCTCGTGAGCGGCGCCGCCGGCCGGATGGGCCGGGAGGTCGTACGCGCGGTGCTTGCCGAAGATGACCTCGAACTCGTCGCAGCCGTCGATCCCGTGCACGCGGGGGAGGCGCTCGGTGAAGGGTCCGATCTGACGGTGGGCGACGACCTCGCCTCCGCGATCACCGAAACGACGCCGGACGTGATGGTGGACTTCACGCACCCGGGCGCGGTGGCGGGCAACATCCGCATCGCGCTCGCTGCCGGCGTGGACTGCGTGATCGGCACCACCGGTATTCCCGCCGACACGCTTGACGCGCTTGCCTCCGACGCGCCTGACGGCACGTGTCTCTTCGTGGCGCCCAACTTCGCGATTGGCGCGGTGCTCATGATGCGCTTCGCCGCCGAGGCCGCGCGCTTTCTGCCGCACGTTGAAGTCATCGAGCTTCACCACGACCGCAAGGCCGACGCACCCTCCGGTACAGCGCTGCGCACCGCCTCGCTCATCGCGGACGCCCGCGCGAGCGTGCCCCCCGCGCCGGGTCGCGAGACCGAGGTCGCCGAAGGCGCTCGCGGCGCGCTGGTGGACGGCGTGACGGTCCACTCCGTGCGGCTGCCCGGCCTGGTGGCGCACCAGGAGGTGCTCTTCGGCGGGCAAGGGCAGACGCTGTCGCTCCGCCACGACTCCATCGACCGCACGAGCTTCATGCCCGGCGTGGTCCTGGCTGTTCGGAGTGTAGGCGGCCGCTCTGGACTCATCGTCGGCCTCGAGAACCTGATGGGCCAGTAGCGGCGTGACCGAGCGTCCCGTCATCGTCATGAAGTTCGGCGGCACGTCGGTCGCCACGCCAGAAGGGCGCTGCGCGATCGCCAGCCGCGTGACCGAGGCCCTCGAGCTCGGCAAGGCTCCAGTGGTCGTGGTTTCGGCGATGGGCCGCAAGGGCGCGCCGTACGCCACCGACACGCTGCTCGGACTCGTTGCCGACCTTCCCGCCGACGCGCGCGAGCGCGACCTGCTCGCCTCCAGCGGCGAGGTGATCTCCGCCGTGGTCGTGGCGCACGAACTCCGCGCTGCTGGCATAGACGCCTGCGCAATGACCGGCGCCGAAGCCGGCATCGGCACCGATGGTGCGCACGAAGACGCGTCTGTGACCGACATCTACCCAGCATCGCTTCTGGATGCGATCGCCGCCGGCCAGGTGCCGGTCGTGGCGGGCTTCCAGGGTGTGGCGCCTGACGGGAGCATCACGACCCTCGGTCGCGGCGGAAGCGACACCACCGCCTGCGCTCTGGGTGTAGCGCTCGAGGCTGAGGCCGTGGAGATCTACACCGACGTGGACGGCGTGATGACCGCAGACCCGCGCACATGCGACGGCGCGGCCGTGCTCGACGTGATAGGCGCCGACGAGCTCTTCCAGATGGCCGCACACGGCTCGCGTGTGGTACACACGCCGGCAGCCGAACTTGCGCTGGCGAGCGGGCTTGCGGTGCGTGTGCGCAACACGTACACCGACCATCCCGGCACCACGGTGGCCGACATCGCATCGTACCGTCCGGCGAGCGTGGCGACCGCTGTGTCGCACGCCACCGGCATCGCACGCGTGCGCGTGACGCTTCCCGCCGAGGAGGGGAGTGTCGACCACATGGCCGCACAGGCTCGCGTGTACCGGGCGATGGCCGACGCCGGCGTCTCGCTCGACATGTTCACGCCGGCGGGCGAGTCGCTGCTGTTCACGGTACCCGAGAGCGCCGTAGCCGAGGCGCGTCGGGTGCTCGACGGTCTCGGCCTTGACGCCGAGGCCCGCGAGAATCTGGCGAAGGTCACACTCGTGGGAGCGGGGATGCACGGGGTTCCCGGCGTTGTGGCTCGCATTGCCGAGGCGCTCGACGAGGCCGGCGTCCGTGTGTTGCAGACAGCCGACAGCCACACGACGATCTCGGTGCTTGTCCCCGCCGAGGATGCCGACCGCGCGGTAGGGGCACTACATGAGGGTTTCGGGCTCGGGGGGTAGGGCCGCGGGTTCACTTCCGACTTATGCAGACTGCGCATGTCCGAGTGATATGCTCGAATGCAGGAACCTGCGCCGGGCGTATCCGGAACGCGAATACGTTCGTGTACGGGGGATTGCGGTCTGGATACTAGGTGTTAGGCCCAGCGAAAGTGGGGCACCCCTGGTGGAGGTCGATGCAGCATGAAGCAGTTCACCGCCACGTATACCTCGAAGGACGCCGTCTCTCTGCACTGCCGCGGCTGCTCTGACGTGGTCGCGGAGGCGTCCGCGGGCAAGACGACTCAAGACTTCGACGCCGTCGACTACAACGATGCAGTTGAAAGGCTCGTGGCGATGGGGTTTCCGGAGGAGCATGTCCGGATCTTCTTCTGCGTTGAGCATGCGCCAGACGCGCCGGATGCGTAGGCGGTCGCGGGCCTAACAAGGGCATCGAGCAGAACGCCAGAAGGTAGACTGACCTGAGAGCGTGAGTGCGTCTGCTCATGCCCAAAGACGTTAGCGCGATACCGCGACACCTTCGGTGATGAGGTTTCCGCACGTCTCCCTCGGCTCGAATCCTTCGGCCTACCCGGCACGCGGTCGGACCTGAACGCGGCACCCCGGCAGGGAAAGCGCGCACGTTCGAGTCATCGCCCTAATCCCGTCGGCTGCGGCGCGCTGACCCTGGCAACCTGATCGGCCTCTTGCTCCCTGCGCGCCTGACCCGCAGGCATGGAAACGAAGGTGCTGGTCTTCGGTGCGCGCAGATTGTCGTCGAGAGTGTGTAGCCGGAGTCACCTTCGGGTCCGTCTTGCCGCACCCGCTTCCGTGACCACCTCGCCTGATGATCGTGAACTACTGCGCTAACAAGCGCATCCACACCGACGCGCCCGGCCGCTCGGTTATGCTGTAAGCGAGTGGCGCGCGGGTGATGCGCAACACGTTAGCGTGAATCCCGGGAGTCGGTGGAGATGAGGTTTCCGCGCGTCCTCCTCGGCTCGAATCCTTCGGCCTACCCGGCACGCGGTCGGACCTGAACGCTGCGCCCTGGCATTCAAAGCGCGCACGTTCGAGTCATCGCCCTATTCCCGTCGGCCGCGGCGCGCTTGCCATCGCCACCTGATCGGCCACTCGCTCCCTGCGCGCCTGACCCGCAGGCATGGAAACGAAGGTTCGCCTCTGTGGTGCGCGCAGAGTGTCGTCGAGAGTGTGTAGCCGGAGTCGCCTTCGGGTTCGTCTTGCTGCATGCGCTTACGTGACCACCTCGCCTGGGACTCGTGGCTCATCACGCTAACAAGCGCATCCACACCGACGCGCCCGGCCGCTCGGTTATGCTGTAAGCGAGTGGCGCGCGGGTGATGCGCAACACGTTAGCGTGAATCCCGGGAGTCGGTGGAGATGAGGTTTCCGCGCGTCCTCCTCGGCTCGAATCCTTCGGCCTACCCGGCACGCGGTCGGACCTGAACGCTGCGCCCTGGCATTCAAAGCGCGCACGTTCGAGTCATCGCCCTATTCCCGTCGGCCGCGGCGCGCTTGCCATCGCCACCTGATCGGCCACTCGCTCCCTGCGCGCCTGACCCGCAGGCATGGAAACGAAGGTTCGCCTCTGTGGTGCGCGCAGAGTGTCGTCGAGAGTGTGTAGCCGGAGTCGCCTTCGGGTTCGTCTTGCTGCATGCGCTTACGTGACCACCTCGCCTGGGACTCGTGGCTCATCACGCTAACAAGCGCATCCACACCGACGCGCCCGGCCGCTCGGTTATGCTGTAAGCGAGCGGCGCGCGGGTGATGCGCCAGACGTTAGGCCCACGATTTGAGGTCGGGTTGAGGCGAGAGTTCAGAGGTGCAACCTGCGCATACTGCGGCGAGCGCACCTGCACCACTGACGATCATGTCTTCGCGCGAGGCTTCTTCTTGGAGGAGCATCGTGTGAATCTGCCCAAGGTGCCGGCATGCGATGAATGCAACGGCCGGAAGTCACACCTCGAGCACTACGCGACGACCATTCTCCCTTTCGGCGGACGTCACGCCGCTGCAATCGACAACCTGCGCACTCTGGTGCCGCCGCGTCTAGAGAAGAACGCCAGACTTCATCGGGATATCGTCGCGAACATGAGGCGTGCATGGGCCCAGCACGGCTCGTTCGTTCTGCCCACGGCCAGCGTGCCAGTTGACGGTGAGCGAATTCACGAGCTCTTTCGTTTCGTGGGCCGTGGGCTGGTTTCGTACGAGTTCGGCGTGACTCTGAAGCCCTCGGATCTAGTCGAGGTGACCACACTGACTGCGCAAGGGATGGAGCTGTTCGAGACCCAGTTCTTCGGTCCGCACGTTAGCAGCGTCCGTCATGTGGATCTCGGCGCCGGAACCGTTGTGTACGAGGGGCTGCAGGCTCAGGACATGCCTGAGGCGACCGTATGGAGAATCCAGATGTACGGGGGCATGTGGATGCTTTCTGATTCGACCCCTCCGGAAGCGAACGGATCGCTGCTTGGAATCATGACGGGTCCTGAGGGGATGGATGGCGGGGCCTAACAAGTGCTTCCAGCTGGCGCGGCAGGCGCTATCGTGTGATGCAGACGCTTCGGCGCGCAGCTGAAGCACCGGACGTTAGGCGTGGAATCGCTGGGGGCTACGTGAATCACTTCAGGCTTAGGCTGTGGGAGCTACTCGAGGTCACATTCGACTCGGACACTCAGAGCACCGTGATCGACTGGTACGACCGGAGCCTAGCCACTCTCATCGTGCTGAACGTGCTCGCCGTGATTCTCGAGAGCGTCCGGTCAATCGGCGAACCGTTCGCGACCGCCTTCTACGCCTTCGAGGTGTTCTCGGTCGCGGTGTTCACGATTGAGTACGTCTTGCGGATCTGGTCATGTACGGCAGATTCCCGCTACTCGAACCCGGTGCTCGGGAGGATCAGGTACGCACTCACGCCCATGGTTCTCATCGACCTGCTCTCTTTCGCACCGTTCTATCTGGTCGCGCTCCCATTCGACCTGCGATTCCTGCGGGTGATGCGCCTGTTCCGCCTGCTTCGCGTTCTGAAGCTCGGGCGCTACTCAGATTCGCTCTCTCTGGTGACCCGCGTCCTGAGACGAAAGCGCTCCGATCTTGTGGCGGCGGTTGTCGTGCTTCTCGTGATGCTGGTCCTCGCTTCGAGCGTCATGTACTACGTGGAGCGAGAAGCCCAGCCGGATGTCTTCTCCAGCATCCCGGCGGCGATGTGGTGGGGCGTCGTGACCTTCACTACGGTCGGATACGGTGACGTCTACCCAGTGACCCCACTTGGCAAGGTGCTGGGCTCCCTCATCGCACTGCTCGGCATCGGGCTGTTCGCATTGCCCGCCGGCATCCTGGCTTCGGGCTTCTCGGAGGAGCGTGAACGGGTCCAGGCAGCAGTAGAGGACGACCCGGTGTGCCCACACTGCGGACAGAGGATTGGGTGAGGTGCGCGATTCACGCCTAACCAGCGCATCCAGCGGGCTTCGCACGCTACACTCGTCCCAAAGCGCATCGGGCGCCGCTGATGCGCAAACACGTTAGGCACAAACGGTCGCCGTTTCGTAATCCCTGGCTGAGTGGGGGCTCGGCATGAGACTTGTATTCATCGATGAAACCGAGAATTCCACGCACGTACCGGGCTTCTACGCCGTCTGCGCCGTTGCTGTCGACGCCACCAAGTACAACCGCGTCCGGCAAGCCATCGACAAGGCTCTTGATGACTGCCACTGGCGCAGGGATCACGAATTCAAAGGGTCCGTGATCTTCTCCTCCAGCAAAGGCGACGCAAGTGTCACCACAGAGCAGCGTGTTGATGCTGCGGGCAGTATGGTGGCCGCGACAGTCAGCAAGGCGAATGCTCGCGTCAGTTGTGCCATCGCATGGACCGACAAGGGCGGCGGCGCCAAGCAACATCTTGAGCTAGTCACGCAGGCAGTCACTCGCTGTCTCGCACCAGCGGGCAAGGCTGCGGGCAAGGATGTGGTCGCGGTCTTCGCAGACAACAAGGATGGAATCAAACCGCAGGACTTGTCTGCGGCCATCAAGCAGGCGGTCAAGTCTCGGGGATACGGACTAGTAGAAGACGTCGTCCTCGTCTCCTCTTCTTGTGATTGGCCTGGTGTGCTCCTGGCTGATGTCCTTGCCTACCTCGGCATGTGGACTTATGCCGGGCACAAGCTCGCCGGCTCGCAGCTCTCCCTGTTCGAGGGCGGGGTCGAGCCGTCGGCAGACGTTCTACGGAAGATGGCAACCGTGCAGGACGTGCTCGAATCTGGCGCTGCGCTCCAGTTCGTGCCCAAGCTGACGTGAGTCTGTGGCGTTGTGCCTAACCCGCGCTTCCAGCCGACTCACGCACGCGTTAGGCTGGCATCAGGCCGCTCGTTCGCGGCTGAAGCGCAAAGACGTTAGCTACAGCCCAGGTCTTGGCGCGTTGGCTCTTGCGGTGGTATCGTTAGT
>SBEH01000028.1 GCA_009668945.1 Actinomycetota bacterium
TAACAAGCAGTTCGAGCCGACTCGCTTCGCTCGCGGCTCAACTGCCAGACGTTAGGTAGGGCGCCGCACGCGTTACAAGGAGAGTGGGCGTGAGCGACCGTGCCATCGCAGTGAGCTGCTCGGTCGGCCTCTTCGTCGTGGCGACGGCGATCGGTCTCACCGGCGCAGACAAGCCGCCGCCTCTCGGCCTTCTGTGGCTTGTGTCGGGCCTCGTGCTCGTCTCGGTGGCGGTCTACATGCGGCTCATGGCCAATGTGCGGTTGTTGGGCACTCGTCGACTGGCCCGTTTCGGCTGGATCGCTGTGGAGGGCTTGGTCGGCGGGGTGGCACTCGGGGTCTTCTTGACGCTGGCGACGGGCGGTGGGCCGGAGGGTAGCACGCACATAACCGACCTGGCTCTCTGGTTCGGAGTCACAGGCGTCGTCGGGGCGGTGTTCGCGGTGATCGTCTGGGCGGTAGCGCTCGGCCTGCGCGCGGCTCGGCGCCAAGGCTGACCTCGCCTACCTAACAAGCCCATCTAGCTGGCGGCCAGAAGGTAGACTGCGGGAGAGAGGCGCACCGGCCGCAGCTGATGCGCAAACACGTTAGGATTGCGCTCCGGCGCGCACCCTGCTCATCATCCGCTTCACTGCGGATCGCGTGTTCACCTCGAGCAGTGTCATCTCTGGGTGTTGCGCGGGGAACACGCGGAAGATCTCATCGGCGAACGCTTGTCCGATTGACTCGACTCCACTGAAGTCAAGAATGACTACTTTGAAGCGATCTACTCGCGCGAGCAGGCGCTTTGCCTGCGATCTGGATACCAGGTTGTCATCCCCATACTGGGCGAGTTTGACTGGGACGATTGTCTTCTCAAAGCCATAGTCCTCGCCAATGCTGAACTCGTCGAATACCTTCTTCGTCGTGCGCGCCGTGTGGTTACTGAGCTTCATCCACACCGCTGTGCCGGACGCGAACTGCGCGCGCTCGAGGATCCAGTCTTCCTTCTTGCCAAACTCGTGGGAGAAGTAGACTCCACCAGACAGAATCTCGAAATCGTCAAACATCCGCGAACTGAAGAAGATCCCCTCGCCGCTGTGACGGTCGGGATCCGTAGTCAGCTTCCCCTTCGCCAGTTCGAGCACCGCATGACGCTCGTCGACTAGGCCAAGTGCGTCCTGGATCTTCTTGAAGATCCCAATCCCGTCATCCTGAATGAGAATCTGAGTGCTGGCGGCGGTCTTCTGAATCTCCACAAGTGCCCGTGTGCCGCCCGAGTGGTCTATTGCGTTGTTCAGCATCTCTGTGAAGCCGTAGTGCCAGATGTTCAGCACGTTGGCGGGTAACTGGCCCAACAACGGCGCCACATCCTCGCGCCACGGCTCGTCCTCAGCCAGATCGCTGGTAATCGGGTACTCGCGTCCCCAGCGAACAAGTGGGGGTAGCCTGTAGCTGCGCGCGCGCGCAGCCCCCTCGCGCTCAAGGGCCCCTTCGCTGACCAGCCTCTGCAGGTGCTGATTCACGGCCTGTCGAGTCACTCCGAACTTGGCCATGACCACCTTGGTAATGTCGTCGTGGTGATCCTCGACGTGATTGATGATGAACTGGCGGACTCCCTCGCCGCGCTCCCTGATTCTAGTCAAGTCCACGCTCCAAACTAGTCAAGTACACGCACTGCGATTGTCAAGGGAGCGGCTCTCACTTGTCAAGGATGGAGTGCTCACTTGTCAAGGAAGCAATGAACGCCTTCATGCAGACGCCGGGGTGGAGCGAATCCTAACAAGCGCTTCCAGCAGAAAGCGCCGCCCCTGTGAGGTATCCTCGGGTTGCACGTGAATTGGGGGCGGCGCTTCAGCTGAAGCGCCAGACGTTAGG
>SBEH01000019.1 GCA_009668945.1 Actinomycetota bacterium
CCCCCCGCATACCAGCCGCCGGCGTCGACGCCCCCTACGGCGCCACCTCCCGCAGGGTACGCACCGCCGCCCGCAGCGTATGCGCCACCTTCGGCGCCGGCCCCCGCACCGAAAAAGAAGAAGACCTGGCTGTGGATCGTGATCGGTCTCGTCGTCTTGGGGCTTCTCGGATGCTGCGGGATCGCGATAGCAGGCGGCTTCCTGTTCGCGGGCAGCGCGCAGCCTGCGGATACTATCGAGACGCTCAACCAGGCCGCGCTTGACCGCGATGCCACCACGTTCGACCAGTACATCGATGCCGAATCGGTCTCGACTGCCGCCTACGAGCAGTTCATCCAGTACATCATGACGACGGAGGACTACACCTTGCTCGTCGACGAGTTGGGCGAGGCGGAGGCCGAACGTGTGCTGCGCGAAGAAGTACTGCCCCGGGACAGCTTCATCGAGGAGCTCTCGGCTGAGTTCAGCTTCGCGGGTCTCGAAGAGGACACCGTCCCGTTCCCCGAGTACACCATCAGCTCGACCACCATCGACAACGACACCGCCGAAGTCACCCTGACCACCGTCGAAGACGGCGAGGAAGTCGAGTACGTCCTCGGGATGACCAAGGAGACCGTTGGCGAGGAGGAGATCTGGGTCATCAAGGAGATCAAGAACATCGACGAGATGCTCCAGGAGCAGCTGGGCATCTAGCGTCCACGGTCCGTCGCTGCACGAACGGCCGCCCTGCGGGGCGGCCGTTCCCGTTCCCGCTAGATCGTCCAGCGTTGACGCTCCCAGCGGGTCGCCCTAGCATCGGGGGTGTTCGCTCGTGCTCGTGACCGGGAGGCGTGATGGCTGAGATCAAGTTCTCGAACAACTACCGCGACCTCTCTGAAGAGGACGGCGCGCGCGCAGGATTCCAGTTCGAGTTCTACTGCGAACGATGCGGCGACGCCTGGCGGTCGGAGTTCGTGCCTTTCACTGCCGGACAGACCGCGGAGTGGGTCGGCAAAGCCGCCGGGATGTTCGGTGGCATCCTCGGCAACGTGAGCGATGTTGCCGACAGCGTGTCGGACAAGGCGTTCGGCACCGAGCAGGACAAGGCGTTCCAGGCGGCGGTCGCTGCGGCGGAAGCGCACTTCCACCGTTGTCCGAAGTGCACGGACTACTTCTGCGACAAGTGCTGGAACGTCGAGGCCGGGCTGTGCCTGACCGACGCGCCCTCGGCCGAGGTCGAGATTGAGAGCGCTTTCGCCCAGGGCAAGGTGCAGGCGGCTGGCGAGAAGGCGGCGTTGCAGGGCATCCACGAGGGCAAGCACACGGACGTGAAGGAGCGCTCGCAGCTCGTCTGCCCGTCGTGCGGGGCGGAGACCAGGGGCGCCAAGTTCTGTCCGGAGTGCGGCCAGAAGCTCGCGCAGAAGGCGTTTTGCGCGCAGTGCGGCGCGGCGATGCCGGCCGAGGCCAAGTTCTGTCCGGAGTGCGGCGTGAAGAAGGAGTGACCGCGCCGTGAGGCGGATGCTCCGAAGGGCCGCAATCGGATGTGGAGCCCTCCTCGTACTGGCAGCGAGCCCGCTACCCGCGCCACTAGTACTCGACCGCGGGACGCCCGTGCCGACAGCGCCCGTGTGGCGTGCGGCGTCCGCGTCGCGGCCCACGGTCTACCTCACGTTCGATGCCGGGAACACCACCGCAGAGAACGTCGGCCCCTTGCTCGACTTGCTAGCAGCCGAAGAGGTGTCGGCTACCTTCTTCATCACCGGCCGCTTCGCGCTGCTCCACCCCGGCGCGACACGGCGCATCGCCGACGGAGGATTCCAGCTCGCCAACCACGGCTTCAACCACTTCCACGCCGAGATGTTGCCTGCCCCCGTGCAGCTGGCCGAGCTCTGGTGGGCCGAGCAGGCGGTCGGGCTCGTGTGCGGGCAAACGCCCGCCCGTCTGTACCGGCCGCCGCACGGAGGTACTGACGATAGGACGGAGTCCTTCCTCGCATCGCGCGGCTTCCGCACGATCATGTGGACCAAGAACCCGAACGACTGGCGCGAGGACGGCAGCGTCACGCAGGAGGGCATCCTGGCAGCTATCGAGCCGCTCGAGGACGGCGACATCGTCGTGTTCCATCTGCGAAACGCCGCGACGATAGAGGCTCTCGCCGTCCTGATACCGGAGCTCCGGGACGCGGGGTTCGCATTCGGCGTGCTCGATGCCGAGGCGCTCCTCGCACCGGCCGGCTGAGCCGGGAAGACGCACGAAGACCCCGGCGAACGGGGTCTTCGGGTGATGCGGTGGTGGGCCCGAGTGGATTCGAACCACTGACCTCACGGTTATCAGCCGTGCGCTCTAACCAACTGAGCTACGGGCCCGCTCGCGGAACAGCCTGGATACCATAGCCCACGCTTCGAACGAGCGTCAAGAATCCGGATACGCACGTTCCAGCCTGCGGCTTCCGCGTGTCACTCACAGCGCTGAACGGGCATGATAGGGTTAGGAACACGTTTCGTGCGGGAGCGGTGTTCATGATGCAGGTTCGCATAGCTGGGCTCAGTCTCGACGACAACACCGAACAACCGATGCTCCTTCTTGTGCCCGCCGCCGACGACGGAAGCGCGCATGGTGCGCGACGCGCGCTCCCCATCTGGATCGGCCACGCCGAGGCGACGGCGATCCTCCTCGCGCTCCAGGGCGTCGAGCCGCCGCGGCCGATGACACACGACCTCATGAAGGCCGTGCTCGAGACGGTGGGTTTCGCCGTCAGCCGGGTGGAGATCACGCGCCTGGAGGGCGGTACGTTCTACGCGGCGCTCGTGTTGCGCGGCGAGGAGCGAGAGCTCGCAATCGACGCCCGGCCTTCCGACTCGATCGCACTGGCGGTCCGCTTCGGCTGCCCTGTGTTCGTGGCCGAGGACGTCTTCGACGAAGCCGCTGTAGAGGTCACCGAGGTCGACGAGGAGGAAGAGGTCGAGGCGTTCCGGGACTTCCTCGAGCACGTGGATCCCAATGACTTCATGTCCTGACATCGGGCAGAATCAGCCCCGGCAGCCTCGGTGCCCTACTCGTACCTGAGTGCCTCGATCGGGTCGAGCTGGCTCGCCTTCCACGCGGGGTACACGCCGAAGAACACGCCTACTCCGAAAGCGAAGAAGAACGACATGGCGACGGCCCAGGGCGTCACGTTCGTCGGCACCGGCGTGAGCCGGCCTATCAGTGTCGCGCCGCCCCATCCCACCGCTATGCCGAGTACCCCGCCGAGCACCGAGAGCGCTACCGCCTCGATCACGAACTGCGAGAGGATGTCGTACGTGCGGGCGCCTACGGCTTTGCGGATGCCGATCTCGCGCGTGCGCTCGCTCACGCTCACCAGCATGATGTTCATGATGCCGATGCCGCCCACCATCAATGAGATGCCTGCAATGCCGGCAAGCATGTAGGTCAGCATGCCGAGCAAGTCCGCGAGTATGCCGAGCGTCTGCTCCTGCGAGAACACCGTGAACTCGTCTCCGAACGTAGGCAGGAGCGCTCGCTTGATCTCGCGCCGTACGACGTCGATCTCATCGGGGTCGGCCGCCTTGACCACGATCATGCTCAAGTCGGTCATGCCGAAGAGCTTCTGCGCGGTGGTGACCGGCATGTAGACCTGGACGTCGCGGTCCCCGGCCATGCCACCTCCGAGGGACGCGTAGTAGCCGATAACGGAGAACCGCTGACCGTTGATGGTCACCTGCTGGCCGACCGGGTCCTGGTTCGGGAACAGCTCCTGCGCGACGGTGTAGCCGAGACCGACGACGCGGGATGCGGCCTGCACCTCCCCCTTGCGGTAGTGCCGGCCTCCGGCGACTTCATTCGAGAAGACCTCGGCGCCCTGTTCGGTTGCGGCCGCGACGACAACCCGCATCGAGCGGTTGCCCGCCTTGATCGTCGCGCTCGCCTGCATCACCGGCACCACCGCGGCAGCGTTCTCAACGCGGCGCTGCAGCGTGTCGACGTCGTCGAGCGTGAAGTACCTGCTCGGCGGGCCGCCGGAATCCATGCCCATGTTGTACTGCCCGGGGATGACGAACAGCAGGTTCGAACCGAGGCCCTCGAGCGACCCGGTCACCTCGTCCTGCACTCCGGTCCCGATGCCCACGAGCAAGATCACCGCCGCGACCCCGATGATGACGCCAAGCATCGTGAGCAGGCTCCTCGTCTTGTTCGCCGAGAGAGCGCGCAGTGCGATCCTGAAGCTTTCGCCGAAGTTCATTCGCCCGCGTCCACGTCTGCCGCTTGCGCCAGCTCGTCCTCGGCGCAGACGCGCTTCGTCACCTGGACGTCGGCTTTCACGCGCCCGTCGAGCACGTGGATGATGCGCTCCGCATGACGAGCGATGCGGTCATCGTGGGTGACGAGGATGACCGTGATGCCCTGCTTGTGCAGCTCCTGCAGTGTCGCCATGATCTCGACTCCCGAGCGCGAGTCCAGGTTTCCGGTCGGTTCGTCGGCAAGAACGATGCTCGGGTCGTTGACGAGCGCGCGTGCGATCGCGACGCGCTGCTGCTGCCCGCCGGAGAGCTGGCTGGAGAAGTGGCCGAGCCGGTCGCCGAGCCCCACGCGTTCGAGCGCTTCTCTCGCCCTGCGCGTGCGTTCCGCGCCCCCTGCGCCGCCGTATATGAGCGGCAGTTCTACGTTCGCAAGCGCGCTCGTGCGCGGAAGCAGGTTGAACGCCTGGAATACGAAGCCGATGTGGCGGTTGCGCAGCTCGGCCAGGGCGTTCGGCGACAGGCGACTGACATCCTCGCGCTCCAGGACAACCTCGCCGGTTGTGGGGCGGTCGAGCAGGCCCACGATGTGCATGAGCGTCGACTTGCCGGATCCCGAGGGGCCCATGATCGACACCATCTCGCCCTCACGGATGCGCACGCTGACGCCACGCAGAGCGTTGACCTCGACGTCCTCGAGACGGTACTTCTTCGTGACGTCGCTGGTCTCGAGGACCGCTCGCCGCATCGGGTGGTCGGACATCGTGCTACTCGGCCTTGACCCGGTCGCCATCGGCGAGCTCGGCGACGCCGCTCACGATCACCCGGTCGCCCTCCGTCAACCCGGAGACCACCTGCACGCGCGTGTCGGTCATCTTGCCGGCTTCGATCGTCCGGCGAACCGCCCGGCCATTCTTGACCATGAACACGAAGTTCTCGTCGCCCTCTTCGAGCAGCGCCTCCACTGGGATGCTTACCGCGTCCGGCACGGTCTCCACGAGGATCTCGACTGAGCCGTTCATGCCGAGCAGTACCGGCTTCCCTCCGGCGGCGAAGGTCAGATACACGGGAAACGCCGTGCCGCCTGTCGGCGTGAGCACCGCTTCCTTGCCGATGCGCTCGACCTCGGCCTCGAACACTGCGTCCGGCAGGGCGTCGAGCGTGATCTTGGTCGCCATGCCGGGCTCGACCCGCGCGATGTCGGTCTCGTCCACCTGCGCGGTGAAGGCCAGCGTCTCGAAGGAGACGATCGCAAACGGGGCCGACGCAGGACTCACCGCCGAGCCGACGACCGGTCCGCCCGCGCTGGCTGCGGAGCCCGCCGAGCCGAGCCCGGAGGCAGTGAGCAGCGAGGCCGCCGAGGAGCTGAAGATCACGACCCCGTCAGCCGGCGCGACGATCTCGGCGCGCTCGAGGGTATCGGCCGCAAGCGCCCGGGCGCTCTCCGCGGCAGCCACGGCAGCGTTAGCGGCCGAGAGCGCCCCGCTCACGCTCGATGCCTTCGCGAGTGCGTCCTGCTGAGCGACCGTGCCGAGGTACGCGGCGTACGCCTGATCGCGGGCGATGTCCGCCGCCGCGACCGCAGCGCCGTTGTCGGCGGCCGCCATGAGGGCGGCCAGGCCCTGCTGCGCGGTGAGGAGGTTCGCCTTCGCCTGGTCGCGCGCGAGTGACAGCGCCGCCAGAGCGGCTTCGAGCTCCGGGGCGCGTGGCGTCGGCGCCGGGAGGTACACGTCATTGTAGAAGCTGTCGTACGCCGCTTGCGCGGTGTCTGCGCTAGCCTGCGCGAGGGCCACCTGCGCCTGGGCGTCGGCGATGTCGCTCGCCGTTGGTGCGCCTAGTCCGGCTACCGCCGCGTTGTACCGCGCCAGTGCGAGCTGATACGCCGACCATGCGGCGTCAACCGCAGCCTGAGCGGCCTGCTTGTCCGCCGTGCCCGGCGCGGTCTTGGCTACCGCATCCCGCTGCGCGACCGCCGCCGAATAGGCCGCCTCGGCCTGAGCGACCTGGACCTCGATAGGCGCGGTGTCCATCACCGCCAGGACCTGCCCGGCCGTGACTTCTTGTCCGTCGGTGACCTCGATCGTCGCAAGGGTGCCAGTAGTCGGCGGGTAGACGTCGATACGCGAGTCCGACCCCACGCTCCCGGATGCCGGGACTACGACGGACAGGTCCTCCCGCGTCACCGCCTCCGCCCTCACCTCGGTGGTTCGAGTACCCGCTACCGCGAAGGCCACGGCAGCGCCTCCCACAGCCAGAACGGCCACGACCGCTCCGATCACCTTGCCTCGTGTCACTCCGGCCTCCCACCTTCTCTTCCCTGGACCCCTACGCCGAGGAGCCAAGGCAGTTCCCCGATATCGTCTATGGTCGCGTCCGGCCGCGCCGCTTCGAGCCGCTCGCGGCTCGCGACGCCCCAGGTCGCCGCCACGGTGCACACGCCGGCCGCATTGCCTGCCGCGATGTCAGCGGGGCTGTCGCCCACATACACCGCGTTCTCCGGATCGGCTCCCAGCCTCTGCACCGCGAGGAGCACGGGAAGCGGATCCGGCTTGTGGGCGTCGGTGTCGTCGGCGGTCACCACGGTCTTGAAGTACCCGCCGAGGCCGAAGAGTACCAGCGCCCGGTCCGCCATGTGTCTGCTCTTCGAGGTGACGATACCCATGCACACCCCGCTCGCTCGCAGCGCATCGAGTGTAGCGAGAGTGTTCGGATACAGCCGGGCCATCTCGTCGTGCGTCCGATGGTTGAACTCGCGGTACGACGCGAGCAGCCGCTCGGCGACGTCCTCGTTGTCGGTGAAGTAGCGCATCTGCACCGCCAGCGGTACGCCGACGTGATGCATCAGCACATCATCGGGGAGTGCCTCGCCCAGTACGTCTGCCGTCGCGTGACGGAAGGACGCGAGAATGTGCGGGATCGTGTCAACGACCGTGCCGTCGAGGTCGAACAGCACCACATCGGGTCTGCGGGGCGCATCCGCGCCGGAGCCAGGCCCGGGCACTCCTACTCCTCGTCCTCGAAGTCCTCGCTCGCCAGGTCTTCCGCTTCCGCCTCGCGGTCCGTCATTCCCGGAACACGGTCGGGCTCTCGCTCCATCAGCGCCTGCTGCCCGTCTACGGTCACAGGCTTCTTCTTCTTCTTCGCGCTCACGCGCGCGATCGCAGACACACGATCGCTCTCGGCTACGTTCATCACCTTCACACCCTGGGTTGACCGGCCGAGCTGACTGATGTCCTCCGCCTTCACGCGGATGACGACGCCGTCCTCCGAGATCAGCATGAGCTCGTGGCCGGGCATGACGATCTTCATCCCGGCGAGGCGCCCCTTCTTCTCGGTGACCTGGATGGTCTTCACGCCCATCCCGCCGCGGTTCTGGGTCGGATACTGCTCGACCGGCGTGCGCTTGCCGTACCCGCGCTCAGTGACCACGAAGAGCTCCGAGCCCTTGAACGCGATCTCCATGCCCAGCACGCGGTCATCGCCCCTGACGTTCATGCCGCGCACGCCCATCGTGTCCCGGCCCATCGGACGAGCGTCGGCCTCGTCCCACTTGATGGCCTTGCCCTCGGCGGAAACCATCATCACGCGCTCGCCCTCCTTCACGCGACGCACGGCTATGAGCTCGTCGTCGTCACGGAGGTTGATGGCGATGATGCCGTCGCGGCGGCTTCTGTCGTACGCCTGGATGGCCGTCTTCTTCACCATTCCCTGGGCGGTCGCGAACAGCAGGTACTCCTTCGGCGAGAACTCGCGGGTGGTGATGACAGCCGCGATCTTCTCCTCCTGCTCGAATGGAAGCAGGTTCACCACCGCGGTGCCGCGTGCGTGCCTCGAGCCCAGGGGCAGCTCGTGGACCTTGAGCCGGTACACCCTGCCTTTGGAGGAGAAGAACAGCACGTAGTCGTGTGTGGAGCTGATGAAGAGGTGCTCCACGAAGTCGCTCTCTTTGAGGCTCACGCCGGAGATACCCTTGCCGCCCCGCTTCTGCTGCCGGTACGTGGCCACCGGCAGCCGCTTCACGTAACCTGCGCGCGTGATCGTGACGACGACGTCTTCCTCGGCGATAAGGTCCTCCACGTCGAGGTCGCGGGCGACGCCCATGATCTCGGTCCTCCGCGGATTGCCGTACTTCTCCCTGATCTCTGCGAGTTCGTCTTTCACGATCTGCAGCACGAGCGACGTGTCGCCTAGGACCTTCGTGTACCATGCGATCTTCTCGCGCAGGTCGGCGAGCTCTTCCTCGATCTTGCTGCGCTCGAGTCCGGTGAGACGGCGCAGGCGCATCTCGAGGATGGCGTCCGTCTGGGCCTCCGAGAGAGCGAAACGCTCCATGAGCTTGGTCTTCGCTTCTTCGTCGTCCTGACTGCCGCGAATGATCTTGATGACCTCGTCGATGTTGTCGAGCGCAATCACGTAGCCGTCAAGGATATGGGCCCGCTCCTCGGCTTTGCGCAAGTCGTAGCGCGTGCGGCGTACGATGACGTCCTTCTGGTGCTCGACGTAGTGGTAGAGCATCTGCTTGAGCGACAGCTCGCGCGGCACGCCGTCCACGAGAGCGAGCTGTATGATGCCCATCCCGGTCTCAAGCGGCGTGTGCTTGTAGAGCTTGTTGAGCACGACTTGTGGGATCGCCACCTGTTTCAGCTCGACTACGATGCGCATTCCCTTGCGGTCGCTCTCGTCGCGCAGGTCCGAGATCTCCGGTAGCTTCTTCTCTCGCACGAGCTCGGCGATCTTCGTCACGAGCTTGCTCTTGTTCACCGCGTACGGAATCTCCGTGATGATGATTCGCATCCGCCCGGTGGTGGTCTGCTCCGCGTACGCCTTGCCGCGAACCTTGATCGAGCCGCGGCCCGTTTCGTACGCTGAGACGATGCCTTCGCGGCCCATGATCGCCCCGCCGGTCGGGAAGTCCGGGCCTGGCATGTGCGCCATCAGACCTTCGGTCGTGATCTCAGGATCGTCGATGAGCGCAATCGTCGCGTTGATGACCTCGGCCAAGTTGTGCGGGAGGATGTTCGTGGCCATGCCGACGGCGATTCCGGCCGAGCCGTTCACGAGCAGGTGCGGGAAGCGCGAGGGCAGGACTAGCGGCTCGGTGAGCGACTCGTCGTAGTTGGGCCCGAAATCGACCGTCTCTTTCTCGAGGTCGCGAAGCAGCTCCATCGCGGGCCGCGCGAGGCGCGACTCCGTGTAGCGCATGGCCGCCGCTGAGTCGCCGTCGACCGAGCCGAAGTTGCCGTGCCCGTCCACGAGCGGCGCTCGCATCGAGAAGTCCTGCGCCATGCGGACCATCGTGTCGTACACAGCGGTGTCGCCGTGCGGGTGGTACTTGCCGATGACTTCGCCGACGGTCCATGCCGACTTCTTGTACGGCCGGTTCGGCGTGAGGCCGGACTCGTGCATCGCGTACAGGATGCGCCGATGTACAGGCTTCAGACCGTCGCGCACGTCCGGAAGCGCCCGCGCGACGATGACACTCATCGAGTACTCGAGAAACGACCGCCTTAGCTCGTCCTCTATATCGACCGGCAGCACACTGGCCGCGCTCTGCTCGTCACTCACTTAGCGTTTCTCCTCATCACCGGCGGTACTTGCGGTACAGCAAGAAGGCGCCGCCCAGGAACCCGAGCCCTGTGGCGAATACCATGAACGACATCGTCGCGGCCAGCATCTTGGCCGCCGAGTTCGACGTCTGCACGTCTCCGAAGAGCAGCGCTGACTGGACGACGATCACCACGCCCGCGATTGCCATGAAGATGATCACGGCGTTGACCAGCGGCTTGTAGTCGCGGACCGCCGGTGGCTCCTCGCCGCGCAGCTCGATGAGCATCGCGTCGATCCGCGCCTGCGAGACAGGCTCGGCCTGTGGCGCTTGCATCGCGGTATTCCCGGGCTCTCCGGGCGCGACGGGCTGCTCTGCGCCCGCCGGCACGTTCGGTTGTGCGGCCGCAGGCTCGGCAGGCTGCGGCTCCTCGCGCACCGTACGAAGCGCCGCATTCAACTCCTCTTGCGCCTTCTGCTCGTCCTGCTTTCGGCGGAAGTCGTCGAACGCCTCCCGCTCCCAGGGCGGGGGCTCGAAGCGAGACTTCTCTTGGTCGGCTGACATCGGTCGCCTCCGCGATCGCCACGTCCTCTAGACGTCCAGGAAGCGCACGCTCTTGGCGTGGCGCTGGATGAACAGCTTGCGTGGCTCCACCTGGTCGCCCATCAGGTCTATGAACGCCTCTTCGGCCGCCATCGCATCGTCGAGTGAGACCTGCAGGAGTGTGCGCCGGTCCGGGTCCATCGTCGTCTCCCAGAGCTGCTCCGGGTTCATCTCGCCGAGGCCCTTGTACCGCTGGATCGTGTACTTCGTGGATTCGGGCAGCGCCCTGAGTGCCGCCTGCAGCTCCTTGTCCGTGTATGCGTATTCGTGCTTCTTGCCGTACGCGACTTTGTACAGCGGCGGCTGTGCGATGTAGATGTAGCCCGCATCGATCATCTCCCGCATGTAGCGGTAGAAGAACGTCAGGATCAGGCACCGGATGTGCGCCCCGTCCACGTCCGCGTCGGTCATGATGATGACCTTGTGATACCGCGCCTGCTCCAGGTCGAACTCCTCCTGGATGCCGGTGCCGAGCGCGGTGATCATCGCCTGGATCTCCTCCGAGGAGAGCGCCCGGTTGATGCCGGCCTTCTCAACGTTCAGGATCTTGCCGCGCAGCGGCAGGATCGCCTGGAAGCCCCGATCCCTTGCCTGCTTCGCAGAGCCTCCCGCCGAGTCGCCCTCTACCAGGTAGATCTCGGTCAGCGCAGCCTCTCTGACCGAGCAGTCTGCAAGCTTGCCCGGCAATGTCGAGCTCTCGAGAAGCCCCTTGCGGCGCGTCAGTTCGCGCGCCTTGCGTGCTGCCGCACGCGCCTTCGCAGCCTGCGTCGACTTCGACACGATCGCCCGGGCCGGCTTTGGGTTCTCCTCAAGGTACTCCGCGAGGCCCGCGGTCACTATGGACTGCACGAATGACCGCATCTCGGTATTGCCGAGCTTGGTCTTTGTCTGTCCCTCGAACTGCGGCTCGTTGAGTTTGACGGAGACAACCGCAGTAAGACCTTCGCGGATGTCTTCTCCGGAGAGGTTCTCGTCCTTTTCTTTCAGGATGCCCTGACGGCGCGCGTAGTCGTTGATGGTGCGGGTGAGCGCGTTCTTGAAGCCGTCGAGGTGAGTTCCCCCCTCATGTGTGTTGATGTTGTTGGCGAACGCCAGGACCGTTTCCGAGTAGCCGGTGTTCCACTGCAGCGCAACCTCGGCCACGCCCTCAGGACCTTCGGACTCGAAGTAGATCGGCCTGCTGTGCAGCGACTCCTTCTTCTCGTTCAGGTACTTCACGAAGTCGATGATGCCGCCGGCGTAGCGGAACTCCTCCTTGCGCGGCTCGAGCTCTCGCTCGTCGCTAAGCGTGATCTTGAGGTTCTTGTTGAGGAAGGCCGTCTCGCGCATTCGGGAAGCGAGAGTGTCCCACGAGAACTCCGTTGTCTCGAAGACCTCCGGGTCGGCCCAGAAGGTGATCTTGGTACCGGTGGCCTTCGACTTGCCGGTGGCCTTCAGCGACGCGACCGGCTTGCCTCGCTCGAACGCCATCTCCCAGATCGAGCCGTCACGCTTCACCTCGATCTCGAGTCGGCTCGACAGGGCGTTCACAACGCTGACGCCGACCCCATGCAGGCCGCCGGAGACCTTGTAGCCGCTGCCGCCGAACTTGCCGCCGGCATGCAGGATCGTGAGAGCGACCTCGACACCCGACTTCTTGTACTTCGGGACACTGTCGACGGGTATGCCGCGACCGTCATCAGTGACAGTGACGGAATCATCCTGGTGGATGGCGATGTCGATGTTCTTGCAGTACCCCGCGAGCGCTTCGTCGACCGAGTTGTCTACGACCTCGTACACGAGGTGATGGAGTCCCTTGGGGCCCGTCGTGCCGATGTACATGCCAGGGCGCTTACGAACCGCTTCGAGACCTTCGAGTACCTGGATGTCTTTGCCGGAATACGAGCTTTCGGGCACGGCAACTCCTTCGTAATGACGCTCGTTCTGGGTGTCGGTGCGATTGCATGGAGAACCACGATATCTTGTCGTTCTCCCTGCTCAAGTGTACCACAAGTAGTGTTTCTACCCGTGCTTCTCGCGCCCATCAGATAGTGACTTCAATGGTCTTTGGGTCACCCCTCTACGCGCACCCTTCTTCTGCTCGAGGTCCCTTACCATCGCCCTTAGTGCCGCGTCCTTGAGCTCGGGATCGCGCACCGCGTCGGCCACCTGTGCCGCCTGGGCCAGCTCGATTTCGTCGAGGGGTGACGGGGCGACGATCTCTGGATCATAGAACCGCTCCTCCTGGTCGGCAGCGCTCCGCCACTCCGTCTCCTCCTTCACCTTCCTGGACACAGTGAACCTCAGCGACCTAACCGCGTTTTCACCGAGATGTGCGTTGAGTCTTTCCTTCAGGTCCTCGGACATGAGAGACAGCTGGCTCGCCCATGCGGCCGTGTCCACGAAGACGACCATCTCTCTGTTCTCTCTCAGCGCGTAGCCCCTCGTGTGTCTGGCGATCTCGTCTCCTGCGACCGCGCCCCACGCGTTCACGGCGAGTGCCCCGTACCGCCTGCCGGACTTGTCCGCTCGTTTCAGCACCTCCGGCACGATCTCCCCTAGGGGTCGTGTCTTCTTCGCCCGCGCCATCTACGCC
>SBEH01000012.1 GCA_009668945.1 Actinomycetota bacterium
CAAGAGCAGCTGCCAGCCGCTCCTTCGCGGCTGCCAGCTGCTCTTGCACCCGCGCCGGACTCGTCCCGCCGGCGCTCTCCCGCCGCGCCACCACGCGCGCGATCTCGGCCGCGCCGGTCGCGTCCTCCCCGAACGCCTCCGACGCCGCCTTCAGCTCCTCGGCGGTCAGCTCCTGCAGCGTCTTGCCCTCACGCTCGCAGCTGAGCACGAGCGCGCCCACGATCTCGTGCGCCTCGCGGAAGGGCACGCCCTTCGCCGCCAGGTAGTCGGCCAGATCCGTCGCGGCCATGAAGCCGCCGAGCGCGCCAGCCCGCATGCGGCCCTCGTTCACGCGCATCGTGGAGAGCATGCCGGTCATCGCGGCAAGCGCGTCGGCGTAGGTGTCGATCGCGTCGAAGACCGGCTCCTTGTCCTCCTGCATGTCCTTGTTGTACGCGAGCGGGAGGCCCTTGAGCGTCACGAGCAGCGCCGTGAGGTCGCCCACCGCGCGCCCGGTCTTGCCGCGCACGAGCTCGGCGAAGTCGGGGTTCTTCTTCTGCGGCATGATGCTCGAGCCGGTGGACCACGCGTCGGAAAGCGTGATGAACCCGAACTCCTCGGTGGACCACAAGATGAGCTCCTCGGCCAGGCGCGAGAGGTGCACCATGCCGAGCGTGCAGGCGTAGACGAGATCGCACGCGAAGTCGCGGTCGGAGACGGCGTCGAGCGAGTTGGCGGAGACGGCGGAGAAGCCGAGCTCGGCGGCCACCGCGTCGCGGTCGATCGGGAACGTCGTGCCCGCAAGCGCGGCGCTCCCGAGCGAGAGCACATCCGCGCTCTTGTACGCGCGCACGATGCGGCCCGCGTCGCGCGCGAGCATCCACACGTACGCGAGCGCGTGGTGCGCGAAGAGCACCGGCTGCGCCTTCTGCAGGTGCGTGTAGCCGGGCATGATCGCATCCGGGTGCGCCTCGGCAAGCGCCACGAGCGCGTGCTGCAACTCCCCAATCGCTTCGTGCAGCCGCAGCGCCTCGCGCTTCACGTGGAGGCGCAGGTCGGTCGCCACCTGGTCGTTGCGGCTTCTGGCGGTGTGGAGGCGCTTGCCCGCGTCGCCGATGCGGCGCGTGAGTTCGGCCTCGATCGCCATGTGGACGTCCTCGTCAGCGGCGTTCCACGCAAACGCGCCGGCTTCGATGTCCTTGAGGATCGCGACGAGGCCGCTCTCGATGGCCTCGGCGTCTTGCGTGCTGATGATGCCCTGCTTCGCCAGCATCCGCGCGTGGGCGATCGAGCCTGCGATGTCCTCGGCGTAGAGACGCCGGTCCACCTCAAGCGACGCGCCAAAGCGCTGCTGGAACGCGCCCGGCGTGGCGGAGAAGCGTCCGGACCACGGTGTCTTCGGCTGCTCGGCCATCTTCCTAGACCTCGCCTTCTTTGCCCACCTTGCGGCGCTGCCGCGCCCAGACCTTCACGGGCAGGCCGTGGAGGTCGATGAAGCCCTTGGCAGCCTTGTGGTCGAAGCTGTCGGCCGCGTCGTAGGTGGCGAGGTTGTAGTCATATAGCGAGTAGGGGCTGCGCCGACCCACCGTCACGCACGAGCCCTTGAAGAACCGCAGGCGCACGTCGCCGGTCACAAGCTGTTGTGTGGTCTCGATGAAGCCGTCGAGCGCTTCTTTCAGCGGCGAGAACCACATCCCGTTGTATACGAGTTCGGCCCACTTCTGCTCCACGCCGAGCTTGTAGTGCAGCACCTCGCGCTCCAGGCACAGGTCCTCGAGCGCCTTGTGCGCGGTGATGAGCGTAAGGGCGCCCGGCACCTCATAGATCTCGCGGCTCTTCACGCCGATCAGGCGGTTCTCGATCATGTCGATGCGGCCAAAGCCGTGCTTGCCCGCGAGTTCGTTCATCGCGTTGATGATCTCGTGGAAGCTCATCTTCTCGCCATTGAGCGCCACCGGCACGCCTTGCTCGAATGAGATCTCGGCGTATTCGGGCTCGTCGCCGCACGCCTCGGTGCGCGCGTCGCTGGTGAGCGTGTAGATGTCCGCCGGCGGCTCCACCCACGGGTCCTCGAGCACGCCGCACTCGATCGCGCGGCCCCACAAGTTGTCGTCGATGGAGTACGGGTTGTCCTTGGTGGTGGGCACCGGGATGCCACGCTCGGCGGCCCAGTCCATCTCCTCCTCGCGCGTCTTCAAGTCCCACTCGCGCACCGGCGCGATGACCTCGAGGTCCGGGTCGAGCGCGGCGATGCCCACCTCGAAGCGCACCTGGTCATTGCCCTTGCCGGTGCAGCCGTGCGCGATGTACTTGGCCCGGTGCCGGTGCGCCTCTTCCACGAGGTGCTTCACGATGATCGGACGGCTCATGGCCGAGAGCAGCGGGTACTTGTTCTCGTAGAGCGCGTTGGCCGCAAGCGCGCGGGCGAGGAACTCCTCCACGTACTCCTCGCGCACGTCCAGGCAGATCGACTCAACCGCGCCGATGGCAAGCGCCTTCTGGCGCACGAACTCGAGGTCCTGCCGCTCCTGGCCCACGTCCACCACGAGCGCGATCACGTCGACGTCCTTGTGCTCGATGAGCCACTTGATGATCACGGAGGTGTCGAGACCTCCGGAGTATGCGAGTACGCACTTCTCTCTTGCCACGTGAACTGCCCTTCTCCCTCGCGAGCCGACCGGCTGCCGACCGCGGTCTGCCTCCGCGCTAGTGCTCGCCGCGGAACTTCTCGATGCCCGCCTTGACCTTCTCCGCGGCCTGCTCGCTGTCGGTCACGATGAGGATCGTGTCGTCACCGGCGATGCTGCCCAGGATGTCGTCCAGGTTCGCCGCGTCAAGCGCTGCGGCAACTCCCTGCCCGCCACCGGCGGTGGTCTTCACGAGCACCAGCTGGTGCGAGCGGACGACGGTCTCCACCAGCTCGGCGATCATGCGCTGCAGGTGGATGTCCTCGGCGAGCACGTACGCGCCTTCGGGCAGCTTCTTCAGGCCCATGATCGCGATGTCGCGCGAGACGGTCGCCTGCGTGCAGACGAACCCTTCCTTCTTCAGGTGCGCCACCAGATCGCGCTGCGTCTTCACGCGCTCCCGTCGGACGATGCCGCGGATGGCCTCCTGGCGAAGCGTACGCTTCTTCATCTAGAGCTCCTCCCCGCCTAGCACGAGCGACATCCACGCGCGCTGGGCGTGGAGCCGGTTCTCGGCCTCGTCGAAGACGACCGACGCCGCCGAGTCGATGACCTCGTTTGCGACCTCCTCGCCGCGGTGGGCGGGAAGGCAGTGCATGAAGATCGCCTGGGCATCCGCCTTGGCCATGAGCTCCGGCGTGACCGAGTACCCGGCGAACTCCACGACGCGCTTGGCGTGCTCCTCCTCATGGCCCATCGAGGCCCAGGTGTCGGTGACCACCACGTCCGCGCCGGCAACAGCCTCGGCCGCATCCGCTGTGACCGCGAACGTCGCGCCCGTGCCGTAGCGCGCGGCGAGCTCCTGTGCCTGCGCGAGCACCGCGGGGGCGGGCTGGTAGGCCGCCGGCGCGCCGATGGCGACCTGCATGCCCGCGAGCGCGCCTGCGAGCAGGTAGGTGTTGGACATGTTGTTGGCGCCGTCGCCCACATACGCGAGCCTCAGGCCCTTCAGTGCGCCTTTGTGCTGGCGGATCGTGAGCAGGTCGGCGAGACCCTGGCAGGGGTGGTAGTCGTCGGTAAGTGCGTTGATCACGGGCACGCTCGCGTGCCCGGCAACCTCCTCGATGTGGCTGTGCGCGAACGTGCGCAGCACGATGAGGTCCACGTAGCGCTCGAGGACCTTCACGGTGTCGTGCACGGTCTCCTCGCGGCTGAACGCGTCGAACGGCCCCATCACGATCGGATGCACGCCGAGCTGCACGCAGCCCACCTCGAAGCTCACACGCGTGCGCAGCGACGGCTTCATGAAGATCATGCCTGCCGACGCGCCGTCGAAGCGCGGCCAGCTCTCTGCCGGCGTCTCGGCGACGTCGAGCACGTGCGCGAGCTCCCCGGGCGTGAGCTCGGCTAGTGTTAGCAGGTCGCGACCCTTGAACGTTTGCATCAGGCGGCTCCCAGAACGGCGCGCAGTGTATCAACGAGTATAGCGGCTTCGGCGGGACTGCATACGAGCGGCGACAGGAAGCGCAGGACGCGCTCGCCGATGGCGTTGATGACCACGCCACGCTCCAGGCAGCGCGCCGCAATCACCTGCGCGACGGGCTCGGCGAGTTCGGCGGCCACCATGAGGCCCCGACCCCGCACCTCTGCGATCGCGCCGGTATCGGCCGCGAGCGCCGTGAGGGCCGCGGTGAGAGCGGCGCCGGTAGCCTGCGCGTTGGCGCCGAGGCCTTCGGACTCGAGCGCCTCGATGGTGGCAAGCGCCGCGGCCGCTATCACCGGCCCGCCGCCGAAGGTGGAGCCGTGGTCGCCGGGCGCGAACGTCTCGGCGGCGCTGCCGGTTGCGAGCACCGCGCCGGCTGGCAGGCCGTTGGCGAGCGACTTCGCGAGCGCCATAACGTCGGGCCGAACGCCGTATCCCTGCCAGGCGAACGCCGGGCCGGTGCGGAAGAAGCCGGTCTGCACCTCGTCGAATGCGAGCAGCACGTCGCGCTCGTCGCAGAGCTGGCGCGCGGCCTCGAGGTACGCCTCCTCGCACGGGTACACGCCGCCCTCGCCCTGCACGGGCTCGAGGAGCACAGCGCACGTGCGCCCGGTGATCGCGGCCTCAAGCGCCGCGATGTCGTTGAGCGGCACGTGGACGAAGCCCGGCAGCAGCGGCGCGAACGCGTCTTGCTTCGACGGCTGGCCGGTGGCCGAAAGCGCCGCCATCGTCCGGCCGTGGAAGCTCCGCTCGGCGGTGATGATCTCGATGCACTCCTCGCCGCGCCGCACCTTCCCCCACTTGCGCGCGAGCTTGATGACGCCCTCGATCGCCTCGGTGCCCGAGTTGCAGAAGAAGGCCTTCCAGGGCTCGCCGCCCGCAAGTTCCGACAGCCTCTCGGCCAGAAGCGCGCGGTTCTCGGTGTGATAGAGGTTCGTGACCTGCACGAGCGTACGCATCTGCGCGCACACCGCATCGGCGACCGCCGGATGCGCGTGCCCGAGGTTCACCGACCCGATGCCACCCACGAAGTCCAGGTACTCCCGGCCCTCGTCGTCGTAGAGGCGCATGCCCTCTCCGCGCACGAATAGCACCGGCTTGCGCGCGTACGTGGGCAGATGGTAGGCCGCATCGAGTGCGGCAAGTGTGTCGAAGTGCGTACTCATCGGCTTAGAGGGTCACCCCGCGCTCGTATTGGGCGTACGTGCCGTCGTCGGCCAGGCCGAGGCTTGCCGCCTCGCCGGTGATCATCGTGCCGATGCCCTCGTCGGTGTAGACCTCGAGCAGCAGCGCGTGCGGGATGGTGCCGTTCAGGATGTGCGCGCGCTCCACACCGCACCGCAGTGCGTGCACGCACGCGCCGACCTTCGGGATCATGCCTTCGGCAAGCCCGCCGTCGGAAAGCATGCTCTCAGCCTCGGCGAACGTGAGCTGGCTGATGAGCGAGTCCTTGTCCTCGAAATCCGCGTACAGGCCGTCCACGTCGGTGAGGAAGATGACCTTCTCCGCGCCGAGTGCCGCGGCGATCTCGCCGGCCACGAGGTCGGCGTTGATGTTGAAGCTGCCGCCGTCATCGCCCGCGCCCACCGACGCGATGACCGGCACGAAACCGTCCTCGATGAGGTTCGTGATGATGGTGGTGTCGATCGACGTGACCTCGCCCACCCGCCCGAGCCGCTCGCTCTTCTGAGTGGCGCGGATGAGGTTGCCGTCGTCGCCGGCAATTCCGACGGCGATTCGGCCGTGCGCGTTGATGGCCGAGACCAGGTCGCCGTTCACCTTGCCCACGAGCACCATCTTCACGAGCTCCATAGCCTCGGGAGTGGTGACGCGCAGGCCGTCGACGAACTCCACCGGCATGTCCAGCCGCTTCATGTACGCGGTGATCTCCGGACCGCCGCCGTGCACGATCACGGGGTTGATGCCCACGAGCTTCATGAGCACGATGTCGGCCGCCACGGAATGCCGAAGCGTCTCGTCGGTCATCGCGGCGCCGCCGTACTTGATCACGACCGTGCGGCCCCAAGCCGCCTTGATCCACGGCAGCGACTCCATGAGGATGGCGGCTTTGTCGTGCATGTCTTTCATCGTGAACCCCCTCGGCGGGCGGTCGGGTCGACGGGCAGGTCAGGAGCGGTAGTCTCCGTTGATGCGCACGTACTCGTAGCTGAAATCGCAGGTCCACACCGTGGCTTCTGCCTCTCCCACGTGCAGGTCGACGAGCAGGTCGATCTCGGACTCGGCTAGCGCCGCGGCGGCTTCCTCCTCCGAGAAGCCGGTTGCGGTGCCGTCCTTGCAGGTCACGATGCCCGCGAAGACGATCTCGAGCTTGCCGGGGTCGATCTCGGCGCCCGACTTGCCCACCGCCATCGCCACTCGGCCCCAGTTGGCGTCCTGGCCGAAGAGCGCGCACTTCATGAGCGGCGAGTTGGCGATCGCAAACGCCGCCTTCTCGGCGTCGGCCTCGGTCTTGGCGCCGCGCACGGTGACGGTCACGAACTTGGTGGCGCCCTCGCCGTCGCGCACGATCATCTGCGCGAGCGCGGTGGCGACCTCGAGCACCGCCGCGGCGACCGCGTCGTACCCGGCGGAGCCGAGCGCGAGCTCATCGCCGCCTTCGGCGCCGCTCGCCATGAGGATGCAGGTGTCGTTGGTGGAGGTGTCCGAGTCCACGGTGATGCGGTTGAAGGAGCGCGCGACCGCGGCCCGGAGCACGGCATCGCAGCCGGCCGGAGCAAGCGGCGCGTCGGTGGTGATGAACGCGAGCATCGTGGCCATGTTGGGCTGGATCATGCCGCTTCCCTTGGCCACGCCGCCGACGGTGAACGTCCGGCCTTCGGCCGTGAGGCTGATGGCGAGCTGCTTGGCGAACGTGTCGGTGGTCATGATCGCCTCGGCGGCCTCGTCCGCGTTCGTGGTGTCGAGCGAAGCCGCGGCCTCAACGATGCCTGCGACGACCTGCTCGACCGGCAGCGGCACGCCGATCACGCCGGTGGAGCACACGGCGACCTCGGCGGGCTCGCAGCCGAGCGCCTCTGCGGCCGCTGTGGCCATCGCACGCGCATCGGCCATGCCGGGCGCGCCGGTGCAGGCATTCGCGTTGCCGGCGTTGATGGCGATCGCACGCAGCATTCCGCCCGCGAGATGCTCGCGCGAAACGAGCACCGGCGGCGCGGCGGTCGTACTCGTGGTGAAGACGCCGGCAGCCGGCACTGCGCGGTCGGCGGCGATGATACACACGTCGCGCTTGCCGGTCTTCTTGATGCCCGCGCTCACGCCCGCGGCGAGAAAGCCCTTCGGCGCGGTGATGCCGCCGTCGGCGTGTGCGAATTCGAAGCTGGCAGCCATCGCGCTGGCCCCCTATACCACCGGCACGGGCGCGGTGAGTCCGGCCGTTTCGTCCAGTCCGAGCGCGAGATTCGCGCACTGTATCGCCTGGCCCGACGTGCCCTTGACTAGGTTGTCGATCGCGCACGTGACGACGAGCGTGTGCGACGGCGCGTCGAGCGCCACACCGATATGTGCCCGGTTCGACCCGCGCACGTGCGCTGTGGCGGGCTGCACGCCCGGCTCGCAGACGGTGATGAACGGCTCGCCTGCATACGCCCCGGCGTAGAGCGCGTGTGCGTCTTCGGCGGAAAGCGCGGTATCGGCCTCCAGGTAGACGGTCGCGAGCAGGCCGCGGTCCAGCGGCGCGAGATGCGGCGTGAACACGACAGACGGGCTCGTGAGGCCGAGGTCGCCAAGACCCTGCGCGATCTCCGGCGTGTGCCGATGCGACGCGACCTTGTACGCGGAGACCGACTCGGTGGCGTTCACGAAGTGCGTGGCCGCCGAAAGCGCCCGGCCCGCGCCGGAGACGCCCGAGATCGCATCGACGATGATCCGGCTCGAGATCACCGCACCGCCCCGGATCGCGGGTGCGGCCGCAAGCAGCGTGGCGGTGGGATAGCAGCCGGGGCACGCGACGAGCCGCGCGCCAGGCAGCGACTCGCGCCAGAGCTCCGGGAGGCCGTAGACGGCCTCGGCGAGCAGCTCGGGCGCCGTGTGCGGCTCGGCGTACCAGGCCGTGAAGAGGTCCGGGTCGCGCAGCCGGAAGTCTGCCGAGCAGTCGATCACGGTGAGACCCGCTTCCAGCAGCACCGGCGCCATCGCCATCGCTGCGGTGTGCGGCACGGCGAGGAACGCGACCTGCGCGCTCTTGGCGACCGTGGCGGCGTCGTGCGCGGTGTACACCAGGTCGCAGCCGGCGAGCGCCGGGTAGAGGTCGCTCACGCGCTTGCCCTCGTCGGCGGCCGATGTGACGGCTTTCAGCTCGAACGACGGATGCCCGAGGATGAGCCTCGTGAGCTCGGCGCCCGCGTAGCCTGCGGCGCCCACTATGGCGACAGGTATCACGATGTCCAGCCTCCAGACTGTATTGCCGTCTGCAGACTGTACACCCTGGTATGTATCAGAGTCAACTTGTATGCGTTATTTGTGCAGATTCTATGCGCTGTATGCTATTCGCGCGCAGATTCTATGCACCGGCGCGGGTACAGGTAGCGGCGCAGCCGGATGTGGCGCGGTTCGGCTCGGGCACACCGCTCGAGCACGCCGCCCTCGGCCTACGACCGGATCTCGGCCCCCACCGCGCCGCTCACCTTCCGCAGAAGCCGCTCGTGCACCGGGCGCACGTCGGCGTCTGAGAGCGTCCGGTCGGCCGCGCGGTACGAAAGCGAGAACGCCAGCGACTTCTTGCCCTCCGGCAATCGTCGCGCATCCGCCGCGGCACCGGAGGCGTCCCGGTACACGTCGAAGAGCCGCACCGACTCCAGCAGCTCCCCGCCAGCCGCGCTAAGCGCCTCGCTCACGCGCTCGGCGGTGACCGATTCGTCCACCACGAGCGCCACATCGAGCTCGAGCGCCGGGAAGCGCGGAATCTCGCGATACGCCGTCCTGCCTGCCGAAGCCGCCTTGCCGAGCGCACTCACCGAGAGCTCGAACAGCACGACCGGCGCGGTGAGCTCGAACGCGTCTAGCACTGTCGGCGCGACCTCGCCGAGCCACCCAACCACGTCGCCGCCCACGACGATCTCGGCGCTGCGTCCCGGCTGCAGCCACGGCCGCTCGCACGCGCGCACGCTCCAGCGCCCGGCGTGCACGGCGTCCATAAGCGAGTCGAGCACGCCCTTGCCGTCGAAGAAGTCGAGTGGGCGCGCGGGCTCGTTCCAGCCGGCGGAACTCCACGCTCCCGTGAGCGCCCCGCCGGCCATCAGCCGCTCTTTCGGCAGCTTGCGGCCTTCGGCGGTGAGGAAGACCGTGCCCGTCTCGTAGAGGTGCACGTCGTCCACCCCGCGACAGCGGTTGTGCGAGACGGCGCGCAGCAGGCTCGGCACGAGCGTCCAGCGCAGGACCGCCTGCTCCTCGGACATCGGGTTGATGAGCTCGACGAGCGTCTCGTCCGAAGCGAGCTCCCAGCCGAGCCGTCCGAGGTCGGCGCGATCGCCGAAAGCGTACCCGATGTGCTCGTCGAGCCCCGCCGCGCGAAGCGCCGCTCCCACGCGCTCGGCGAAGCGCTGCGCGGGCGTACGCCCGCCGACGCGCTCGCGCCCGCCCGGGCGCGTGGACGCGATGTTCTCGAGGCCGTGCAGGCGCGCGACCTCCTCGACGAGGTCGATCTCGCGCTCGATGTCGGGACGAAACGTCGGGACGGTGACGTCCAGATCCTCACCGGAGGTTGCGACACCAAGGCCGAGCGGCGCCAGCAGCGCGGCGATCTCGTCGCGAGAGAGCGCGGTGCCGAGCACGGCGTTGGCGCGAGCGGTGCGCAGCCGCAGCGAAAGCAGCGGCTTCTTGCCCGGGTATGCGTCCACGATGCCCGGCGCCACCTCCCCACCCGCGACCTCGGCGATGAGCGCCGCTGCCCGGTCGGACGCACGCGAAGCGAGCTCGGGGTCCACCCCGCGCTCGAAGCGAAGCGAGGCCTCGGAGATGAGGCCGAGCCGACGGCTCGTGCGGCTCGTGGTCGACGGGTCGAAGTGCGCGGCCTCGAGCAGGATATCGGTGGTGGCTTCGGAGACCTCGGTGGTCTCGCCGCCCATCACGCCGGCGAGCGCGATCGGCCCCGAGGAGTCGGTGATGAGCAGTGTGTCGGTGGCAAGCGCGCGGTCCTGCCCGTCGAGCGTGCGCAGCGTCTCGCCCTGTCGCGCGGCGCGGACGATGATCGCGGCCTTGCCGTTGGCCTCAGCGATCGTATTCATGTCGAAGGCGTGAAGCGGCTGGCCGAGTTCGTACATGACGTAGTTGGTCACGTCCACGACGTTGTTCACCGGGCGCGTGCCCGCGGCAGCGATCCGCTCGGCAAGCCACGCCGGCGACGGGCCGATCTTCACGTTGCGGATGACGCGCGCGGTGTATCGCGGACAGAGCACCGCGTCGGCGATCTCGACGCTCACGAGGTCGGCTGCCGGCGTGCCCGACTCGGCGAGCGTACTCGCAGGCTCGGTGTACCCGACACCCGTGACGGCCGCCACCTCGCGCGCGATGCCGAGCATCGAGAGGCAGTCCGGACGGTTGGGCGTCACTTCGAGCTCGAGCGCGGTGTCCGAGAGGCCCCGGTACTGCGCGAACGGCATGCCCACCGGCGCGTCGGCGGGCAGGATCAAGAGCCCGCTCGCGTCGCCGCCCACTTCGAGTTCGGTGGGCGAGCACATCATCCCTTCGGACTCGATGCCGCGCAGCTTAGCGCGCTTGATCGTGAGACCACCCGGAAGCGTCGCGCCCACGCACGCGACCGGCACCTTGTCGCCAGCGGCGAAGTTCGACGCGCCGCAGACGATCTTGAGCGGCTCTGCTGTGCCGATATCCACCGAGCAGTACGAGAGCTTCTCGGCGTCCGGATGCTGCTCGCGCGTGAGCACCTGCCCTACGACCACGCCTTCGAGCGCGGCGCCGAGCGTATGCACCGCCTCGACCTTCGTGCCGGTCATGTCGAGCCGGTCGCAGAGTTCCGGCACGGGCAGGGTGACCTTCACGAGGTCTTGCAGCCACTTGAGCGATACGCGCATCGCGGGTCCTTCCGAGAGCGGTGCCGGGTCGGGGGTGTCAGAACTGGTGCAGGAAGCGGGTGTCGCCTTCGACATACAGCCGAAGGTCCGGCACGCCGTATTTGAGCATGGCGATCCTCTCAACGCCCATCCCGAACGCGAAGCCGGTGTACTTCTCGGGATCGATGCCCACGAAGTCGAACACGTTCGGGTCGACCATCCCGCAGCCGAGGATCTCGAGCCAGCCCTCGCCGCCGCACGTCCTGCAGCCGCTGCCTCCGCAGATGCCGCAGGAGACGTCCACCTCGGCCGAAGGCTCGGTGAAGGGGAAGAAGTGCGGCCGCAGGCGCACACGCCGCTCGGGCCCGAACATCTGGTGCACGAAGTGCTCGAGCGTGCCCTTGAGGTCGCCGAACGTGATGCCCTCATCGACCACAAGCCCCTCGACCTGCGTGAACTGCGGCAGGTGGCTCGGATCGGCGACGTCGCGGCGGAAGACCTTGCCCGGCGCGAGCACGTAGATGGGCGGCTTCTGCGACTCCATGACGTGCACCTGTGTCGGGCTCGTATGCGTGCGAAGCAACACGTCGCTCTCTCCCTCGACGACCGCGCGGTCGCCGGAGAGGTCGCGAACGTAGAACGTGTCCTGCAGCGCCCGCGCGGGATGGTCTGGCGGGTGGTTGAGCGCCGTGAAGTTGTAGTAGTCGAGCTCGACTTCCGGCCCTTCGGCGACCATGTAGCCCAGGCCCATGAAGATTTCGACGATCTCGCCGAGGATCTGGCTGATCACGTGCTGCCTGCCCACCGGGCGCCTGCGCCCGGGAAGCGTCACGTCTACCGCTTCGGCGGAGATCCGCGCGGCGCGTGCGGCACCCGCGAGCTCGGCCTGCCGGGAGTCTAGCGCCGACTCGACCGCGCGCCGCACCTCGTTCGAGACCTTGCCGGCCTCCGGGCGCTCCTCGGCGGAGAGTCCGCCCAGCCCCCGGAGGACCGCGGTGAGCGACCCCTTCTTGCCGAGGAAGGCGATGCGCACTTCCTCCAGCTCGCCTAGGGTGCCCGAGGCGTCAACCGCCGCAAGTGCCTCGGCCTCTAGCGCGCGCAGGTCATCAGCGATCGTCATGCGTGCCTCACCGCTCCATTCAAGAGAAGAGGGAGCCGCTTCCGCCCTCACTACAAGGACGGGAACGGCTCCCGCGGTACCACCTTGCTTGACCGGCCGAGCCGATCCGCTTGTCTGCGCCCTATATCGGGGGCACCGGCTCCCCTACTCGACACGTTCGCCTTTCAGTTCGCGGCTGATGGAGTGAACCTCCGCGCTGCCGTCCCGGGACCCTTTCAGTCGAGGGGTCCCTTCCTGCCTGAGAAGGCCTCTCTCGCGCGTCGCCTCTCCGTCATCGCCTAGTGTGCGATTGAGACGTCAGTCTAGCATCAGTCGCCGAGGCCAGCCAAACGCGTGGCCACCTTGCCCGACGGCACCGCCAGCAGCACCTCACCCCGCACATCATCCGGCGCGACCGGCGTTGCATCCAGCGTGGCGTTGGCATCCCCGCGCATGCGCAGCGAACCGTCCCGCAGCTTGCCCGAGACCCGGTGGACCACCAGCCCGCCGTCGTGCTCGAAGACGATCATCTCACCCGCCTCCGGCACCACGCCGAACCGCCGGTAGACGATCACGTCGCCCGGATACAGCGCCGGCTCCATCGAGCCGCCTTCCACGAACACCACTCCGTGCGTCCAGCCGAGCGCCACCAGCGCGAGCGCGCAGAACGCCTCCGCGCCCTTCTTCAGCCACGCCAGACGACCCGGCTCAGCGCGCTTGCTCGGCATCGATGTAGACCGAGACCTTCACGTAGTCGCCCTGCAGATCGTTGCCCGCGTCCGCAGGAAGTGATATCGCGTAGCTCACGGTGACCGCGCCGCCTCGATCCACCCGTATCGGCGTGGTGCGCATCGCGGAGAGCGGCCCGGAGTACAGCTCCACTCCGCCGCACGTGGCGCGGACCTGGAGCGCGTTCCAGAAATCCGTGATTCCGGCCTTCTTCGCGGCCGTAGTGATCGCGTCGAAGCCCAGCGTGCCGGTGTTGCGCACCTCGATCGTCCGGGTGATGGTCTCGCCCGGCGCGAGCGCGTCGATCGTGAGCGCCGCCGACGTCGGTTCCGACGAGACGGCTACCGTACCTGCGGTGATGATGCTGTCCTTCACTTCGGTCTGGGCGGTGAAGTACGCTCTCGCGCCCCCGACGGATAGGACGGCCGCCACGAGCGTGGCGTAGACGAACAGTCGCTTCATGTCTCCTCCTAGGCATTCGGAACGCCGCCGAGGGGAAACGGCTGCGTACAGTGGTGCGGGGCCCCGCGCGGACCATGATGCGCCGCGGCGCCTAGCCCGCTCGTACCGGAATCCAAACCGCAGGTAAGCGGCGCTGCGTGTAGGGCCTGTCGCTGGCTGATCTCACCCCCGGAACGCGCGGAGGCCCCGCGATCGCGGGGCCTCCGGTCAACGCCTGTCGAGACGGCGCCTAGACGCTCTGCGCGGCCTTTGCGGCCTCGGCCAGCTGCGCGAACGCTGCCGGGTCGTTGATGGCCATGTCCGAGAGCACCTTACGGTCCAGTGCGATCTCGGCCTTCTTGAGACCGTTCATGAACACCGAGTACGACAGTCCGTTCACGCGCGCACCGGCATTGATGCGGGCGATCCACAGGCGGCGAATCTCGCGCTTCTTGTTGCGGCGGTCGCGGTACGCGTACTGCAGCGAGTGCTGGACCTGCTCCTTCGCGCTCTTGTACCGGCGGCTGCGGTCACCGTAGTACCCGCTGGCCTGGTCGAGAACGGTGCGGCGCTTCTTCTTCGCGGTGACTGCGCGCTTCACCCTGGGCATCTTCGATCACTCCTTGAGGGGTATACGAGCGTCGGACTAGCCGATGCCCAGCTGCTTCTTGATTACCTTGGCATCCGCCGGGTCGACCAGTGTGTCGTGGCGGAAGTTGCGCTTGCGCTTGGGGCTCTTCTTCTCGAGGATGTGGCTCTTGAAGGCCTTCGCCCGCTTGATCTTGCCGGTCCCGGTGAGCTTGAAGCGCTTCGCGGTCCCCTTGTGCGTCTTCACCTTGGGCATGTGTGTCTCCTACTCTGCCGCTTCCGGCGCCTTTTCGGCACTCTCGGCGGTATCGTCCGCCTTCGCGGGCTTAGTCTTGCCGACGTCCTTCTTCGAGGGCGCCACGAGCATGAACATGTTGCGCCCCTCGAGCTTGGGCTTGGCCTCGACGAACGCGATGTCCGCGATGTCGGCCTCGAGCTTCTCGAGGATGGCCAGACCGCGCTCGGCGTGGACCATCTCACGGCCACGGAACATGATCGTCACCTTGACCTTGGCCCCGCTGTCGATGAACCGCACGACGTGCTTCTTCTTGGTCTCGTAGTCGTGCTTGTCGATCTTCGGGCGGAACTTGATCTCCTTGATCTCGATCCGCGTCTGGTGCTTGCGGGCCTTCTTGGCCTTCTGCTCCATCTCGTACTTGTACTTGCCGTAGTCCATGATCTTGCAGACCGGCGGGTCGGCGTTCGGCGCGATCTCCACGAGATCGAGCGCTTCATCGTCGGCCATCCGCAGCGCATCGGCGATCATGAAGATGCCGAGCTGCTCGCCGTCTTCGCTGATGAGACGGCACCGCGTTGCTCTGATCCGGTCGTTGAGCCTTGGCTCTATCGTGCTGATGGCGTCACCTCCGAGGTGCGGGGGCCCCTTCGGCCCCGTGAATCAAGAAACGTCCCGCGGCGTGAGCCGTCGGGACGTCGGATGAACGGAGCGCAGCGCGACCGTTCTTCATCTTCGGACCAGACAGCTGCAGTCTCCTGCGCCGGCGGGTGGGGACCATCTCCGCCCTTCTTGGCGGGGGCCCCGCTTCATCTCTATGCGGTTGTAAGGCTCGCCGAGTATAGCGGGCAGTGCCGACGGTGTCTACCTGCGGCGGCCCGCTCCGTGTGCGCTACCAGCCCGGACCTTCCTCGCGCTCGGCCTCCGGCGCGCTCGAGGCGAACTCGTCGGCGGCGCCGGTATCGCCTTCGGGAATCCCCTCCGGAACCGCCCACTTGAGTGTCGGCGTATCGAGCGCGACGTCCGAATCGCCGCGAAGCGCCGCACGGAACGTGAGTGCATCCGCGAAGCGCTCGGTGAGGTTCTTCTGCACGGCGATGGTGAACACGCGTCGGACGCGGTCGGTGAGGTCCGGCAGGTACTGGTGCGGGTCGATCGGGTCTTCGCCCGCCGAGTACGGATACACTCCCATGAGCGTGCGGTACGCGAGCACGCCAAGCGCGTACACGTCCGCCCGCGCGTCGGGCTCCTGCCCGTCGCGCAGCTGCGGGGAGCGGTATTCGTCGGCGTCGGCATCAGGGGCGGCTGTCGCCGGAAGGACGACCACCCGGCCGCCGCCCGCGAGCATCACCCGCGAAGGCGTGAGCGCGCCGTCGAACGCGCCCGAGCGATGCAGCTCACCCACCGTGCGGAGCAGGTCGTCCAGCATCGCCAGGCCCTCGCCGAGGGGCATCCGACCGCTTTCGGCCAGGACCTGCGCCAGCGTGCGTCCCGCGTCCTGCTCGGTCACGACGCCTCCCCCAGCCTACGGCCGTTCGGCCCGGACCTTCACGGCGAACTCGGCCACGCCCATCGCGCCGATATCGCCCGCCGTCCGCTCGCGGACCGAGACCGTGTCGGCCTCGGCTTCTTTGTCGCCGACGACGAGCATGTACGGCACCTTCTGCTGCTGGGCCTTGGCGATCTTCACGCGCATCGGCTCGTTGTCGGAGCAGATCTCCGCGCGCACGCCCTCGCGGATCAGGCGCGCCCGCAGGCTCTCACAGTGCTCGAGGTGCCGGTCGGCGATCGGGATGATGACGGCCTGCACGGGCGCGAGCCACGACGGCAGCGCGCCAGCGGTGTGCTCCAGCAGGATCCCGAAGAACCGCTCCATCGAGCCGAAGATGGCCCGGTGCAGCATGAACGGCACGGCCTCGGTGTTCTCGGCGGTGCGGTAGGTGAGGCCGAAGCGGGCCGGGAAGTTGAAGTCCACCTGGATCGTCGAGAGCTGCCAGACGCGGCCTATGGCGTCCTTGACCTTGATGTCTATCTTCGGGCCGTAGAACGCACCGTCGCCCTCATTGATCTGGTACGGGAGGCCCCACTCCTCAAGGCCCTTCATGAGCGCGCCTGTGGCCAGCTCCCAGTCCGCGTCGGCTCCGATGGCCTTCTCCGGCTTGGTGGAGACTTCGGCCATGTACTCGAAGCCGAAGGTGTCCATGATGAACTTCACGATGTCGAGCATGCCTTTGACCTCGGGCACGATCTGCTCGCCGGTGCAGAAGATGTGCGCGTCGTCTTGCGTGAATCCGCGGGCGCGCATGAGGCCGTGCACCACGCCGCTCTTCTCGTGCCGGTACACGGTGCCGAACTCGAAGAGTCGCATCGGCAGGTCGCGGTAGGAGCGCACGTCGTTCGCGTAGACGAGCACCGCACCCGGGCAGTTCATCGGCTTGACCGCGTAGTCGGCCGGCTCCTTCCCCTCCCCCTCGTCGATCTGGAAGGGGTACATGTTCTCGCGGTAGAAGTCCCAGTGGCCGCTGGTCTTCCAGACGTCGGCCTTGTAGATGTGCGGCGTGCGGATCTCTACGTAGCCACGCTCGTACAAGTCGGCCGAGAGCCATTCGACGAGTTCGTGGAAGACGCGAGCGCCCTTGGGGTGGTAGAGCACGAGGCCGCTTCCGGCGAGCTCGTCGAAGTGGAAGAGGTCGAGGTCACGTCCGAGCTTGCGGTGGTCGCGCTTCTCGGCCTCCTCGAGGCGGGTCAGGTAGGCCTCCAGGTCACCAGCGGAGAACCACGCGGTGCCGTAGATGCGCTGGAGCATCGGCCGCGCCGAATCGCCGCGCCAGTACGCGCCCGCGATCTTCATGAGCTTGAACGCCTTGATCCAGCCCGTGTGCGGCACGTGCGGGCCCCGGCAGAGGTCGGTGAAGATGCCCTGCGTGTACGTCGAGAGAACCTCGTCTTCCGGCAGCTCGTCGATGAGTTCGCGCTTGTACGGCTGCCCCTCGAAAGCGTCTTGCGCCGAAAGCTTGTCGAGCTCGGCACGCTCGAACGGCTGCTCCTCGGCCACGATCGACCGCATACGCTCCTCGATGGCGCCGAGGTCCTCGGGCGTGAACGTGCGGTCGATCTCGATGTCGTAGTAGAAGCCGTCCTCGACCGCCGGTCCGATGCCGAACTTCGCGAGCGGGAACAGCTGCTTCACGGCCTCGGCCATCACGTGCGCGGCCGAATGGCGCAGGATGCCGAGCGCATCTGCGTCGCGCTCCGTCACGATCTCGACGCGCGCGCCGGCGGGCGCGAGCGCGCCGGTGTCCGCCAGACGGCCGTCGATGCGTCCCGCGATGGCCGCGGCGGCGAGCCGGGAGCCGATCGTCCCGGCGACGACCGCGATCGTGGCCCCTTCGGGAACGGACAGCTGACTACCGTCAGGAAGGGTGACGGAGATTTCGGACATCGTGCGCTCCCTCTTGAGGAACCGCGAGGCCCGCTTGCGCGGGCCGACGGTCACTGTTTCGTCTGGCAGTACGGGCAGACCGCCCAGTCGAGCTTCAGCGGCTTGTTGCAGCTGATGCACTCCTTGCGGAGCTTCTTCATGCACGACGGGCAGATCAGGAAGTCCGGCTCGATCGGCTTGAAGCACGCCGGGCACGTGGCCGCGTCGCGCGCGAGTTCGGCCTCGCGCGCCCGGATCTCGAGCTCGCGCTCGCGAGCGTCCTCGGCGTACTCCGGCGGACGCACGACCATGTAGATCATCCAGCCAAAGACGTTGAACAGCAGCACCACAAGCGCCCAGAACCAGTGCATCGCGCCGCGGCGCTCCGCATCACGGTACGTCCAGAAGATGAGCGCTACCGAGAAGACAACGAAGAACAGCGTGCAGAGGTTCGTGGCGAGGCTTACCGCCGGATTGCTCAGGATCGGGTCCAGTACCTCGCTGAACAGACCGTCCATGCCGTTCCCTTCCGGATGTAGGGCGCCTGCGGCCTCGAAACGACTGATGTCATACAGGCTACCGGGATTCTAGCAGAACAGAAGCGCGGCACATCTACCTTGCGAGCAGCGCCTTCACCGCGCCCGCCGTGTAGAGACTGCCCGTGGCGACTACGGGGGAACCACCTTCTGCGGCGAGCAGCAGCGCCCGCTCGAGCGTGGGCTCGGTTCTCGGCGCAGCACCGGTGACCCGCTGCACCATGGCGGCGAGCTCGGCGGCGGGCATGCAACGCACGGAACCGTTCTCGGTCACCACGAACGCGCGCGCCGCCGGGGCGAGCGCGCGCACGATGCCCTCGGCGTCCTTGTCAGCGAGTATCGCGAGCACGATCACGGGCTTGCGGTCGTCGAAGGCCTCGTCGATCGCGCTCGCCAGCACGCCGGCGGCCTCGGGGTTGTGCGCGCCGTCGACCACCAGCGGCGGATCGCTGCGCAGAAGCTCGAACCGGCCGGGGAAGCGGAGGCTCTTGGCCACCTTCTCGGCCTCGCTGCCGTCACCGACGTCCCACACCGCGACACCTACGGCCGCCATCGCCGTCGCGATGTTCGGGGCTTGATACGACGGGGCGCGCAGCGTCGCCCGACGGGTCTGCACGCCGTGCACGCTCACGTCGACGGTGAGCGTTCCGTCCGGCGTCCTCGGCCTGCGCACGATGCGCCACGTGACGTCGGGGTTCGGACCCACGCCCACTTTGAGCACGTAGGGGCTGCGCATCGCGGCAGCGCGCTCCTCGAAGATGCTCTCGACACCAACACAGCCGGGCCCTACGACCGCGATCGAGCCGTTCTTGATGATGTGCGCCTTGTCGGCCGCGATCTCCTCACGCGTCGATCCGAGCCGATCGGTGTGGTCGAGGCCGACGCCCGTGATGACGGCCACCTTGGGCACCACGACGCTCGTCGCGTCCCACTTGCCGCCCATCCCCACCTCGAGTACCGCCCACTCCACGCCGTGCTCCTTGAACAGCACGAACGCGGCGGCAGTCAGCAGCTCGAACTCGGTGAAATCGCGCTCGAGCGTCTCGGCGGCGGCATAGACCTCGCCGAGCGCGCGCGCCAACTGGACCTCGGGCACCGGCTTTCCGTCGATCTCGAACCGCTCGGTGTAAGAGATGAGATGCGGGCTCGTGTACGCCCCCACTTTGCGGCCCAACGCGGAGAGCCCGGCCGCGATCATCCGGGTGACCGATGTCTTGCCGTTGGTCCCGGTGACCTGCACGCACGCGAAGGCGTCCTGCGGGCGGCCGAGCGCGTCGGTGAGTGCGCCGATCCCCTCCAGCGACGGGTTGATGCCGAACTTGAGCGACTCACCGAGCCGCCCGATCACGGCAGCATAGGTATGCCGCTCGCTCACTCTAGTCCGCTAACTCGCCGAGCTGGCCCGTCAGCTTCGCGACAGTCGCCGAGTACTCGTCGGCCTTCGCGCGGTCCTTTTCGATGATCTCGGGTGCGGCCTTCGCCAGGAACCCTTCGTTCGAGAGCTTCTTGGTGAGCCGCCCGAGCTCCTCCTGCGCACTCGCAAGCTCCGAGGCGATCCGCTTGCGCTCCGCGGCGAAGTCGACCAGGCCCTCGAGCGGCACGAAGACCGTCATGTCGCCTGCCACGAACACCGCCGAGTGCGGAGGCTTGACCGCGTCCGTACCCGCGCCGAACTCGCTCACGCCGGCGAGCGACTTCATGTGCCCGAACTCCTCGTCGATCCAGGCCTTGTCCGCGTCACCCGCGGTCTTGAACTCGACCCGCAGTCCCTGCTTCGGCGAGATCCCGTACCGGGCGCGCACCGCACGCACGCCCACGACAAGCTCGATGAGGCGGCGGATAGAGCGCTCGGCGTTCTCGTCGCGGTAGGCGGAAAGCGCCGCGGCGTCCGGCCACGCGGCCACCATGAGCGATTCGGCGCGATCGGCGTCCGCGAGCGGCAGGCGGCCCCAGATCTCCTCGGTCACGAACGGCATCATCGGATGGAGCAGCCGCAGCGCGTGATCGAGCACGAAGACAAGGTTGCGCAGCACCGCTTCGCGCGTGGCGCCGCCCGCGGCAAGCCTCGGCTTGGCAAGCTCGATGTACCAGTCGCAGAACTCGTTCCAGAAGAAGTCGTAGAGCGCGCGGGCGGTCTCGCCGAACTCGTAGGCGAGCAGTCCCTCGTCTACGCGCGCGGCGAGATCGGCGAGGCGCGAGAGGATCCACGCGTCGGCCACGGTCTCGATCTTCGGCTCGCCCGGCGCAAAGCCGTCCCCGAGGTTCATGAGCACGAAGCGGCTGGCGTTCCAGATCTTGTTCGCGAAGTTGCGGCTCGAAGCCAGCTTCTCCTCGGAGAACTTGATGTCCTGATTGCCGGTGACCTGCAGCATCAGCCCGAACCGCATGCCGTCAGCGCCGTAGTGCGCCATCAGGTCGAGCGGGTCCACGCCCGTGCCTAATGACTTGCTCATCCGCTTGCCCTCGGCGTTGAAGACCGTGGGATGGATGATGACGTCTCTGTACGGCACGTCGCCTACGAAGTGCAGGCCGCTCATGATCATGCGCGCCACCCAGAGGAAGAGAATGTCGCGCGCCGTGGAAAGCACGGTGGTCGGGTAGAAGAAGCGCAGCTCAGGCGTGTCGTCAGGCCATCCGAGCGTGGCGAACGGCCACAGCTGCGAGGAGAACCATGTGTCGAGCACGTCCTCGTCCTGTCGCACCGGTGCCTCGCACTCGGGGCAGACGGTGAGGTCGTCCATCGAGGCGCCCTGGAAGCCGCACGCATCGCAGTAGAACACCGGGATGCGGTGACCCCACCACAGCTGTCGCGAGATGCACCAGTCGCGGATGTTCTCCATCCACTGGAAGTAGACGTTCTCCCAGCGCTTCGGGTGGAACACCACACGTCCGTCGCGCACGCACTCGATGCCGGGCGCCGCTAGCGGCTTCATGTCGACGAACCACTGGTCCGACAGCCACGGCTCCACGACAGTGTGGCAGCGGTAGCAGTGGCCGACGGCGTGCATGTGGTCGTCGATGCCCACGAGCAGGCCTGCAGCCTCGAGGTCGGCCACCACGCGCGCACGCGCCTCGTAGCGGTCCAGTCCCGCGTACGGCCCGCCCTCGGCGGAGATCGTCGCGTCCGCGTTCATGATGTTGACCTTCGCGCAGCCGTGACGCTCGCCGATCTCGAAGTCGTTCGGATCGTGCGCCGGCGTGACTTTCACCGCACCGGTGCCGAACTCCGGGTCCACGTACTCGTCCGCCACGATCGGGATCTCGCGACCGAGCAGCGGAAGCACCACTGTCGCGCCGGCCAGGCCCGCGTAGCGCTCGTCATCGGGGTGCACGGCAACGCAGGTGTCGCCGAGCATGGTCTCCGGCCGCGTGGTGGCGACGACTACGTGATCGCGACCGCCCACGGGCCCCTTGAGCGGGTAGCGCATGTGCCAGAGGTGGCTGTCGAGGTCCTCGTGCTCGACCTCGATGTCCGAGAGTGCGGTAGCACAACGCGGGCACCAGTTGATGATGCGCTTGCCGCGGTAGATCAGACCCTTCTCGAACCAGTCGACGAACACGCGGCGCACTGCGCGCTGGTAGTTCTCGTCCATCGTGAAGTGCTCGTCGGCGTAGTCGCAGCTGCAGCCCATGCGCTTGAGCTGCTCGATGATGATGCTGCCGTGCTCGGCACGCCATTCCCAGCACATCTCGACGAACCGTTCGCGCCCGACGTCGTGGCGCGACAGGCCATGGGCAGCGAGCTTCTGCTCCACCTTGTTCTGCGTGGCTATGCCGGCGTGGTCGGTCCCCACAACCCAGCGGGTCGGCCGGCCGGTCATGCGCGAGCGGCGGATGACGACGTCCTGGATCGTGTTGTTGAGCGCATGCCCCATGTGCAGCGACCCGGTGACGTTCGGTGGAGGGATGACGACCGTGAAGGGCGCCTCTCCTTCGGGTGCCTGAGAGAAATGGCCCGCAGCGGCCCAGCGCCCGAAGACAGAGCCTTCTACTGAATCGGGGTCGTATGCCGATGGCAGGTCCGACATGGGCGGCGAAACGTCCTTTCGGGCGGGGGCTTGTGCTGGATTCTACGACAAACGCGGCCCGGACTCACTGCTGCCGATCAGCGCTTCAGGCCACGAATCTCGAACAACTCACAAGCAAGTCGGCGCAGATGGGCAATAATGTAGGTGGAAGCAGGAACTCCACAACAACGTCCCCCAGGGAGGCGGTTCTTGCGATGGCCGACTGCGAGCTCCTCGAAACGTGCATCTTCTTCAACGATCAGATGGCCGAGATGCCGTCGATGTCGAACATCATCAAGGAGCGGTACTGTCGGGGCAGCAACACGCTGTGCGCCCGGCACATGGTCTTCCGCATGATCAACCGCGAGGCCGTTCCCCCGGACCTGTACCCGAGCCAGATCGAACGGGCCGACGAGATCGTCGGCAGCAAGTAGCATCCGTCCCTCGAGAGACGCGAAGAGGCCCCGGTATCCGGGGCCTCTTCGCATGCGGTGACGGGCCGTGAGGCTCCGGGCGATCGCCTACGCGCTGGCGTCTTGCGCGGAGACAAGCGTGAGAACGGGCGCGATGTTGCCGCGCACGACCTCCTCGGTGATGGTCACGCGCTCGACGTCGCTCCGGCCCGGCAGCTCGTACATCGTGTCGAGCAGCAGCGTCTCGAGGATCGACCGCAGGCCGCGGGCGCCCGTCTGACGCGCGATCGCCTGCTTCGCCACCTCGGTCAGCGCCTCGGGCGTGAAGACCAGGTCGACGCCCTCCATCTCGAAGAGCCGCCGGTACTGGCGGACAAGCGCGTTCTTGGGCTCGGTCAGGATGCGGACAAGCTCCTCCTCGTCGAGTTCCTCCACGTGCGCCGTGACCGGGATGCGTCCGATGAACTCGGGGATCAGCCCGAACTTGTGCAGGTCCTCCGGCATCACCTGCGCGAGAAGGGCCCCTGTGTCGTGTTCGGTGGCGTGGTCGATCTCGGCGCCGAAGCCTACGCCCTTCTTGCCGATACGGTCGGCGATCATCTTCTCGAGCCCGACGAACGCACCGCCGAGGATGAAGAGCACGTTGGTGGTGTCGATCCTGATGAGCTCCTGCTGCGGGTGCTTTCGCCCGCCCTGCGGCGGCACGGACGCCTCGGTGCCCTCGATGATCTTGAGCAGCGCCTGCTGCACGCCCTCGCCGGAGACGTCCCGCGTGATGGAGAGGTTCTCGGCCTTGCGGGCGATCTTGTCGATCTCGTCGATGTAGATGATGCCGACCTCGGCGCGCGGGATATCGAAATCCGCCGCAGTGATCAGCTTCAGGAGGATGTTCTCGACGTCCTCGCCCACGTACCCGGCTTCGGTGAGCGTCGTGGCATCCGCGATCGCGAACGGCACCTTCAGGATGCGGGCGAGTGTCTGCGCCAGCAGCGTCTTGCCGCACCCGGTGGGGCCGAGCAGCATGATGTTGCTCTTCGCGATCTCGACGGCCTCATCGCCCTCGCCCGCGCAACGCATGCGCTTGTAGTGGTTGTAGACCGCGACCGACAGCGTCTTCTTCGCGAGGTCCTGTCCGACGACGTAGTCGTCGAGCGCCGCGAGGATCTCCTGCGGGGTGGGCAGGTCCTCGTCGAGCGCAGACGCCGGCTCCTCGCGCTCTTCGTCGACGATGTCCACGCACAGCTCGACGCACTCGTCGCAGATGTAGGCGTTGGGCCCGGCCACCAGCTTGCGCACCTGGTGCTGCGGCTTCCCGCAGAAGGAGCAGACGACCTTGTCGCTTCCGTCAACGCGGTCCATCTCCGGCGCCCTAGCCTTCCTTGACCGCGCGCTTCTCGAAGACCGCGTCGACGATTCCGTAGGCGCGGGCCTCCTCGGCGGTCATGATGTTGTCGCGCTCGGTGTCTGCGTGGATCTTCTCGATCGGCTGGCCGGTGTGCTTCGCCATGATCGTGTCGAGAGCCTCGCGGATTCGCAGCATCTCCTTGGCCTGGATCTCGATGTCCGTGACCTGGCCCTGCGTGCCACCCCACGGCTGGTGGATGAGAATGCGGCTGTTCGGCAGCGCGAAACGCTTGCCCGGTGCGCCCGACGCGAGCAGAACCGCGGCAGCCGACGCGCACTGCCCGATGCAGATCGTCGAGACGTCCGAGCGGATGTACTGGATCGTGTCGTACATCGCAAGCGCCGAGGTGACCGAGCCGCCCGGCGAGTTGATGTAGAGGCTGATGTCCTTGCCCGGATCTTCGCTCTCCAGGTGCAAGAGCTGCGCGATCACGAGGTTCGCGATCACATCATCGATCTCATGCCCGAGAAACACGATGCGCTCGTTCAGCAGGCGTGAGTAGATGTCGAAGCTGCGCTCCCCGCGCGACGTCTGCTCGACGACGATTGGGACGAGCGCCTTGGGCTCGTGGTTCATGACTGTTCCTCCTCCACGACGGTGACCGAATCCTTCAGCCACGCCAGAGCCTTGCGATGCATCAGCTGCTCGCGCAGGACGGGCAGCGCGCCGTTGGCGGCGAGGTCATCGCGGAGCTTGGCAGCTGCCGCCTCGTCGCCGCCCGTGATCTCACGCACCGCCTCGTCCAAGTCGCTCTCACTCACCTCAAGGCCGTGCGCGCGGAAGATCGCCTCGAGCGCCAGGTCCTCGCGCACCCGCACCTCGGCCTGCCCCTTGATGTCACTCTGGAGCTTGTCGGGGGTGACGCCCGTCATCTGCATGTAGTCCGGCAGCGAGACCCCGCGCGACTCGAGGCTCTCGAAGAACTCCTGCATCATCGACTGCGCTCGGCTGTTCACCATGTCCTCGGGCACATCGCCCTCGAGGCGGCCCACCAGCTCCTTCATGACCGCCATCTCGACCTCGCGAGTGCGCGCGGCCTCCTTGGCGGCGTTCAGGGTGTTGCGCACATCGGCGCGGTACTCTTCCAGCGAGTCGAAACCCCCGGCGCTTGCCGCGAACTCGTCGTCGAGCGGCGGGAGGACCTTCGTCTTGACCTCATGCACGTCGATCTCGAATCGAGCCTGCTTGCCGACGAACTCCTCGTTGCTCGAGGTGTCGGGAATCTCGAACTCGGCGACGGCGCTGGAGCCCGGCTTCACTCCGACGACCGCAGCGTCGAACTCGGCTGGCATCATGCCCCGGCCGAGCTCGTACAGATATCGGTCGACGGTGTTGCCGTCATACGCCTCGCCGCCCACGGTGCCGACGAAGCTGATCAGTGCGAAGTCGTTCTCACCCACGGGCTGGTCGACAGCCTCGAGCGTGGCGAACCGCTCACGTGTGTGCTCGATCTGCGCGTCGACCTCGCGGTCGCTCGCCTGGAGAGTGGGCACGGTCACGGTGAAGTCCACCGCGCTGGTGAGACTCAGCTCGGGCCGCAGCGCGACCTCGGCGGTGTACGTGTACTCCTTGCCGGGCTCGACCAGGTCGAGTTCGCCCACGTCCGGTTGCCCGTAGGTGCGGATGTCCTCCTGGGAGATGGCCTTGCCGTAGCTGTCCGAGACAACGTCTTCCTGCGCCTCGGCGAGTACGGTCTCCTTGCCCACGTGGGTGTCGATCACCGGACGCGGCGCCTTGCCAGGACGGAAGCCAGGGATCTTCAGCTTCGCTCCGATGGCCGCGTATGCGTTATCGATCGCCGCATCCACGTCAGCTGCGGGAACGGTGATGGTGAGCTTGACCCGTCCGCCTTCGATCTTCTCAACGCTGGTCTGCAAAGGTCCTCCTCGTGAGGCTGTCTATCGTGGACGCCAGGGCGCCCGTGTTCGCGGTGTGGTGCGGGCGAGAGGACTCGAACCTCCACGAGTTTCCCCACTGGATCCTAAATCCAGCGCGTCTGCCAGTTCCGCCACGCCCGCGTGCGGGAAGTGCCGGACAACTATAGCAGAGGCCGGGATGGCAGGCGTCGCGAGCGAAAACCGGAGACAGACCGCTAGTCCGCCCGCGTCATCGCCACGGTCGTGTGGCAGAAGCTGCAGTACGCGGAGGCGTGGCAGCGCTCGCAGTACTGCTTGCCCTCGCTCTCGACCTCGGTGGCGTGCTGCTCGATCCACAAGCCCTTCATCGGGTCGAACGACGTATGGTGGCACATCGTGCAGAGGTCGGGGCCGCCGTCGTGGCAGGAGTCGCAGGTCTCCGGCTGCTCCTTCGCAACAGCCGCGTGACCGTCCGTTCCGTTCACTCCTGCCGCCCATTCGGCGGGATGCGGCATCGGCAGGCCGTGACAGCCGTTGCACACCTCCTGCTGGTGGCACATAGTGCACAGCCGCTGGTCTTGCTCCGAGGCATCCCCGTGCCCTCTCGCCCACGTCTTCACCGCGTGCGAGGGCGGCAGGAGCTCATAGCCGGACGGGTGACACGCTTCGCACTCGGCGGTGGCTTCCGGGTAGTCGGGCTGTCCGTGACACGTGTAGCACTTGCCCATCAGCGACAGCGGCTCTCCCCGCGTCGCCAGCGGGTGCGCGGTCCGGACATGACAGGATACGCACGAACCGTTGCGCTTCGCGTGTTCGGCGTGGTTGATGAGTATGCGGAACCCGCTGGTGGCCTTGCGGTTGGGATCGTGGCACTGGAGGCAGACGGCATCCGAGATGGGCTTGCCGTTCGCCGCAGGCGCGTCCACCGGGTCGGCGAAGTCGCCCGAGAAGTGCGCGCTCACATCGCGGGAGAGCAGCCTCGCGCGGCTAGCCACGCGTTGCGGCACCTCATACCACTCGGTGGGCTCCTGATGGCACTTCACGCACGCGACGACCGTGTGCGCCGATTCGCTCCAGCTGTGCGCACGCAGCTCCATCTCGTGACAGGCCAGACACACGCGTGGAGACGCGGTCCCGACGTCGAACGCCGCACCGAGGAGCAGGATCCCGCCCACCGTGAAGAGCGCGACGCGCGCCCAGGGCGGCAGGCTGCGCGGACTCCAGCCGCGGCCGCGGGAATGCGAGCGGCCATCGTCCGCTCCGGCAGGTCTGTGCAGGCGAAGCGCCACGGGAAGTCTCCTCACTCCACGAGCCGAAGCGCGGGGTCGAAGTTCAGCTGCGGAAGCTCGCCGTGACACCGGATGCAGAAGTCGCCTGTGTGGCACGCCTCGCAGTTGCGGTGCTCCACCACCCGGTCGCCGTGTACCGCTCGCCAGTCGGCTGCATGAGAGACGGGTCTGTCGGTGTGGCAGTCCACGCACCAGTCCTCCCGCCACTTGTGACACTCCTCGCATCCGTCAGCCTTCGCGGCCTCGGCATGTGTGAACTGCCAGTCGCCCGCGCTATGGCTCTCAGGCGCTGCCTTGGCGGTGTGGCAGGCCGTGCACGCGTCTTCCGCGTCGCGTCCGTCATGGCATTCGAGGCACTCGACCATCGGTGGCACATGCTTGCCCTCAGGGCTGAGTTCGTGCACGAGGTAGTTGTGACACTCGACGCACCTCATCTTGAGGATGCCGATGTGGGCGCGGTGCGGGATCTGCAGGTCGCCCTTCGGGGACACAGAGCGCAGATCGCTGTGGCATTCCAGGCAGGCCTCGTTCGTCGGCGACGCGAAGTAGCCGGGCGTGCGCGTGGAGCGGGAAACGAGAGATAGGTAGAACTCGCCGACCATCCTCACCCGGTACACGATCCGAGGAAGCGGCTCCGGCGGTACGTGGCACGTCTGGCAGCCGGCTTCGGCGTGCGTGGACACCGCCCACGGCTCGTACTGGCCGTCCAGCGCCTTGTAGCGTCCGAAGAAGCCGGGCATGGACGCCAGGTACCCCGGCAGCACGATCAGCGTGAGGATGCCGAGCGCCACAAGACCCGCTCGCAGCATGACCTGCAGCCGCGTACGCTCGTGCGGGTGTTGCACCATCAGTGACATTGCTTACAGAACTCCTCGCCGCCGTGGCAGACGATGCAGCCATCGCCGCGCTCTCCGGCCGGCCCGGCATGCCCGGTCTTCCAGTTGCCCACGTGCGAAGCCGGGCGTTTCTCGTGACACTCGGCGCAGTATCCGGGCGTCCAGTCGTGACACGAGGCGCAGTCCTCGTATGCCGCAGCGTCACCGTGGACCTGGAGCCAGTCGGCCCGCTCGTGGCTCTCCGGCGTGTTCTTCCTGGTGTGGCAGTCGGCGCATGCGTTGCTCGCCGCGTCACCGTCGTGACAGACATCCACGCACGACTCCATCTCCGGACGGTTGAATCCGCGACGGTTCACCGAATGGACCATGTCCTCGTGGCACACCACGCACTCCATGTCGAGCACCTCCACGTGCGCGCGGTGCGGGATCCGGAGGTCGCCGCTCGGCGCAACACTGCGGAAGCTTGTGTGGCACTTCTGACAGGCATCCTTGGTCGGAGCCTGGAGCAAGTTCAGGTCGTCGGGACCGTACAGCAGCTGCGAGTAGAACGCCGGCACCGACTGTGCCGCGAACGCTGCGAAACCGCTGATACCGGGCTCGATGTGACACTCACCACACGAGATCCGCGAGTGGGTCGAGACCTCCCAGTGATCCATGCGCAGGCCGAGCTCGGGATAGCGCCGGTAGTAGTCGGGCTGGAGCGTGGAGACGATGGGAACAACGAGCCCGATTATCACCAGGACCACGAGGACTACGGGCGACCACACGAGGAGGCGGTGCTTCACGTCATTCCATCTCCTCGAACTGCCGATGGCAGTCGTCGCAGAACTCCTGCTCATGACACTCGACACAGGCGGGGTCCCGCTTGTCTTTCGTCACGTCCTTGTGGCGGCCGATCCAGGAGATCGTGGAACCGTGCATCTCAGGCCGCGTGAGATGACACTCTCCGCATTCGCCCTCGGACTGGTGACACAGCAGACATCGGTCGCGCCCCTTCAAGGCCTCGCGGCCATGGAGCTTCTCCGTCCAGTCGTCGCGGGTGTGCTGGTCCTCGATAGGCTGCATGCCTACCTCGACGGGCAGCCCGTCGAAGACCGGACGCTCACCGGTCGTGTGGCACAGCTGGCACTGCTCGACCGTATGGCACCCCTCGAGACAGGCGTTCTGGCCGGTCTCCCGGGCCACCACCTGATGCTCGGTGCGCCACTGCTCGTTCGACTCGTGCAGCACGTGGTGGCAGTCGTAGCACGCCTCGGTCGTCTTCGTGCCGACGTGACAGCCGTAGGAGACACACGTTCGGCTGAACGGCATCTCCTTGTGCTTCGGCATGTACGTCTCGAAGTGCGCCGTCCACTTGTGACACCCCGCGCACTCGCGCGTTTCCGCGGCCACTCGCTGGTGCGCCGGGTGCGGGATCCGGGAGGTGCGCTCGGCGTCGTCGCTCCAGTCGTCGCGGTGGCACGCGAGGCACGCTTCGTTGGTCGGCGATGCGAAGGTGAAGTACCGCGGGACGGGGCTGTTCTCGAAGAGACTCGTGTAGTAGTCCGCCACGATCTGCGCGCCGTTCTCGAGCGGTTGCGTCTCGTGGCACGAGCGGCATCCGATACCATCGTGCGCCGACCTCTCGAGATTCACGTATCTGCGCTCGAGCAGGTGGTAGCGCGAGAAGAACTCGGGGCTGCCCGAGAGCGCCAGAGGCGCGGCCACTGCGACCGCAACGGAGACGATCGCACCGGCGAATGCGATGCCGGCGATCCGGTAGATGCGCACGAGCGGGCGCAGGGGTGCCCGGCGGCCTATCACCGGGACCTCACCCGACCCCGACGGCAAGCCCGGCAGCGGCCGCCGCGTCCTGGGCGTCCGCGTCGTGTAGCTCCTCCTCGGGCACCCGGAGCGGCAGCACGCGCGCGGAGAGCGTCATGATCAGCAAGCCGACCGAGAGCAGCCCCACCGCGATCAGCACCTCGGTCAGACTCGGGAAGTACGGCGCCGTGTACTGGCCGAGGGTGTTCGTGGAGAAGCCCATAGCCATGAGCGAGTAGCGCTTGAGGAACACCGCCACAACGTACATCGCCGACGCGGTGATCTGCACGGCAGGCAGATGTCGCGTGCTTCGGCCAGCGAGCAGGGCGAACGCCCCTACGCCGAGGACGAGCACGGGGATGAACGCGAGCGCGTACTCACCCGTGAAGAACTCGGCGAACCTGAGCGCGTGTCCGGGCTTCGCCGACGTGGGCCAGAACACCGTCATGATCTCAACGGCGAGCAGGAACAGGTCGGTGATGATCACCGTAGCGAGCAGGGTCGCCAGGCTTCGGAACATGCTCGGCTTGAACTTGAACACCCCCGTGCGCTGCATGATGTACGCGCAGATGAGCAGGAGCGAGATGCCGGAGGCAGTGGCCGACGTGAGGAAGATCGGCACCATCACCGCCGAGTTCCACAGCTCGCGGCTCTTGTTGAGCGCGAGCACGAACGCGGTAGTGGTGTGCAGGTATATCGCGAACGGCAGCGCGATGAGCGTCATGCGGTGCGCGAGCTTGTGACCGCCCTTGCCTGTGATGAGGATCCACAGATCCACGAAGCAGATGATCATGTATATGTTGGCGGCGCTTCCCGTGTACACGAACGGCGACGAGGGATTCGGCGACAGCAGCATGTACACCGCGCGCCACGGCCGCTCCATGTCTGTGATGATGCCGAGCAGCGCAAGCATCACGAGCACGCCCGCCTGCAGCACGGCGAGGCGCGAGAGCGGAGCGAACTGCTTGGCCCCGAAGAGATGGACGCTCGCGTACACGACCAGACCACCGGCCGAGAGGCCGATATAGTACATGTAGTTGGTGAACCACAGTCCCCACGGGTAGTTGTCGCGCATCGCCATGACCGCGCCGCCGTGGCTGAGCGCCGCGCCCCACGCGGTCACGCCCAGCACGATGAGCGTGAACAGCAGCGACACGAACGCCCAGTACCGCGGACCAGCGGTGCGCAGCGACCCGAAATCGAAGTCGATGCCGATGATCCGCTTCACGCCAGGACGAGTAACAGCCTTCTCAGCCACGCCCGTCACCCCACATACCAGATCATCGGCTCGGTCCCGTACTCTTCCTTGAGCCGCCACACGCGGCGGGTCTTGAGCAGGATCGAGACCTCGCTGTTCGGATCGTTCAGGTCGCCGAACTTGCGCGCGCCCACCGGGCACGCTTCGGTGCAGGCGGTGGTGCCGCCCTTGCGCGTACGCTGGATGCAGAAGGTGCACTTCTCCACCACGCCGGCCTTGGCCTCAACCGGAACGTCGGGGTTGCGCTCCTCCTCAGGCACCTCGGGCTCCACCCAGTTGAAGTGCCGGGCGCCGTACGGGCAGGTGGTGATGCAGTTTCGGCAGGCGATGCATTTGTCGTAGTCGATGACCACGATCCCGTCCGGGTCGCGCCACGTGGCGGTGACCGGGCAGCCGTACACGCACGGCGCTTCGGCGCACTGCATGCACTGGACGGGCATGTACCACTTGTCCGGGCGGCCCGCCTCGTCGTAGTCGAGGTTGGCATGCTCGATGTCGATCTTGCCGGCCTCCATCTCGAGCACCTGGATGTAGGTGAATCCCGAGTTGCGGCCGATGTTGTTCTCCTTCACGCACGCGTACACGCAGCGGCGGCAGCCGATGCAGGCCTTCACATCGATCACCATCGCCCACTTCTCGTCCCCGGGGGGCTCGGCGTAGTCCACGGTGTGACCCGGGTAGCGAAGCGCCCCGTCCTCCTCGAGAATCGACGCTATCGCCTCGTTGCCCTTGGGGACCCCGGGCTCCTTGGCCTGCGTCGAAGCCACCGTCGCTAGTCCAGGCACTGTGCCCGCGAGCAGGAGCCCCGCGGTCGCACCGACACCCTCGAGGAAGGTGCGCCGGGAGAGCGTGCATCCGGGCGGCAGGGCTTCGGGCAGCTGCCCCTCGACTGGCTTGGTCTTCTCGCTCATCGCTTGAGCCTTCCCATCAGGAGGTAGCCGATCAGCAGCGCAATCAGCAGTGCACCCATGCCTGCCACCACAACGAGCCACACCGGGGTGAGAACGGGCGGATCGACGGGGTAGCCGGCGAGCGGCGTGAACGCCTCGCGCACCGAGACCGCACGCACCTCGAAGCCGCTGCCCGAGAAGGGCGGCAGCGCGGCCACGTAGATCCACGAGGGGGTGTGCGGGTCGTGACAGCCGGCGGCGGTGCACTTGGGCGCGTCCTTGCCGTGGATGCCCTGCTCCCACTCGGTGTACTTCTCGAAGTGGCAGCGCTGGCAGACGCGGGAGACATCGCCGGTGATGTCGACGAGCGACCCGTCGGGGAGGATCAGCATCCCCGGGTTGCGGGACGGGTCATCGTGGCACCCGAGGCAGGCCTTGTCGTCGGTACCGAGCGTGTCGTGCACCTCGAGAGAGATCTCGTGCTTCTCCATGCCGATGGGAAGCGCCTTGGTGGGCTTGCCGTCAGCATCGAGCGTCACGGGATGACACTGTGTGCACGGATAAAACGCGAGTTCACCGGTCGACGACTGGCCCGCGAACGCGACGGGAGCCGCGAGGAGTGTGGCACAGCCGAGCGCGATCGATACTGCGATCGCCAGCCGGACGTAGCCACTCCTCCCCCGAGAACGGATCGATCCTGGAGCAAGATTGGCTTCGATGGCTCGTACACCACCTCGGTCGCGGCTGATGCGGACACCACCGAGCCTAGCAGCGCCTGAAAGCCGCACGGTTCAGGGCCGATTGCGGTTCTGTTAGGGTTTGGTTAGCGGGCTTTCGGGCACTGTGTCCTATGCTCGTACGCGACGGCACCGTCCTCGAAACGGAGCGCTCACGTGAAGAAGATCCTTGTCGTGGACGATGAGGAATCGATCGTCAAGATCGTCGACTACGCGCTTTCCGAAGCAGGCTATGAAGTGCACGTCGCCCGCGATGGCCAGGGTGCCGAGTTCGTCTTCGGCCAGGTGAAGCCGGACCTCGTGGTGCTGGATGTCATGCTGCCCGGCAAGAGCGGCCTGGAGATCGCCCAGTCGCTACGGCAGACCTCACAGGTCCCGATCATCATGCTCTCCGCACGTGGCGATGAGGTAGACCGTATCCTCGGCCTCGAGTTCGGAGCCGACGACTACGTCACGAAGCCGTTCTCGCCGCGCGAGCTCGTGAGCCGTGTGAAGGCGATCCTACGACGCATCGAGGGCGTGCCCGAGGAGCGGATCCGCATCGGCGAGCTTGAGATCGACACCGGCTCGCGTCAGGTCACCCTGTCGGGCCAGGTGCAACACCTCACCACCTCCGAGTACGGCATCCTGCTTCATCTCGCCCGCCATCCGGGCAAGGCGTTCTCACGGCGCGCGATCCTCTCGGCGCTCTGGGACGAATCACCGGTGAGCGACGAGCGCGCGGTGGACGTGCACGTGCACAACATCCGCGAGAAGATCGAGGCGGACCACAAGAACCCGACGTACCTGCTCACCGTGAGGGGGTACGGCTACCGCCTGCGGGAGCCGTAAGCGCGATGCCCCGGGGACAGCGAGGATCGATCCGTCTGTGGCAGACCGCGATGTTCGTGGCCGTCATCGTCGTCGCCATCCTGATCCTGGCGGGCTCGCTCTCGGCGGGTCTCAAGGCGACGCTCACGCAGATGTCGGAGACGAGCGAGTCGCGCAACGCGTCCGCGCTCGCCGAACGGCTGGCAGCAAGTCTGCCGCTCGGCGTTGACGGCACGGCGGACGTGCGCAGGCTGATCGCCGAGTACCGGGACATCTACGGCGGCGGCATCTGGGTCTACGACGCCGAAGGGACGTTGCTCGAGTCGGCGTTCGACACCGCCCCCACCGACGCGGTGCTCGAGTCGGCGCTCCTTTGGGGGCTCGACCAAAACGAGCCGCATGTGACGAGCAATCTCTCAACGGGCGGCTGGATCGTAGCGTCACACCCGATCCGCTCGGCCTCGGGCACCTCGGAAGGCGTCGTGATCACAGCGAGTAGCGCCGACGCGCCGGCCAGGATCCTTCACTCTGTGCGCGACAGGCTCTGGATCGCCTTCTGGGCATCGCTTGTCACCGCCGGCGCCCTCGGCTTCACCTTCTCCGAAGTGATGCGCCGTCGCATCAGCGCCATGTCCGACGCCGCCGCCGCCGTTGCCGCCGGCGACTTCGACCAGCGGATGTCCGCCGGCATCGCCCCCGATGAGATCCACGACCTCGCGGACTCGTACAACCGTATGGCCGTGACGCTTGGCGCTACCTTCGGCGACCTCGAGGAGAGCCGGCGGCAGATAGCCGCGGTCGTGGAGTCGATGGCCGAGGGACTGGCGGCCTTCGACCCCTCAGGCACCGTGCGATTCGTGAACCCGGAGGCCGCGCGCTTGCTCGGCACGAGCGCAGACGAGGCGCCGGGGCACGTGCTCGAGGACCTCGTCGAGGAGTCGCGCCTGGTCGCTGCCGTGCGGGCCGGGCTCGCGGGTGAGCGCGCCTCGGACACCGTGATCCTTGGAAGCGCTGCCGTGCTCGCACACTGCACGCCGATCCTCCAGCCCAACCTCGAAGTCGGCGGCGCCGTGCTGCTGCTCTCGGACGTGACCGACCGTCAGCGCATAGAGGCCTCCCAGCGGCGGTTCGTCGCCGACGCGAGCCATGAGATGCGCACGCCGATCGCCGCGCTCAAAGGCATCCTCGAGCTCCTCGAGGACGGCGCCAAGAACGTGCCTGAGGTGCGGGACGACTTCATCCACACGATGCAGGTGGAGGCCGACCGCCTGAGTCGCCTCGTCACCGACTTGCTCACACTCGCGAGCCTCGATGCCGGGAGCCTGAAGCTCGAGCCCACGCCCCAACACGCGCGCGACTTGCTCGGCAACGTGTCGTCGGTTATGCGCACCCTTGCTGAGCAGGACGGCGTGCGTCTTGTGGCAGAAGTCGCCGACGAGGACCTCGAGGTCATGGCCGATCGGGACCGCATCGTGCAGGTCCTGCTGAGCTTCACCGACAACGCGCTCAAACACTCGGCATCGGGTGGAAGCGTGGCGCTCCGGGCGTTCAGCGCCGGCGAGCGCGTGCGATTCGAGGTGTCGGACGAGGGCGCGGGAATCGATGCCGAGGACCTGGACCGCGTCTTCGAGCGCTTCTACCGCGCGGACTCTGCGCGTGGCGGAACCGGCACGGGACTCGGCCTCGCCATCGCGCGCGAGATCGTGGAGGCGCACGGATCCGAGATCGAGGTGCGCTCCGAACCCGGCGAGGGAACCACGTTCGCCTTCGAGTTGCCGCAGGCCCGCTGAGCGGCCTGCCGGAGCCACGCCCGTCACGGCCTTTCGGCGCACACGAAACCCTAACAACACTTGAACGGGTCGCGAACCCGCGGGCTGCTGCGCGGGGTGAGAATCACCACAGAAGGTGCGGTGGGAAGGATCCCCGCTCGGCGGTCTGGAGGTAGGACAAAATGGAACTCGCATTCGCACTGTTTCTCACACTCGGCGCTGTCATCGCCTTCGCGGCGGTGATCGTGGGTATCCCGCTCGTCCTGGGCCTGATGGCCTGGGACGTCGCGCAGGACCGCAAGCAGCGGGCATTCGCTGTGGAGGACGCGCATGCGCACATCGCCGTCGAGCGTGGCGTGGCTCGCGCGTTCGTGATCGTCGGCGGCCTGTTCTGGTCGCTCGCCATCTTTGCCGACGTGTACTCGCGCGGTCAGGGCGGCGCCGGCGAGGCAGCGCTCTCGGCCATCCTGCCGTTCGGCGCATGCCTCGTCACCCTTGTGATCGGCTGGTACTGGGAGCGCATCACGGCCGCCGCACTCATGCTCGCGTCGGTTGCGGTGGTGGCATGGGGCGTGGTGTACGCATTCGACGCCAAGACCTGGGTCATCATGACCGTCATGCTGATCGGCCCGATGGTCACCGCGTCGGTTCTCTTCTGGCTCGCCAGGCGTGAGCAGGAAGCGTACGAGTACGCGACCGCGCTCCGCCCGCAGCTTGCCTTCGCGCTCGACGCGCGCAGCACCCTCGGCTAGTCCCCGACCCATCCGAGCAGACGCTCGAGGGCCCGCTTCCCGAGGTGGAAGCGGGCCCTCGCTATGTCCGTATGGTGGGCCGTATAGGGATCGAACCTATGACCTTGGGATTAAGAGTCCCCTGCTCTACCAGCTGAGCTAACGGCCCGAACGCTCGCATATTGTAACCGCTGGTCAGCCGAATGCAAACCGTGCATCAGACCGCGGCATAGGACCGTCACAGCGACAGCACGGACGCCTCGAAGCCGGGTGCGAACGGGTCCGCGAAGCGCACGCCCTCGCACACGGCGCCGTCCTCGAAGTCCTCGGACACGATGAGGCCGATTCCGTTGGCGCGCGCGGTGGCGATGAGCTGCGCGTCCCAGAACGAGCGGCCGGTGCGTTCGGCGATTCCCAGCGCGTCGGCAACGATGTCGGGAGTGATCGCCAGGATCGGCCAGGTGCGACTGAAGTCGAGTACGACCTGCGTCAGCTCCGCTGCCGACGGCGGGTCGGGGATGCTCTCGCTTGCGACCCTCGCGAATTCGGAAAGCACCTGCTGCGAGAGGAAGCCGCGACCTGACGCCTCGAACGCGGTCAGAACGTGCTCGGCGCGCTCGCGCTTGATCAGGTCGCGCTCATCAGCGAAGTACACGAGGACGTTCGTATCGACGAGTACCCTACCAGCCACGGCCGGGCTTTCCAGGACGGTCGTAGATCTCGTCGCGCGTCCAGTCCCGCTTGCCAGGCAAAGGCCCCTTTGCCGCGCGACGCCGTGAGAATTCAAGGATGCGCTCCCAGGCGGCGTCGGCTTCCTCGCGCGCGATGTCCCCGAGGTAGCGATCGAGCGCCTCACGCATGATCTCGGCCTCGGTCACGCCGCGCTCAGCTGCGCGCGCCTTGAGCGCCGCCTCGTGCTCGTCGTCGATGTAGAGCTGCTTTCGGACCATGCGGCCCATGATGACCCCACCACCTGAACGGGAGTCCAACCGGATCCAAGCTCCGTGATGTATAAGTATACATCGCAACCGCCGCGTTGCGCCCGGGCGCCGATGCGGCTGGGTCTCGCACCCCTACGACAGCCCGACCACGTTGCCGTCAGCGTCGATGTCGATGTGCTCGCCAGCCGGTGTGCCCGGAAGTCCCGGCATCGTGGTGATGTCGCCGCAGAGCGCGTACACGAACCCGGCTCCTGCCGCGACGTGAACATCGCGCACGGGCAGCCGCCAGCCAGACGGCGCGCCTTTGAGCTTGGAGTCGTGACTCAGTGACAGATGCGTCTTGGCCATGCACACGGGCAGCGCGCCCATGCCCTCGTCGGCGATCTCCTGCATCGCTCGCCCTGCCTCGAATGAGAAGTCCACGCCGCTCGCACCGTATATGCGCGTGGCGATGGCCGCGATCTTCTCCCGCACCGGCGCCTCGACGCGGTACGTGAACGTGAGCTTCGCCGGCTCCTCGCACGCCTTCGCGACCGCCTCCGCGAGCGCCAGTCCTCCCCTGCCGCCTTCGGCGTGCATGTGGTGCGTCACCACGTCGAACGCCCCGGCCTCACGCGCCCGCACGCCAATGAGCGCGTGCTCCGCGGGCGTGTCGGACGGAAACGTGTTGATCGCCACGACCACCGGGATGCCGAACGAGCGCACGTTCTCGATCTGCTTCACGAGGTTGGGCATGCCCGCGTCAAGCGCGTCGAGGTCCTCGGCCAGAAGCGCGGGATCGAGCGCACGGCCCGGCTTGACCTCGAAACGCCCCGAGTGCGCCTTGAGCGCGCGCACCGTACACACGAGTACGGCCGCATCGGGCGCCAGACCTGACACGCGGCACTTGATGTTCACGAACTTCTCGGCTCCCATGTCCGCGCCGAAGCCGGCCTCGGTGACCACGTAGTCGGCAAGCTTGAGCGCGATGCGGTCGGCCACGATCGAGCTGTTCCCGTGCGCGATGTTGGCGAACGGCCCCGCATGCACGAACGCCGCGCCGCCGTCGAGGTTCTGCATGAGGTTGGGCTTGATGGTCTCCTTCATGAGCACCGTCATCGAGCCTGCGACCTTGAGGTCGTCGGTGGTGACCGGCGCGCCCTCGAACGTGCGGCCGACGATGATCCGCCCGATGCGCGCGCGCAGATCACCGATGTCCTCCGAGAGCGCGAGGATCGCCATGAGCTCGCTTGCCACCGTGATCTCGAAGTGCGACTCGCGCGGGTTGCCGTCGGTGCGTCCGCCGAGGCCGATCACCACGTTCCGCAGCGCGCGGTCGGAGATGTCGAGAACGCGCGGCCAGCTGATCGCGTGCGGATCGATGCCCAGCGCGTTGCCGTGATAGATGTGGTTGTCGATGAACGCCGCGCAGAGGTTGTGCGCCGCGGTGATAGCGTGCACATCGCCGGTGAGGTGCAGGTTGATGTCTTCCATCGGCACGATCTGTGAGTAGCCGCCGCCCGCAGCGCCGCCCTTGATGCCGAACACGGGCCCGAGGGAGGGCTGGCGGATGCAGGAGATGGCCGAGTGCCCGCCGACGCGAAACGCCTGCCCGAGGCCCACGGTGGTGAGCGTCTTGCCCTCGCCGAGCGGCGTGGGGGTGATGGCGGTGACAAGCACGTAGCGGCCGTTCGGGGCCTCGGCCAGCCGCTTCAGGATGCGGAGCGACACCTTCGCCTTGTAGCGGCCGTTGGGCTCCACCTCATCCGGAAGCACGCCCATCCCTTCGGCGATCTCACGGGCGGGACGCACCTCAGCGGCATGCGCAATCTCGATGTCTGAGAGCATGGACCGCTCCTCGCCGACGGGACGCTCGAACGCTCACGAATGAGTGTAGCCGAGCAGTGTGCCCCACAAACACGACGGCCCGCACGAGGCGGGCCATCGCAAGCGTTTCATGGGGTGGGTAACGGGACTTGAACCCGCGACCTCCGGAGCCACAGTCCGGCGCTCTAACCAACTGAGCTACACCCACCATGTAGTGGCTGGCACGCCCGGAGGGATTCGAACCCCCGACCTAGAGATTAGAAGTCTCCCGCTCTATCCAACTGAGCTACGGGCGCATATCCAGGGAGAGCCTCCGAAGTGCCGAGTGAGAACGGTACCTGCGGTGCCCTACCTTGTCAATCGGCCTGCCAGATGGCGTGCCGAGGGTGTTGCGTGGAGCGGCGGACGGGACTCGAACCCGCAACAATCAGCTTGGAAGGCTGATGCTCTACCAATTGAACTACCGCCGCACATGGTCGGGCCGGCGGGATTCGAACCCACGACCCTCTGCTCCCAAAGCAGATGCGCTACCAAGCTGCGCTACGGCCCGACTTCGCGCCCGGCCGGTCCCTTGAAGACCGGTGCTCGAGAGCATCGCCAAGTATAGGGGGGCGCTCGGCCTTCCGCTACCCCTCGAGTGTCTCGCGAAATGCGCGCAGAGCCGCTCCTCGGTGGCTGATCGCGTTCTTCTCCTCGAGGCTGAGCTCGGCCATCGTGCGCCCGGGTGTGGCATCGGGAAGGAACAGCGGGTCGTAGCCGAAGCCGCCGCTGCCGCGCGGCGCGAAGCCGACCTTGCCCTCGCACGTGCCCTCGGCGACCGTCTCGGTGCCGTCCTCGTCCGCGAACACGATCACGCTCCGGAAGCGCGCGGTGCGGTCCGCCTCCGGCACATCCTCGAGTTCGACCAACAGCCGCGCGTTGTTCGCCGAATCGCCGCCGCCGAGACAGTCGTCCGCGTAGCGCGCCGAGAGAACGCCGGGAGCGCCGCCGAGGACATCCACCTCAAGACCGCTGTCATCGGCAAGCGCCGCCAAGCCGAACGCCTCGTGATACGCGTGTGCCTTGAGGCGCGCGTTGGCGATGAAGGTGGCACCGGTCTCCTCCACCTCAAGCGGCTCCGCGCCGAGTTCGGCTGCCGTCACGAACTCCCAGCCCTCGAAGGTAAGCGCCGAGCGAATCTCCTCGAGCTTGCCGCGGTTGGTGGTGGCGACGACGACGCGCCGCACCTCAGGCACGCTCGCTGAAGGATTCGATGTCCTCGGCCAGCACCTTCCGCTGCAGTGTGATGAGCCGGCCGGTGCCTTCGGCGGCAAGATCGAGCAGCTCGCTTAGTCTGGCGCGGTCGAACGGGGCGCGCTCGCCGGTGCCCTGCACCTCGATGAAGCGGCCCTTGCCGTCGCAGACGACGTTCATGTCCACCTCGGCGACGCTGTCCTCCGAGTAGTCGAGGTCCAGGCACACCACGCCGTCCACGAGGCCGACGGAGGTAGCGGCCACGTAGTCGATCACCGGGATGTCGGCGATCTTGCCGGCCGTCTTCCACGTAGAGAGCGCATCGTGCACCGCGATGAACGCGCCGGTGATCGCCGCGGTGCGTGTGCCCCCGTCAGCCTGGATCACGTCGCAGTCCACGTTCAGGGTGTACTCGCCGCCCAGGCCGCCCATGTCGATCACCGTACGCAGCGACCGACCGATCAGCCGCTGGATCTCGTGCGTGCGACCGCTCGGCGAGCCCTGCGAGACCTCGCGCCGGGTGCGCGTGTGCGTGGACGCGGGCAGCAGCGAGTACTCCGCGGTGACCCAGCCCAGCCCGCTTCCGCGACGCCAGGAGGCGACCGTGTCGCCGAACGTTGCCGCGCACAGCACCTTCGTGTCGCCCAGCTCGAAGAGGCACGAGCCGTGCGCGTGCTTGAGATAGCGCCTGGTGACGGTCACCGGCCGCATCTGACCGGGCGGGCGGCCTTCGGAACGCTGCACGGGTGGCTCCTTACTCCCGGATGTCGAACGTGGCCATCTCATCGGCCACGATAACACGACCGCCGAATGCCTCGCGGGCCTCCTCGGCCGCAGCCGTGCGGTCCACGCCAGGCCAGAGGTGCGTGAGCGCGAGCGTGTGTACGCCCGCCTCCCGGGCGAGCGCGCCCGCCTCGGCGGCCGTCATGTGAGGCGCACGGCCCGCGAACTCGGGCGGCAGCGTCGCGTCCGCGAGGAGAAGGTGGGCGCCGCATGCGGCCGCAAGCACCGCGGCGCCCGGACGGGTATCGGCGGTGTAGCACAGCCGCACACCGTCGGCCTCCACAACGAACGCGAATGTCTCGTCGGCGTGATCCACGCGCCGCGGAGTGACGGTCACGCCGTCCACCTGGAGCGACTCGGCGTCAGCGTACTCGTGCACCCGAAACGCTCCGTCAAGCTCGGCTGCGCCGTGGGGGCTCAGGATCGCACTCATGCGCGCGAACAGGCCCACGGGCAGATACAGCGGCAGTGGCGGCATCGGCCCCGCGGGTGCATATCGCAGCGCCGCCTGCAGCCCGTAGACGTCCGCGAAATGGTCGACGTGGCCGTGCGAGACGAACACCGCCGAAAGCACGGTGGGATCCATCACGCGCCCCAGGTTGGAGAGCACACCGTTGCCGCAGTCGAGCAGTATCGTCGTCTCCCCCGAGCGCACGAGATAGCCGGCGCAGGCCCGCCCGGCTTCCGGGTACGAGGCCGCGCTGCCGAGCACGGTCAGCTGCACGCGCCGGCCTCCTCGAACACCGTCTGGCGCTGCTTGAGGTCATCGGACAGGAGCTCCTCAAGTGCGGGCAGGTCGACGTGTTCTGCGGATGCGACCGGTCGTCCGAGAACGCGTGCCCCGAGCGTCGCGAACTCCCCGGCGTCTCCGGTGGTGGCGAAGGTCTCGGTGCGCTTGGCGCCGGCCTCGGCCAGATGCCCGCGCGCCTCGAGCGTCTCGGCGACCTCACGGGCAGTCTCCTCGGCTGAGGAGATCAGCCGCACCTTCGGGCCGACGACCTGCTGGATGGGAGCGGCGAGCAGCGGGAAGTGCGTGCAGCCGAGCACGAGCGTGTCGATACCGCTGCGCTTGAGCGGATCGAGGTAGTCGCGCGCCATCTCGTAGAACGAGGGGCGGATATAGACGTCGGCCGTCTCGGCGAGCCACTCCTCGAGCGTGCCGTCGCCGAGGCGCAGCCCCTGCTCGACCACGTCCACGAAGCGTGGCGTGGCCACCGAGAAGACCGTGACGCCAGCGTCGAGCATGCGGACCGCGGAGCTGTAGGCTCCCGACTCGACCGTGCCGACCGTGCCGATCACGCCGACGCGGCGGTTGACCGTGGCCTTGACCGCCGCCCGGGCACCTGGCTCCACGACGCCGACGACTGGAACGTCGAATACCTGCTGGGCAAGAGCGAGACCGGCCGCCGTCGCGGTATTGCACGCGATGACGATAAGCTTCACACACCTGCGCGTCAGCCATGTCCCGATCTGCAGGACGAAACTGCGCACCTCGTGCGGGTCGCGCGGCCCGTAGGGACAACGCACCGTGTCGCCGAAGTAGACCACGCTTTCGCCCGGAAGTGCTCGCATGATCTCACCCGCGACGGTGAGACCGCCGAGGCCGGAGTCGAAGATGCCGATGGGAAGCTCTCGCATATCTGGAGAGTATAGCCGCACCGCGCGCGCCGCTACACGGCGTCGGCGATACGCTCGATCTCGGGCCCGATCTCGTGCACCGGAAGCACGGCGTCCGCGGCGCCGGCGTCGATGGCCGCCTTCGGCATGCCCCAGACCGTGGACGTGGCCTCGTCCTGACAGATCGTGGGCGCACCCGCATCATGCATCCGCTTGAGGCCGCTGGCACCGTCGGCGCCCATGCCTGTCAGCAGCACTCCGATCGCACGGCGTCCGTACGAACGCACGGCGGACTCAAAGAGCGTGTCAGCCGACGGGATGTACAGCTGTCCCGCCTTCGGGTCGGTGAAGCGCGTCGTCACGCCATCGATCTCGAGGTTCGCGCCGGTGGCGGCTATGTACGCTGTTCCCGGAACGACCGACTTGCCGTCTTCGGCCGGGACCACGTTTATCTTGCAGCCGGCATCCAGCCAGCTTGCGAGTCCCGGGACGAAGCCCTCGGCGATGTGCTGAGCGATCACGATCGGCAGCCGGAAGTCGGCCGGAAGACGGCCGAGGACGTTGAGCAGAGCCGACGGCCCGCCGGTCGAGGAACCGACCGCCACAAGCTGCAGACGTCCCGCACCGGCAGTCGGCTTCACGTGCGTGGGCTGCGGCCCGTGCCCAGGGCTGCGCCGTCCGCGGATGTGCGTGATGACCTTCACGCGCGCAAGAATCTTGACCCGGCGGATGATGTCACGCCCGATGACCTCCAGTGCCGCCCAGTCACGCGGCTCGGGCTTCTTGATCACCTCGAGAGCGCCTATCGCGAGTGCATCGAACGCTCTGCCCATCCCCTCGCCGTACACCGATGACGACACGACCAGGATGGGAGTCGGCGTATAGGCCATGATCCTCTCGGTGGCTTCGAGGCCGTCCATCTTCGGCATGTGGACGTCCATCGTGACCAGATCCGGCCGCAGACGCGCGACCATGTCGACCGCTTCCTGGCCATTGGACGCGGTCCCGACGACCTCGATCCCCTCGTCGCTGAGGAGTATCTGCGTGAGCATCTCCCGGGCAACGAGCGAGTCGTCCGCGATAAGCACGCGGATGCGCTCGCTACCCCCGGCGATCCCGTTACCTCCCATGCGCTATCGGATCAGCCTCTCCACGGTGTCCAGCAGCGTGTCCTGGTTGAACACCGACTTCGTGATGTACGCGTCCGCACCTGCCGAGATGCCCTCTGCCTTCTCCTCGTCCCGCTCGAGCGAGGTGACGATGATGACCGGAATGGCCTTCAACACGTTGTCCGCCTTGATCGCGCGCGTGAGCTCGAAGCCGGTCATGTTCGGCATCTGCACGTCGGTGACGACTGCATCGGGAACTAGACCCTCGCGCAGCCGGCTCAGGCCTATCGCGCCGTCCGTGGCGGTCTCGACCTCGTAGCCGGCGGCCTCGAAGATCGACCGCTCGAGCTCGCGCGTCGTGAACGAATCCTCGCAGATGAGGATGCGGCCCGGGCCCTTGTGCTTCACGTCCTTCTCGACATGGCCGGGATGCCGTACCCGCAAGCCCGTCATCTGCCGGCCGTTCTCCATCAGGTCCGGTACGTTCAGGATCGGCACGATCTCGCCGGCGCCTAGGATGGTAACCCCCGCGACGTTGTCCACACGCTTGAGATGCGACCCCAGCGTCTTGATTACGATTTGCTGCTCACCCACGAACTCGTCGACCATGAGCCCGATCCGATGGCCGGAGAAGCCGAGAGTCGCGATCGGGATCTTGCCGTTGGCATCTGAGGTCGAGTCGATTCCGAGGATATCCCGCAGGTGCACGAGAGGAACCGTCCGCCGCTGGCGTCGGATGACCTCGTGTCCCTCGACCTTGATCACGGCCGAGCGCTCGACGCGTGCAGTTTCCTCGATCGACGTCGTCGGCAGCGCGAACGTCTGCCCACCCACACGAAGCAAGAGCGCACGGATGATCGCCAGGGTCAGCGGGATGGTGAGTCTGAACGTGCTGCCTCTGCCGAACTCCGAGTCGATGTCGAGCGAACCCTTGAGCCTCTCGACCACGAACTCCCGCACGACGTCCATGCCGACGCCGCGCCCGGAGATTTCGGTGATGATCGCGGCGGTGGAAAACCCCTTCTCGAAGATCAGGTAGCGGGCTTCACGATCGGAAAGCGCCTTGGCCTCGGACTCCGTGATGTAGCCCTTCCTCACCGCGGCGGCCTTCACGCGCTCGGGGTCGATTCCCGCACCGTCGTCGGCGATCTCGATGACGATATGGTCGCCTTCCTGCCGCGCGCTCAAGGTGATCGTGCCCTTGGCCGGCTTGCCCGCCGCTACGCGGTCTGCCGAGGGCTCGATTCCGTGATCCACGGCGTTGCGCATGATGTGTACGAGCGGGTCGTTGATCTCCTCGAGGACCTTCTTGTCGAGTTCGGTGTCGCCACCCTGGATGATCAGGTCGACATCCTTCTTGAACGTCTTCGCCAGATCCCGCATGGCCCTCGGGAACGTGTTGAACACCGTGCTGACCGGAAGCATGCGCAGCTCCATCGCCCGCGCCTGCAGGTCACTCACGACCGTCGAGATGCGCGAACTGTCATCCGCGTAGTCCTTTGCGAGCGAGACGATGTGCTTGCGCTGTTCCACCAGCAGGTCGTCGAGCACATGGAGATCGGCGTCGAGTGCGGTCTGCGCCTCGTGGGGCAGGGCGCTCAGCATCGTCTTGATCCGGCTCCAGACCTGTAGGGCGTCGGCCGCACCCGCCGCAGCGCCGCGCAGATCACGCACGCGCTGCTCGTCCTTGATCTGCGAGATCACAACCTCGCTCACCAGGTTCAGCAGCCGGTCGACCTGGCTGGTGCGGATGCGTACGGTCGTCTGCTCCTTGGAGTGCAGCGTGTCGTCGGCCTTCGAACGCTTGCCGCCTCCCTCGGCGACCGGTCGGCTCTCCGCTTCGGACTCGGACGCGGTGACCTGCGCCTCCTCCGGCGCCTCCATCGCCACATGCGCCGCGTCGGGTTCCGCCTCCCGCTTCGGCAGATCGGGGGCCTTCGTCGGTGTCTCGGCCTTGACGGGCGTAGCGCCCTCGGTGGAACCCGCCAAGACAGCGAGGCGTCCTGTGACCCCCTCGACATCCGCCTCGGCGGCAGTGGGCTTGCCCGCATGTTCGGCCAGGAAGACGACAGTGTCGAGCGCCTCGAAGAACGCATCAGTGATGTCGGGGCCGTACGTCATGTCTCCGTCGCGGACCTTGACCATCACGTCTTCCATGCGGTGCGCGATGTCCGAGATCTCCATCAGACCTACCATGCGCGACGAGCCCTTGAGGGTATGTGCGTCCCGCAGCCACTGATCGATCAGCGGACGATTCGACGGGTCGGCCTCGAGCGTGATGATGCCTTCGTTGAGGCGTTGGAGGAGGTCGGTGGCCTCTTCCTGGAACTTGGCGATGAATGCAGAACGGTCGAACTCGACCATCATTTCTCCTCAGCCAGGCCTGCGGCTACTGTCCGACGATTCGGAAGGCCGAACCGATGTGGCTGGACTCCTTCGCGATGCCGGAGAGCTGCTCGGCAGCTCCCGCGACCTGGCGAGATGCACTAGCGGTCTGCTGGGCGACGGACGCCACCTCGTGCATCGCCTTGACTACCTGCTCGGTCGCGCTCCGCTGTTGCTGGGTAGCTGCCGATATCTCTTTGGCGGCGATGGTGGTCTGCTCGATCGTTTCGAGGATCTGATCGAAGCTCTCCCCGGTCGTGTGGGCGAGATTGACGCCGCCCTCGACCTGCTTCAACTCCTGCTCGGTGGCAATGACAAGGTCGTTCGCCGCCGTTTGGATCTCCGTCATGATGGTCTCGATCTCGCCCGTGGAGTCCACGACAGACTCGGCGAGCTTGCGGATCTCGACTGCGACCACGCTGAAGCCCTTGCCGGCTTCTCCGGCGCGCGCGGCCTCGATCGCGGCGTTCAGCGCGAGGATCTTGGTCTGATCCGCGATGCTGTTGATGATCGCGAGCACCTGCCCGATCTGCTGGCTGCGCTCGCCGAGCTGAAGGATCTTGGCCGCAGACGACTGCGAGCGCGACTTGATGGACTCCATGGAATCGAGTGTGTTCATGACGGCCTGCTGCCCGCTCTCTGCGTTGCCGAGCGAGGTCTCCGCCATCTTGACCACCTGGTTCGCGTTCTCCGCGATCTGGCGATAGGTGGCCGCGAGCTCCTCCATGGTCGCCGTCGTCTGGCTGATGGAGGCAGCCTGCTCCGCGGCGCCTGAAGCCTGCTGCTCGGTAGCCGACAGGATCTCAGTCGAGGCGCCGGAGAGCCGGGACGAGGAGTCCTGCATCTGGCTGATCAGGTAGATGATCAGGTCGAGCATCTGGTTGTACGAACGGGCCAGAATGCCGAACTCGTCCTTGGTCTCGACCGTGGTCTTGTGGCCGATCTCACCCTCGCATGCGGACTTGATGCTCGTCACAACCTGGTACAGCGGGGCCATCATGCGCTTCCCGATCTGCCGCTGCATGTACGCGAGCACGACCAGGACCGCGACGAAGATGCCGATCATGAGGGCCACGCGTCCGAGAAGACGTTGCCAGTGCTCGTCGAACAGACCGCCGAAGATCGCCCACGCAGCGATGATTTGCACTGTGTTGGCCACGGCGATCAGTGCCAGGTTCAGGATCGAGTACTTCAGCAGGAAGTTGCCGTTGATCTTGTCATACAGTCGCTTGATCATGCTGCACTCCTGTCATACGGTTTCGCCGATCGGCTCGAGTATCTTCCTCAGATTCACTAGGCCGACCAGCCGGCCGGTGAGATACACCGACCCTGCCATGAACTCGGCCTGCGCCTTGTCCAGAGTCGATAGCGCGGCTTCGATCGAGTCATGCGGGACTTCTACGATGTCCCCGATCTCATCGACGACCACCGCTGTGACGCTCGACTCGTTGGCGACGATGATGGCCGCGGGCATCACCGACTCGATGCTTTGGTGGGTCCGGCTGGGAACCCGAATCAGCGTCCCGAGGTCGGTGACCGAGACGATCTCGCCCCGCACGTTCACCACGCCGAGTATGAACTCCGGCACCCTCGGGATGCGCGTGACCATAAAGTCGTTGTAGATCTCGCGTACCCCGTCGATGGGGAACGCATACCATTCCTCGCCGAGGCGGAAGAGCAGGAGCCCGAGCGCATCAACGCTGACCTCTTCTTCCTGCGACTGAGCGAGCGACGCCGCGCGTGCGCGCAAGACATCCTGCATCTTGGCGTACCGCAGGTCGCCGTTGTCGCCACCCGATGGCGTCACCCGCGGTCACCTCCTTCGGGTCCCGCGGCCGCCAACGCGGCGTCGGGAACCAGCCTGTCCACGTCCAGCATCAGGACGAGCCCCTGCGGCAGACGGCACATCCCGAGCATACGGTCGGCGAGACTGTAGAGCCCGGACGGGGGCTGCAGTCCCTCGGCGGGAAGGTCGACGACGTCTTCGACAGCGTCCACGATCAGGCACACCACATGGCCGCGGATCCTGCAGAAGACCATGGGCGTCTCGAGCGTAAACTCCGACGCCGGAAGGCCCACGAGCACGCGCAGGTCCACTGCGGGCACCACGCTCCCGCGCAGGTCGATGATTCCGACGAGCGCGGGTGCGGCATCCGGCAGCGGCGTGAACTCCACGAGCTGCTGGATCTCCTGCACGACGTCGATCGGCAGCCCGTAGAGCTGACCGTCGAGCAGGAACGTCACCGCCTGAAGCGGCTCAACGGACGCCGCCGGCCCCTCGACGACCCCCTCCGCGTTGCCGCCGGCCACGGGTTCAGCCGCAGTCGCGGCCTCCTGGTTCGCGGTCTCAACCGCGACCGGCTCCTCGGCCTTCTTCGACTTCCTCGGCACACACACTCCTTACGTCACGAAGCGTAGGACTCTGTTCAGTTCGTCGGCACTCACGGCGCCGTCCTTGACACGCGCGAGACCGGAAACCACGAGCGGCCGCATGCCGGCGGCATTCGCGGCTTTCGCGATGTCCGCCTCCGACCCTCCCTTGCCGACGACGGCACGCACCGGCTCGCTGAACGGGAGCACCTCGTGGATCGCCGTGGCGCCCTTGAATCCGGACTTCGCGCAGTTGGGGCAGCCCGACCCCATCTTGTCACGCAGCCCGGAAGGCGCGCCGGGGATCCTCGCCGCGAGCTTGCCGTCGGTCTCCAACGAGCAGTTCGGGCAGTTCAGGCGCACCAGGCGCTGCCCCACGCCAAGGGTGAGCGCAGCGGCAAGACTGTGCGGCTCGGCACCTAGGTCGAGCATCCTACGGACGCCCGAAGCGATATCCGCGGCCGGGAATGTCGCGATCACGAGCTTCCCGAGTCCGGCCGCCTCCACCGCGAGATGCACGTCCTCGACGGTGCGAAGCCCGTCGATGGCGATGACGTCCGTGTCCTGCCGCATGCCTGCTGCGATGTACGCCGCGGGCGACGGACCTCCGGGCTCGATCATCACCTGCGCGACCGCCGCGATCTCGTAGTCGATGGACTGCTCCACCGAGTACACTGTCTTCCCGCTGGAAGCGGCGTGCGCGAGTAGGGCGTAGTAGGTGGTCGACGCGCCTCCCGCCACCGGTGCGCACACGAGCAGGATGCCGCGGCCGCGCTCGACCATCGCCCGAAGCGCACGGGTCTCGGCCTCGCCCATCCCGAGCTCCTCGAAGCCCCGAGGCTGCGGCCTGAACGCGCTGATCGAGACGACGAGCCGTTGCCCGGCGATGGTCGGCACCACCGAGATCGTGAGAACACGGTCCTTGTCGCCGATCCGCGTGCGCACCCGGCCGAGGGCCGGGCGGGATTGGGGTACGCTGCCGAGCTTCGCGTACGACTTGAAGCCCTCGATGAGTGCGCCCTGCATCGACAGTGGCGCGCTCGATACCTTCTCTAGCCCCCCCTTGACCCGGTAGACCAGGAAGAAGTCGTCCTTGTACGGCAGCAAGTGGATGCGGCTCGCACCGCGCGCAACGGCATCATCGAGGATGTCGGCGACCAGCACAGCGACCTTGCGCGAGTCTGCGACGGCCAACACGTCGAGATCGATCGCCGAAGGACCCGCTGCCGCGGGCTCTGCCGCCGCCATCTGTTCCATCGTCTCAGCGACCGGGATCTCGGGCTCTGCGACGGCTGCCTCGGCCACCGGCGCTACCGGCACTGCAAGCGTATCCTCGGCGGCTTCCTCGAAGAAATCGGATGCCTCGACCTCCTCGAACTCCTCGGCGGCGGGCGGGCGAGGCGCCACGCCGGGTGCAGTGGCGGCTGCGCCTGCAGGGTAGTACTGCTCCAGAGTCGTCGCGAACGAGTCGCTGTCAGCGAGCACCGGCTCAAGCTCGAGACCCAGCTCTCCGGCCACGGCATCAAGAGCGAACACGTCCATCGGGTCGCCGACGGCGACGGTGAGCATGCCTTCGATCTCGAACAGCGGAAGGACCTTATGCTCCCGTGCGAGCACGGCCGGCACGAGTGCCAGCGCATCGTCCTCGGGCGCGTAGCTGGAAAGATCGACCTGGGGGATGCCCATCTCGTGCTCGAGAACGGAGATGACGTCGATCGGGCTCACGAGATCGCGCTCGGTGAGGACGACGCCGACGTGCACCCCGCGGGAGGAGGCGGCGTCTTCAACGCTTGAGACCTGCTCGGCGGTCATCAGGCCGGCGGCTACCAGGCTTTCGAGCACACGTCCGGAGATGTTGCTGCCCGACGGCATCGCGATCGCCTAGCCCTGGGCCTTCGCGAGTTCCTCGGCCACCGCGTTGAGGAGCGTATCCGGCTCTACCGGCTTGGTTAGGTACTGGTTGGCGCCCGTGCGGATGCCGGTGGCCATGGCCTGCTCCTCGGTCTTGGCGGTCAACATGATGATCGGGATCGACTTGTAGTTCTGGTCGAACTTGAGCAGGCGACACACCCGGTACCCGTCGAGCTTGGGCAGCATCACATCGAGGAGTATGAGGTCGGGCTTCTCCGCCCGGGCGGTCTCGAGCGCCTCAGCGCCATCCGTGGCGGTGATGACCTCGTATCCGCCGGCCAGGAGGATGGCCTTGATCATCTCGAGGATGGTGGGGCTGTCGTCGACCGCCAGGATTCGCGCGCTTGCCATTGGTACGTCTCCCTCCTGCGTCGTCCCCCCGGAACACGCTGAGCGGCCCGGAGCAGACGGCGTCCGCCTTCCTACTTCCCTCCGATGGCCCTACGACACTCTATCAGACTCCGTTCGCACGTCCTGACCAGCAAGTCCGCCTGGAAGCCGCCCGAGTACTCGGTCCATTGGCCGTTCGGGCTCTTCTTCAGCGACTTCAACGCATTCTCGTATTCCTTCGCCGCCGCATCCCACTTCCTCTGGGCCTTGTAGATGTTCGCCAGGTTCAAGTGCGCGATGGCGAAATCGGCATCGATGTACAGTGTCTTCTTCAACTCCGACACCGCTCGGATAGCATCCCCCTGGCGCTGGTAGATGATACCGAGGATGTAGCGGGCCGCCGGGAGCAGGGGATTGATCGCAAGTGCCCGGTGCGAGGCACGCATCGCCTCATCATAGTCACCCGCGTCGGCGTGCACGTAGCCGAAGAGGAGATGCGCGTCTGCGTTGTTCGGATCCACTTCGAGGACCTGGTTCACGATCTCGAGGACACGCTCCGGATGGCCTTCCTTGAGGTCGGCCCTTGCCTGCTCGAGTGGATCGGCCGCGACTTCGGCAGGCTGCGGCTCCACCGGCTTCCGCGGCTCCCGGACCACCTTCGAGCGTGGAGCCGCTGCGGTCGCCGGTGGCGTCGCGCCACGCGAGGCACGCGCAGCGGGAGCTGCCTGGGCGAAATTGAAGAACTTGCGCGAGGGCGGCTTGCGGTAGAGGAATACCCCACCGATCTCGACCGCCTCGAACGTGTCGCTCACCGACGTGAGCGTCTCCGAGTGCCCGATGAACAGGTAGCCGCCTTCGTTCAGGCTGTCGTAGAAGTTCTGGACTACCCGCCTGGTCGATTCGAGCCGGAAGTAGATCGTCACGTTCCGGCAGAAGATGATGTCCCAGTTGCCCATCAGCGACAGCGGGTAGGGCTCCCGGATCAGGTTCTGGTATCCGAAGTCAACGTACTTGCGGACGCGGTCGGTCACCCGATGATCGCCGTTCGGGGTGGCCTCGAAGTACCTGCTGACCACGTCGTCCGGCACGTTCAGCATCGCGCGCGTGCCGTACACGCCCGCCTTCGCTCGGGCGAGCGCCTTCGTGGACACATCGGTGCCGAGGATCTGCGGAGTGTATCCCGCCACTTCGATGCCCGAGTCCATCACGGTCATCGCGATCGAGTACGGCTCCTCGCCTGTTGAACAGCCCGCCGACCAGATGCGCATCACACGATTGCCCCCGGCCCTGCTCGCCATGATCTCTGGAAGGACGTTGTTGCGCAGCGCCGCAAACTGCGCAGGGAAGCGGAAGAAGCTCGTCTCGTTGATCGTGACGAGGTTGAGCAGTTCGTTGAACTCGTGATCGTCGCGCGCGAGCGCCTTGTAGTACTCGGAGAGTGACGTGTAGCCGAGCCTCGTCGCGCGGGTCACGAGTGAGATGCGCAGCGAATCGAGCTTCGACTCCTCGAGGTAGATGCCCGAATGCTTGTGAAGCAGGTCCCGGAACCGGCGAAACTCCTCAAGCGTCAGGTCCTTTGCGAGATCCTCGTTCAGCACGTCGGCGTCCCGCCCCCACTCACTGCGCCTCGGCCTCTCCGCCGATCCGTTCGATCAGACCCGCCGCGTGCATGCCGAAGAGGATCTTCGCGGTCTCGAAGTCGTTGTAGCCGGTGAGGTCCACAAGTTCTCGTACCGAGCGGCCACCGTGGAGGTAGCAGAGCAGCATCCACTCGCGTGGCTTGAGGTGGATCTCCATGGTCTTGTCGCCGGGCGTGGAAGCCATGACGAACTCGGTGTCCATGGACGGGATCTTCTGCCGGATGCGGCTCCACAGTTCCAGGCGCCGCGACGACTCCATGATGATGTTCTCCACGGACACGGAGATGCCGATGTCCTCGTCATCACACTCCTCGTCCGGCTCGAACCGCAGCTCGCCCTCTTCCCACCTGAACAGGTCGAAAAGTGTGTCATTGATCTGGTCCTGGATGAATGTCTCGAGCACCTTGCCGTCGAGGTAGCCCTCGTCCACCAGGATCTGGCCGAGGCGCCGGCCGGCCTTCTCCTTCTTCTGGATCTTCTGCAGGCCGAGTGCCTGTCGTAGCTGCTTCTCGGAGATGACGCTCGCCTTCACCAGGCGACGGCCAAGGGACTCGCGATGCCAGTTCGAGCTGGCGAAGAACACACGGCCCTTCTTGAAACACACCTTGCCCTGCGCGTCTTCGCGTTCGAGGTAGAGCGTGCCCGTCTTCCTGCCCGTAGCGAGCAGGCGGAACATGTCCGCTATCGAGAAGTCCTTGAGGTTGCCCTCGAGCGCCAACGAGTCCCACTCCCCGGTAGTGTCCGAACGGCATGCGAGATAACGCGGCCGTCCACTGCTCGGCCGCGCGACAATCGTAGCACGTGATACTGGGTGCTCAAACCCGACCATGCGCCCCATCCGACAGGCGCGAAACGCGCCCGCCCGTCACACATCTGAAGGTACTTGCGCGCAGGCTCAGGATGCATCGGTCCTCTATGTGTCCCTCGCGGCCGCCAGCGCCATCGCGAGGTGCGTCATCTCCTGCGCTGTCGTGATCCCTCCGTCGTCGGTCACGAACAGTCCGCCCGCCTTCGCCAGCACGCCCAGCCTACTGCCGAGTGCCTCGGCGCGTGTCGCGTTGACGAGCTCGGCGGTGAGCAGCCCGCCTAGCACCGCCAGGTCCGCCTCACGGGCCGCCCAGAACAGCCGCTCGAAGCCGTCGAAGTCGAGTCCCCCTCCGCAGTGGACGCCGGCGAAGCCGGCACGTCTGATCGCGGGAAGCATCAGACGGATGTCACCGTCCGAGTGGAACACGGCCGGCAGCCCGAGCGTGCCCAGCAACGCCGTGATCTCGGCGTACAAAGGCAGCAGCTGCGTGATCGCGAAGTCGGGCGCCACGAGCGGCCCCGCCGAGCCAGCCAGGTCCTCGGCGAGCACGACGGCCCGGGTGTCGGCACCCATGCCTCGCTCCAGCTGCGTCAGCACGTCGCCGAGACCGTCTTCCAGCGCGTGACGCGTCTCATCAGGGCGCGTGAGCGTCTCCCGAAGCCCTTGCGCGAGACCTCGCGCTTCGATGACCGGCCAGAACGGACCGCTCACGGTCAGAAACGCCCCGACCCCGATCGCCTCGAGGTCCGAGACAGCATCCGACGTCCAGGCCTCGTCCGAGGGCACGAACGCGAACGCCGCACCGAGTTCTCCGCAGACCCGGGCAAGTGCGGCGGCGGGCTCCTCGTCCTCGTGCGCGTACGCAGCCGGGGGGACGAAGGTCAGACCGAACGCGAACGGCGCCCCAGCTAGTGGCAGGCGGTCCATCGCTAGAAGAGCGTGATGCCGGCGGCCACAAGCTCCGCGGCGCCCCACACCAGCAGAAACGCGCCGACAACGCCGAGAGAGACTGCGAGGAAACCCTTCTTCACGTCCATGTCGAGCAGCCAGGCTGCGGCGGTGCCGGAGTAGGCACCGGTTCCCGGAAGCGGAATCGCGACGAACACGGCGAGCCCGAGGAAGCCGTACTTCTCCACGAGCGGGTGCGCCTTGTCCCGGACTCCCTCCAGCTTGCGGTGTATCCACCCGCCCTGCGGGAACCTCTCGTACATGAACTCAAGGAAGTAGTAGCCGGGCCAGTAGATGGCCAGGTTGGCCAGCAGAATCAGCGGCAGGTAGAGCCGCTCGCCCTGCTGGAACGCCAGGGGGATGGCTCCGCGGAGTTCGATCCACGGAAGCCATGTCACGACGATGTACTTCAGCCAATCGGGAAGACCTGAGACGAATTCGGGCATGCGCTACCTCTCCCGCGCGTACGCCGACCAGACGCGCTCGGCCTCACGACGCCAGAACGACTCCCGGTCCGCGATATCGCGTCCGAGCGATTCCGAGTTCCTGAAGTACCCGTCACCGGGCAACCCGGTATCGGCGCGCACCACCAGCGTGGCGAGCAGGATGCCGTAGCGCGCGTCGGCATCGGCACAGATCTCGTTCAGGAAGCCGACGATCGCCCACGAACGTGGCTTGAGGGTGATCGCGCTGACCTCACGACACAGTTCCGCGTACGTGAGTGTCCGCCGCTCGCGCGCGCGGCTTTCGATGAAGGCGTTCGCCTCCTGCTTGGCCGCTTCCCACGCCGGGCGCGGAAAGCCGTATCGGGTGTCTTCGGGCATAGCGGAAGTATCGCACACGTGTCGCGTGTATCTCGCCTACCCCGGTCGGCCGTCACCGTGCCGTCGTATGATTGAGGCATGAGTGAGCCCTACGACATCCCCTCTGCCGACGACGCGCTCCTCGCCGAGTGCGTGGTGAACACGTTCCGCGGCACCGGACACGGAGGCCAGAGCGTGAACACCGCCGACTCCGCGGTGCGGCTGCGTCACGTGCCGAGCAGCATCGTGGTCGTGGCGCGCCGCGAGCGCAGCCAGTACCTCAACAAGCAGGCGGCCTTGGCGCGGCTTCGCGAGCGGCTCGAGGCCGAGAACGCGCGGATCGCGGCAGGAGGTGCGCCGCGCAAGCCGCAGCAGCGTTCGCGCGCGGTGCGAGAGCGCGTGCTCGCCGACAAGCGCGCTCGGGCGACGGTCAAGCGCTCGCGAGAGCGGGTGGACCCGGGCGAGGAGTAGGCTCGACGCCCCCGCGCATGCGAACGCGCCCGCCCGCGTTGTGCGGGCAGGCGCGTGAAGGTTGTGGTGGAGGCGAGGAGAATCGAACTCCTGTCCACGACAGCCCCCTGGGGAGCATCTCCAGGCTCAGTCACATCTTGAGGTTCGGTCGGGGCAGCACGGTGTGACTAGCGCGCCCTTCCCTAGCTGGTTCAGTCTTTCGCCGAAGCATACCGGCTACGTCTTCGGCGGCAGTCCCCTAAGTGGCGTCAGGCCCGGTGACGGAGACTCGCACCGGCTGGCGTCGCTGCGCTGTTAGGCAGCGAGAGCAAGATCGTTGTCGACGCTTGAGCGTCTTGTGCCCCTGTTTATCGAGGTAAGGCGACCTCGGCCTGCTTCTCCCCTCAGAACTCCCGTGTCGAAACCAGTCGCCCCCGGAAGGTGAGGTGTATGTGAAGGTGCATTCCCGGCCCCTCTTGCCGGGAGATGAAGTATAGCGCGCGCCATGCCAGAGGTGCGAGAGAGGTGGCTGATCTGGGTAGAAGATGCCCCCGTGCGTACCGAGGGCGGCACGGCCCTCGGCTGAGGGAGGAGACGAAGATGAGCCTGCTGTCGCTGCGCCGCCGTGTGCGACTGACCGCAATTGTGGCCGCCGTGTCCCTGCTGGCGCTTCCTGCCATGAGCGGGTGCGCGAGCGAGTCGCGGGAGCAGGTGAAGGTAGCAGCCGACTATGTCCGCTGCAGTGTGAGAGCCGACTACGAGGGCATGAGCAAGGTGGTGTCCGCAGCAGCACGACCATACTGCTACGCGATGGCCTCGGCTCCCCAGCCGGACCCTCCCCTCGCGGAGATCGTGGACGAGAAGTGGGAGAAAGGCTCCCTCGTCATCGAGATCAGCTGGGGACCGGCGAGCAGCTTCTTGCGGCTCTCCCCACCCAAGGGGGACGAGTCCAATGAGGTGGTCGTGGAGACCTGGAATGACGCGGGGGCCCGATCGGACGGAACGCTCACCGTGGCTCGCGAACAGGACAGACTCGTGGTGACGCACATCGACGGCGAGCCAATCGAAGAGGTGCTGACCGTGGGCTCAGGCGGTCTGTAGGCTACTCGCTCTTCGTCCGATCGCGCAGCGCGCGCTCCACGTCGCGCTTCTGGTCGCGCTCGGCGATCGCATCGCGCTTGTCGTAGAGCTTCTTGCCTCGAGCGAGTCCGATCTCGACCTTCACCAGGTTGCTCGCCGACAGGTAGACCTTGAGCGGCACGAGCGTGTACCCGCGCTCCTTTGTCTTGCCGATGAGGTAGCGAATCTCCGCCTTGCGAAGCAGCAGCTTGCGCTCGCGGTCGACGCGCACGTTGCTGCGGTTGCCGTGGCTGTAGGGCGAGATGTGCACGCCGTGGAGCCACACCTCGCCTCGGCGGATGGTGGCAAAGGAATCACGCAGGTTCGTCTTGTTCTCGCGGAGTGACTTGACCTCGGTACCGGTCAGCACGATGCCCGCCTCAAAGGTCTCGTCCACGAAGTAGTCGTGGTAGGCCTTCTTGTTGGAGGCTATGAGC
>SBEH01000020.1 GCA_009668945.1 Actinomycetota bacterium
ACGCCCCCCCGCCCAGGGTCACGACCCGCGCACGCTTCAACAGTCCTCTATCGAAGTAGCCCGTGTTGGTGGTCGTTATGAACGTTTGCACGTCTCGCTGAACGAGGTCGGTGAGCGAGCCCCTGCGGGCCTCATCCAACTCGGACATCACATCGTCCAGTAGGAGCACGGGTGTCTTCTTCAGCACGCCGGTCATCACCGCCACTTCCGCGCACTTCCACGCGAGCGCGATCGTGCGCTGTTGTCCTTGGCTTGCGAAGGTCCTCGCGTCCCGGCCGTCGACGTCGAAGACGATGTCGTCACGGTGCGGGCCGGCCAGCGACACACCGCGAGCGCGCTCGTCATCGCGCCGCCTGTCCAGTTCCGCCCGGAGCGCCTGCTCCACTTCTTCGGCAACTGGCTCGACGGTAAGATCGTGCTCGTCTAGGCCGCACCGGTCGAACATCTTCGCGTCCAGCACCTCACCGGCCGCCAGGTGTGCGTACATCGGCGATGCCGCTTCGACTACCTTCCTCGCCAGACGCCGACGGTGAGAATGGAGCCGCCCGCCGAGACGGACCAGCTGCCCATCCCACGGCGCGAGGTCGGCTGCGGGCGCAGCGCTTCTGAGGAGCGTGTTTCGTTGGCGTACGACCCGCGCGTAGTCGCGCCTCAACGCTCCGTACGTCGCTGACAATTGCTCACCAAGGGCATCCAGCGCCGATCGGCGTTGCTCCGCGGGGCCCTTCACGATCGCCAGGTCATCCGGTGTGAACACGACGGTGGGAACGAATCGGCATGCGTCCGTCGCCCGTCGCTTCGGAGCGCCGCCGACCACCCACGTGCGCCTCGCACCCCGCTCGATCCTGAGCTCCACCTCGGCGTGAGAACCGTCCCCTTCGGTGATCATGCGTATCGCCGCCGAGCGAGCCCCCCACCTGATGACTTCGTCCCATTGCGGATTCCGGAACGATGCGCCGGTGGCCACGACCTGAATCGCCTCGATCACGTTCGTCTTGCCTACGGCGTTCGGGCCGGTGAACACCGTGAGCGCGGAATCCGGTTCGATCTCCCACTTGCGATAGCCTCGGAAGTCTTGGAGCTCCAGCCTGGTGATGCGCACTCCTTCAACAGCCCTCTAGCCGAGCCTGACCGGCATCAGCAGGTAGGTGAAATCCTCGCCGTCGGACGGCTTGATCACACCCGGCTTCAGTGGGCTTGTGACTTCGAGTGCGACGGTGTCACTCTCTGCCACCGAGACTCCATCGAGAAGATAGGTGTGGTTGAATGCAATCTCAACATCTTCGCCCTCTGGGGTCACTTGAAGATCCTCTACGGCGTCGCCCACGTCTTGGGTGGCAGCAGACAAGGTCATCGTGTGCTCGGCGACGGAAACCTTCACCCTCAGCGGTGTGTTGTGTTGTGCCATCAGCGAGACGCGTTTGACGGCCTCGAGCAATTCTGCGCGGTCCACGGTCGCCCGCGTCGTGTGTTCCTTGGGTAGCAGTTGGTTGTAGTTCGGGAACGATCCTTCAATCCTCCGGGATATGAACGTGGTGGCACCGAATGTGAAGATGACCTGGTTCTCGGACACTCCCAGGGTGATGTTCTCGCTCGAACCGACGAGCTTCGCGACGTCCTCTATGGCCTTTCCGGGCACCACGAGTTCGATGTCCGCTGGAGCTTTTTCGAGCGGGACCTCGCGGACGCAGAGGCGGTAGGAGTCTGTGGCCACCATTCGCAGTGTGCCCGTCTCCACCACCACTAGGACTCCGGTCAGAATCGGTCTTGTCTCGTCCCTGCTCACCGACTTCGACACCTGATGCACGACATGGGAGAACGTCTCAGCCGGCAACACGGTCTCCTGTCCTGGTGCAACCTCGGGAAACTTCGGGTAGTCCTCGGGTGAGAGTGTCTTCATCGAGAAGGACGATTGTCCGCATACGACTGAAGCTGTGTTGGGTGTGCTTGTGTCGATAGTGATAGCCGCTTCAGGAAGGCTGCGGGCAACATCTGTGAGCAACCGTCCAGGAAGGACACTCTTGCCTGGTTGCTCTACCCGGGCTTTGCACGACGTCTTGATGGAGACCTCGAGATCCGTCGCTTGGAACACGGCCGTGTCTCCGTCGGTTGATACATGTATGCCAGACAGAATGGGAAGCGTCGTTCTCGAGGAGAGCCCCCGTGAGACAACAGACAGTGCCTCAAGTAGTTCTCCGCGTGCGATCGAGATCTTCATCCCGTACCCCTTCTGTCTCTTGGTTACATATCAGTAGCAGTCGTAGCAGTAGGGACTGTTGATGGTGTGAATTGTCCCTCTATGCGCAGGTAGACATACTTGCCACAGCTGTGCGCTACCTGTGCGGTATATGTACCGGGTTCTCCACATACCAACAACACATACGATCGTTCAACACGACGACCAGAACTCCCAACAAACACCCCACAAGTCATCCACACCGGTCAGTTTCGCTGACGTATCAGGTTGGTGAGCGTCTGAATCTGATTGTAGACGTCTCTTTGTTCTGTCATCAGCCGCTGGATCTTCCGTTCGGCGTAGATGACCGTGGTATGGTCTCGACCCCCGAACTCACTCCCGATCTTGGGCAGTGAATGATCGGTCAGTTCACGAGAGAGGTACATCCCTATCTGCCGCGGGTACGCTATCGACTGCGAGCGCTTGTTGCCGACCAGTTCATTCTTACTTATGCCGTAGAAGCGACACACCTCGTCTTTGATGAGAGAGATCGAGATCGGCTTGATGGAGCGCTCGGGGAAGATGTCCTTCAACACGCCCTGGGCGAGCTCGAGGTCGATGACGTGCCTCGTGACAGAGCTGAACGCGACCACACGCAGAAGGGCACCCCACAACTCACGTATGTTGCTCGAAAAGCGGTCCGCGATCAGTGTCAACACGTCGTCAGGCACACTATGGCCTTCAGCCTGCGCCTTCCTCCTAAGGATTGCGATGCGCGTTTCGAGATCAGGAGGCTGGATGTCGGCGATCAGCCCTCCCCCGAAGCGTGTCCGAAGACGTTCCTCGATGTTGCCGATTTCAACAGGTGGGCGGTCGGAGGTCATCACGATCTGCTTGCCCGCCTCACGAAGCGTGTTGAATGTGTGGAAGAACTCCGTCTGGGTCCCCTCTTTTCCAGCGATGAACTGGATGTCATCGACCAGGAGCACGTCGTTCTCACGGTACGTGCGTCTGAAGCCTGCGGTCCGGCTCTTGTCGCCGATGGACTTGATGAAGTCGTTCGTGAACTGCTCGCTGGTCACATATGTGACCTTCATGTAGGGGTAGCTCGATCGGACGTACGACCCAATCGCCTTCAAGAGGTGCGTCTTCCCCAGACCCGCTCCACCGTAGATGAACAACGGGTTGTATGCGGTGCCTGGCGTCTCGGCGACAGCCAGCGCCACATGGTAGGAGAACTGGTTGGACGGACCGACGACGAACGAGTCGAAGGTGCTCTGCGAATCAAGGTCGGACTCCTCCGGTCTGCCGGCGGCCGAGGGCGCCTCCTCGAACGGAGGAGGCGCGTCCATAGGTGCATCGATCACTGCCGACTCAACGGTGGCCACGAGGTCGCCCGGGACGCTGAACCGCACGGCCATCGGGGAACCGGTAACCTGCGTCAGCGCCGAGGCGAGCAGACTCGAGTACCGCGTCTCAAGCCAGTCTCGAGCGAAGTCGTTCTGTACGGAGACGACCATCTCGTGGTCGACGATCCCGAGTGGCGCGGTCTGCTCAAACCACGTCTTGAACGTGGGTGTGTTGAGCTCCCCGCGGACGACATCGAGAGTGTTCTGCCACACCTGCTGAACGTCCTGCATCAGTTGTTCGCCACCCTATCGTCCGAAGAGCGCATCAAGACAAAGGACACCTTGTTCGGTCAGCGCGCGCTTGCCGGTTTCGTCGGAAGAGATCAGGCCGTGCTGGGCGAGCTGCTCGAGATCGCGATAGGCTGTGGACAGTCCAACCCCGAGTTCGCGCGCGACACTGGTGGGGCCGAGTGAGCCGAGCTCCATAGCCAGTGAGAGGATCTGCTTCTGGCGCAGTGTCAAGGCGGGCGGATCGTAGGCCTCGCGCTGCGACCCCCTGTCGGGCACGGGGGCCTGAGGAGGCGCACTCAGCCGCAGGGTGACCACCGTCCCCGCACCGAGGTTGTCGTCGATCTCGATAGTCCCGCCAGAGAAGGTAAGGCACTCGCGCGCGACCGGCAGCCCGCTTCCCACGCCTTTGATCACGCGCTTCATGTCGGCGGTCGCGGTGGTGAACCCGGGCAGGAACACGCGGTCCTTGTCCGCGATTCCCGGTCCTTGATCGGCAAAGCGGACGGTGTGCCCATCGTCAAGGATGCTTACGACCACTTCATCGAAGCCGGCGTGGATGAAGTTCTCGACGACCTCTCTTATGACCGTGTACGGGAGCTGCCCGCCGAGTTCGCGAGATGCGTGATACGTTCGCGTCGAGAGTCCGTCTATCAGCTCGCGTGCGGAGTCGGCCTCGACCCGCTCGACCCGCGGAGGCGCGGTCAGCGCGTCATAGACGGCGATCAGCGCGGACGAGGCCCCCCTCGGAGACCACGCAGGCGTCGGCTGCGGCCTCAAGGCACCGCTTCCGGGCGCCTCTCCAGGCGTCGGCTGCTCGTAGAACGACTTCACACACACCCCTCAATGGCCATCCGTCTGCACAACAATCCACAGCCTCAACACCCACACTCGTGCACGAACCCGCAGGTCAGGGCCGGTTCTCAAAGCCTCGCGTGACACTTGAGCCGTCCGGCGTGGCACTCGGTGAGCAGGTCTTTCTCAGGTTATCCACAGAGCTTTCCACACTTGTGGACAGGCTTTCCAGGCTACCCATCGAACACCAATCGAACAGGCAGGTAGGCGGTGTCCGAGTGAAGGAAACGACTTTCCAGCGATCTCGGAGCGGTGGAGAACCCGTCAGCGCTGTGGAAACCTATGAAGCGATGTCAAAGAGTGACCGAACGCCGCTCGCAGCGTTGTGGATAACAGCCGGGTCCAGCACCTGCCCTGTCACGAGCATACCGACAAGGACGCCTGTCTACCTGGGGTTTTCCGGGAAGACCGAGTGCATCGGATTCCCCCGAGAGCGAGGCCGATTGTACCAGAGGCCGCAGCGAGCCAACAACGCGCCGAATCGTGTTATCCACAGGGCCAGCGCGTTTGATTCCTGGGTTTTCCACATTGTCCACAGATTTCGGACTATTTTGCGCACGATGATCGGCGAAGGGACAGGGGGCCTTTCCGGACACCGCGTCCGGGAGCGTCTCGGAGGGCCGCGGCCGGCGTTGACACCCCTTCGGGCACGCCGCTATAATCGCCAGGCTTGTGCTCCGGGTACGTCCCGGAGCAGAGGACTGGAGGAACTGAAGTGAAGCGCACTTATCAGCCCAACAATCGGAAGCGCGCGAAGACGCACGGCTTCCGCAAGCGGATGTCCACGAAGGCAGGCCGCGCGGTAATTGCTGCTCGTCGCCGCAAGGGCCGCAAGGTCCTCTGTCCGTCAGCGGCGTAGTCTGGCGGCCGCGAGGCCACAAGACCGACATGCGGACCATCACCGCAGCAAACGAGATCGACCGGCTCTTCGCCGGTGGGCGCCGGGTATCAGACCCGGCGCTTCTTGTCTTGGCGGACCGCACCCCCGCCGGCAGCGATCCTGCGGGGAGGATGTTGTTCGTCGCCGGCAAGCGCCTAGGTCCGGCGGTCAGGCGCAATCGCGCGAAGCGCGTGCTTCGCGAGCTGACCCGCCGAGCCGGCGGGCCGTGGCCGGGCTGGGACGTGGCCCTCGTGGCCCGAGGAGAGACCGGCATCGTGCGCCAAGCCGACCTGGAGTCGGCCCTCGTTCGGGCTCTCGATGCGCTGGGGATACTCCGGTGACGAGTGCGGCGGCCGTAGGCGCGCGTGCGCTGATTCGCGTGTACCAGCGGCTGGTCTCCCCGCTGCTTCCCCCGTCGTGCCGGTTCACGCCGACGTGCTCTCATTACGCCCTAGAGGCCATAGGCCGATACGGCTTGTTCAAGGGCGGGTGGATGTCACTCAAGCGGATCGGCAGGTGTCACCCGTGGAACCCAGGTGGATACGACCCGGTGCCATGAGGACGCGTGGGCGTGCGCGTAGTATAGTGTGTAGACTGCAAACGACCCCCCGACGTGAATCGGGAGTGGAGAGGGACCACACCCGCACCGCTCAGGCCTCAGCAAGGAGGTTGACGCTCTGTGCTCGAACCGATTGAGAAGCTCCTGTTCGATGTGCTGCAGATGCTTTATGGCGTAGTCGGCGACTACGGTGTAGCGATCATCGGTCTGACGATCCTGATCCGCATCCTGCTGCTGCCGCTCACTGTCAAGCAGACGAAGTCTATGTATGAGCTGCAGCGCATCCAGCCGAAGATCAAAGAGCTGCAGGACAAGTACAAGAACGACAAGGAGAAGCTGCAGGAGGAGACGCTGAAGTTCTATCAGGAGAACAAGGTGAATCCGTTCGGCGGGTGTCTGCCCCTCATCCTGCAGATGCCGATCTTCTTCGCTCTGTTCCGGATGCTGGGCACGGCCGGCAAGACACCAGGGTTGTTCCCCCAGTACATAGACTCGCTCTCGGGCTCTGCCGCAGCCGCAGCTTCCAGATTCTGGGTGATTCTGCCAGATATTACCATGTCTGCCAGCCAGGTGTTCAAGGCTGACGGACTGACCCACGCGCTCCCCTACATCGTGTTCGTCATTCTGTTCGGCTTGAGCACTGTCGTTCCACAACTGATGCAGCCGGGTGCTCAAGGGCAACAGAAGCAGATGGCGATCATGATGGGCGGCATGATGATCTTCTTCGGATGGCAGGTCTCCGGGGGCGTTGTCCTCTATTGGGTCACCCAGGGGCTCCTCGGCCTCGTCCAGCAACAGATACAGATGCGTGTCTACAAGACCCGGGAGGAGCACGCATGATCGATGAGGTCATCAAGGAAGGCCCGACCGTCGAGGAGGCTCTCGACGCGGCTCTCGACGAGATGGGCGTTCAGCAGGACGCGGTCATGTTCGAGGTCCTGGCCGAGCCGGGGAAGGGCATATTCGGCGCGGGGGCGAAGCTGGCGCGGGTGAAGGTGTGGCTAAGGACGGACGTGGAGCTGCGCCCGAGTGAGGCCGACGAAGATGATGAGGACGAGGACGAGGCCGAAGACGTTGAGGAGATCCAGGCCGGACCGGCTCACGGCGCCCACGGGGTGCCGGTGGACCTGACGGACGAGGAGCTCGATGCGATTGCCGATGCCGGAGTCGCAACGATCCAGGAGATGCTCGCAGTCCTCGGAATTGAAGCGGCCGTGGAGGAATACGAAGGCGACGAAGGGGAGATCATCCTCGACATCGTCGGCGACGACCTCGGAATACTGATCGGCCGGCACGGCCGGACGTTGGACGCGCTACAAGTCCTGGTCTCCGCGATAACCAACCGGAGGCTGGACCAGCGGTACCCGCTCATGGTGGACGTTTCAGGATACCGGCACCGGCGCAGAGTGAAGCTCGAGGAGATCGCGCGCAGAGCAGCCGATCGTGCCGCGCGTCAGCACCGCTCGGTGCAGCTGCGTCCGATGACGAGCTTCGAGCGACGCGTCGTGCACGTGGCGCTGAGGGACGATCGCCGGGTGTCGACCGAGAGCGAAGGCGACGAGCCGCGCAGAATGGTGGTCGTGCATCCGAAGTAGGCAGTTCTACGAGCGTGGATTGCGGGGCGCCAGGCATCGACCGGGCGCCCCGCGTTGCATTCGCGGCGCAGGCGCCTGAAGGCACCGCAGGCGACCCGAACCCCAAGAGCTCGCCGGGAAGTCGGACGAGGCTCGCACCAAAGGAAGCGGGAAAGGCGAGAGCGGCCGACACCGAGGGCGGCAGAAGGCTCAATCTGGTGTCCAGAGTTCTGGAGTCGTGGAGTCCAGGCAGCAACGCGGCTTGTCGTGCGAGATGAGCAGCGACGGAGGAGCTGGACGCGCTGATGGGGGCACGGACTCGCTGAGCGTGACACCGGTTGCGGGCGCCAAGTCGTTGGGCTGGTGGGCGCAGACCTCCAAACGCTACTATCCTAGAGTCCCAGCGCCTGCGCGCTGGGGCGGGGTTTCACGTGAAACCAATGGCTGACGGTGGCTTGTCATCGGAATCGTGGGCATGCAGTATGTTTCACGTGAAACGGGAGGTGCGTCAGCGGTGGATGTGACGAGGGTCGGGCGGGTACTGCTCGAGGCCGGAGTGCTCGTTTCGGCGGACGAGGCGGGCCTGCTGGCACGACACGCGGAACTCGTGCAGATCGCCAACGAGCGGCTGAATCTGACGCGAATCACCACTGACGACGGAATGCTGGCATTGCATATCGTGGACTCCCTCGCATTTCTGCCGCTGACGGGGCCCCTCACTGGCACGGTGATCGATGTCGGGTCCGGGGCCGGGTATCCGGGCATTCCGCTGGCGGTGATCGGGTGCGACGTTGTGATGTGCGAATCGGTGCAGAAGAAGGCGGTCTTCCTCAGGGAGTGTCTGGAGGAACTGGGCGTGAACGCGGTAGTCGAGGGGGTGCGTGCAGAGGAGTTGGCGCTTCGGGCGCCGGCGATTGCGGACGTGGTGGTAGCGAGGGCAGTGTCGGCGCTCGCGTCGCTGGTCGAGCTAGCATCGCCGCTGCTTCGGAACGGAGGGCGTCTGATCGCGCTGAAGGGTCCGGGGAGTTCGGCGGAGGCCGCGGCGGGACGCTCGGCTGCGGGCAGGTGCGGGATGGTCGAGGAGTCTGAGACTGCGTACACGCTTCCGAGCGGCGAGGCGAGGACGGTGGTCGTCTACCGCCGTCAGGGCGAAGCGGCAATCCAGTTGCCTCGACGGCCGGGAATGGCGCAGAAGCACCCGCTCGGGTAGAAGCTGGTGCTACCGCTCGCTGCGCGCGTGCCCTATACTGTGCCGTGATGTCAGGCTGAGAGGAGGACTCGTGGCTCGCAAGGCCAGTCCGTCTACTCACCCGCGGGACGGTGCGTTCGTCTTGGCGGTGGTGAACCAGAAGGGCGGCGTTGGCAAGAGCACAACGTCGGTGAACCTCGCTGCGACCCTGGCAGAGTTGGGTCAGCGGGTCTTGCTGATCGACCTCGATCCTCAGGGGAATGCGACTTCCGGTTTCGGTCTCGACAAGAACCAGCGACAGGAGTGCGTGTACGACGCCCTTCTCGGAGACGTGCCGATCGAGCAACTCATCGAGCCTGTCGGCGTGGAAGGGGTCTTCGTCGTTCCGTCGACGATCCAGCTGGCAGGCGCCGAGATCGAGCTCGTGTCGGCGTTCAGCCGGGAGGCGAAGCTCAAGCATGTTCTGGCTCCGGTCCTCGGCGACTTCGACATGGTCATCATCGACTGTCCGCCGTCGCTCGGGCTTCTGACGATCAACGCACTCACCGCGGCGACGGGCGTGCTGATTCCGGTACAGTGCGAGTACTACGCGCTCGAGGGACTCACGAAGCTACTGGAGAGCGTGCGACTGGTCAAGACACACCTGAATCCGGCGCTGGAGGTCTTCGGCGTCGTGATGACGATGTACGACGTGAGAACGAAGCTGTCGCAGCAGGTCGTGGCCGAGGTTCGCGACTTCTTTGGCGAACAAGTGTTCGATACTCTCGTGCCGCGAAGCGTCCGATTGTCAGAAGCTCCCAGTTTCGGTCAGCCCGTGACTCTATACGATCCGTCGGGGCGCGGCGTAGAGGCGTACAGGCAACTGGCGAAGGAAGTGATCGCTCGTGTCTAAGCGAGGGCTCGGCAAGGGCCTGTCGGCGCTCATCCCGAGTGCCGGTCAGGAAGTGGGCGGCGAGGTGCTCGAGCTGGGAGTGCGGGAGATATCTCCTAACCCTCTGCAGCCGAGGACGGACATATCGGACGAGCAGATCGAAGAGCTTACAGACTCGATCAAGAAGGTCGGAGTCCTTCAGCCGATCATCGTCAGGCCCGAGGGCGCCTCGTATCAGATTATTGCAGGTGAGCGCAGGTGGAGAGCCGCGCAGGCAGCTGGCCTGGACAGGGTCCCGGTGCGGGTGATGGCCACGACCGAGACCGAGGCGCTCGCGCTGGCTCTGATCGAGAACCTGCAGCGAGAAGACCTCAATCCGATCGAGGAGGCACGCGGCTATCGCCGATTGATCACCGAGTACAGCATGACGCAGTCTGAGCTGGCCGACCGGGTCTCGAAGTCGCGCTCGGCCGTTACCAACACGCTTCGGCTTCTCGACCTTCCGGAGGACATCCAGGAGTTGCTCTATGAGGGCAAGATCTCGGCAGGGCACGCACGGGCGATACTCTCCGTGGCCGATGATGATCGGCGGCACACGCTCGCGCGCAAGTGCGTTGACGAGGGCCTGTCGGTGCGTGAGGCCGAGAATCTGGCGAAGCTGCTTGCAGCCGGAGCTTCGATCCACGCACCACGGACCGTGACACCCAAGTCCTACAAGATCGTCGCTCGGCGCCTGCGACGCCTGCTGGCAGCGAACGTTCGCGTTCGCCAGACCGCGAACAAGGGCAAGATAGAGATCGATTTCCACGGTGAGGCCGAACTGGAGAGAATCGTCCGGCTCATCACCGAAGGCGATGAGACTTCGACTAGGAGGGCCGACGAATGAGGTCTCACCGGTTGGACTACTTCCTGATAGGAGTGTTCGTCGGCGGCCTTCTTGGCGTGGTCGCAGGCCTCCTCTTCGCTCCCGATAGCGGCATCCGCACGAGGCAGAAGATCGCTACCGAAGCGAACAAAGTTGCCGATGCGGCACGGCAGGCTGCCGAGCGCGCAGAGTCGGTCGCGGAGGCACTCGGCGCGAAGATGGACCACTACCTGGGTCGCGATGAAGAAATGGCGTGGCGGAAGGTCCAGGAGATCCGTGAGGGAGTTCAGCGGTACTCGCGTACCGTCATGTCCTCGTGACGTCAGAGCGCCGACGTAGCCTCATCCCGACAAGGGAGGGCTGATGGCGCTCACGCTGATCACCGGCACGGCGGGAACCGACGCGACCCCACTGGTCCTGGAGAGGCTCCGGTCAGCGGCCGCATCAGGTCACAGCGCGCGGCTGCTCCTGCCGTCGGCGCGCGATGTTTCACGTGCAATCTCCGTCCTCGCCACCGGAGATGCATTCGGCGTATCCACGTCCACGTTCGATGACTACCTCGATGCGCTGTGGCTCGGTGTCGGTGACGGCCGGCAGATCGTCAGTCCGGTACAGCGGATCGTGATGCTGGCAGAAGCTGGCAGAATCTGGAAGCCTCGCATTCTCAGCGACTCCGGCCAGGGGCCGGGAATGATGCGCGTCCTCTCAGTGGTCGTCCAGCGAGCTGCCGAGACTGTCGGTCAAGCTGACGGTAGCGTGACGGGCGCCGGGGCGGGGGGCGAGCTGCTTGAGTTCGCGCGACTCTACGCGAAGGGTCTTGGG
>SBEH01000029.1 GCA_009668945.1 Actinomycetota bacterium
TGGCGGACTTAGATAGCCGCCAGTTTTGCTATATTATGGGCAATAGAGAGGATACCCCACTCGATATTTACCATTTCTTTTCCTCTTAGGAGGAATCTTCGGAATCCCCAATTGTTTTTCAGACGGCCAAAGACAGATTCCACATCCACATTTCGTTGAATAGACAGTTTTCGCCCTTGGTCAGAGAGTAAATTGGAACGGGCTTGATCTCTGAATTGATTCAGTGAATAGTTCACCCTGATACCACGATTGCCATTTGCTTTGGTACATTCTGATTTCATTGAACAACCGCTGCAATTCTGGCATTCATATTCGCGGAATGTAGACAAAAAACCTAATTCGGTCTTCTTATGAGTTTCTTTCTTGAAAACTAGCCGTTGATTATCTGGACAAATGTATTCGTCTTTATTTTCATCATATTCCAAATTTTCAACCCGGAATCGTTGTTTTCGCCAACTCCGTTTTTGTTCTTTATGAAAGGTGTTGAATTTTACATAATTCTCTAGGTGTTCATTCTCCAGATATTGATAGTTTTCTTCACTGCCATATCCAGCATCTGCAACAATCTTCTTGGGTAATATCCCCAATTGATCTTTCACTTGATCTAAATGTGGAATCAAACAGGCTGTATCTCCTGCTCGTTGGTGAATGCTATACCCCACAATGAATTGTTTTTCCGTCCCTATTTGTATGTTATAGCCTGGTTTCAACTGCCCATTCAACATGTGATCTTCTTTCATTCTCATGAAAGTGGCATCTGTGTCTGTCTTGCAAAAACTATTCCGTCCATTGAAGATCTTTTCATACTTCTCATATTTTTCTAGCCGCGGGATAAAGTCACTTTCCAGTTTCTTTTTCGCTGATTTGAGTTCTTTGTCTTCTGGTTGTTGCCGTAATCGCTCATTGATCTTTCGTGCCGCCTCTTTGAGCTTCTCAACATCAATTTCTTTCCCTTCTCCCATTTCCTCTAAATCTTTTTCCCCGTATTCTTCCTCTTCTTCTGCTTCAATTTCATCGATCTCTTCCAATAATTGTTTTACTTTTTCCTGTAATTTTGCTTTGTTCTTCTCTGTGCTCTTCTTCCATACGAATGTGTATCGATTCGCATTGGCCTCGATCTTAGTCCCATCTACAAAGTAACTATCCAGATTCACATACCCTTGTTCCACCAATTGCTCTATCACCCCGTAAAACACTTCGCCGATCACTGCTTTCATGACCTTCCCCCTGAAGCGATTGATCGTTCTGTGATCTGGTCGGTTCATCCCGCTCAGCCACATGTAGTTGATATTTTCTCTGATTTCTTTGGCTATTCTCCGTGATGAAAATACCCGTTGGGTATAGGCATACACGATCACTTTCAGCAACATTCCTGGATCGTATGCACTTGTTCCTCCCCCTTTATATTGTTTTTCCAATATCTTGTTATCTATTGCCTCGATCATCCCGTTCACTACTCTTACGATATGTGTCTCGGGTATCAGTTCTTCCACGCTCGGTGGCAGCAACATCGCTTGGTTTTGCTCATAGGGTGTAATGGACCCCAAAAAATGGACACAAGACAAAGGGAGAGATAAGATAAGAAAT
>SBEH01000030.1 GCA_009668945.1 Actinomycetota bacterium
ACTGGATAAACTGTGAGCAGATATGGTATAGATCACTTCCGGTCTCCGGCTTCTCTATAGTACTCCCTTCTTTCAGACCACAGGTTAACAAATATAAGTTTTCTTATTATGATGATGTAATCCAGTGTTATATAACCGGTAATAACTCGCAGAGTTATTCTGGTTATTAACACATTTTCTTTTTTGCGTACTTTTTTCTTTTGTTAACATCTCCGATTTCTGTTAATATCACGCCACAGACCTGTACAGGCTTGCCGGGATCTTTCGACCAATGCCCTGATGGCATAACCGGTTGTTGTAGTAATCAAAATAATCCTTTAGTCCCTGGTATAACTCAAGACCGTCAGAGGGTACTTTGATGTAAACGTAATCGTACTTGACAGATCTCCATAGTCTTTCTATAAATATGTTATCAATAGCCCGACCCTTGCCATCCATGCTGATCCTGATATCTTCCTTCTCCAGATATTCGATCCAATCATGACAGGTAAACTGACTGCCCTGATCCGAGTTGATGATCTCCGGCTTCCCGTGTCTGGCAATAGCCTCTTTTGTGACATTCAGGCTGCAGCTGGCATCAAGAGTATTGGATATTCCCCAGCCGACAACATAGCGGCTGTAAACGTCTATTATAGCTGTCAGGTAGAGAAAGCCTCTGGGCATAGGAATGTATGTAATGTCAATTGCCCATACCTGGTTCGGCCGGATTATTTTCAGATCTCTCAGAAGATAGGGTCTGATATACTTCGCCTGCCCAAGACGGCTCAGGTTCTTCTTTGGATAAATTGCCATCAAACCCATTAACCTCAGTAATCGACGGACCCTTTTACGGTTGGCCAGTATACCAAGGGTAAGAAGAAAATCACGCATCCTTTCTACTCCTTCTGAAGGATGTTCAAGATAATGCTCATCCATTAGTCTCATAAGCTTCAGGTTATCCTCGCTCTCACCCAGGGGCTTGTAATAAAAACTGCCCCGGCTTACACTTACCAGGTTACACTGGCAGCGGATGCTCAATGGCTCTTCACGGCTAACCATACCACGACGCTCAGTTACAGACCCAGCTTCTTCAAGTTTTTTTTTAAAAACTCACGCTCCATCTCCAGTTGACCTATCTTGGCATACAGCTTCTCAAGATCAGCATCCTCTTTCTTATCATGACCCGGCTTGTCAAAAAGCTCCGGCGCACGGTCCAGAAATTCCTTCTTCCAGCGTGTTATCATGTTCGGATGGATACCATACTTCTTGGAAAGCTCGCTGAGAGACTCACGCTCCTGTAATGCTTCAATTGCTACTTGCGCCTTAAAGGCTCCTGAATGTTTTTGTCTTTTCGATTTCATAATGCACTGGTTTAAAGTTATCAAATTTAACCTTAACCAGTGGTCTCAATTCAGGGGAGTATAATA
>SBEH01000031.1 GCA_009668945.1 Actinomycetota bacterium
TGTTAAACCAAAGTAGAAATGTCCCCTTTTACCAAAGTTAAAATGTCCCCATACGTGGAGGCAGAAAGTGGACAGACTACACACGATGAGCGAAAAAGAGATCAAGAAAACAGAAATGATGAGCCAGTTGGCCGAGAAACAAATAACTCAACAGATGGCAGCGAAACACTTGGGAATCAGTGTTAGGCAAGTGAAGCGACTGTGGAATCAGTATCAAAAACTGGGAGCAGAAGGGCTGATTAACAAAAGCCGAGGAAAACCCAGTCACAATCAACTGGACGAAGAGCTAAAGAAAAAGGTAATTGATCTAATTCTGGAACGATATCGAGACTTTGGGCCAACCCTGGCTACCGAAAAACTGAAAGAAGTTCACGGGATCAAGATCTCAGATGAAAGTGTGAGAAAGATCATGATCGCAGAAGGGCTGTGGAAACACAGACGGAAGCGGAAATTGAAGGTCTTTCAAATGCGAGAGAGAAGAGCTTGTTTTGGTGAACTGGTGCAAATCGATGGCTCAGACTATGACTGGTTTGAAGGTAGAAGTCCACGATGTACTTTGTTGGTTTTTGTGGATGATGCCACAGGAAGATTGGTTGAATTGTGGTTTGTGCCACATGAGAGTTTCTTTGGCTATTGTGAAGCGGCCAGACATTACTTTGAACGTTATGGCAAGCCAGGAGCCTTTTATAGCGATAAGCACGGTATCTTTCACATCAACCACCCTAACGCGACTTCTGGAGACGGTATGACAGACTTTGGCAGGGCAATGAGTGAACTTGGTGTAGAGATCATTTGTGCCAACACACCACAAGCCAAAGGACGTGTTGAAAGAGCCAATAAAACCCTTCAAGACCGACTTACCAAAGAACTCAGACTTTGCAATATCTCCACGCCTGAAGAAGCCAACCAGTGGTTACCTGAGTTCATGAAAGACTACAACAATCGGTTTGCCACGACCCCGCGTAGCGATTTAGATTTCCACATACCATTATCTGAAACTGATAATTTTGACTTGATCCTTTGCCGCAAAGAAACACGTACCTTGTCTAAGAATCTTACTTTTCAATATCGCAAAACCATCTATCAAATCCACGTTGATCGTCCCACTTATGCCATGCGCAATACTGTTGTTTCTGTACTCGAGAAACCAGACCATGAAGTTATTGTGCTTTATAACAACCGCCCTATTAGATTTGATGTATATTATCAACAACAAAAACAAGCTGAGGTGGTTCCTTCTAAATCGATTGATCAGGCATTGATTAATGCATCCAAAGCACACACTCCTCCTCCTGATCATCCTTGGAGAAAGTTCAACCTTAAATCAAATGCCCCCTCTAAAGGGGACATTCTTACTTTGTCTATCTAGGTGACATTTTAACTTTGGGCTAACA
>SBEH01000013.1 GCA_009668945.1 Actinomycetota bacterium
GTTGTGAAGGCGGAAGCCGACAACTCCACGGAAGATCCTGCGGCGGCGGCCGATGAGCTTGAGGCTGCAGTCGCAGCGGATCCGGATGACATGCAGGCTCGCAGGGACCTCGCCCTCGCACTCGTGGCTGCAGGAGAGTACGACGCAGCGATCGAACAGTACGAGGTGATGGTGAAGAACGATCCCACCGATGGCGCGTTGCTGGCCGAGATGGCAAGTCTCGAGCAACGCGCCGGCAAGGCGCGCGATGCCGCGTTGCATTTGGAGGCGGCGATCAAGGAGGAGCCGGCGGAGCCCGCATACTACCTCAGTCTTGCGCCGATACGTGTATCATTGGGTGATTGGGCAGCAGCTATCGAGGTGTGGACCGAGTACCTGGAGGTCGGCAAGCCAGACGCCGTTCGCCAGGCGGAGATTCACGCCGCGATGGCCTCTGCCTATGACGGCATGAAGGACTATGCGAACGCGCAGGCGGAGCTGGAGCAGGCGATATCACTTGATCCGGACAACGCGGACTACACGGTCCGACTCGAGGGTTATGCGAACTGAGTGATGGCGACGATGCGGACATCGCGGGCGCTGGCCACGGGTGATCACCCGTGGTAGCCGCCGCCCGCATCGTGAAGAGCTGGTGGCGGAAGCACCCCGTGCTCGGATGGGGTGCTATCGGCGTTCTGGCGGCGGCACTGGTGGTCGGCGCGTTTGTGTTGCCGGCGGGGGCGGCCACCACGTGGCGGCTCACTCCGAGCGGCGAGTATCTCGCCAACGCTAACTGGACCTGGGTTCCGGCAGGCTCTCAGGCCACCGCGTGGGACTCCAACGATGGTGATACGACGCGTGCCTATACGGCGACCGCAAATTCGTGGCAGTACATGAGCATCGACGACGTTTCGGCCGCCCAGAACCCGGGTGCAATCAACAGCGTGACTGTCTACTACCGGGTGAAGAAGAGCGCAGCCGGTGATAGTTCCACAGTCAGAGCGCGCATTCGGGTCAGCGGCGTGACCGTAGCCACCAATGCACTTCACGCCGTAACCACCGACTACAACACGCTGTATTCGCTCACCGACACAGCGCGGGCCTGGACGTGGGCGGATGTCAACAACCTCGATGTGGGAATCCAGATGGGCACCGGGACGACCGGTACGATCTCGGTTACCGAGATGTACGTAGTGGTCGACTACACCCCAGCCGTCACGTCGACGATCACAGTCACGGATGGCGCAGTCGCGGTGTCGAATGCCTTCGTTGCACGGTCTCAAACCGTCGCCGCTGATGCCTTTCGGCTGCAGCGTACTGCCGGAGCCAATTCGTATGTGTGGGCGTTCATCGTGGAGAACGCGGGCACGGGTGCTCCCGCATCCACGGTCTCCGCGGTTGACATCTACGCTGACGCCAACGGAAACGGCATCTTCGACGCGGCTACGGACACCAAACTCAATACAGCCTCGGGTGTCTTCAGCGGAACCACCGCCTCGGTCGTTCTGACCACACCGCTGTTGGTGGATGCAACCGTTCGTACCTATTTCGTTGTCTACACGATTTCGGCCACTGCGACGGATGGGGTCACGGCGACAGCGCGAGTGTCGGATATGACCTCGAACGCAGTGACGCATGCAGGACTCCCGGCGGCCACTGGAGGCACGTTCACGGTGGACGTGAACAACCCGGCTGCTGTGATCACGTCGCCGGCAATCAACTACCAATACACCACCGCGAGCCCCGGAGTGATCAGCGGCACAGCTTCGGACTCGGTGCCCGGCTCTCTGAGTTCCGTCGGCGTTTCAATCCAAAGGTCGGGTGACAACCTGTACTGGAACGGCACCTCCGGCGTCTGGGGGGCTGCTCAGGTGTTCAACGCCGCCACAACCAGCAACGGCTGGGCGAACTGGAGCTACAGCTGGGTGTTCAACCCGCTGACGCAAACGGGGACACCAACGTATACGATCGTTGCTCGAGCCACGGATGCGGTCGCGCACACGGGAGACTCCACCTCGGTCACCGGGGTCACGATCAACAATGGTGTTGCTGGGACCCTCACCGTCACCCAGGGCGCCGACGCCGGCCGTCCGACCGTCAAGGTCTTCTCCGCCCGTTCGACCGACAAGGTCGTAGATGAACTATCGCTCGCTGCCGCCACTGGAACCATGACGCTCACGCAGATCGTCGTGCGGGGCCTTGACACCGTGGCCGGCAACCTCACCACCGACGTCACAGGCGTCAGGCTCTTCAGAGACAACGGCGGCACGGTCGGGCAGTGGGACGGGACCGACACGCAGCTCGGCACCACGCAGACCTTCACAGGCGGTCTCGCGACCTTCTCCGGGCTCTCGCTTGCGATACCGGCAGGTACGACCGAGAAGGTCTGGGTCGTGTACACGGTAGGCGCGAGCGCGGTCGACGGCGATATCGTCGGCTCGCAGGTCAACGTAGGGGACGTGACCGCCACCGGAGGCACCGTCACCCAGGCAGCCAACATAGTCTCGGCCGGAACCCCGGCGGGTCAGACCATCCAGATAGATGCGGTCGCACCGACCGCCGACACATCGGACCCGCTCAACAATGCGGTGCTGACAGGCGCGAGCAAGACGATCTCGGGCACCGCCTCAGACGGGACGGGCTCGGGCGTCGGTTCTGTACAGGTCCAGATCGCCCGCTCTACCGGCGGCTACTGGACCGGTACCGATTGGACTGGGACATCGGCCACGTGGCTCACCGTCACGGGCACGGCGAGCTGGACCTACGTGTGGACGCTCGACGCAGGCCAGAACAACGGGCCCGCCACCTACACCATCACCGCGCGTGCCACCGACAATGTCGGTCTTGTGGGCACCGACGCCACGCCGGTCACCGGCGTCAAGGTCGACAACGTCGCGCCGACCGTCTCCTCGGCCTCGGCGAAAAGCGCCACCACGGTGGACATCGTCTTCTCCGAGGCGATTGCTGCGGGGTCGGTGCCGTCCAACGGGGCGGGCTTCACGATCGCCGGGCTCACCGTCTCGGCCGCGACCCTCCAGTCGGCCAACACCGTGCGTCTAACGACCTCGTCGCAGACCCCCAGTGCCTCCTACCCCGTCTCGGTCGCCGCCTCGACGGTCACCGACATCGCAGGCAACGGGAACGCAGCGGGAAGCGCTGCCTTCACCGGATACGTGGTCGACACTCAGGCTCCGACAGTACCGACCGGCCTTACGGCCACGGCCGGCGGCGCCTCGCCGACGATCGCGAGCCTGTCTTGGACGGCCTCCACCGATAACGTAGGTGTCACCGGCTACCGCATCTACAGAGCGGTGTCGGCCACCGGAACCTTCACGAGTATCGGGACGTCGGCATCCACGTCATTCAACGACACCAACGGAGTCCCGGGGCAAGACTACTGGTACAAGGTCAGCGCGTACGACGCCGCAGGGAACGAGTCCGGTCTGTCGGCCTCCGCCGGACCGGTCGTCTCGACCTGGACGCTGCTGCCGCACGCGGTCTACTCGAGTGCCACGACGTACTGTGGGTTGTGCCATGAATCGCACCAGGCGGTCACCGCGCGCTACCTCATACGCGATGCGGGCGCGGGTAGGAGCGAGGTTGCGGTCTGCTACGTCTGCCATGACGGGTCCGGAGCGATCGCCAACGTCAAGACCGGCACCTACAACTCCTTTGCGCTTGCGAGCGGGCACTACCTCGAGGACGTCGATACGGCGACCGACCTCACCAACACCTGCTCGGCGTGTCACAACCCGCACAAGGTGCCCACCCTTGGCAACCCGGTCCCGCAGTCGGTGATCAACGGAGCCACAGTCACCGGGGCGAACAACACGTGGTGCTTCGCCTGCCACAACACGACCAGCGACTGGTACACGAAGACGACTCCGGCGAAGACCTACCCGTCCACGGCCACGCGTGATGCCTCGGGCTACACGTTCCTCGGCACGTTCCCCGGTCCGACCGCGTACGAGGCGACCACGAACCCGCACTACACCGTCACGGCCTCGTCGCACTACTTCCGCGGCTCCACCACAGCGGACTGGGTGGTCCGAGAGCAGAGGGACTGCCTGTACTGTCACGAGGCGCACAGGGGTACTCAGACCGGGACGCAAGACGGACTCATCGCGCAGTTCAGCGCATCGAACTTCACGTTGTGCTTCCAGTGCCATGGCACCGCCAGCGGCGGGCAGCTCACGCCGTCGCAGCTCGCGGCGGCCGGCGCCGTGAACATCCAGCAGTTCTATCCGACGACGGCAGGTGGCACCGCGACGCAGAGCGGGACCTTCCCGGCCGGCACCCGGTACGGTCATCGCGTGAGGAGCAATGTAGCGGGAGCGACGCTGTCCCAGGACGAGGCGGTGCCGTGCTACGACTGCCACAACCCGCACGGGTCCTCGGCGGCACGCTACGGCCTGCTGGTGATCGCCGCAACCGGCTATTCCGGCGGAGCAACGACCTACACGGTCGTTGGCGACGGGGCGGGTGAGCTTGACGTCTCAACAGCTGCCGGCGTCCGCAACTTCTGCTTCACCTGCCACACCACGTCGGACACCTCGGCGGGCTGGAACGGCTCGGTGATGGCCCTCGTGCCGGCGAACGCGGCTTTCGAGGGGATCGCTCGGAGCAATGCCAGTTACCGTCTGCGGCTGCCCGCGGCCAACGGTCACGCTGCGGCCGATACGCAGTCCTGCAACGTGTGCCATGGATCGAGCTACGCCGCGGGCGGCAGCAACGTACACAACCCGACGGGCGGGGTCTCCAACGGCGGCCAGACCTGCTACGCGTGCCACCCCGCCTACAAGGACCCGATGGAGCGCACGGGCGCCACGCGCACCACCTACTACCACCACGTGCTCGGCACAGCGGTGATGTCGGGCGACATCGCGCCTAACACGGGCGCCTACCCGACCTCTTCGACAGACGTGTACTGCGTGAGCTGCCACACCGACCACAACTACTTCAACGCGAACAAGGGCGCGAACCTGAGAAGCAGCATCACCGCCGCCGGCTCGAGCGTCATGAGCACCGACTACAACGCGACCACGAATGCGGGCATCTGCACCTCGTGTCACGCGGCCTCGCTCACAAAGGAGGTCACCGGCCTGCAGAAGAACGACACCTCCACGGCCACGCCCAAGATCGTCACGGGCGACTACAGCTCTTCCGCCCACTACTACGGGGTGTCCTCGAGTTTCATCAGCTCGCCGTTCAGCGCCAACTGCTCCAAGTGCCACAACGACGAGCAGTCCAAGGAATACCAGACGTCGACCTACAAGTTCGGCACCCACTACTCGAGCGCACGTCGCGTCATCTCGGCGTTCGGTGCCGCGGTCACGGACCCAATCGGCGAGGACCGCTGCTACAAGTGCCACTCGGGAGCAACCGCCGGTACCGACTACTACGGGACCGAGCCGATGAGCATCGGCGCCCACTACACGCAGGCGCAGTTCTCGCTTTCAAGCCGCCACCCGGTCGCCTCGGGCGACCAGGGTACCGGCGACGCGGTGGAGTGCGAGAGCTGCCACAACCCGCACGTGGTCGACCGGGCGTCCTCCGGCTCGCCGGTGACCGACCCGGACAACGGCTACAACACGATCGCGTACGCCACCGACGCGAACATAGCGACGTTCTGCCTGAAGTGCCACGACGGAGCGCTGCCGGCCTACACGGTGAACGGCGCGACCTACATCCCGTACACGGTGACCCAGGCGAACACCGCTCTGAACAACAAGTCCACGTACGGCGCGCGCGGCCACTGGAACCTCGCCGGCTCCACAGTCGGAGGCGCGAATGCCGCAGCGGTCACCGCGCCGGTCTCCTGCGCCGAGTGCCACGACAACCACGGCTCCGCAGCCCCCAAGCTTCTCGGTGCCTTCGACACCACCGACAAGCGCAACGAGATCAATGCGGACGCCATCACCGCCAACAACAACACAGTGTGCTTCGCCTGCCACGAGTATGCGGACAGCGCCTGGTCCACGTTCACCCTTGACGCAACGGGCTACCCGGTCACCGGTACATGGCCGGGCAAGACCGTCTACGAGGACGCGACCGCGAGCGGTACCAAGGAGAAGGGAATCCACCGCGCCGACGGCAACGCTGCTGACGGCAGCGTCGTCTGGCCAGGTTCGGCCTATGCCGACGGCATGTGCTTGAACTGCCACGACGTCCACGGCACCGCCAACACGTACGACGAGCTCCGCGGTACCTACAACAGTACCGATTTCACGCTGTGCTTCACCTGCCACGACGCTGCTCCCGGATTCGACATCAAGCAGTACTACCCGACCTCCGCCGGCGGTAGCGCGACGCAGAACGCGTTCTCCGTCCCGCTGACCAGCCGCTACGGCCACCGCACCAAGAGCGTGGGTACCCTTCCCGCAGGTTCGGCACTGCCCTGCTACTACTGTCACCAACCGCACGGGTCAGGCGGGTACTTCGGCCTGATGGTTCGAAGCGAGATCGTGGCCGGCACGCCGCTCATCCTTGGGGACGGCTCGCTAGAGATTGGGATCGACCAGGTCACTGGCGAGTCGGCGAACCTCGTCCGCAGGTTCTGCTTCGCCTGCCACACCACCTCTGGCATCACGAACGGTAACGCGGACACGACGTCGTACGCCTGGAACGGCGGTGCAAACGCGACCGAATCCAACAACTACACGGCAACGACAAACGGTACGATCGCCGGTATCAGCCGCACCAGCAACGCCGGCAACGCCGTCCTCAAGCTCCCGCGCGTCTCCGGTCACTACCGCGACGACACGCAGAGCTGCTACCAATGCCACGGCAACAGCTACGCTGCCGGCGGCAGCAACGTGCACAACCCGACCGGAGGGGTTTCTGCAGGCGGAGTCTCGTGCTACGCGTGCCACTCCGCCTACAAGGACCCGATGGAGCGCACCGGCGCCACGCGGACCACGTATTACCACCACGTGCTCGGCACAGCGGTGATGTCGGGCGACATCGCGCCTAACACGGGCGCCTACCCGACCTCTTCGACAGACGTGTACTGCGTGAGCTGCCACACCGACCACAACTACTTCAACGCGAACAAGGGCGCGAACCTGAGAAGCAGCATCACCGCCGCCGGCTCGAGCGTCATGAGCACCGACTTCAGCTCATCGTCGAACAACGGTGTGTGTACCTCATGCCACGTCGCAGCACTTACGAAGGAAAGCGGTTTCCAGAAGAACGACGGCACGACCACCACGCCGACTATCGCAACGGCCGACTACGGCGCATCGGCACACGACTACTACGCGACCTCGACCTTCGGCACGGGCAACACCTTCTACGCAAACTGCTCCAAGTGCCACAACGACGAGCAGACGAAGGAGTACCAGACCTCGACGAACAAGTTCGGTACTCACTACTCGAGTACGCGACGCGTCCTCGCGGCAATGGGCATCACGGTGGCCGATCCGCTGGCCGAGGAAAGCGAGTGCTACAAGTGCCACTCGCTGACGGCGAGCGGCGCAAAGACGGCCACAAACAACAACGATTGGTACGGCACGATCACGAACATGACCGCGGCCTCACAGGCCGTCCAGGGGCTGATGGGGTCCACCTACAGGCACAACGTCGCCGGGTACATAGGCGTGCACCGGCCGTCGCCAACGGACGAGACGCGTACATACATCTCTGCCAACAAGCACGTGGAGTGCGCCGACTGCCACGATGTGCACGCGGCCACCACGACGCGGCACACTGCTATGGCTGGTTACCAGTCGGCGACAGGCTACGCCGTCTCCGGTGCGCTTGCCAGCGTGCCCGGCGCAAGTGCGACGTTCTCCGCCACCAACTGGACAGCGCCCACGGCCTATGCCTCGGTGTCGGCCGCCACCTATGAGTACCAGATCTGCTTCAAGTGCCACTCCGGCTACAACACAAACGTGACCACATGGGGCGGCACCGGAGCGGCGGCCTGGACAGATCAGGGCCTGGAGTTCTCGACAGCCAACAATGCGTACCACCCGGTGGTGGCTGCAGTTCCTGTCGGGAGGCAGCTCACTGCCGGGGAGATGCGTGCGGCCGGAACGGCGGGTGGCCAGGCCGTCGGTGGGTGGGCTCCCGGAGACACGATGTACTGTTCCGACTGCCACGCGCAGAGCAGCACGGGCTCCCTCGGTCCGCACGGCAGTGCTGTGAAATGGATGTTGAAGGGTCCGAACCAGGCCTGGCCCTACACCACCGCGGCGGCCAACGGGACGAGCACCGGCACGTATCGGACGCTTGACGCCTGGACTACCAACGACGGTACGGCGGACGGCCTGTTCTGCTACAACTGCCACAACAGGGGCAGCGGCACCGGCAATCATTTCGCCTGCACCTACTCTCACGGCACCTATGCGTGCATGTCCTGTCATATACGGGTGCCACATGGTGGGAAGGTCTCGGGTCTGCTCTGTGCGGTCGACCTTGCCGGCACGAGCAGCGGGAATATGCCCGCTCGTTACGCCGCGGACGGGAACGGGACCATGTTGAGCAACCATATGCGGCGGGTCTCGAAGCCATGGGGAGAGGCCAACTGTGTTGACAACTGCAACCACAACGGCACTGGAGCAGAGACCTGGTAGCGTGCTTCATCTGTCCACTAGGATGCGCCGTGTTCTTGTGGTTGCGATTGTGTTCCTTGGCTGCGGTGTCGCAGCGGCGCTATCGATGTGCGGATCCGGCGGAGGGTCGTCATCCGCGGACGAGGCAGCTATCCGTGCGCTGATCGTGCAGTACAACGAGACGCTGATCAGCGGGTATCGGACCATGGACATGAATCCGATGCAGGAAGTCGCTACCCTTGAGCAGGCGGAGGATGAGTATATCTACATGTCCTCACTTGCTGAAGGCGGCGTGCGCTTGGACGCGACCTTGGTGGACTTGGCGTTCGTGCGCTTCAGCATCGAGACGATGAGCGCTCAAGTAGAGACTCGGGAGACGTGGGACTACCGGCACTATGGTCGTGAGGACGGCAAGCTGCTCCTCATGCAAGAGGGCCTCATTTATGACCTCGCCTACGATCTCGAGAAGCAGGCCGACGGACGATGGCTGGTCTCGGATGTCCGCGCAATCAGCGCAACCTCGACGGTGGAGCCGACGAGGATCGCCACGCCGACGCCCATTCCGTCTGAGAATCCCTAGGGTCGCGTGATGCGCGTCCTCCTCATTGCTCCGCCGATGCCCTTCTCGGGGCGCGTTCCAATCGCTCCTCCGATCCTCGAGTACCTGGGCGCGCTCACGGTGCGCGCCATGCCGGATGCTGAACTGCGGCTCCTCGACGCCAACGTCACGTCCTTTGATCTCGCTTCCGCCGAAGCCGACCTGGTCGGCATCTCCGCGATGACCGCGACCGCCACGTGGGTGTACGCGACCGCGAATGCCCTGCGTGCTCGCGGGCTGCGAGTGGTCCTCGGCGGCATCCATCCCACGGCGCTGCCGCGTGAGGCGTCGCAGCACGCCGATGCGGTGGTGGTGGGAGAGGCCGAGTCGGTGTGGGCACAGGTGCTAGCCGATGCAGCCGCCGGCACGCTCGAGCGCTTCTACCACGGCGAGCGGCTCCCGCTCGACGGCCTGCCGCAGCCCCTGTTCGGCGCGCTCGACGGGCCGTACCGGTTCCGCGCCATCATCACTACGCGCGGGTGCCCGTATCACTGCACGTTCTGCTCGGTGCGGCGGTTCTTCGGTGACACCGTGCGATTTCGGCCGATCGACGAGGTCGTGGCCGAGATCGCGAAGGTGCCGGGCTCGCTCTACTTCAACGCCGACGACAACATCTGGGGCGCGGACACCGACCGCTCGATCGCGCTTTTCAACCGGCTTGCGAGCGAGGCCAAGAAGCCCTGGTACGGCTTCGGTGATCTCAAGTCCGTACAGGGCGAGCGGGGAGACGAGCTGATCCGCGCCGCCAAGCGCAGCGGGCTCTTCTCGGTCTGGGCGGGCTGGGAGGCGGACTCGCAGCAGCTGGGCGCGTACCACGCGAGCGCAAAGCAGGGGCGCGACCGTGAGGAGGCTGTCAAGCGCATCAAGGCCGTGGGAGTCGACGTCACGCTGTTCGTGGTGCTCGGCGGCCGGAACGAGTCGTTCGAAGACTTCGAGCGTGCGGTGGAGCTGGCCGACCGCCTCGATGTGGGCGTTCATCCGGCGCTGCTCACGCCGTTTCCCGGGACCGAGCTCTGGGCCGAGTACGAGCCGTTCCTGCTTCCCGGACTTGGCTGGGACCGGTTCACAGGCGTGAGCGCGGTGTTCACCCATCCCGACCCGCGCATGACGCCAGAGGCGCGCGAGCGCGCGTACTACACCACCTCGCTCGACTTGCTCTCGCTGCCGCGTATCCTCGGCCACGCGGCGCGCATTCCCGCGGCGGGCTTTCCGACCACGCACTTCCTCTCGATAATGAAAGCGCTCCCGGTCCGGCGCGCCATGCGCAAGGCCTACGCCGAGTGGGAGAGCGCACGTGTAGGCGCGGCGGAAGGGGCGGGCGGCGAGTGAAGGCGATGTGGCGTCTCCTGCGTTCGCGGAAGCTGGCCGTCTGGACGATCATCGCGTTCGTCGTCTATGCCGCGGTGGCCACGCTGATCTCCGACGGCGACTGGTCCGTGCCCTACAGGAGCCCGATCTTCCTCGCGATTGCCGCGCTTCTCGGTCTCAGCACCTTCGCGTGTGCGTGGGAGCGGACGCGAGCGGCGCTCAAGCAGGCACCTATGCGCGAGCCCTCGGAGGCGACCGTCGCCCGGCTCCGCGAGCGGCCGGGGATCGTGCTCGATGTGACCGGCGCGACCGGTCCGCTAGCACAGGCCGAGCGCGCCTTACGCGGTCTGCATATGCGCGTCGCTCGCTACGGCAACCTGGTCGAGGCGCGCGCCGGTCTCGCCGGGGCGTTCGGCAGCCCGGTCTTCCACTGGGCGCTCGCTCTTCTGCTGGTTGTAGTCGCACTCGGCCAGCTCACACGTGCCGAAGGGATCATGGGAATCGTTGCGGGGTACTCGAAGGCCGACGCTGCCGAGTCGTACGGCTCGCTCGAGACAGGGCCGTTGGCCGGCGAACTCAGCGGACGCATCATCGCCGTGCCGAGCATCGAGAGCAGCTACACCGCGAACGGTGTGGATCAAGGCGTTACGCCATTCGTGGAGATTCAGACTCCCGCAGGCGAGGTGCTCGCCAGCGGATACGCCTATGCAAACCATCCGATTCGCTACCGTTCGATGCTTGTGCACATGAACACCGACGGCCTCGGCGCGGTGGTTCGCGTGAGTGGCGAGGGCGGCGTCTTCACCGAGCAGGTGACGCTGGACTACAACGACGACCGCACGGCCGTGGAGCCGGTGGACTTCGTGCTGGAGGGTGGGGCTGGCGCGCTTGCGACCGTGGTGTTCGAGCCCGCTCCGGGCAGTACGCCCGGAGCGCCGACGGTGAGGATCCGTGCCGCCGAAGGAGAAGTCCCGGGGGGTGCCGAGTACGCTGTCGACCAGGTGCTCCCCGAGGGCGGGTCGATCGAGATCCCGGGCGGCTTCACCCTGACCATCGTCAAGCTCACGAAGTACGCGCGGCTCTCTGTTGTCAACGACTGGTCGGTCTACTGGATCTACGCGCTGTTCGCACTGGCCGCGATCGGGCTGGTACCGGCTGTCTTCGCGCCGCTCAGGGGCGTCAGGGTCTTGCTCGTTCCCGATGCCGAAGGAACTCGCTTGCACGTTGCGGTACGGCACGGCCGAGGCGACCCGCACTTCCCTGGTAGAGTAGAGACCGCGCTCCGGGCCGGGCTTGGACTCGAGGAGGACTCGTGAGCAACACGACCGAGATCATCATCATGTGGGCGGCCGTCAGCGGGTACGCGCTCTCGGCGGCGCTGTTCATCGTCGGCTTCGTCTTCAAGAAGGAGAAGTTGACGTTCGCAGGCCTCGCGGTTGCCGCCGCCGGCCTCGTGCCGCACGTGATTGCGATGGGCGGGCGTTGGGTGCGCCTCGGACACGGGCCCTACCTGGGCTTCTACGAGGTCATCTCGAGCTACGCGTTCTTCGGTGTCGTGATCTTCGCCCTGCTCGTGTGGCGCTTCAAGCAGCTGAGACCGCTCGGGATCGTGCTCATGCCGATCGCGTTCCTGGTGCTGGGCGGAGCGATGCTTGCGCCGAAGAGCGAACTTGAGGTCACCGCGAAGCTCGCGAGCTACTGGTTGGCCGTCCACGTGACGTTTGCGAAGCTCAGCTACGGATCGTTCATCACATCGTTCGGGCTGGCTGTCATCCATCTGGCACGCTCGCTGAAGCCGCAGGGGGCCATTGCCACGAGGCTCACCAAGCTTCCGCCGCAGGATGTCGTCGACGACCTGACGTTCAAGTTCATCGCGGCCGGCTTCATATTCCTCGGCATCATGATCGCCGCCGGGGCAGTGTGGGCGAACGAAGCATGGGGACGCTACTGGGGCTGGGACCCGATCGAAACGTGGTCACTCATCTCCTGGCTGTGCTACGCGGTGATTCTGCACCTGCGTCTCACGATGGTCTGGAAGGGCGACAAGTTCGCATGGGCGGCCGTCGCCGGACTGCCCATCAACCTCTTCGCCGTCGTGGGCGTGGCGATCGTCTACAACTCCATCCACGGCGCATACATGACCGGGTACTAGGCGCAGCGGGGGGCGCGTTGGGCCGCATGCCTGTGTCGTCGAAACGCGATGTATACTATACATCGCGTCGCATTCACACTCGGCTACACTCGGGTTTCGCTCCCGGCAAGGACGGTGGCTCATCATGGCTCGCATGGTGCGCAAACAGGTGTACATAGATGCCGAGCATGACCTGATGCTCAAGCAGCAGGTTGCGCAGACGGGTCGCACGGAGAGTCAGCTCATTCGCGATGCGATCGAGCTGCTGTACGACTCCGAGGCCGCCCGCGCTCGGCGCATGAAGGCAGCGGAGGACATGATCGCGATCGCGGAGAGTATGGCCGGCGTTGCGGAGGCGAACGGGATCATCGGCCCCGCCTGGCCCGGCCGCGCTGCGCACTACGAGCCTCCCCGCGGGATGCCCAAGTCGAAATGATGGACGTTCTCGCCGACACGAATGTGGTGGTGTATGTCGAGGATGATCGCGACCCCTGGAAGCAGCGCCAGGCCATGGGCTTGTGGCGCACCCTGACGGCACGTCCGGGTACCTTCGTTTCCTCTCAGGTTGTCTCGGAGTCAGCCAGCACTGCACTGCGCCTGTGGCGAGATCCGCTCAAAGTCGACCGATTCATCGCGAAGCTTGAGAACAGCGCAACCGTAGTCCCCGTCATGCCCTCCACAGTCCGCCTCGCCATCGACGGCTGCGCCCGCTTCGGCTTCTCCTTCTACGACGCCCAGGTCTGGGCCTCGGCGCGCGAGTGGGGCGCCTCGGTCGTGCTCTCAGAGGACTTCCCTGACGGCCTCGTGGCTGACGGCGTGCGGTTCGCCGATCCGTTCGCTCCCGGCTTCGATCTCGAGGCGCTTCTTGCGTAGCCGCTCACCCTCGCTTCGGCTACACTCTGAACGCCGCTGATAACCACCGCCGAAAGGCCCCCATCGCGTGAACGCACAGGCGCCCAAGGGTACCGCCGACATGCTTCCCGACGTGGCTCGCGCCTGGGAGCACATGCAGCGCGTGGCGCAGGACCTCTTCGCGCGGTACGGCTACGAGCCGGCCTACACGCCGCTCTTCGAGCACACCGAGGTCTTCACGCGTGGCATCGGCGAGGCCACAGACATCGTGTCCAAGGAGATGTACACCTTCGAGGACAAGGGCGGCCGCTCGATCACACTGCGTCCTGAGGGAACCGCGGGCGTGGTTCGCTCGGCGCTCGAGAAGAACCTCACCGCGAACGGCGCGCAGGCCAAGCTCTACTACTCCGGCCCGATGTTCCGCTACGAGCGTCCGCAGAAGGGGCGCATGCGGCAGTTCTGGCAGATCGGCATCGAGATCCTCGGCGCCGCCGAGCCTTCGGCAGACGCTGAAGTGATCGCGATCCTATGGCGGTACTTCGAGGCCCTTGGCATCCCGGCGGCGAGCATGCGCCTGCTGCTGAACTCCATGGGCGACGAGGCGTGCCGCCCACGGTACCGCGAGAAGGTAGCCGCCTTCATCCGCTCGCACGGCGCTGAACTCTGCGAGGAGTGCAACCGTCGCGCGGACACCAACCCGCTGCGCGCATTCGACTGCAAGAAGTCGGCGTGCGTCAAGATGATGTCCCAGGCGCCACTCCTGCGCGATGAGCTCTGCAACGCATGCTCGGCGCACTACGCCGCGGTAAAGGCGCTGGTGGACGATCTCGGCATCCCGTACACCGAGGAGCCCAAACTCGTGCGCGGACTCGACTACTACACGCGCACCGTCTTCGAGATCCAGGTCGACGCCGGCCTCGGCTCGCAGAACGCGATCGGCGGGGGCGGGCGCTACGACCGCCTCATGGAGGAGTATGGCGGCCCGCCGACCCCGGGACTCGGCTTCGCGCTCGGCTTCGAACGCACCCTGCTCGCGATGCAGGCCGCGGGCGTCGAGGTGCCGTCGCCGGCGCGCGCGGAGGTGTACGTCGCGGCGGTGGACGACAGCGTGCGCGACGCGGCGTTCGCACTCGCGCAGTGTCTGCGGGATTCCGGCGTCGCGGCCGAGCTCGACCATCAGGCGCGCAGCCTGAAGTCGCAGATGAAGCAGGCCGACCGGCTCGGCGCGCGATTCGTCGCTGTGCTCGGGCCCGACGAACTCGCAGCGGGGGAGATCACGCTCCGCAACATGGGCACCAAGGAAGAGACTCGCGTGGCGCTCGCGTCGGCTCCGGCCGCTGTCGAGGCCGCTCTCGCCGCCGCACTCGGGTAGGAGGAGACGCACCGCATGTTCGACGCACGCTACTCGATCCGCTCGCACACAGCCGGCTCGCTTTCGGCCGCCGACGTCGGCGCGGATGTAACGCTCGCCGGCTGGGTGGCCAAGCGCCGGGACCACGGCGGCCTGATCTTCGTCGATCTGCGCGACCGAACCGGGATCGTGCAGTGCACGTTCGACCCCGAGGCTTCAGGGGCTGCGTTCGCGCTCGCCGAGACGGTGCGTCCCGAGTGGGTCGTGAAGCTCTCGGGCACCGTGCGCCGCCGCCCGGAGGGGACTGAGAACCCGAACATGGCGACCGGCGAGGTCGAGGTCGTGATCTCCTCGGCGGAGGTGCTGAACCGCAGCGAGACGCCGCCGTTCGAGGTCGAGGCGGGCATCGACACCGACGAAGTGACCCGCATGCGCTACCGCTACATCGACATCCGCCGCCCCGAGGTCTTCGGCGCGCTCGTGCTGCGCGACCGCGTGGTACAGCGCTTCCGCCGCTCGCTCGAGAGCCGCGGCTTCATGGAGGTGGAGACGCCGATCCTCGGCAAGTCCACGCCGGAGGGCGCACGCGACTTCATCGTGCCGAGCCGTATGAACCCGGGCAAGTTCTACGCACTCCCACAGTCGCCGCAGCTGTTCAAGCAGCTCTTCATGGTCGCCGGCATCGAGCGCTACTACCAGATTGCACGCTGCTTCCGTGACGAGGACCTCCGAGCCGACCGCCAGCCCGAGTTCACGCAGGTGGACATCGAGATGTCGTTCGCCACCGAAGACGACATCCTCACCATGATGGAAGACGTCATGCGCGAGGTCATGAAGGAGGCGGATGTCGACCTGCCGGTGCCGCTTCGCCGTATAACCTACGCCGAGGCGATGGACCGCTTCGGCTCCGACCGGCCGGACACGCGCCTCGGCATGGAGCTGCATTGACTGCGCGAGACGTTCGCCGTGAGCGAATTCAAGGTCTTCGCCAGCGCGCTCGCCGCCGACGGCGCGGTCAAGGGCATCAACGCCAAAGGCGCTGGCGACTGGAGCCGGAGCCGCATCGACGCGCTCAACCAGGTCGCCCTCGACGCTGGCGCGAAGGGCCTCGCGTGGATCGCGTTTCCCACTGATGGTGAGGTCCGTTCGCCCGTGGCCAAGTTCCTCTCCGAGGAGGAGGTGGCCGGCCTGAAGCGGACCCTCGCCATCGAGCCCGGCGATCTCGCACTCATGATCGCCGACGAACATGACCTCGCGAACGAGGTCCTCGGCGTGCTCCGCTTGCACATGGCCGCTGAACTCGAGCTCCCGCGGGAGGGCTACGACGCGCTGTGGGTCGTGGACTTCCCGATGTTCAAGTACGACGCCGAGGAAGACCGCTTCGCCGCCAACCACCACCCGTTCACCATGCCGAAGGCCGAGGACGTCGACAAGATCGAGACTGAGCCGCTCGCGGTGGGCTCGTACAGCTACGACCTGGTGATGAACGGCTACGAGATCGGCGGAGGTACGCTGCGCATCCACAACGCCGACCTGCAGATGCGCGTCCTGAAGCGTCTCGGCCACTCGGAGGAAGAGGCGCGCACGCAGTTCGGCTTCCTGCTCGAAGCACTCTCGTTCGGAGCACCGCCGCACTGCGGCATCGCGCTCGGTCTCGACCGGCTCGTAATGCTGCTCTCCGGCTCGGCATCGATCCGTGACGTGATCGCGTTCCCGAAGACGTCGTCCGGTGCCGATCCGCTCACCGGCGCGCCGGACAGCGTCACCGCGCGGCAGCTCAAGGAAGTGCACCTGAAGCAGGACTAGGTGACTGCGCCCTGCGGGGCCCGGGACACGACGATGGGGGCGAGGGCTTGGCGAGCAACTCGGAGGGCCGACCCGAAAGCCGCGTGCTGTGGATTCCGCTGCTGTTGTTGCCGCTGTTGGTTCCGATTGCGACGACGAACACGACGCTGCTCGGCGCCGAGATTCCGCTCACGTACGACACTCTGCGGCTCGTCAAGTCCGTCGTAGTGGGGGTCTGTGCGCTTGCGGCCGTCGTCATGTGGTCTCGGGCCGCACGGGCCGACGGTCGTGCCATCGTCTGGCCGAGGGCGATGTGGCTTCTGGTCGCGATTCTGGGTCTGGCGACGGTCTCGGCGGCCTTCTCTGTGAACCGACCGAGTGCCTTCTTCGGGAGCTACGACTACCGGCAGGGCCTGATCATGATCGTGGTGCTGGCATCGCTGCTCTTCCTTGCGGTGCAGCTCAGGGGGGACGGCTGGGGTGCACGGGCGTTGGCGTCGGCCGTCGTCATCGGCAGCATCCCCGTTGCCATCTACGGTCTGCTGCAGGTGTTCGGGCTGGGCTTCGGAGACTGGGGGGCGCCCGAGTGGGCGATCGCCCGCGGATTCTCGACGCTCGGCAACCCGGACAACTACGGCGGATACCTCGTCTTCCCTGTGGCGCTTGCCTTCGGCCTGGCGATGAGCGAAGAGCGTATCCGGCTGCGGCTCGCGTGGTGGGCGGCGTTCGGTGTGGTCTCCGTCTCGGTGCTGCTCACCCAGGTGCGGGGTGCCTGGCTGGGCGTTCTAGCGGCAGGCGTCGTGGGAGTGGTGTTCCTGGTACGGCGTCGCGTCAAGTTCCGGCACGAGGATCTTGTCGCGCTGGCTGTCGCGATAGTCGTGCTCGCGGGGGCGGGCGTGTGGGCGGGTGACAGCATCCAGCAGCGTGTCGCAGACATGTTCTCGGGGGAGAGCGATGCGGGTTCGGGCCGAATGGCGCTGTGGGCCACCGGGATCCGCGCCGCGGCCGAGCGTCCGCTTCTTGGCAACGGTCCCGACTCTTTCCGCTTTGGGTACTACATGGCGCGTGGGACGGACCACGAGGTGCTCGGAGGGTACCGCACGGTGGCCGATGATGCGCACAGCCTGCCGATCATGGTGGCGGTCACGCTCGGCGTCCCCGCCTTGCTCGTCGCGCTCGCCTTCGCTGCCAGCGTGTTCTCCGGAAGCGGGTCGGTCCTGTTCGACCGGGACTCGAAGCGTGCAAGCACCGTGGAGGGCGCGTGGTTTGCGGCTGTGATCGGGCACCTCGTGTATCTGTGCTTCGGGCCGTCATCCATCACCACGAACCTGCTGCTGGCGCTGGGCACCGGGATCCTTCTCGGGCTTGCAGCCGGCGCGGAGAAGGAACTCGACGCCGGTTGGGTCCGCTGGATCGGCGGCGGACTGGCCGCGATCGCGGCGGCTCTCGTGCTCACGAGCTCGCTCAGCATGGTTGCAGACCACGCCTTCATGCGGGCACTGAACTCTGAAGGCGACGAGGCGGTGAGCGCCGCTGAGTCGGCTATTGCGCGCTCGCCGTGGACGTACCGCTACCGGGCGCTGCGGGCCGGTCTGCTCGGGGAGGCTGCGCGCCATGCGTCGGCGGAAGGTCTGCTCGACGCGGCAGAGGCCGTCGTCGTCGCGTACGAGGACCTGGCGCGGTTCTCTCCGGCCGAGTACCAGGCCTACGTCGGCTACGCGAGCACAATGCTCGACCTGACGGACCTGGAGGATCGTGGTGCGCGGGTCGCGCTTGATGCGGCCGTGCGTGGTATCGACGTCTATCCAAGCGGCCTTGAGGCGCGTACGTACGGTGCCGTGGCGTGTCTTCGGCTGGGGAGTCCGGAGGACGCGGTGACGCTTCTCAAGGACGATTGGAACACGGATCCGAAGTACGCCGATCCGATGGTGATGTACGCATTCGCTCTGATCGGCACTGGCGATCCCGACGGGGCATCGGCTGTGGTCGACACGCTCGAAGAGACGAACCCCGACGACGAGCGGATCGAGAGGCTCCGGGAGGCGATCGGAGAGGCGCGGTCGCAGACGCAGTAGCACCGCCGTCTCCTGCGCCGCACAGTGCGTGCAGGTCGGCATGGTGCTACGATAATGGTGCCTTGCCTTGCGTGGCATCGGTGTCAGTGGTTGAGCCAACGCTTCGTTTTCGGGAGCCTTACATTTCGCGAGGGAACGGTAGCCCTTCGGGGAAGCGCGCAACTCGCGGTGCGGGCACCCACCTGCTCAGGCAGGTTCACCCGGCCGACCACGCAGGGCGGGGTTCGTTGTCCCCGGTAGCCACTGGAGGATACAGATGCGCAAAGTCGTCGTAGCACTCGTTGTAGCAGCGCTCGCGCTGACCTTGGTCGGCTGCGGTGGCAAGAAGGAAGAAGAGGCGGCCACGGACGCCGCCGCAACAGACACCGCTGCCGCTGCAGCGCCGGTCGCAGAGGAAGTCCCGCCGACGCCTGACAAGTCGGCCAACGACACAGACATCGCGCCCGCGGCCTTCCCGTCATTCACCACCACCGAGACGCCCGCGGTATTCCAGGAGAAGCTAGATGCGAATCGCCCGATGCTGATCCTGTTCTACGATGACGCGCAGCAGGTCACGCCGACACTCCGGCAAGGCGTGGACGCTGTGGCGAACGACTATCGCGGGCTGGTCGACTACCTCACCTTCAGTGTCGGTGGTGCTGCCACGGATCCCGCCACGCTGGCCGCCGTGCAGTATGCCTCCGAGCTCGGCGTTCCTAGCACGCCGTACATCATCGTGGTGGACCGTGATGGCTTCATAACCTGGCGCTGCAAGGGCTACGTGGAGAAGGCGGTCATCCAGCGCGAGGTGGAGCGCGCCTCGCGGTAGCCGTGCGCGATCTCTTCGACGAATCAGCGGAGCGGCGCCTCGAAGCCGAGGCGCCGCTTGCTGCTCGCATGCGGCCGCGTACGCTCGATGAGTTCGTCGGCCAGGCACAGGCACTGGGACCCGGGACGGTGCTGCGGACCGCGATCGAGATCGACGCTCTCACGTCACTCATCCTGTACGGGCCTGCCGGGACGGGCAAGACGAGCCTCGCGCGTATCATCGCCGGAATGACGCAGTCGCACGTCACGGAGCTGTCGGCTGTGAGCGCCGGGGTGAAGGACGTGCGAACCGTCATCGAGCAGGCGCGCGAGCGCCTGAAGATGACGGGTCGCAGGACGGTACTCTTCATCGATGAGATCCACCGGTTCAACAAGTCGCAACAGGACGCGCTCCTGCATGCCGTAGAGGACCGCCTAATAGTGCTGATCGGTGCGACGACCGAGAACCCGTTCTTCGAGGTCAATGCGCCCCTGATCAGCCGCTCGCGCATCGTCGAGTTCGTGCCCCTCGCAGACGATGACATCCGCACGATCGTGCTGCGTGCGCTGGCGGATCCGAAGCGGGGACTCGGAGACGCGGCAGCACTCGAGGCGGACGCGCTGGACGCCATCGCGACGCTGGCGGGAGGCGACGCGCGCATCGCACTCACGACACTTGAACTCGCTTTTCAGCTCGCCGAGGCCGAGGGCGCCAGCACGATCTCGCCCGACCACGTGGCGCGCGCGACCGCAGTCCGCGCGCTTCCGTACGACAAGACCGGGGATGTGCACTACGACGTCATCTCGGCGTTCATCAAGTCGATGCGGGGCAGCGATCCTGATGCGGCGGTCTACTGGCTTGCGCGAATGGTGCATGGAGGCGAGGACCCGAAGTTCATCGCCCGGAGGATGCTGGTCTTCGCCTCCGAGGACATCGGGATGGCCGACCCTCAGGCGTTCCTCATCGCGCATGCGGCGTTCAAGGCCGCCGAGTCTGTCGGCTGGCCCGAGGCGCGCATCAACCTCGCCCATGCCGCCATCTACCTCTCCCTTGCTCCGAAGTCCAACGCCGCGTACCTGGCGATCGACGAGGCGCTGAGGGACGTCCGCGAGGGTGACGCGACGCTGGTGCCCGATCATCTGCGTGATCGCCATCGCCCCGGAGCCGACGCGTACCCGCCGTACAAGTACCCGCACGACTTCCCGGACGCCCGGGTGGAGGAGCAGTACCTTCCCGACGGTCTTGCCGGGCGCCGCTACTACCGGCCGAAAGGCAAGTCGGCCGCCTTCGAGCCAGGACCTGACAGCTCGGAGTCCGATACGTCGTGAGCACGGCCTTTGCTACACTGAGCGGGTAGTTCGAAGGTCGCGATCGCGAGGGGACGTGCGGTGGACGTTCAGGGTGCTCTCGGCATCACGCTGACGGTCGTGACGATCGTCCTCGTGCTGGTCGCACTGTATGCCGTGTACGCGCTCGTGAAGGCGCTCCGCAACCTGCTGAGTGCGGTCGAGGACATCAGAAGCCGACTGGTACCGCTGCTCGACAAGGCCGACATCACGGTCGATGCGTTCAACGCCGAGCTGCTTCGGCTCGATGCCATAGTCACGCAGGCCGAAGGTGTCGGCGACGCGGTATCCACCGCGAGCGAATTCCTGCGCTCTCCGGTGAACTCGGCGGCAAGGGGTGCCGCTCGGCTCATCCGCGCATTCGGCAAGAAATGACGCCCCTGGCACTGCCGGTGTCACGCTCGAGGAGGACCCATGGGTAAGGACCGTGTCACGCTCACCGTCCCGGCACGGGGAGAATACGCGCGGACAGTGCGGATGACGGCGGCGGAGCTCGCCGCACGGATCGGCATGTCGTACGACGAGGTGGACGACGTGCGTATGGCCGCCGAGGAGGCCTTCGTCTACGCATGCGAGTGCGCTGGCGGGCAGGAGGCCGTCACGTTCGCATTCGAGATCGAGGACGGCTCGCTTGTCGTGGAGGTCGGTCCGCTCCCGGCCTGTTGCGTGCCCGAGAAAGGACACTCGGCGTCCGAGAGCTATGCCGAGTTCATCCTGCGGTCCGTGTGCGACGAATTCGACATCACGCACGAAGCAGGCGCCTGCAACATGCGCTTCTGTCGCCGTGCCACGACAGAGGTAGCCGGTGCCTAGGACCGCCAAACGCCAGGAGCGACGGCTGGTCTGGGACAAGGCTCGCACGCGCGAGCTGTTCCTGCACTATCGGGCCCACGGGGACGAGCAGTCTCGCGACGAGCTCATCACGATGTACCTGAACCTCGTGAAGTACCTCGCCAGCCGCTTCCGCAACCGCGGTGAGCCGATCGACGACCTCATCCAGGTCGGGACTATCGGCCTCATCAAGGCCATCGACCGCTTCGACACCGACCGCGAGGTGGAGTTCACGACCTACGCCACGCCGACGATCGTCGGCGAGCTCAAGCGCTACTTCCGCGACAAGGGCTGGGCGATCAAGGTCCCGCGCCGGCTTCAGGAGCTCTCCTTCCGCGTGAACCAGGCGATCGACGCGCTCACCCAGGAACTCCAGCGCTCGCCGAGCATCATCGAGATCGCGGCGTATCTGGGCGTGACAGCAGAAGACGTCCTTGCCGCTCTTGAGACGAGCGAGGCGTACAACTTCGTCTCGCTCGAAAGCGACCGCAACGTTGACGGCAGCGACTCGTTCTCGATCCTCGAGTACATCGGCGAGGACGATCAGCTGATGACGCTGGTCGACGACAGAACCACGCTGGCCGATGCACTCAAGTTCCTGGCGCCGCAGGAGCAGCACGTACTCTACCTGCGGTTCTTCCAGGGCCTGACACAGACTGAAATCGCGGCGGCTCTCGGCATCTCGCAGATGCAGGTATCGCGGCTGCTACGCAAGACCTTGAGGGCGCTTCGCGAACACATCGCGATCGAGGAGGCCTAGATGTCCACCCTGGTGCGACACGAGCCGAAGGACCGATGGCTGAGGGTGCTCATAGTCACGTGGTCCATGGTGGGGATGTGTCTGATTGTAGCGGGTGCCGGCTGGGTGCTGGGGAAGGTCTCCGCCGCGCTGGCACCCTTCCTCCTCGCGGTCGTCGTCGTGCTGTTGCTTCGCTCGCCGGTTGCCGCGCTCGAGCGGCGCGGCGTGAAGCGCGGGCTGGCGGTCGGGCTGTGCTACCTGGTCGGGCTTGCGGTGATGGGCATCGCACTGGGCTTCCTGGTTCCAGTGCTGGTCGACCAAGTGAGGCAGTTCGTGCTCGCGTTCCCGGGCTACTACGACAAGGCGAGCACCCTCCTGCTGCAGATGCAGGACAAGTACCAGGCGCTGGTGGTGCCGCCCTGGGTCGAGGACGCGCTGGCGAACCTCCAGGACACCATCACGAAGCAGTCGGCCACATGGTCGAAGGCGCTGGCGAGCAAGGTGTTCAGTGCGGGCGGCTCTGCGATCACCCTGCTCGGATACGGCGTCATGTCGCTCGTGGTGGCGTTCTGGACGCTGAAGGACCTGCCCACGATGAACAGGGAGGCGCTGCTGCTGGCCGGGCCGCATCGCGAGGAAGAGATGCGGGTCGTCATGGAGAAGGTGTCCCGCATCCTCAACGGTTACGTGAAGGGACAGGGGCTGCTCTCACTGTCGACGGGCGCGATCGTCGCAATCGGGCTCACTATCCTCGGCGTGCCGTACTCGCTAGTGATCGGCCTGCTCGCCGCGTTGCTGAACATCATCCCGTGGGTGGGGCCCGCTCTCACCACGGTCATCGCGGGCATCGCAGCCGCGTTCGTGAGCCCGCTGCACATCCTCGGTGCGGTCCTGGTCTGCGTCGGTGCGCAGCAGATCACCGAGATCTTCGTCCAACCGCGAGTGATGTCCGACCAGGTCGACCTGCACCCGCTGCTGGTGATATTCTCGCTGCTCGTCGGCGGCAGCGTGTTCGGGTTCACCGGACTGGTCCTGGCCATCCCGGTCGCGGCCGTCGGCAAGGGCCTGTTCGTCTACTACTTCGAGAAGTACACGGATTCGAAGCTTGCCACCGAGGGTGGCGCACTGTTCCGGGCGAGTACCGGCGCCCAGTGCGAAGATGCGACCGACCTCGAAGGTGAGCCTCGCCGAGACGCGACAGCACAGGTTACCGTGGTGAACGACGATTCCGAGGAGAACGCACGGAAGTGAAGTCCGCCGACATCCGAGAGAGCTACCTGTCGTTCTTCGAGAGCAAGGGCGCCAAGCGGCTGCCCTCCAGCTCGCTTGTGCCAGACGATCCCTCGCTGTTGCTCACATCGGCCGGCATGGTGCAGTTCAAGCCGGTCTTCCTGGGACTGCGGGACATCGGAGTGACGCGTGCGGCTACATGCCAGAAGTGCGCGCGGACGACCGACATCGACATCATCGGTACGACGGGGCGCCACCACAGCTTCTTCGAGATGCTCGGCAACTTCAGCTTCGGCGACTACTTCAAGAGCGAAGCGTGCGCGTGGGCCTACGAGTACTCGACGAGCGTGCTCGGCATGGACCCCGACCGCCTGTGGTTCTCGGTGTATGAGGACGATGACGAGGCGATCGCCGTGTGGCGCGACGAGGTCGGCGTGCCGGCTGAGCGGATCGTGCGCCTAGGCGCCAAGGACAACTTCTGGTCCGCGGGTCCCACGGGTCCGTGCGGACCGTGTTCGGAACTCTACTACGACCAGGGTGCAGAGGTCGGTTGCGGCAAGGACGACTGCGCGCCGGGCTGCGATTGCGACCGCTTCCTCGAGTACTGGAACCTCGTGTTCATGCAGTTCGACCGCAAGGACGACGGTACGCTCGAGCCGCTGCCCAAGAAGAACATCGACACCGGCATGGGACTCGAGCGCGTTGCGGCGATCATGCAGGGCGTGCACAGCAACTTCGAGACTGACGACCTCCGCGCGCTTGTCGGCCTTTCCGAGGAGCTGTCCGGGGTCAGTCTCGGCGCGGGGGAGAAGAGCGATGTCTCGCTGCGGATCCTCGCCGACCATTCACGTGCGGTGACATTCCTCATCGCCGACGGCGTGCTGCCGTCGAACGAGGGCCGTGGTTACGTACTCCGGCGCCTGTTGCGCCGCGCGATCCGTCACGGGCGGCTGCTCGGCGTGGAGGATGCGTTCATGGTGTCCCTCGCCGAGAAGGTGATCGAGATCTGGGGCGAGCCGTATCCGGAGATCGTCGAGCACGCGGATCTGATCCGCGGAATCGTTGCCGCCGAGGAAGAACGCTTCGGCGCCACGCTGCGGCAGGGCCTTGCGTACCTTGCCACTGCCATCGAGCGCGCGAAGACCGCCGGTGCGTCTGTCCTGGACGGGACCGAGGCGTTCACCTTGCACGACACGTACGGCTTCCCATACGAACTCACCTCGGAGATCGCTTCAGAGGCGGGGCTCGAGGTCGACTCGGATGCGTTTGACAGGGCCATGGAGGCTCAGCGCGAGCGGGGACGCGCGTCAGTCAAGGACGAGTCGTGGTCCTTCGGGAGCGCGTTCGATGAGATTGCTCGCGCGGTGGGCGCCACGGAGTTCGTCGGGTACCGCGATGACGAGACGGAGACCCGCGTGGTCGGCATCGTCGTCGGGGGATTGCGCGTCGAGCGTCTGGAGGCGGGGACCGCTGCCGATGTAGTGCTCGCAGCCACGCCGTTCTACGCTGAGCAGGGCGGCCAGGTAGGCGACACCGGCACGATCCGCACCTCCGATGCGGTCTTCAGCGTCCGCGACACGCGTTTTCCCGTGCCGGGACTCGCAGCTCACTCGGGCTCTCTGGAGTCAGGCTCGCTCGCCGTGGGTGATACGGTCACGGCCTCGATCGATGTCATGCGTCGCGAACGCATCCGCCGGAACCATACCGCGACGCACATCCTGCACTGGGCGCTCCGCCGGATACTCGGCGATCACGTACGACAGTCCGGCTCGCTCGTGGCCCCGGACCGGCTCCGCTTCGACTTCACGCACTTCGAGGCGGTCTCTGCCGAGCAGCTTCGGCGCATCGAGGAGATGGCGAACCACAAGGTCATGGAGAACCACCCGGTGCGCAACTACGAGACGTCGCTTGCGACCGCGCGCGAGATGGGCGTGACGGCGCTGTTCGGCGAGAAGTACGGAGAGATCGTGCGGGTGCTCGAGGTCGGCAACTTCAGCAAGGAGCTTTGCGGAGGCACGCATGTGGCGCGATCGAGCGAGATAGGGCTCATCAAGATCGTCTCCGAGGGCAGCGTCGGCGCGAACCTGCGCAGGATCGAGGCGGTCACGAGCTTCGATGCGCTGTCGTACCTGGAACGCGTGGAGGCCGAGCTGGTCGAGGCGTCTTCGGCCATGCGCGTGGGCAAGTTCGATGTGGCCGACCGGGCGAACACGCTGGTACGGCGTCTCAAGGAACTCGAGGGGACCGGGCAGCGGGCCAAGGGCGCGGCGTCCAGCTTCGACCCGCTGCTGCTGCTGGACGGCGCACTAGACGTCGGGTATCGGGCTGTGGTCGCGCGCGTTCCGGACTCCACCGCGGCCGGGCTCAGAGGTGTGTGGGATGCGCTCCGGGACAAGCTCGGTGACCAAGGCGCCGTCGTGCTCGGCTCCGTCGACCCCGAGTCCGGGGCGCCACTGTTGCTCGCAGCCGGCACGAAGGCCGCGGTCGATGCAGGATTCGATGCCACCGCGGTCATCAGGTCGATCTCCCCGCATATCGGCGGGGGCGGTGGAGGCAGGCCCGAGATGGCGCAAGCGGGCGGCAAGGACGCCGTCGGCATCGATGCGGCACTGGCCGAGGCCCGCTCCACGCTTGGAGCTGGCTAGCGGCCATGCGCGCGCTCGGCCTCGACATCGGCTCCGTACGAGTCGGCGTCGCCGTCTCGGACCCGGCGGGCGCCGTCGCGTCGCCCGTGGCGGTGCTCGACGCGCGGTCGCTCGAGCGGGACCTCGCGCCGCTGGCGCGCCTCGCCGGGGACTACGACGCCGACGTGCTGGTCGTCGGTCTTCCCCTCACGCTGGCTGGCGCGGAAGGAACACAGGCAGCCGAGACACGTGCCGCGGCTGCACGGTATGCGAGGGCCCTCGGAGTGCCGCTGGAGTTCCAGGATGAGCGGAACTCGAGCGCCGAGGCCCGTCGCACGATGCGGGCCGCCGGCCTGAGCGAGAAGGAGCAGCGCGGCTCGCTCGACAAGGTTGCCGCGGCCATCGTGCTTCAGGCGTGGCTAGACGCGAGGCGAAAGCCGGGCGTGCGATGAAGCGCATTCCGGAAGGATCGAGCCCGTCCAGGGGCGTGAGACGGCCGGATTCCCGGTCTCGTCGACGCGCACTGTTGAGCGTGGCGGTACTCGTCCTCGCCCTAACGCTGGTGGCCATTCCCGTGTTCGCCGCGTGGCAGCTGTTCATCATCCCCGAGACAGACCTCCCGGCCGGTCAGCCGGTACAGGTGGATATCCCGGAGGGCGCGGGCACGGCCGAGATCGGCGAGGCGCTCGCCACGGCCGGGGTGGTCGACAACTCCGCGATGTTTCGCGTTCGCGCCCGAATCCAGGGTGTGGACGGCGAGCTCAAGCCCGGCGTGTACGACCTCACGACAGGCATGTCGTACGCAGAGGCGCTCGCGCAGCTGCTCGAGGGACCGCCCCTCGACTACGTCACGGTGACGATTCCCGAGGGCCTGACCGCCGAACAGATCGCCGCGCGCGTGGAGGAGTCCGTGGGGATTCCCGCATCCGAGTTCACGGCGCTCGCACTCGGCCGGGCCGCCGAGTTCGCTCCCGGTCACCCGTATCTCGCGGGCGTCTACAACGGTTCGCTCGAGGGGTATCTGTTCCCCAAGACGTACCGTGTCGTGAGAGGGGCATCCGCCGCCGAAGTGATCGAGATGATGCTCGACCAGTTCGATGCCGAGATCGCTGTCGTGAACCTGTCGGTAGCCGAGTCACGAGGGCTGTCGCTTCATCAGGTGGTCACACTGGCGTCCATGATCGAGCGTGAGGCCAAGATCGCTGAAGAACGCCCGTTGATGAGCTCCGTCATCTACAACCGGTTGGCAGTGGGGATGAATCTGGAGATCGATGCGACGATCGAGTACGTCATCAAGAAGAACCGCCCGAGGCTGCTCAACAGCGACCTCAAGATCGAGAGCCCGTACAACACCTACAAGTACCCCGGTCTGCCGCCGGGGCCGATCGCAAGCCCGGGTCTGGCTTCGTTGCAGGCCGCGGCAACGCCCGCAGAGACGCCGTACATGTACTACGTCCTCACCGGCGAGGACGGGTCACACACATTCTGTGTCACGCTCGAGGAGTTCCTCGTGGCGAAGGAGAAGTCGAGAGAGGTGACTCCCTAGCAGGGAGGCAATGGACGACTACGCAGAAGCCGCGGTTCTCATCGCGAACGCTCGCAAGACGTATCGGCCGGTGGTGGGCGCCGTGCACCGCGATGCAGTGAGTGATGTGAGTATCTCGGTCGACAGAGGTGCGATCCACGGTCTGCTCGGTCCCAACGGCGCGGGCAAGACGACGACGCTGAAGATGCTGCTGGGTCTGGTTCGCCCCACGGCTGGTACGTTCCGGATCCTCGGAGAGGATTCGACCCGCCCCGCCGGACGTCGCAGAGTCGGCTTCATGCCCGAGCAGCCGTACTTCCCGCAGCATCTCACGGCGGCGCATGCGCTCAAGCTGTACGCGCAGCTTGCCGGAGTGCCCCGCGGCGAGATCGGTTCTCGGACATCCGCGCTTCTGGAGCGCGTGGGACTGGCCGGACGCGACAAGACGACGCTCTTGACGTTCTCCCGGGGCATGCTCCAGAGGCTCGGGATCGCACAGGCGCTGATCAACGAACCAGAGGTCGTGATCCTCGACGAACCTGCCTCCGGTCTGGACCCGGTGGGGCAGCGCGACGTTCGAAACCTCATGCTGGAACTCAGGGATTCGGGCGTGACGGTCCTTCTCTCCTCGCATCAGCTGTCCGAGGTCGAGGCCGTATGCGACCAGGTGAGCATCCTCAACGCCGGCCGAGTTGCCGTCGAGGGGGATCTTGACGACCTGCTGAACGTCGAAGGCCGGAGTTCGGTCCGCGCGAAAGTGCCCGGCGACACCTTGCCGCCTCCCGTCGCCGCGCTGGCCGGGAGTGTGGCCGTCTCGGGCGGCCTCTGGGTCTTCTCGGTGGCCGACAAGGACGTACGCGCCGCCGTTGACGGCATCGATGACGCCGGCGGCCGCACACTTGCGGTAGCGCCGATGCGCGACTCTCTCGAGGACTACTTCGCGCGGATGCTTGCCGAGACGGCGGGGGAGGCAGACGAGCGATGATCGGACGGATCTGGCCCATCGCGATCGGCATCGTCACCGACAGCATCAAGCGCAAGGTCGTATACGTCGTGCTCGTGTTCGCCGGATTCCTCGCGCTGGCGATCCCGTCTCTGCCGAACTACGGTCTGGGGGTCGAAAGTGCGGTCTTCCGGGAGGTCGCTCTGGCGCTCGCCTTCGTGACCGCGCTGGTGGTGAGCCTGTCGCTTGCGGCGAACCGCGTTCCGGGCGAGGTGGAACGCCGGACGGTGTACAACGTCGTGGCCAAGGGCGTCAGCCGATGGGAGTATCTGGTCGGCACGTGGACGGGCGTGTTCCTTGTCTCAGGCGGCGCGATTGCAGCGTTTGCCGTGATCGAGCAGGTCGTTGCGGTCATCACGTACGGGGACCCGATGTGGCGCCTCTGGGAAGGGGCATTGGCGATCTGGCTGGAGATGGGCGTAATCTCTGCGTTCGCCGTCGCCGTGTCCTCCCGTACCGGCCCGGTGGTCGTGGTCACTGCTTCGCTCGCCGCTCTGTTCGCGGGACACTCGCGAAGCACTTTGCTCGGCGGTGAGGGAGCGCTGGCGCTCAAGCCATTCACGATCTCGCTGGATTCGTTCAACGTCGTGAACCCAGTCGCCCACGGATCGGGAGTGCCGGGGGTCTACGTCCTGAGCATGCTCATGGTCTTCGTCGGCCTGTCCGCCGCCTGTCTAATCGTCGGCAGCCTGGTCTTCTCAAGGAGGGATCTCTAGGCGTGTCGGAGCGGGCCTCGCGGAACTGGCTGGTTCTGGCTGCTGCGCTCTGCGTTGCGCTGGCGCTCGCGGGGCAGGCGCTCGGGGACTCAGTCGTGCCCGAGGCGTCCGGCGCCGAGACTGACCGCGCGATCGGGCGCGCGGCATCGTCCTATTTGACGGGCATCCGGAGCTACGCCGCCGCGGCGCTGTGGAACCGCCTGGATCCAGTGATGCACGGCTACTACACCGCCGTCTCGCTCAGCGACCAGAAGTACATGCTCAGCACGATCGCTGCGGTGCAGGCGCTTGATCCGCATGCCGTCATGTCGTATCCGGTGGGCTCGTGGATCCTCGTGGAGAGCGAGCGGGTCTCGGACGGCATCCTGATGGCCCGACGAGGGGTCGAGGCCAACCCGAAGTCCGGCGTGCTGAAGATGAACCTCGCGCAGCTGCTCATGCTGTACGGCGACGACATGCCCGGCGCCCTCGAGGTGGCGGAAGCGGGACTTGCGGATGACATCGTATGGACCGACGCCGCGGAGCAGTACAACTCGTACGCTATCTTCGGCTCGATCTTCAAGGCGGGAGGCAGAACGGATCTATACGACTACGTTCAGGCAGAGATCGAGAGGATAGACGCCGAAGCCGGAGACTAGGTCGCTCCCGAGTGCCACGACGACTGTCAGGACGGCTTGTCGGACTACCAGGAGGAGGGACGCGCTGCTCAGACCCGACTACTACTACGCCGATGTGCGCAGCATCGAGTTGGATATGCTGCGCGCGCGTGGCATCCGGGCACTCCTGATCGACGTGGACAATACCGTCTCTCCCCACCATTCGCCTGTCGTGATCCCGGAGATCCGCGCATGGCTCGATAGTCTCGCCGTACAGGGCTTCGCGGCGATTCTCGTTTCGAACAACTGGCACGGCGACATCGCCGATCGCGCCGCCGACCTGGGGCTGCCCGTGGTCTCAAAGGCGAAGAAGCCCCTGCCGTGGGGCCTCAAGCGTGCGGCGAACATGCTCAACCTCCCGATCTCTGAGTGTGCCGTGGTGGGCGACCAGCTGTTCACAGACATCCTCGGCGGCAACCTGGCGGGAGCGGTGACGGTGCTGGTCGTGCCGCTCACGACCATCGATCTGCCCCACACCCGTATACTGAGACGGCTAGAGCGGGTCATAATGAAGGGGCGAGTCGCCAAGGCGTAGCGACCCGGGAAGGCAGCCCACGTGGAGATCAACGGACGCACGCGCCCGACAGCGGTTATCGGCTGGCCCGTCGCGCAGTCACTGTCACCGGCCATGCACAATGCGGCGTACGAGGCGCTGGGACTCAACTGGGTATGTCTGCCATTCGGCGTACCGGACCAGCGCGCACTCATCGCGTTCGTCGAGGCGGCCAGACGACTGCCATTTGTCGGATTCAACGTCACGATGCCGCACAAGCAGGCCGTGGCCGAGCTGTGCGACGAAGTCGCCACGCTCGCTCAGATGGCGGGCGCCGTGAACACCGTGCACTGCGTCGACGGTCAGCTGATGGGTTACAACACCGACGGGCGCGGGCTGCTGGAGACACTCACCGAGGACGCGGGCTTCGATACGACCGGCAAGTCGGTCGCGATCATCGGCTCGGGCGGCGCCGCCGGGGCGGCGGTCACCTCGCTCATCCTCGGGAAGGCCGCCAGTCTCGCGCTAGTGAACCGCGACCCCGACCGCGCAGAAGCGCTCGTCGAGCGAGTGAGAGACCGGCTTCGGGGCATGTCGGTAGGCGTGCACGCCCTCGACCCCGGGGCCGCGGAAGCGGTGCGTGGCGCCGATCTGGTCATCAACGCGACACCCGTGGGGATGGGTCCCGACGACCCGAGCCCGATTCCCGCGGACTGGGTGCGCGAGGGGCAGGTCGTTCTGGACATGGTCTACCGTGCTGGCACGACCGCACTCGTTCGCGAGGCCGAGCAAGCTGGTGCGACCGCGCTCGGCGGGCTCGGCATGCTCGTGGCCCAAGGCGCGCTGGCTATCGACATCTGGGGAGGGGCGGAGCGCACCACGCTGCGCGCGCCGAGGGACGTCATGCGCGCTGCGGCCGAGAAGGCGATGTCCGAGCTTGCGATGGCGCAAGAGGCCGCCGAATGACCGCGGCCGCTTCGGGAAAGCGGCTCGGCCGCGTACTGGTCCAATCGGGACTGATCAACCAGGAGCAGCTCGATTCGGCGCTTGCCGACACTTCCGGGCGTTCCCTTTGCGCGGTCCTGGTCGAGATGAAGGTCGCCGATGAGGGCGCCATCGCCCGTGCAATCGCCGAGAGCATGGGTCTGCCGTTCGTCGACATCGGCGCCATCGAGATAGACCCGACGGCGACCACGATGGTGTCGGTCGATATCGCGCGCCGCCACATGGCGCTGCCCATCAAGATCCAGGACGACGAGCTGATCGTGGCGCTGTCTGACCCTGCGAACATCTTCGCGATCGACGACTTGCGGATCGTCACCGGCTACGACATTCGCCCTGTGGTTGCGCCTGAAAGCGATTTACTGCAGGCCATCGAGCGCTTCGCCACCATGTCCGAGAACGTCGAGGACATGATGGGAGGAATCGAGGGAACGACGGATCTGACGGCTGAGGAGGTCTCGGCCGGCGAGGACGCAGAGGCGCCGGTGGCCAAGATCCTCAACCATATCGTCACCGAGGCCATACGTCAGGGTGCGGGCGACATCTACATCGAACCCGGAGAACATGACCTCCGGGTCCGGTACCGCGTGGACGGTGTGTGTCAGGAGATCATGCGCAGCCCCAAGAAGATCCACCGGCAGCTGATGAGCCGGCTCAAGATCCAGTGCGCGATGGACATCGCCGAGAAGCGGATTCCGCAGGACGGGCGCTTCGGTGTGGTGCTGGACGGCAAGTCGGTCGACTTTCGCGTGGCGGTGCTGCCGACCGTGCACGGCGAGATGTCGGTCATGCGACTGCTGCGCAAGGACGCGATCATGATGTCGCTCGAAGACCTCGGCTTCCTCGAGCAGCCCATGGAACGCGTGATGGACGCGATTGACAAGCCCTACGGTGCGCTTCTCGTCACTGGCCCCACGGGATCGGGAAAGTCGACGACCTTGTACGCGGCGATCAACAAGACGACGAAGCCGACCGTGAACCTCATAACCGTCGAGGACCCGGTGGAATACCGGCTCGAGGGTCTCTCCCAGGTGCAGGTGCACGAGAAGGCCGGCCTGACCTTTGCGGCCGCACTTCGTTCCATCCTCCGCCAGGACCCTGACGTCGTGATGATCGGCGAGATCCGTGACAAGGAGACCGCCACGATCGCCATCGAGGCGGCGCTCACCGGTCACCTCGTGTTGTCCACGCTTCACACGAACGACGCACCTTCGGCGCTCACGCGGCTCACGGAAATGGGAGTGGAGCCGTTCCTCTCGGCGTCGGCCATCAACTGCGTGCTCGCCCAGCGTCTGGCACGGCGGCTGTGCAAGGATTGCAGGGAGAAGTACACGCCGGACGAGGAAGCGTTGCAGCGGATCGGATTCCCGTACGAGCCGGGTCATCCTCCGCAGCTGTTCCGGGCGGTGGGTTGTACCAAGTGCAACAACATCGGCTACAAGGGCCGGATGGGCGTCCACGAAGTGATGTCCGTGACCGAGGAGATCGAGCGCGCGTGCGTGAACCATGCGTCAGGCGATGAAATCGGGCGCATCGCGGTCGAGCAGGGGATGAAGACGCTGCGTGATGACGGTTTCGCGAAGGTGGGTATGGGACTCACCTCCATCGAAGAGATCATGCGCGTCGTCGTCTAGCGTGTCCGACCTGCGACTTCACGGTTGTTTCACCCTACCTGACGTGAGAAACTGAAACCGTTCGCCCCACGGGCCGGACTGTTGTCGTGCGCCATGAGAACGGTATCGAGGCCCGGGGTGTCGCGTCTTACGGAGCTGAGGTGACCATGGTAGACAAGGGTGTTGGCGACTACTTCATCAGCGACACCGACGACGAAGCGTTCGAGGATGATGATCTTCTCGGCGCTCCGGTGGTAGTACCCATCGTGCCTCAGCGTGCCGCCAAGCCCGAGCCGGCGCCGCAGCCTGCCGTCGTGCCCGCGGCCGCCGAGCCGGCACCCGCGTCGCAGCCGGTAGCGTACGTGGCGCCTGTCGTACCTCCCGTGGCTGCTACTGCCGCTCGCCCGCAGGTGACTACGCGTCAGGCTACGCGCGAGGAGCAACTCGCGGAGGCGCTGGACGACCTGATGCACAACGACGGAGACATTCAGGCTGCGGCACTGGTCAGTCTCGACGGATTCACCATGGCCTCCGCCCTTCCGGAAGGCATGCAGGCCGATCGTGTCGGTGCGATGTCTGCCGCGATCCTCGGCCTGGGCGAGCGCGCAGCGGCCGAGCTGGGCAGAGGCCACCTCTCACAGGTGTTCATCGAGGGGGAGACCGGCTACGTGCTCCTGATCGCAGCCGGGGACCGTGCGGTGCTGACCGCAATGGCGGATCCTGCGGCGAAGCTCGGACTGGTTCTATATGACATGAAGGCCACCGCGGAGCGCATCGGCCAGATCCTTGGCTAGCTTCCCGGGTACTGTCCGCAACACACGATGCGCCGAGGAGTGACGGCAAGGATCCATGGCACTGCGCGGCAACCTCAAGGACTTCAGCCTCCCCGACGTCTTCCAGCTCGTTCAGCTGAGCGGGAAGACGGGTGTGCTGCGCATTCAGGGGGTCGAATCCGAGGGCAGCATCTGGTTCCGCGACGGGGATGTCTTCTTCGCGCAGTCGAACTGGCGGCGGGAGCAACTGGGCGAGCGGCTCGTGTCGGCCCAGCGCATCACGCCCGCCGCACTTGCCCGCGCCCTCGAGCTGCGTGAGTCGGAGCCCGAAGGCGGCCGGCGCCTCGGCGAGATCCTGGTCAACGAGGGCTACATCACCCAACAGGTGCTGGAGACGTTCGTCCAAGAGCAGATACAGGACACCATCTTCGACCTCATGCGCTGGGACGAGGGCGAGTTCGATTTCGAGGTGCTTCCCGAGGTGGTTCACGAAGACATCGGCCTGTCGGTGTCCGTCGAGAACATCGTCATGGAGGGCAGCCGCCGGCTCGAGGAATGGCAGCGCATCAAGAAGAAGGTCCCGTCCACGGACATGGTCTTCAAGATGGCCACCGCACCGGGCGAGGGCACGTTCGAGATCTCGCTCAAGCCCATCGAGTGGGCTCTGCTGCTGCTGATCGACGGCACGCGGTCCGTCCGTGAGCTCGCGACCGAGACGCACAGCACGGACTTCGAGGTGGCACGAGTGGTGTATGGGCTCTTCTCGGCGGGTCTGCTCGAGGTCCCGAGCGACGAGGAGATCGAGAAGCTGCGCGCCGACCGTGCCCGACGCGCGGACAAGCGGGCCGAACTCGACGCGAAACGCGCCGCCAAGGAAGCCGAGCAGGGCGCCGAGGCGCTCGATCTCGAGGCGCAGCTGGCGGCGCAGGCCGAAGCGCGCCGGGCGCAGTCCGAGGAGTTGCCCGCAGCCGAGGCTGCCGAGCCGGAGGAGGAGGCGGTCGCGGAGGAACCGCCTGCGATCGTCGAGCCGCCGGCAGAACCGAGAGTGGTCGAGGAACCGGAGTTCCTCGGCGTAGCTGCCGAAGCGCCGAGTTCCGAGGACATGGCCGTCTTCGAGCAGATGATGGCGTCGGTACTCACTCCGCAAACGGCCGAGGAAGCTCCCGAGGTCGCGGAGCCCGAGGCGACGCCCGAGCCGGAGCCGGAGTTCGTGCTGGGGCTGGACTTCGTTCCCGAGCCTGAGCCGGCGCTTGAGCCTGAGCCGGAGCCGGAGCTGCTTGCTGTTCCGGAAGCGCCGCTCCCGGAGGTCGAGCTCTCCATTGCCGAGATCGAGGCCGCGGCGGCGGCCGCTGCAGCAGCGCAAGCGGAAGCGGAAGGGGAGGCCATCGGCTTCGGCGCCATCCCGGCGTCTGACATCGAGAGTATCCCTGCACCCCCCGTAGCGGAGGGCGAGCCCGAGTCAGAACCGGTCGCCGCAACTGGCGACTTCGAGACAGACTTGCGTGCACTTGGGCTCGGGGAGTATCCGGAAGAGCTACTGCAGCCTGAGCCTCCCACCGAGACGCGCCTGCCGATGTCCGAGGTTGAAGCTGGAGTGACAGAGGCGCCTCCGTCGGTCGTGGAGACGCCTGCGGAACCGGGGGCTGTCGGCGATGAGCTCGACTCTCTTCTCGCGTCGCTCGACTCAGGCGAAACCACCGGCGTCATATCGTCCGGCACGGACTACGGCATGGCCGGCGATACGTCCGGCGGGGTTCTCTCCACCGATGCATTCCTGGCCGAGTTCGACAGCGGTGTGGGTCTTTCGGGCGGACTGGGCGATGAACTGACGGCACTGACGGGCGGAGCGAGCGGATCATCCGGCCGTGCGCGTCCCCAGGCCACCGTCACGAGGCTTCCGGAGGCGGGAGCGGCACACGTGTTGCATCGGGACCAGATGGTCGACAAGAGCCTCCTCGAGAAGATCATCGAAGGCATCGAGAACCTCTAGGACAAAGGACGGGTAGGCATGCAGTCTGTCAAAGTCGTGGTCACCGGGCCCTTCAACGCCGGCAAGACGACCTTCATCAAGGCGGTCAGCGAGATCACCGTGCTTTCGACCGAGCGGCAGATCTCGGACACCTCCGGTGAGGGTTCCGGTGAGACGACTGTGGCGATGGACTTCGGTCGCATCACGATTTCGGACGACGTCGTGCTCTACTTGTTCGGCACGCCCGGTCAGGAACGGTTCTCGTTCATGTGGGAGACGCTTTCCGAAGGAATGCTCGGGTTCGTGCTGCTGGTCGATGCCGAAGACAGGGCCTCGTTCGAGGACGCCAAGACGATGATCGCCTTCTTCCGGAACATGTCTGACGTGCCTTTCGTCGTGGCAGCCAACAAGGTTCCGGCGACCGACATGAAGACGCTCCGCCAGGTCAGGTCCGCCATCGAGCTGGAGGACGAGATCCCGTTGCTCCCCGTCGACGCGAGGGAGAAGGAGAGCGTCAAGGCGGTGCTCCTGGGGCTGCTCTACCGGATTCTCGACAGCATGAGCTGAGGGTGGACGAGCGTTACTACATTCTGGCGGGTCTGGGGCTACTGCTCGTAGTCCTGGTCATCTACTTCATCGTCGCCTATGCGCGCTATCGTTCGGCGGTGAGGCGGGCGCGCGCGTCGTCGGTCATGACCTCCGCCAACGGCGAAGCCAAGTACCTCGGACCTCAGGCCGAACACGCCGAGGACCTGTTCGCCGTTCCCGCTGGCCGGACGATTCCGGCTCCGTCTGCGGCGACCGTCCCTGCTCCCCCACAAGCCCCCTTCGGGGTCCACGACTTCGATATCCCGAAGGTGCACTCTGCCGCCGGCGTACCGGCGGTGTCGGTGTCCCCCTCTCGGGTGCCCGCCGCAGTCTCCGCATTCGAGCCGGAACCAGACTTCGAACCCGACTTGGACTCCGTTTCAGCGACAACCGGCGCGACGGTCTACCACGATGCGGTCTCGGCAGCGGCGATACCCTTCGTGAGCCCCGCGACGCCCACGGCACCCGAGCCCGCGCCCACACCCGAGCCCGCACCGGCACCGGCGCCCACACCCGAGCCCGCACCGGCACCGGCGCCCGCGCCCGAACCCGCACCCGCACCCGAACCGGCAC